>NZ_JBLNKY010000001.1:0-1121399 GCF_048158655.1 Flavobacterium algoriphilum
AGTACCAGTGTGGGGGATCTCCCTCTCAGGACCCCTACCCATCGTTGCCTTGGTAAGCCGTTACCTTACCAACTAGCTAATGGGACGCATGCTCATCTTTCACCGATAAATCTTTAATATATAAATGATGCCATTCATATATACTATAAGGTATTAATCCAAATTTCTCTGGGCTATCCCTTTGTGAAAGGTAGATTGCATACGCGTTACGCACCCGTGCGCCGGTCTCTGCTCCCTAAGAAGCATACCCCTCGACTTGCATGTGTTAAGCCTGCCGCTAGCGTTCATCCTGAGCCAGGATCAAACTCTTCATCGTATATTGTGTGCTTGAATTGCTTCAAGCTATTGTTATTCGACTAAATTCTAGTGGTTTTTTCAAATCTTTCGATTCTATTACTCTTTATTCTTTTGTCTTGAAATCTCTTTCAAAACGGCTGTCAATTCAATATGTCTAGGAACGTGTTCTTCTTTTTTATAAACTGAATTCTATTCAGTTTCTTTACTCATCGTAACACTCATTAAAGTGTTTCTCAAAGCGGGTGCAAAAGTGCAACTTCTTTTCTTAACCGGCAAGAAATATTTGAAGTTTTTTTTGGAAATTTTTACCTCCTTTTACTTCTTCTTTTCTTATCAGTTTATCAAGGAACTTACCTGTTTTGCGGGGTGCAAATGTAACAAGCGTTTTCTAATCTCACAAGCTTTTTTGAATTTTTTTCGAAAATAAATTCTCTAGTTTAATTCGTATTACTTGTCAGTTTGTTAAAGAACGTCTGCGTTGTTGCGGGTGCAAAAGTAGCCCCTTTATTCGCTTTATCAAGCTTTTTTAAAGCTTTTTTTTGACGTTTTCTTAACTTTATCTTTAAATCCCTGAAAACATGTGTCTTGAAACGAAACTATTTTCCTCTCCCCGGCCCTCTATGAAGGAGAGGGTGACTAAATGGATAAAAAACATGGATGTTATTATGTATAGACAGTAGAAATATAACATTCTAAGCACACAGCCCACTCCTATACATACAAGGTAACACATAAGTAATGTTACTCAGATTTCTCCTTTGTCGAAATGACAAGCTCTATTGAAACGCTACCCGCGTTAGGGATAGCAGCGGAAAGACCGCAGTCCCGCCTTTTTTTTGCGGGACGAGGACTTGAAGCGCATAGCCCGACCCATTATAAAAAAAGAGGCAACTACACATGATGATAATTGCCTCTTTTTTTATAATGGGGAACGCCCAAATAACTATTTAATCAAAACGTATGGCTTTCACCGGTGAAATTTTGGTTATTATGTAGGAAGGAATTAATAATACAAAGAAACAAACGGCGACTGTGAGCAAATTCAATAAAAGGATGTATCCCCAATTTAAATAGACCGGCGCTTGATTGACATAATAGTTTTCGGGATTCAACTGGATTATACCGAATTGCTGCTGGATTAACAATAACGAAATACCAATTAAGTTTCCCCAGAACAACCCTCTCACTATAAGGTAAAAGGCATTGTAAAGAAATATTTTGCGAACTGACCAATTATTGGACCCTAATGCTTTTAAAATACCTATCATTTGGGTTCGCTCCAGGATAAGTACTAAAAGTGCGACAACCATATTAATGGTAGCAACAAGTATCATGACTACTAATATAACAATGATATTGAAATCAAATAACTGAAGCCACTCGAATATGTAACTGTATTTTTCGATTATGGTTTTACTATCCAGTGTTGACGATGTTTGTTCATAGACTTGTTCTCCAATAGACTTAATATTATTAAAATCATTTACAAAAACTTCAAAAGCACCTACCTGATCTGGCGCCCATTTATTAATGCGCTGCATGTGGCGAATGTCGCCAATTACGTAGGTAGCATCGAATTCTTGAAAACCGGAGTTAAAAATTCCTTTGATTTGAAATCTTCGGATGTTGGGTAATTGATTTTGACTTTCCTTTATAAAGAATGTATTGAAGGAATCGCCTACTTTTAAATTCAATCTATTTGCAAGGAATTGTGAAATCAATACTTCTTGATTGACATTTTTTGAAAAATCAGGAAGTTTTCCAGAAACCAGATACTCCTTTATATTATCCCATTTATAATCACTACCCACTCCTTTGAAGATGATTCCCTCAAAAGCAGTTTCGGTTCTGATAATTCCGGCTTTACTAGCGATAGCCTGAACATGACTTACTCCAGAAACAGCTGTGAATTTTGGATAAAAATCTTGTTTTTTAGAAATTGGAACTAATGTGACTTCGGATTGATTGTTGTCGTAATTCGAAATAATGATATGTCCGTTGAAAGCGGAAATTTTTTCTCGGATCTTTTGCTGTAACCCTATCCCAGTCGCTACCGAAACAATCATCATAATCATACCAATCGCAATTGCCGAAATAGCAATTTTTATAATTGGAGCAGAAATGCTACTTTTATAATCTTTAGCAGTGATGAGTCGTTTGGCTATGAAATATTCTAAATTCAATTTGATTCGATTTCTAATTTGGATTTGCTTCGCCAGTTCGCGTCGCTTGTGCCAAAAATACAGTTAAAACACGAATTACACTAATTGGCATTAATTTTATTTGAACCTATACATATGATCCCATTTTTCAAAATATCGCTTTATTTTGTATCTTTAATAATCATTTCGACTTCATGTTCCGCTAGAAAAAAAGATTTAAGAGGAAATGTAAAATCGGATTTAGAAAATAGTAAAAACAATTCAGCAATAGAAATAAAGACTGGAGCCGATAATTATGACAAATATCTACCATTATTAAAGCACAAGAAAATTGGAATTGTAATTAACCAAACCGGAATTCTCTCCAACAAAACACATTTAGTAGATTTTCTTTTAGAAAAAAACATTGACATTCAGAAAATATTTGCACCCGAACACGGTTTTCGCGGCACTGCAGATGCAGGTGAACATGTAATTGATGGAAAAGATTCAAAAACTGGACTCGCTATTATTTCATTGTATGGTGACAATAAAAAACCGAAATCAGAGCAACTGGCTGGCATTGACCTTATGGTTTTCGACTTGCAAGATGTTGGAGCGCGATTTTACACTTATATTTCTTCGTTACATTATATTATGGAGGCTTGTGCCGAAAACAATATTCCGCTGATAATTCTTGACAGACCAAATCCTAACGGAAGTATTGTTGACGGACCTGTTTTAGAAACCGCATTTTCAAGTTTTGTAGGCATGCATCCAATTCCTTTGTTACACGGAATGACCATTGGCGAATATGCTAAAATGATAAATGGACAGAAATGGCTGAAGAACGATGTGCAATGTAAACTGACCGTAATTCCATGTATTAATTACAACCGAAAAATAAATTATAGTTTACCTGTAAAACCTTCGCCAAATATCCCGAATGATCAAGCCGTAAATCTATATGCTAGTTTGTGTCTTTTTGAGGGCACGAATGTAAGTGTGGGGCGCGGAACTGAAAAACAATTCCAAATTTACGGCTCTCCTTACCTGCCAAAAAATGGCTTTAGTTTTATTCCGAAACCAAATTTCGGGGCTCAAAATCCAGTTTACAATGGTATCGAATGCTATGGAGATGATCTATCAAAACATTCAAGAGTAAAACAATTAGAATTAAAGTGGTTAATTAAAGCCTATCAAACCACAACCGACAAATCAAAATTCTTCAATCCCTTTTTTACAAAATTAGCAGGAACTAAAAAACTGCAACAACAAATAGAAAATGGAATATCCGAAAAGGAAATCAGACAAAGCTGGCAGAAAGGACTTATCGAGTTTAAAGAAATGAGAACGAAATATTTGATTTATTAGTCCCCAGCCCTATCCAAAGCTGAGGAGGCCAGACACAAATGTATTATTGTAAACATTAAATTACAGAGGTAATTTCTTTTTCATTTCCTCTACAATATTGAAAGCAGCCGGGCATATCGCTACGTTTTTCAACGTTAAATCCGTGATTTGCTGAAACTTTTTTCGATCTGTATGCGGGAATTCTCTACAAGCTTTAGGACGCACATCATATATCATGCACGCATTCTCATTATCAAGAAAAGTACAGGGTACGCTTTGCAACACATAATCCCGGTCTTCATCGATTTGAAGGTATTGCTCAATAAATTGTTGTGGCTTTTGGCGTAGGTATTTTGAAACACGCTCAATGTCGGCATCCGTAAATAAAGGTCCTGTCGTTTTACAACAATTGGCACACTTTAAACAATTCGTTTTCTTGAATTCGGCATCATGCAAATCTTGCATCACGTAATCTAAATTCTTTGGTGTCTTCTTTTTCAGCTTGTCGAAATACTTTTTGTTTTCGATATGCTTATCTTTGGCTTCTTTAGGAAGATTGTTTATAATCGTATTCATTCGTAGCTTTGTTTTTCGGTTATTCGATAAAACATTCTGCGAAATTACTTAAAACAAATCAACTAATAACCAAATTAACACAGCAACTCTAATGAAAGACCTTTTTGGCAAAGCCATACTTGATTTTCAAACCAATAATTCTCCCGAAGATTTAATAACGGAAACCACTATTTCTGAAGAAGACGAAATGAGCGTCGCCTATTTGTTTCGTTCTTACGATGAAATGCCACAAATGGAACAAAAAGCGTTACAACTTGCCAAAGGTAAAATCCTGGATGTAGGTTGTGGTGCAGGAAGTCATAGTTTATCTTTGCAAAACGAACGCAATTTAGACGTTACTTCTATCGATATTTCTTCGAATGCTATTCAAGCGTGTACCCTTCGCGGACTTAAAAAAGCGAAAGTTCAGGATGTACTGACATTAGAAAACGAGAAATACGACACGATACTCCTATTGATGAATGGTGCTGGAATGTGCGGAAAACTGAAAAACATCCCAAATTTCCTTTTAAAACTAAAATCATTATTGAATCCTGGCGGACAAATTTTGTTGGACAGTTCAGATATAATTTATATGTTTGATGATGATGATGAAGACGGCGGAAAGTGGATTCCTTCCCAAAATGAATATTATGGCGAAATTATTTTTAATATTTCATACAAAGGCGAGAAGGAAAAACCATTCGATTGGATGTTTATTGATTATAACACTTTACAAAATGCTGCTTTAGATAATGGATTTCAATGTGAGTTGATTCTTGAAGGCGAACATTATGATTATTTAGCAAAACTTTCAATTTAAAAAGACCAATTACATATGGAAAATTCAGCACTGGAAAAATTACGTTATCCCATTGGGAAATTTGTTCCGCCGGAAAATTATTCAACCGAATATCTCCATAATAAAATAGCAGCAATCGCAAGTTTCCCAGAACGATTAAAAAAAGAAGTGATTAATTTAACCGAGGAACAACTAGAGACACCATACCGCCAGGATGGTTGGACGATTCGTCAAGTAATTCACCATTGCGCCGATAGTCATATGAATTGTTTCCTTAGAATCAAATGGACATTAACTGAGGACAAACCTGTAATAAAACCTTATTATGAAGATCTTTGGGCGGAATTACATGATAATTTGATGATGCCCATTCAGCCCACACTTTCATTCCTGAATGGATTGCACTTCCGTTTAGCTTATTTAATGAATAGTCTTACCGAAGCTGATTTAGAAAAGTCCTTTATTCATCCGGAACATAACACAACATTTCAATTGAAGACAATAATTGGAACCTATGCTTGGCATGGAAACCACCACTTAGCACATATCATCGAATTGAAAAAACAAAAAGGCTGGTAATTTTAGGAGCTATTTCCAGCTATTCGCTATATCTTTTTTGTCCCATAAAAAAATGAGACAAAAAAGGATGCCGCTGCTATCTGGGCTAGAGGATAGGATTATAAGAAATAACTGAACTATTCATTAATTCAAGACCCCAAACAACAATTAGTTATTTGGGGTTTTGAAGTTTTAAGGAATATTCAAATATTTATGTGTTTGCAGCGAGACGCGCCATTTAGGATTTTTCATTACATAATCAACAATTAACGGAGTCATTTCTTCTTTTTTACTCCATTCTGGTTGAAGGAATAAAATAGCATTATCATTGACTTTTTCTGCTTGCTCTTCGGCAAAAATAAAATCATGTTTGTTGTAAATGATTACTTTTAGCTCGTGTGCATTATCATAAACCGTTTGAGTTGGCAATTTATTCTTCTTTGGAGACAAACAAATCCAATCCCATGTTCCTGTCAAGGGATATGCTCCTGAAGTTTCTATGTGAACTTTTCTACCATTTTGCTTGAGTTTTTGCGTTAACAAACTCATATCCCACATTAAAGGTTCTCCACCAGTAACCACAACAGTTTCTGAATACTTGCTCGCATTAGAAACTATCACATCAATTCCAGTAGGAGGATGTAATTCGGCATTCCAGCTTTCTTTAACATCACACCAATGACAACCAACATCACATCCGCCTATTCTAATAAAGTATGCGGCTGTTCCTGTATGAAATCCTTCTCCTTGAATGGTGTAAAATTCTTCCATCAAAGGGAGCATTGCGCCTTTATTAACTTCTAATTGTATTTCTTTTGATAACATTATTTAATTTTAAAGTGCAAAGATAGTTAATTAGAAAATGAGTAATTTGAAATTTGGAAAATGCTTGCCGAAAAATTACTATTAACAGCTACTTGCCCGATAAAAACGGCAACCTTTTTTAATCCATTTTTTGACCTAAAAGCAAAGCGAATAGCGCGACTAATCACACCAACCAATCCTAACGAATATACTCAAAAAAAAAAAAAAAACCGATAGTTCTTTAGGAGCTATCGGTTTTAATATTTAAAAAATTCTTTTATTTCAAAGTTTGCAATGATTTAGTAGCATACTCATTTGTTGGATCCAGGGCAAGGGTTTTGTTAAAGTATTCAATCGCCTTAGCTTTGTTTGTATTAGCATAACTTGCTGCCGAGTTATTATAAGACTCTATAACTTTTGCTTTTACTGCCTTTTTTTCTATTTCTTCAGGACCTTTATCAGTAACCACTTTGATATAATCTTCATAATATTTCACCATCATGTCATCTTTTTCCAACAATCTATTAGTTCTTGCTCTAAAGATATAAGCATCCTGAGTAGCAGGAGAAGCTTCAATAACATTTCCAAAAGCTAGGTCAGCTTTTTGCAATGCAATAGGATCAGGTTTCACAACATCTTTTCTAGTATTGTCATAATATAATGAGTTTCCTAAATAAAAATTGTCAAGTAAATAATTTCTAGATTCTTTATTCATTACAGCAATTTCATAAATCGCACCTGCTTCTTTGAATAGTCTTTGTTCATACAATTTCTTTCCTATATCAGCTAGATTATTAGTGATTGTAATTTCCATTTCAACAGCTTTCTTAACATCTAAAATACCATTATTAAAAAGAGTTGGGTCAACTGTTTTACCATCAGCACTTATTGCCTTTTGAATTTTCGCAAAACCTAAATATTGATAATCAACGGCAAGTACTTTATTTCCAGGATTTCCAATGAAACTTTCTAATGATTGAATTGCCACATCAGCATTTCCATTTTCATATGCTGCGAAACCTAAATAACGTAAAATTCTAGGATTTACTTTATCTAATTCTTTCATTTTATTAGCTTCAATTTCTAATGCTTTATAATCACCGGCTAAGATTAAAAAGTCAGCATGACGCATACGAGAGGCCAAAGAATAATCTGTCAAACTCATGTATTTTTCATAAAAATCTAATGCTTTTTGAAGGTAATCTTTACTTTTAGATGGTTCATTTCTTCCCCATAAGTAATAAGTCTCGGCTAATTCACGGTAAACTGGTCCGTAATTTGCATTTGTAGCAATTACATTATCATAAGCTTTTACCGCTTCAGTATATGCTTTAGCCCCTTTCAGTAATACCCCTAACTGCATTTTTGCTCTTATCAAAGTTGGATCAACTTGAAATGCATCACGATAAGCTACGTAAGCTTCATTCTGATTTTTATCACCATAAAAAGCATTTCCTAATTCAAGTAGAACTTGCCCATCTTGAGGATTATTAATTTTGGCTCTACTTAAAACAGATAGTGCACTTTTATAATCAGGTTTATTCGCAGCCATGTAAGCTTTGGCGATGTAGATATATTCTTCTACATCTTTCTTTTTCATATCTTTGGAAGCCAAAGCAAAATTAGCTTGTGCAGCAACAACATTTCCATTGTCTAAATCCAATTGACCTAATCCAATATAATTAAGTTTAGCACTTTCAGTACCACTCAATCCTTTTTGAAAATAGATTTTAGCACTGTCCGATACGTTTTGTGTAAGATAAACATTCCCTAAAAGAAAAGCCGCTTTTCCATTAGATGGTTTAGAATTTATAATTGATTTTAAAATCGATTTTGCACTATCGAATTGTTCTGCGTCAATTGCTTTCTTTGCCTGATTCAAATCTTGAGCTTGACTTACGGTTACCGAAGCCAATAAAGCAACACTAAAAAATTTAAATTTATTCATCTTTAATTGTAGTTAATTTATTTTTTATCGTTTTCAATTTGTTTTCTAATTTTAATATTCCTGCTGGGTATACGAACAGGAAGCAAACCAGATTTTAAAATTATTCTTTGTCCAATATCCCCTGCAACGAATGAAGCAAAGCCCATTCCTAAACCTGAATATCCTTGACAATTGATTATGTACAAATCGCGTGCCAAAGTGTACTTGCCTTCGGCTATATTATTTTGGGAAGGAGTGTAGGACTTATCACTTTTATCTCCTATTACGCCTAAAGTATTTACATTATCGACAAATTTTTGCATCGCTGGCATAGGTTGAGAAAGCCAATTAACTCCTACGACCCCAATCATACCATCATTTTCAGAGACATATTTAATAACGTCATCATTAGTTTTAAATGAAAAAACACCTTTTTCAGGTATTGCGTTTAATCCTGCAAGTGAGTTCATATATCTTACTGTGCTAGAATTTGGGTTATCAAAGACCAATCCTTTAATGGATGCAACTTGTTTTCCTTGCATAAACTTTATAACATCTTTCAACGCTACAATAGTATCCTTATTATTTTTATTAGAGATAAAAGCAATTGCGTCTGTAGCAAACACTGTTACTTTAGGAATAATTTTTCTCTGATCAAAAATACTAAGTTCCTTATTTGTCAAATTTCTTGACAAAATAGCAATTGCCGCTTTTTTGTTAAATAAAGAATTAACTGTTTCAGATTCTGATTTTGAAATAAGTTTTATTTTAGCTTCATAATTACTTTCAAAAACGGCTACTTGATCTTCAACAATAGGAGTCAAAGTTTCATCAACATAGATCGTTGTAGTGCCTTTAATAATGGTTTCCTTCTCTTTTGAACTATTAGCTTGATTACAAGCAAACAATAAAAAAATTACTGCAAAAAAAATAAAATACGGAAGTTTAATATAATTTTTCATAATCTAGTTTTTATTATCATTTATAATTCGAAAAAATCTTATAGAAGAGTATACGATAAGTAAAACACCAAAAGCAATTCTATAAGTAGGTTGAATTGTTAAAGGAAAATTCTTCATAAAGATAATCAATAAACCTAAAACGAGATAAACTAGAAAAAACAAAATTCCTAAAACAAGAAGAAATCGCTCTTTAAGCGATTTCTTCTTAATATTATTTACTATGTTATTTAACATTATTCTGCAGTTTGAATAGTAATAGGAAGAGAATAAAGTACTCTTACTGGTTTACCATTTTGCTCTCCAGGTTTCCATCTAGGACATTTGTTTAATACACGGATAGCTTCTTTTCCCGTACCGTAACCAATATCTCTGATTACTTTGATGTCAGTTAATGAACCATCTTTTTCTACAACAAAAGTAACATAAACTTTACCTTTTAAGCCTTCTTCTTCTGGAGTTTGATAATTTTTACCAACATATGCGTAAAACTTTTCCATTCCTCCTGGAAAATCTGGTTTAACCTCGATACCTGCAGTATTATAAATTTGATTATCCTCAGCAATTACTGCACTCGGACCATTACCAACTGGCTCAACAGATAATTCAGCATCTGGATCTCCTTTAATAGTTTCAGCACCTAGTTTTTTGTCTTTTATTTCAACAATTTTTGGTGGCTCTTCAGTAACCTCATCTGCCTTAGCTACAACTGGCTTAACAAATTTAACCTGATCGACTTTTGGAGGAGGAGGAGGAGGAGGAGGAAGATTCTTTTTAACTTCTTCTTTCTTAGGTGGCAACTTTACCGTAGTAATTTTAGTATCTAAAACCTCGGAATCATCTGAAGTATTAGGAATAAGACTCATGATAAGCGGGGCACTGACAGCAAGAGCGAAAACAATTGCGCCAAGCACAAGAGCTTTAACCATAGTCTTGTTATTTGATTTTCTTAGCTCATAAGCGCCATAGGCCTTATTACGACCTTCGAATACAATATCAAGCCATTGGTTTGTGAAAATATCTAATTTCATTTTTCTTAGTTATTAGGTTATTAAGTAATAAGATAAATCTTATTTACCTTCTAACAATTTTTGTTCCTCTGGAGTAAAATCATTTACAATTGCATAAGTTGGAACGTCAACAATCGCCATTTCATCTAGAATATCTACTAAATTGCGGTAATTTGATTTTTTGCTTGGTTTGATAATTACAATCATTCCTTTATCTTTCTTACCTGTGTATTCTAAAACTGATTTTTTTCTCTTCAATAATTCTTTACGAATCCCTTCTTTACCATAAGAAATATCGCTAGGACCAGCTATTGGAGTTGCCAATAAGCCCATATAATATGTCATTTTATCATTATCACCTAATAATACAGTCATAGTACGGTTCTCATCAACTTTAATTGGCTTTTCCTTCTTTTCATCGTCTTCTTTATCCGGCAAACCCAAAGGCATTGATTGTGGTTTAGATAGCGTAGTTGTTAGCATAAAAAAAGTAATTAACAAGAAAGCTAAATCCACCATAGCAGTTAAATCTACTTTTGAATTTGATTTTTTACTTCTTACTTTTCCACCTTTTTTGCCACCACCGTCGCCAGTATTTAATTCAGCCATTTTAGTGTATTTTTTTTAGTTTTTTTCTTTTGCTCTTAAACCCGTAACTAAGTTGAAGCTATTGATTTTTTGATCTTGTAAAATATCCATAACTTTTAATATAGCTGGATATTCTTCTTTTGCATCACCTTTTATAGCAAACTGCAATTCCTTGTCATCGACCTCAATATTTGCTATACGTGCATTGTAGATCCATTCTTTCAATTGATTATCAAGTGAATCTTTAGGAATACCCGGCTGCAACCCTTCTTTACTTCGCTCAGCGGTTTTCATTGCAATAAGCTGCTTTAAATTAGAAATTGGAACACCAATTCCTTCCATTAATGCAAATTTTGATGATTCATCATCTGTAAATGCAACACCGTATTTTTGCCCCATCAACTCAAGTGTTCTTTTACGAACTTCTCTACCTTTCAAGTCAAAAAATACTTTTCCTTTTCCAACAGTAATAGTCGCTAAATCCGTATCCGGCAACTTTGACTGAACTGTTGAAGCAGGCGTATCTACTGGTAACGCTTCTGGAATCTTAGCTGTAGCTGTCAAAATAAAGAAAGTCAGCAAAAGAAAAGCCACATCACACATAGCGGTCATATCAATAGACGCTGCTTTTTTGGACATTTTTATAGCCATTAATATATTTTTTTACATTTATAAGAAAATAGCTCTTTCAAAAAGACTGCTATTTTCTTACAAACTAAATTATTAATTATTTTTGTGTACTTCTGTAGTGTCTGTAAGTATTTACAATTGTATTACCTGCCTCATCAATAGAATAAGTCAAAGTATCAATTTTAGAAGTAAAAAAGTTGTAAGCAACAATTGCTAATGCTGAAGTAGCAATACCTGTTGCAGTGTTGATCAATGCTTCAGAAATACCGTTTGCAAGCGCAGCTTGATCTGGAGTTCCAGCAGCAGCCAAAGCACCAAATGCTTTAATCATCCCAGTTACTGTTCCTAACAAACCAGCAAGTGTTCCTAGTGAAACTAAAGTAGAAAGAATAGTCATGTGTTTTTCTAACATTGGCATTTCTAATGAAGTAGCTTCTTCAATTTCTTTGTGGATAGTTTCAGCAGCAGCTTCGCTATCTAAACCTTCTTTTTTAACATCTTGATATTTTAACAAAGCTGATTTTATTGCATTTGCTACAGACCCTTTTTGTTTATCACACAAAGCAATAGCTCCATCGATATCCCCTGTAGTAATGTTTCCCTGAACATTTTTCATAAACTGATCAAGATTTCCTTTACCAGAAGCTTTTGAAATTACTGCAAAACGCTCAAATGAAAACACAATAACCATTAACAAACATCCCAATAAAATAGGTACGATAGGACCTCCTTTATATACCATTGCTAAATAATTCCCAGGGATTGGGTGACCTGTGTTGACACCACCTTCAAAGTTAGCACCATTACCCATTATAAAATTCCAAATTATCCATCCAACAAAAACACATGCTACAATAATGATTCCTGAAATCATTCCTCCACCTTTTGAACCGTTTTCTTTTTTAACGTTTGCCATTTTTTTTAATTTTAATAGTTTTAAATAATTTAAACTTTTAGTTATAATAAACTTGTAGTGGAGCAAATTTATATTTTTAGTTTAAATAAAAAAACTTTTTTTAATTTTATTATAATTAATTTTATTCCCAACAAATATTCGTTGATTTAAAATTTGCATTTATATCAAAATTCACAAGTTAATTAGCTATTTCATAAAAAAAAACACACTGTTTTATGATATATTAATATAATATTTCAAAATCTAGATTGAAACAGTTGAAAATATTTTTTTTTATTATTAACAGTAAAAAAGCACGAAAACTGCAGTTAACACTTTATTAATAGATATTGTAAAAATTTATACCTTACAAATGATTTAAATTTATCCTTATTATGAGCAGAAAAGAAGATTTTATACAACATATAAATAATGGCTATATTTCTAAAGGAGAAAGCCTTATTTTGGGCGGAGCGATGCTTGACGGAGAGGCTTTGGCTGATACTCCTGTAAAAATACCATTAAAATCCTTGAACAGACATGGATTGATTGCCGGAGCAACTGGGACTGGAAAAACTAAAACTATTCAAGTACTTTCAGAACAGTTATCCTCCTTTGGAATTCCTGTACTAATGATGGACATAAAAGGAGATTTTAGCGGAATTGCAAAAGAAGGGGAAGAAAAACCTTTTATTATTGAACGCCATACTAGAATTAACATCCCTTACAGTGTGTCAAGCTTTCCTGTTGAACTATTGACCCTATCAGAACAAAACGGAGTTCGTCTTCGCGCAACAATATCGGAGTTTGGACCCGTATTGTTTTCTAGAATATTAGGATTGAATGATACCCAAGCCAGTGTAATAGCAGTAATTTTTAAATATTGTGATGATAACAAAATGCCTATATTGGATCTTAAAGACATTAAAAAAATAATTAATTATATCACTGAAGAAGGAAAAGAAGGAATTTCAGCTGATTACGGGAAAATTTCTACTTCAACTACCGGGATTATTCTTAGAAAAATAGTTGAATTGGAACAACAAGGAGCTGACTTTTTTTTTGGAGAAATGTCTTTTGACATTCATGATTTAATGCGCATTGATGAAAATGGCAAAGGGTATGTGAATATCTTGCGTTTGACTGACATTCAGGATAAACCAAAATTATTTTCGACATTTATGTTGAGTTTGCTGGCTGAAATCTACCAACGAATGCCTGAAAAAGGAGATGTGGACCAACCTGAATTGGTGATTTTCATTGATGAAGCCCATTTAATATTTAATGAAGCCAGCAAAGCATTATTAGAACAAATAGAAACAATCATAAAACTCATTCGTTCGAAGGGAATTGGGATTTATTTTATTACCCAAAATCCTATGGATATACCAAGTGGTATTTTGGCACAATTAGGTTTAAAAATACAACATGCCTTAAGGGCTTTTACGGCAAATGACAGACAAGCGATAAAACAAACAGCCGATAATTATCCAACATCTGAATATTATAAAACCGATGAAGTATTGACTAGCCTTGGAATTGGAGAAGCCTTAGTTACCGCACTGAACGAAAAAGGAATTCCTACTCCGCTTGCAGCAACAATGATGCGTGCACCTATGAGCAGAATGGATATTTTGACTGAAAGTGAGATTCAAGAAATCAATGCTAAATCGAAACTGGTAAAAAAATACAGCGAACTTATTGATCGCGAAAGCGCTTACGAAATGCTCAATAAAAAAATCGCTGGTATCGAACACGAAGCTACAGAACAAGAGCAAAAAAAAACAACTGAGAAAGAAGCAAATAGTGGTCCAAGTACAGCAACTGTTGTAGGGAAATCCGTTTTGAAAGTATTGACAAGTGCTACTTTTATAAGAGGCGCATTTGGTATTTTAACAAAAATGTTCAAAAAATAAATTCTGCATACCCTTTTAGAATTAAATTTCTTAAAGCGTATTTCAAAAATAATATTAAAAATGAAAAAATATTTTATTCAAAAAACACCTTTTGTAGTTCCTACAACAGACGGTAAATTAATAGAAGAACATCACGGAAATGCAACCACAAACAATCCTGAAATTTCAATCGCACACATGATTGCTCCACCTAAGTGGAGTGAACCTTTCCAAACCCCCGAATTTGAAGAATACACCTATATTATAAAAGGAAAAAAGCAATTTATCATTGAAGATGAAATTGTTATTCTTGAAGCTGGCCAATCTATAAAAATTGAAAAAAACACTCGGGTGCAATATTCTAATCCTTTTAACGAACCGTGTGAATATATTGCTATTTGCAAACCTGCTTTCGATTTCACAAAAGTACACCGTGAGGAATAAGCACCGGCACAAGAGCGAAAAAACCATCTTAAAAACTATTGTAACAACTCCAAAATTTTATTCTCAACTACTTCGCTATTCCAAATTTTATCAATATTTTCCATTTTTAAAACTTCCTCCATAATAGCATTTTGATAGTCCCCAATCGCTAAAGCTTCGGCATAAGGACGATCACTAAAAGTTACTCTGCTATAAAGCGGAATCCATTTATCAGGATGTTTATCCGAAAATGATTTCTCAATTTTCTTTTGCAATAGGAATTTTTCGTCAGCTGTTTTGGAACTCATTTCCATAAAATTACGATATGAAAGTTCCGCAATCGCATCCGCATTTGGTTTACGGGATTTTTGATATTCCGAAAAAATGATTTTCCAGTCGTCGCCGTACTTTTCAATCATTTCATAAAGTATAGAAATATCTTCAAAACCTGCGTTCATTCCTTGTCCATAAAAAGGTACAATCGCATGGCATGCATCGCCAATTAAGGCAATTTTATCTTCATAAGTCCAAGGATAACACTTCATAGTTACCAAGGTACTCGTTGGGTTTTTGAAGAAATCTTCGGTCAATTTTGGAATCACATCAACAGTATCCGGTAAATTCTTTTCAAAGAAAGCTTCCACTTCTTTTTTATTTTTCAACGAGGTAAAAGAATTTTCCCCTTCAAATGGCATAAATAAGGTACACGTAAAACTACCATCTAAATTAGGTAATGCAATCAACATGTATTCGCCTCTAGGCCAAATATGAAAAGAATTCTTGTCTAATTTATGAGTTGCATCCGAATTTGCTGGAATATTTAATTCCTTATATCCTATGGGTAAAAATTCTTGTGAATAATCAAACATACTTTGACGTTGCATGCGGTGGCGAATTCTAGAAAAAGCGCCATCAGCACCAAAAACCATATCGTATTTTTTGTCTTCCCAAGCACCTCTTTCGGTTTCACCAATATGTAAAGTCGCATCGTCTAAGGTTACATCCCAAATTTTATGTTCAAAAAAGAATTGGGCTCCTGCGGCTTCCGCCAAATCAATCATCTTCCTATTCAGAGTTCCTCTCGAAATCGAATAAATAGATTCTCCTTCTTGTCCATAATTTTGAAAATTAAGTTTGTCTACAAGATGAATCGCCCGCTTATCCATAGGAATAGCAATTTCGCGCACCGCATCTCCCACTCCAACACCGTCCAGCGCTTTCCAGCCTCGGTTAGACATCGCTAAATTAATGGAACGGCCGGAGAACTCAATTTGTCTAATATCTGGACTTCTATCATAAACATGAACGACATGCCCTGCTTTACGAAGGTAAATAGCTAATAAAGATCCGACTAATCCGGAACCTACAACCGCTATTTTTTTGGGAGTTTGCATTAATTTCTTATAAAAAGTTAGGCAAAATTACTGATTTATTATTTTAAGAACTTTAAAAACTATTCTTTTTTATGCGGAATAAAGACCAATTTTGTTGAAGTTCTAACGATTTCCCTCTTGTTTAGTTTCATTCTTCTAAATTTTCCTGCATTGTATAGCTCTGCCTGATCACTATAGTGTGCACTAAATGGATTTCCGGATTGTCCCGTTGGTAGTATACTCCAGCTGTTTTCTATATCAGAAAAATCAATAATTCTTCTCGTAGAAGGGCCAGCTGAAACCTTATAATTACCATTTTCTGAAAATCCAAACATTTGATTATTGATTACCTCATTTGAACCTGAAACTTCAAAAGGCCCTACGTTAAAAAAATTTCTTAGCACCTCTATTTTTCCTAATGGGTGCTGATGTTCCAGCGTATGCACTTTATTCCAAGTCCAAGCCGGAACTGCATTTCCCAATTGTTTTTCTAAATCCGAAATAGCCTCTTTAAACGATTGTGACAGAATTTGACTTCTGGTTTCTTTTATATTTTTACTGGCAATATTGTCCCACCAAAGTGACACTGGATTTGCCATTTGTTTGGCAATTATTTGTTTCATAATATGAGTTGCCATAAATTGCTTAAAATGAACTTCTTCAAGTTCGTCTTCAAAAGTATTTTTCAAATACAAATAAACCCATTTATTATAAATCGTTGGTGATACATCTCCAAGATTATTAGATCCATTCCAAATTTTCAGAATATCGATCGCTTTTTTTTCGTTTTTAGAAAGTGTATTATAATTAACACACGAAATTAAAGTTCCAACTACTTCTGGAGCGACTGATGAAGTATTATCAAAAATCATTTTACTGACAGATTTTTTATCCCAATCTGATTTTGGGTTTAATAATTGCGTAATTCTTTTAGCTCTGTCTTCGGGAAGATAATAGCCAGGATACAAAAACCCATCAATTGGTTCGGGTTGATTATTAGCAGAATAAACATAATTCCAATTAGGATTCACCGCCGAAGGGTTTTTGGAGAAATCCAAATATTCAGCAATATCATCTTTACCATTGGCCCCATCCAGAATAAAATTAGTATTTACGCCTTTATTGTGTTTGTATAATTTCCCGGTTGCCCACCAAGCCACATTACCTTTGGCATCACCGTACATGATATTCAGTCCCGGCGCAGCTATTAAAGCTACTCCTTTTTGGAAATCGGTTATATTTTTAGCATGAGAAAGTCGGTATACCGCATCGAGTATCTGAATGGGTTGTTGTGTATAAATCCACGACATCGCAACTGGTTTATTTTTATTTAAACCATCAATTAAATCATTCATAATGGGACCATGACAGCTCACTTTTACATTCAAAACTACATCAACACTGTCTTTTACTTTTATAATTTTTTTTCTAATTTCATACGCATTGAAACCATTTGGCATTTTGTAAGCATTAGCATCTTTTGGATTATTTTCTTCTTGGTAGAAATCAATATCATCATTTTCAAACATCGTCAAACCATATGCATATTCACGATTGTGACCCAACAAAGGATACGGAGTTCCTGCCAAATAAGAGCCATACAATTCAAAATCAGGCGCTATAATATGTGCTTCATACCAAGTTCCCGGTTGCGAAAAACCAATATGTGGATCATTCGCAAAAATAACTTTCCCCTTTTTGGTTTTCTTCGGAGCTATAACCCAACTATTACTCCCAATAAAGGGAGGAATTGGTGATTGATCTAAAAGCGAAGCTATAGACTTTCCAATAGCGATATATTCTTGTGGAGTTTCTTTGGCATTTTTAATTCGGGTGCTATTGAAAGAACTATCAGTTCCAAAATCCTTTAGATACTCCATTCCGTATTTATTCCGAATATCTGTCAATAATGGATCCGTTTTTTGAGCCATCGCAAAACTAAAAGACATGTATCCAAAAATATTATAAACATCTTTTATGGTGAATTTCTTTTTTTCAACCCCGAATAAACTGAATTCTACTGGTGTTTTTCCCTCCTCCATGTATTGATTAATTCCATCCAAATAAGCAATCGTCAATTGATAACTTAGACTATTTTTATCCAATGCCGCAATCGCTTTTTGAGAAGCCTCTTCGATTCCGAGACCCGCAAAAAAGACATCATTTTTCAACGTTACCGAACCAAAAATCTCTGACAATCGTCCCGGAGCAATGCGTCGCATCAATTCCATTTGCCATAATCGATCTTGTGCATGTACATAACCCAAAGCTTCCATAGCATCCTTTGAGTTATTGGCATAAATATGAGGCACTCCAAATTCATCAAAATATACCGTTGTTTCTTTCTGAATATTTTTCAGTTTTACTTTACCCTCATATTTAGGTTTTAGATAAAAACCATAAACAATTAAAGTTATTATTATAATCATTACTACTGAAAGTAAAACCAGAAGGATTTTTTTAAGTTTTTTCATTTGGAAAAATTGGTAAACAAATATAGGATTTGAAAGTTATTTTAAATTATTTATTTTCATTGCTTTTGGATACTAAAATGTTGTTTTACAATTATTTTGTTTAGTTTGTTTTGTATTTTATTAAACAAAAAAAGTATATTTGTTTTAAATTTAAATAGATATGAAGCACATTTCTAGAGAGGCTATTACTCAAATGGAGAAAATCGCAAGATTGAACTTAATCAATTCTTGCACTGGATACAAATCAGCTAATTTAATTGCTACAAAATCCATCGAAGGAAAAACTAATGTGGCAATTTTTAGCAGCATTACTCATTTAGGCAGCAATCCTGCACTAATTGGATTTATAATGAGACCTACAACTGTTCCCAGAGATACGTACAAAAATATAAGAGAAACTGGATACTTTACGGTGAATCACATAACTGTTGACATGATTGAAGATGCACATCACACTTCGGCAAATTATGAATTAGGAGTTTCCGAATTTGACAAAACGAATCTTGAAGAAGAGTATAAAAATAATATTGAAATCCCTTTCGTAAAAGGAAGCCCTGTCCAGCTGTATTGTAAATATGTAAATGAATATTACATCAAGGAAAATGACACGATTCACGTTATTGCTTCGATTGAAAGTTTATTTTTTGAAGAGGAATTAGAACATAAAGATGGTTGGTTGCAGATTGACAAAGGAAATGTTGTGGCGTTAAATGGACTTGACGGGTATTGTTTACCCAAATTAGTAGATCGCTTCCAATATGCTCGAAAAGAAATGCCTACTGTTTCGTTTTATAAAAAACAACAATGAAAACACTTCGGTTAATCCTTGGCGATCAGTTGAATGCAAAGCATTCCTGGTTTCATAAAAATGACAAAAACATCATTTACGTCCTGGCCGAAATGCGTCAAGAAACGGATTATGTAAAGCATCACATCCAGAAAGTGGTGGCGTTTTTCTTGTCGATGAGGAATTTCTACTCAACGATACTCGCTCTGGGTCACCAAGCCGTTTATTTTCAAATTACAGATCCTGATAATCCACAAGATCTGGAAAAGATCATTGCTGCTTGTATCCAAAAATATGACATCAAAAAATTCGAATACCTGTTACCCGACGAATATCGACTAGACGAGCAACTCAAGACGATTTGTGCTAATCTTAAAATAGCGTCAGGAGTTTTTGATACCGAACATTTTTACACCACGCGCCACGAACTCTCTGATTTTTTTGAAGGTAAAAAACTATTGTTGATGGAGAATTTCTATCGTACTATGCGCAAGAAACACCATCTGTTAATGGATGGTTCTACTCCTGTAGGGAATCAATGGAATTTTGATGCGGATAATCGAAAAAAATACAAAGGAGAAGTACCTGTTCCATCAGAGAAAAATTTTCATAAAAACGCATCTGAAGTAGCTTCTCAAATCCAAGAAGCCGGTATAATTACTTTTGGAAATATTACTGAAACTGATTTCAGCTGGCCTACTTCCCGTGAGGAATGTTTGGAGGTTTTGGATTATTTCTGTAGGAATTTATTAAAACATTTTGGCGATTATGAAGATGCGATGCACACAGATGAAAAATTTCTGTTCCATTCTCGTTTGTCGTTTGCAATGAATAGTAAAATGCTTTCTCCAAAAGAAGTTCTGGAAACCGTTATTGCTTTTTATCATAAAAATGAATCTGAAATTTCCATCTCACAGGTAGAAGGATTTGTGCGACAAATTTTAGGTTGGCGCGAATACATTCGTGGAATCTATTGGAAAGAAATGCCCAATTATGCACAACTGAATGCTTTGGAAAATCACAATAAATTACCAAATTTCTTCTGGACAGGAAAAACTAAAATGAATTGTATGAGCCATGCCATCAATCAGAGTTTAGACGAAGCGTATGCACATCACATTCAACGCCTCATGGTGATAGGGAATTTTACCTTGCTGACACAAATTAATCCTGATGAAGTAGATGCCTGGTATCTTGGCGTTTACATTGACGCCATAGAATGGGTAGAAATGCCCAACACTAGAGGCATGTCACAATATGCAGATGGCGGAATTATTGCGACTAAACCGTATGTTTCCTCCGGGAGCTACATCAATAAGATGAGTAATAACTGTGCGAAATGCCATTACAATGTAAAAGAAAAATTTGGAGATAAAGCATGCCCGTTTAACACCTTGTATTGGAATTTTCTGGATGAAAAAAAAGAGTATTTCAAAGGAAACCAACGTATGGGTATGATGCTAAATTTATTAAAAAAAATGGATCCTGAAGAATTATACAAAATCAAAGTAAAAGCTAATGCCATTATTGAAGATATGGACTCGCTTTAAATGGAAACTACCCCCTAAATAAAAAGAGTGTTTAAATTCTATTTGAACTTAAACACTCTTATTGTACTATAGAATACATTTATTCATTCTTACTCCCATCTATAATTGCACCTGTCCCTGCACCAACTCCAGCGCCTGCAATACCACCAATTATAGCACCTTGAACTTTTTTCTTACTTATGATTGCTCCTGTTGCTGCACCAACACCAGCACCAATTACAGCACCTTTAGCCGTGCTGCTCCAGCCTTTCCTTTTTGTGGTAGTAGCTGTTGTTGTCGTGGTAGTCGTTCTAGGGGCTTGTTGATTAACAACAATAACTTCTTTTTGAGTTTCTATCTTTGCTGCTTCTATTTTAGCTATTTCAACCTGCATGGAATCAATAACGCGTTGTTTCTCTATTTCAACTTTCATAGAATCCACGGAAACTTGTTTGGCTTTCTGAACATCCATTTTTCCTTGATTTTGACAAGAAACAATAACAAGAGAAACTAGTATAAAATATAATGCTTTCATGATCTTAATTTTTTAAAATTACTAAGTCTACAAAGAAATACTAAAACCTTCTTGTAAAACTTATAGAATTCAAACTATTTCTTATATAATTCTGGCAACCGTTACCTTAAAATTCCTGCTTTTAGAATTTGTCCAAAACGATAGATATCTTCAAAAGAAGTATACAATGGAACGGGAGCTAATCGAATTACATTTGGTTCGCGCCAATCAGTAATCACACCATGCTTCATTAAATAATCAAATAAACTACGACCTTCTCCATGAAGCAATACGGATAATTGTGAAGCCCTTTCAGAGGGATTAGCAGGAGTAATTATTTCGAAAGTACTGTTTACTTCTTTGTCTATTTCTTTTAGTACAAACTCTAAATACGAAGTTATTTTATCCCTTTTTAAAATTAAAGCATCCATTCCTATTTCGTCAAATAATTCAATTGATGCTAAATAAGGCGCTAGAGAAAGTATTGGAAGATTACTTATTTGCCAACCGTCGGCCCCATGAATTGGATCAAAAGTTTGTTCCATCTTGAAACGGCGTTCTTTATTGTGTCCCCACCATCCTGCAAATCTTGGCAACTCTGGATTGTTATGGTGTATTTCGTGTACAAAGCATCCTGAGGCATTTCCTGGCCCGGAATTCATATACTTGTAACTGCACCAAGCAGCAAAATCTACCTTCCAATCGTGAAGCTCCAATTTTACATTTCCGGCAGCATGCGCTAAATCCCAACCAACATAAGCACCCGCTTTATGACCAGCTGCAGTTATTGTTTTCATGTCAAAAACTTGTCCCGTATAATAGTTAACACCACCAATTAAAACCAAAGCCAACTCCTCTCCTACTGCTTCAATTTTTGCCAAAACATCTTCTAAGCGAATGTTGTGTTCGCCTTCGCGACGCTTGATTTCAACAATAGCCTCTTCGGGTTTGTACCCGTGGAAATGCACTTGACTTTGAAACATATATTGGTCCGAAGGAAATGCTTTCTCCTCACAAATAATTTTATATCTGGTTTTTGTAGGTCGATAAAAAGAAACCATCAACAAATGAAGATTAACCGTTAAGGTATTCATCACGGTAACCTCACTTGGTAAAGCACCCACAATTTTACTCAAGGGATTAGCAAAACGTTCATGATAGTCCCACCATGGTTTTTCACTATAGAAATGACCTTCAACAGCCAAATTCGCCCAATCATTCATTACCTCATCAACATAGGCTTTACTACGTTTAGGCTGTAATCCCAATGAATTTCCAGTAAAATAAATTACCTTTTCACCCTCGATCCTAGGAAAAATAAATTCATCCTGATACTTATATAATTGATCTTGTGAATCCAGTAGTTTTGCAAATTCAAGAGTATTTTGAAAAGTCATATTTTGTGTTTTGTTTTGTAAAAGTAGTAAAAAAAGACAAATGGATCAGAGACTTTATCCTAGTGACCCGACCTATGCCGTTAAAATTACGAATGAAAAAAAATAGTTTCCGATTACTATATTGAATTAAAAACCAAATCTTTATTTAAGTACATTTGATTGATTTTAATAGTATAAAACAAAAAATCTCGCCAGTACTGACGAGATTTTGTTATTTGTAAAATCGGTTTCTAATTAGATAATCAACATCGCGTCACCGTATGAGTAGAATTTGTATCCTTCTTGGATCGCTTCTGCATAGGCTCTTTTCATTAAATCATGTCCACAGAATGCTGAAACCATCATTAATAAAGTTGATTTTGGCGTGTGAAAATTAGTAATCATACACGTTGGAATTGTAAATTCATGTGGAGGAAAAACGAATTTATTTGTCCATCCGTCAAAAGGATTCAATGTATTATTTGAAGACACCGAGCTTTCTACCGCACGCATAGAGGTAGTCCCTACGGTACAAATACGTTTCTTTTTAGCTTTGGCTTCATTTACAATATCACAAGCTTCTTGAGTAATTTTTAATTCCTCAGAATCCATTTTGTGTTTTGATAAATCCTCAACCTCAACTGGATTAAAAGTCCCTAGACCAACGTGAAGTGTTACTTCAGCAAATTTAATTCCTTTGATTTCCAATTTTTTCAATAACTGCTTCGAGAAGTGCAATCCTGCAGTAGGTGCTGCAACAGCTCCTTCTTCTTTAGCATAAATCGTTTGGTAACGTTCCGCATCTTCCGGCGTTACGTCTCTTGAAATGTATTTTGGAATTGGAGTTTCTCCTAGTTCTGTTAATTTATTTCTGAATTCTTCATAAGAACCGTCGTAAAGGAAACGCAAAGTTCTTCCACGTGAAGTGGTATTGTCTATAACTTCAGCAACTAACGAATCATCATCCCCAAAATATAATTTGTTTCCGATTCTAATTTTACGCGCTGGATCAACCAAAACATCCCAAAGTCTTTGCTCAGAGTTTAATTCTCTAAGTAAAAAAACTTCGATTCTTGCTCCTGTTTTTTCCTTATTTCCATACAAACGTGCGGGAAAAACTTTAGTATTATTCAAAATTAAAACATCACCGTCATCAAAATAATCGATAACATCTTTGAACAATTTGTGTTCTATGGTTTGCTTCTTACGATCAATAACCATTAGACGTGATTCGTCTCTGTTTTCAGCTGGATATTCAGCAAGAAGTTCTTTTGGTAAATCGAATTGAAAATGTGATAATTTCATTTGATAAAGTTATGAGTTATGGATTATGAATTATGTCCTTCAGGATGACAATCTTAATCCGAGTGTGCAAATATACGATTGTGAGATAGGCGTTGTCAAGTGTTTTGCTGTTTATTTTCAAAAGCGGCTGATTGACTACCCTTTACAACTCTTATTTTTCTGAAATTTCGAAGCCTAAACTTTTTAAATCATTCCAAAAATCAGGATATGATTTTGAAACTACTTCAGCATTTTCGATGATTATTGGCACTTTCAAAGCTAATGGTGCAAATGCCATCGCCATTCTGTGATCATTATAGGTAGCAATTGTTACATTATGATTGATTTCGTCTGAGGCCAAAAGCGTCAAACTATCATTGGTAACGGATATACTGGCTCCGAGTTTTGTTAGCTCAATTCGAAGCGCTTCCAGTCTGTCTGTTTCTTTAATTTTCAACGTATGAAGGCCTGTAAGATGGCAACCAATTCCTAACCCAAGGCAGGTAACTACTATCGTTTGGGCAATATCTGGGGTATTGTTGAGTTCAAAATTTACAGTTTGAGGAATAAAACCCGCTTGTTTGGTAAGAGTCATTTTATTTCCTACAAAATGCGTATCAACACCCATTTTTTTGTAGATTTCAACCAACCCAGAATCGCCCTGCAAACTAGTTTCTTTATAACTTGTCAATGAAACGGAAGCACTTTCGGCCAAAGCAGCCAAACTAAAAAAGTAAGAAGCAGAACTCCAATCGGATTCTACGGTCATTACTTTCGATTCCACTTCTTGTTTTGGATAAACCGTAATTACATTTCCTTCAAAACTGGTTTTAATATCTAAATCATTCAATAAAGCCAAGGTCATTTTGATATAAGGAATGGAAGTTATCTCACCCACTAAAGTAATTTCGATGCCGTTTTCCAGTTTTGGCGCCACTAATAACAATGCCGAAATGTATTGACTGCTTACATTTGCAGGAATGTTAACTTTAGAGGCCGTGATTTTTTGTCCTTTGATTCGAATAGGCGGATAACCAACTTCATTTTCATAAGAGATTTGCGCGCCTAATTGTTCCAATGCTTCCACTAAAACTTTTATTGGACGCTCTGTCATTCTTTGCGAGCCAGTCAAGACCACTTCTCGGCCCTCGTTAACCGCAAAATAAGCCGTTAGAAAACGCATCGCCGTGCCCGCATGATGAATGTCAACTATTTCCTCATTTCCTTTCAATGCTTTTTGCATCACTTCACTATCATCTGAGTTCGAAGTATTGGCCAAAGTAATATTAGGAAACAACGCCTGTAACAATAACAGTCGGTTGGTTTCGCTTTTTGAGCCGGTAACTGCAATTCGAGCTTGTAAATCAGATTGGGAAGTTTGTAACAGTAAATTCATGTTTTTAATTATGAGTTATGAATTATGAGTTATAGCTTTCGCTTTCGACTCAAATAATTTAGGGTGGCAATTTACCACTACTCGTTCACAATTCATAATTTACAATTCACAAATTATTTAAGTTTTTCGTTGTTTTTGTGACGGTCTTTGTCACGAATAGATTTTAAATCCATTTTCTTATCGAAAGCGGCTTGTAAATCAATTCCGGTTTGATTTGCCAGACACATAACCACGAAAACCACATCGGCTAATTCCTCGCCAAGGTCTTTGTTTTTATCGCTTTCTTTTTCGGATTGTTCTCCATAACGACGGGCAATGATTCGGGCGACTTCCCCTACTTCTTCGGTAAGTTGCGCCATATTGGTAAGCTCATTAAAGTACCGAACGCCATGTTCTTTGATCCAAGTGTCAACGTCTAGTTGGGAATTTTTTAAATTCATCTTATTCTTTATTTTTACTGTCAATTTGTATTGTTACCGGTCCATCATTCAACAAAAGCACCTTCATATCTGCACCAAAAACTCCCGTTTGCACTTTCTTCCCCAACTCTATTTCCAGACGTTTTACAAAATTTTCATACAACGGAATAGCTACTTCTGGTTTTGAAGCTTTTATATAGGACGGACGATTTCCTTTTTTCGTTGAGGCGTGAAGTGTAAATTGACTCACTACAATGATGTCGCCATTTATATCTTTAACAGACAAATTCATGACATCGTTTTCATCGCCAAAAATGCGGAGATTTGTAATTTTACCAACCAGCCAACTGCTGTCTTCCTGCGTATCGGCATCTTCAATACCAACTAAAACCAACAGTCCTTTTTGGATATCGGCTACAACTTTTTTATCTATGGTTACTGAAGCCGTGGAAACTCTTTGAATTACAACTTTCAAAATAATGGTGAATTATGAATGGTAAATTATGAATGGTAAATATTCATAATTATTATTTTTTAAATTATTTTTAGTTGAAACAACAATTGAAGCTAACATTTTTTAATCCCAGCTATATCAGAGTTTAAAGACTGAAATTGAGATTGTTTCAAATATTCAGATTGAAAAAACCAACCAATAATGAAAACTATTCTCTTGTTTTATCACTAATTATTCGGTCTTCATTATGAATATCAGTACGGTAATTTTCATCATCCCCTTCTAGAATCTTAAGATAACTTCTATAACGGGACCAAGCAATTTCGTCTTTTTCCAAAGCTGCTTTAATGGCGCAATTCGGCTCGTCTTTATGCAAGCAATTATTAAACTTACACTGATCTTTCAATTTGAAAAACTCAGGAAAATAACCGCTCACTTCTTCTTTTTCCATATCTACAATTCCAAAACCTTTGATACCGGGTGTATCGATGATTCTGGCATCAAATGACAAATCATACATTTCTGCAAAAGTCGTCGTGTGTTGTCCTTGTTTGCTAGCTTCAGAAATTGTTTTTGTTTTTAGATGCAACGAAGGTTCCATCGCATTTACCAATGTTGATTTTCCAACACCGGAATGTCCGGAGAACATACTTACTTTGCCAATCATCATTTCTTTCAACTCCTCGATTCCTTTCATTTCAGTAGAAGAAACGCGCAAACATTTATATCCAATTTCCTGATAGACATGCTGCATATACAACTGCTCATCAAGCGTGGCTTCGTCAAAAGTATCTATTTTATTAAAAACCAATATCGTTTCAATTCCATATGCTTCAGCAGTAACCAGAAAACGGTCAATAAAATTAAAGGTAGTTGGCGGATTATTAATGGTCACTAACAAGAAAACCCGGTCAATATTCGAAGCAATAATATGCATCTGATGGGATAAATTCACTGATTTCCGAACGATATAATTCTTCCTGTCATGAATTTTATGAATGGTTCCCGTAACCACATCTGATGTTTCTTCGAGTTCATAATCCACAATATCACCTACAGCAATAGGATTGGTACTTTTGATTCCTTTAATTCGGAATTTCCCTTTCATACGGCATTCGATAAAATCACCTTGTTCAGATTTTACGGTGTACCAACTTCCTGTAGATTTGTATACTAGTCCTGTCATTTTTCAATTTACAATTTACGAATTCGATTTTTTAATTTAAAACCTTAGACTTTGCAAAGATAAAGGATTTTTGATTGAAGATTAACGATTTTAGATTTCAGATTTAAAATCTAAGACTCTACGAAGATAAAGGATTTTTAATATTTGATATTAGAAGACTCTAAAAACAAAAAAATCCCAAAACATAACGTCTTGGGATTTCATGAAATTTAAATTCTGATCACCGATATCTAAAATCAGAAATCGTTAATTTTCAGTCCTAAATCATTTTATGCATTCAACACTTTTTCTTGGTGACCAATACTTTCTTGGTGAATGTTTTTGAATAATTTAACTATAAATTCTTCTGTCAATCCTTTTTTTCCACCTTCCAAAATCATTTTTTCTTGGATTTCATTCCAACGATTGTTTTGCAATACTGCAACGTTGGCGTCTTTTTTCACTTGACCAATTTCGTCAGCAACTTTCATACGTTTCCCTAACAATTCCAATAAATTAGCATCCAAAACATCGATATTCGCTCTCAATTTTGTCATTTTATTGGTAAATTCATCTGATGCATCGTCATGTTTTCTCACTTTCAAATCTTTGAAAATTTGTTTCAAAGCGTCTGGTGTTACTTGTTGCGCAGCATCACTCCAAGCATTGTCTGGATCATTATGCGTTTCGATAATCATACCGTCATAATTCAAGTCCAATGCTTCTTGAGTCACTTCAAGAATCATCTCACGATTTCCTGTAATATGAGATGGATCAATGATTAATGGTAAATCAGGAAATTTACTTTGCAATTCGATAGCAATCTGCCATTCTGGAATGTTTCTGTATTTTGTTTTTTCGTATGTAGAAAACCCTCTATGAATAACTCCTAAATTCTTGATTCCAGCAGCATATAAACGCTCAACTCCACCCAACCATAAAGCCATATCTGGATTTACAGGATTTTTAATCAATACAATTTTATCAGTACCTTTTAATGTATCAGCAATCTCTTGAACCGCAAATGGATTTGCAGTTGTACGAGCACCAACCCATAATACATCAATATCATGTTCCAAAGCTAATTTACAGTGCGCTGCAGTTGCTACTTCAGTTCCCATTAGCAAACCTGTTTCAGCTTTTGCTTTTTGCAACCATTTCAATCCTATTTCTCCAACACCTTCAAATCCTCCCGGACGTGTTCTTGGTTTCCAAATTCCTGCTCTAAAAACACTCACATCTGAATCTTTCAATTCATGTGCAATTTTCAATACTTGTTCTTCTGTTTCAGCACTACAAGGTCCTGCGATCACAAATGGATGAGTCAAATTGAATTCATTCAACCAATTTCTCATTTCTTTCTTGTTTTCCATCTTTTCTAATTTTTACTTTTTTTTTATTTTATTCTGTGTTGTTCTCTTTTACTGTAACCTGCTCCTAAAACTTCGGGATAATGCTGGTTACTTTTTTATGTTTATCCCGTTTAATATTTCTTTTATTTTATTCACACTTTGCATTTCATTGTAAATCGCATCGTAATCTTCTTTTTCTAATAATTCCTTAAACTTTGATAAATTAGAAATATACTCCTCCAATGTTTTCACTACTTGCTTCCTGTTTTGTTTAAAAATAGGCGTCCACATTGCCGGTGAACTTTTGGCCAAACGAACTGTACTTTCAAAACCAGAACCGGCCATATCAAAAATATCCTGTTCGTCTTTCTCCTTATTGATTACCGTTTTCCCAAGCATAAATGCGCTGATATGCGATAAATGCGACACATAAGCAATGTGTTTGTCATGTGATTTCGGATCCATATAACGAATTCGCATTCCCATAGCAGTAAAAAGTTGCAACGCTTTTTCCTGTAATTTGAAAGTCGTTTTCTCCACCTCACAAATAATATTCGTCTTCCCTTGAAACAATCCTTTTAGCGCTGCCGATGGTCCTGAAAACTCCGTTCCTGCAATAGGATGCGTTGCAATAAAATTTCTTCTCTTAGGATGATTGGCAACCGCTTCGCAAATAGGCGTCTTTGTCGAACCTACTTCAAAAACAATTGTAGCCTCACCAATAACATCCAGTACTTTTGGCAAAACACTTAATGCAACGTCAACCGGAACAGAAACGATTACAAAATCTGCATCAACTAAATCATCAAATGTCGCACCAGCATCAACAACTCCTAAAGCTATTGCTTCCTGCAGATGACTTTCATTAGTATCGATTCCATAAATTTTGGCTTCCGGATGCAGTGCTTTAATGTCCAATACCATTGAACCGCCTATCAATCCTATTCCTATTACGTGTATATTCATGTATTAAAATCTATCAATTGCCTCTTGTACTTTTTCCTCTTTTACACAAAGTGCAAATCGTATATATCCTTCGCCATTACTACCAAAAATGGTTCCCGGCGTAATGAAAATAGATTTATCATATAATATATCATCAATAAATTGCTCCGCCGATGTGATTCCTTCCGGCAATTTTGCCCAAACAAATAATCCAACACCTTCCTTATATACTTTACATCCTAATTTCTCTGCCAGTTGTTCAGTTAGAATTCGACGTTTTCTATAAATCGCATTCATCGATTCAAACCAAGTCTTGTCACTTTTCAAAGCTTCAATTGCTCCTTTTTGAATCCCGTAAAACATACCGCTATCCATGTTGCTTTTCACTTTCAGTACGGCATCAATACAAGCTGCATTTCCTAAAACCATTCCAACTCTCCAGCCTGCCATGTTAAAGGTCTTGCTTAAAGAATTCAATTCTAGAGCCACATCTTTTGCACCTTCCACTTGTAACAAACTCATCGGATTGCCATTCAAAACAAAACTATATGGATTGTCGTTGACTAATAATAGCTGATGTTTTTTGGCGAAAGCCACCAATTTTTCAAATAACTGTAAACTTCCTCTTGCTCCTGTTGGCATGTGCGGATAACCAATCCACATTATTTTCACTTTTGATAAATCTAATTTTTCCAAAACTTCAAAATCCGGCTCCCAATTATTTGCTTCTTTTAGATCATAATAAACTGGAACTGCTCCCACTAAATTCGTCACCGAAGTGTACGTTGGGTATCCTGGATTTGGTATTAAAACATGATCTCCTTCATTCAAGAAAGCCAGCGAAATATGCATAATTCCTTCTTTCGAACCCATCAAAGGCAAAATCTCAGTATTTGGATTCAACGCGACTTGAAAATTGTTCTGATAAAAATCAGCCATTCCCTTTCTCAATTCCGGTAACCCTTGATAACTTTGATATTGATGGGCACTTTCTTCTTGCATCGCCAGCACTACTGCATCAACAACTGCTTGTGAAGGTTGTAAATCCGGACTTCCAATTCCCATATTGATAATTGGTTTCCCTTCAGAAGCCAATTGTCTTACTTCTCTCAATTTTGAGGAAAAATAGTACTCTTCAATTATATCCAGACGTTTCGCTGTAGTAATCATGGTTTTGTATTTTTATATTCGCCTAAAACTTTAAAGTATTCGGCCATAATGATCAGTAATGCTTTTGCTTTAGCATAATCTTCGTATTTTTCGAAAGTAACATCCACAAAAAAGGAATATTTCCAAGGGGTTTCTATTTTTGGTAACGATTGTATTTTGGTTAAATTCAATTTACAATCACTCATTACATTTAAAACTGCCGCTAAACTTCCGCGTTTGTGATCCAATTCAAATTTGATAGAAGCTCTGTTTATTTCGTTTTCTTCCACAAATGAATTCTCCTTTTTAATAATAACAAATCGGGTCATGTTATTATTTATGGTCTGGATTTCCGGAGCTAAAATTTCTAATTCATACATTTCTGAAGCCGTTTTACTCGCAATTGCTGCTATTCCTTCCAACTGATTTTGATGTATTCTTCTGGCTGTTTCAGCAGTATCTTTGTCTTCAACTAATTTTATGTTTGGATATTTTTTCAAGAATTCCATACATTGTAATAAGGCCATCGGATGCGAATGTACTTCTAGAATATCTTCCATTTTTTGACCTTTCAACGCCATTAAATTCTGATGAATATCCAAATAATGTTCTCCAATGATGTGCAAATTATTTTTGTCAATTAAGGCATAATTCGGAATAATTGGTCCCGCAATAGAATTTTCTATAGCCATAACTGCCTGATCAGATTTTCCAGACAATAAACTGTCTACCAATTCTTCAAAAGACAAGCACTCATCTACTTCAACATTCTGATAGTAATAATCTTGTGCCACCTGATGATGGAAAGAGCCTTTTATACCTTGTATTGCAATCTTAGTTCTCATTCTAAGTTATTATTTAATTTTTTAAATGAAATTTACATAAATCATGATGTGTGTTCTTATCAATTTTTGTCATGCTTATTTCATATATACTCAAAAAAAAATCCTGATTTTCATCAGGATTGTATATTAGTTTTATTTGTTTGTTGTTTTTCAAATAACCATAGCACAATCCCTTACTTCCTAAAGAAGAAATAATAAGTGTTGCTAAAGTAAAAACGGTTATTAGACATTGTATTCTCTGTTTTTTAATAATTTCTATGCAAATGTATAACTTATTTCAAGTCAACCAAAAAAAATATTTAATTTTATCTAACAAAAAAAGAATTCTTTGTAGAACCTGCTTTATTTTGCTAAATATATAAAAAAAGCACTCATAAACCACTGCTTATTACCAATTTGAAAATGGATTTTTAGGAAAACCCCGTGCGAAAAATAATTTAAGCAGCTAAATTCACCGAGAGCCATTTTTTTCCCTCCGCTATTCGGGTTACCAGCATAGCCGAAACCAAATCTCCATTTGCATTCAATAGCGTCGCCATAGGATCTACAAGGGTCCCCACAATCATCGCCGCGGGCAAAGCTTGCTCCATAGGAAATCCATACACCGTTATTGCCAAGATTTCTCCTATATATCCCCCGTTTGGAATTCCGCCTTCTACTACTGAAACAATTACTGTAATTCCTAGCGCCATTAGCAACGTATTTGGATCAGTGAAATCTTTACCAAACATCGCAAAAATAACTGCAATTTTTATAATAGACGACATACTCGAACCATCTTTATGCAGTGGCGCACCTAATGGAATAACTACATTACTTATATGACTCGGAATATTCATGCGTTCCGCTCCCTCCAGATTGGCTGGAATTGTCGCAATACTGCTGCAGGTTCCCAATGCGGTCAATGATGGGGTTATATTATTTTTCCAAAAAATAGTGAACCCTTTTTTTCCACCAGCCATAAAAGCATACAGACTAAAAAACACTACGAAATAAAAAGCACAAACTGCATAATACAACCCCAAAGGCTTGGCATAAGCGCCAAACAACTGGGGTCCAAAAATCCCAACCTGATACGCAAAATAAGCACCCAGCCCTATTGGCGCCGTTTTCATAATCATGTGCAACAATTGTTTCATCACTTCGTTTCCTGAATTCAAGAACCGACTAAAATCTTTCCCTTTTTCACCAGAATTCAAGCTGGCAAATCCTATTAAAAAAGAAAATATAATGAGCGCCAACATATTCTTACGAGATAATAATTCAAAGAAATCATTGGCGGTAAGTAACTGTGTGATTTGTGTACCCGCTGAACTCACCTCAACAGATTCTAATGGGAGTTTAGAAGTAATTATATCTTGGTGAATAGGAAAAAGCAAAACACCGATAATCATCAAAATTGCTGAAATCAGTACCGTACTTAGAAAAACACTCATCACAATTCCAAATAATTTCCCAAGTTTTTCTGTTTTTTCTAAATTGGCAATTGAGGATGCAATGGTAAAAAATATCAAAGGAATTATCGCCGTAAACAGTAAATTTAGAAATATATCGCCCAAAGGTTTAATCACTTCTACTCCTTTTCCAAAAACTAAACCCAATATACTTCCTACCAGAATTCCGCCGAGTAGCAATAAAATACTTTTATAGTTTTTCAAGAAACTGCCCGATTGTATATTTTTAAAATTCATATTTATATAGTTTAAGGTAAATATATAAATCTAAAGGAGAATATCCTCTTGCTTAGTAAACTTTGACGAAGGTCTTTTATTTATTGAGATACAAAAACAATAAATCAATGATTATTCTGTTTACTTTTGCAATAAATAAAATTCCATGTCAATAGAAGTTAATAACATATCTAAAAGTTATGGTGCCCAAAAAGCACTGGATAACATTTCATTTTCCATTAATAAAGGAGAAATTGTTGGTTTTTTAGGTCCAAATGGAGCCGGGAAATCGACTTTAATGAAAATATTGACTACCTATATTAATGCCGATGAAGGTATTGCACTAGTAAATGGAAATGATGTAAACAGCCAACAAAAAGCCGTTCAGCTTTCTATAGGTTATCTTCCGGAACACAATCCATTGTATTTAGATTTGTATGTGAGAGAATATTTGGCTTTTAATGCCGATGTCTATAAAGTAGCTAAATCCCGAATTGAAGAAGTGATTCAACTGACCGGCTTAAGTACCGAAAGTCATAAAAAAATAGGGCAATTATCTAAAGGATATCGGCAACGTGTGGGCCTTGCCAATGCGTTATTGCACAATCCCGATGTTTTGATTCTCGATGAACCAACCACTGGTTTAGACCCGAATCAATTAATGGAAATACGTAATGTGATTAAAAACGTGGGGAAAGACAAAACTGTTTTCCTCTCTACACATATTATGCAGGAAGTGGAAGCGATTTGTGACCGTGTGATCATCATTAATAACGGTAAAATTGTTGCCGATAAAAAATTGGACAACTTAATTTCAGAGGGCAAAGAACAGGTTATTGAAGTAGAATTTGACTATAAAATCGAAGAACAAGCTATTGCTAAAATCGAAAATCTTATTTCTTATAAAAATACGCACGACATGATTTGGGAATTAACTTTTAAAGCTGACAAAGACATGCGTCCCGCTGTTTTTGACTTTGCGAACGCAAATGGCTTAAAAACGCTGCAACTCAACCAAAAGAATAAAAACTTGGAGGCTGTTTTTAGAGAGATTACGAAGTAGTGGTGTTAGTTATTGTAGATAAAAAAGCTCGTTTAAATCAATTTTAAACGAGCTTTTTTCATGAAATACGATTGGAAATTAAAAAACTTGACTTGCTATTTGTCGAATATTTTCTGATTTCCCCATAGAATAATAGTGCAACACCGGAACACCGGCAGCTTTCAATTCTATAGATTGTTGAATTGCCCATTCGATTCCAACTTGTCTGATGTCAGCATTATTTTTGCATTGATCTACCGCATGAATCAAATCTTCAGGCAAATCGATTCTAAAAATTTGTGGTAATACTTGTAAGTGTCTTTGCACTGCAATAGGCTTAATACCCGGAATAATAGGAACTGTAATCCCCATTTCTCTGGCTTTGGCGACAAACTCGAAGTATCTTGCATTGTCAAAAAACATTTGAGTTACCACGTAATCAGCACCTGCTTCTACTTTTTCTTTCAGTCTTTTTAAATCGGAAATTAAGGAGGGAGACTCCAAATGTTTTTCTGGATAACCTGCTACTCCAATACAAAAATTGGCTTTGTTATCAATATCCATCACATCATGCAAGTACTTTCCGCAATTCAACTGATTAATTTGTTTGACCAAATCAACTGCAAAATCATTACCTCCTTCTTTGGGCACAAAAGACTGCTCGTGCTTCATCGCATCACCACGCAATGCCATCACATTATCAATTCCTAAATAATGACAATCCACTAACATATACTCGGTTTCTTCTTTGGTGAAACCACCGCAAAGTAAGTGAGGAACGGTGTCTACAGTGTATTTATGTTTTATGGAAGCACAAATCCCAAGTGTTCCAGGACGCATTCTGGTTAGCCTTTTATCTAATAAACCATTGCCTTTATCAACATAAATATACTCCTCGCGAGAAGTAGTAACGTCTATAAATGGCGGTTTAAATTCCATTAATGGATCAATATTATCGTATAATTCCTGAATACTTTTGCCTTTTTGGGGCGGAATAATTTCAAAGGAGAATAAGGTATTTCCTTTGGCGGCTTCTATATGTTGTGTTACTTTCATTCTACAATTATGAGTTATAAATTATGAGTTATGAGTGAAAAATCTGAAATAAAAATTCGTTAATCAACAATCATAAATCAATTAATCTGCTATATTCGGGTTCAACCATTTCATGGCTACTTCGGTTGGAATACTTCTTCGTTTAGCATAATCAATAACTTGGTCTTCTTTTATTTTTCCAAGTCCAAAATACTTACTCTCCGGATTCCCAAAATAATACCCAGAAACGGATGAAGCCGGCCACATCGCCATACTTTCGGTCAAAGTCACTCCAATTTCTTCTGCAACATTTAGTAATTTCCAAATCGTTGGTTTTTCTAAATGGTCGGGGCAAGCCGGATAACCTGGCGCCGGACGAATCCCTTTGTAATCTTCAGCAATCATAGCCTCTGTACTCAAAGTTTCATCTGATGAATAGCCCCAAATTTCTTTTCGCACTTTTTCATGCAAATATTCCGCAAATGCTTCCGCAAAACGGTCTGCTAATGCTTTCACCATAATCGAATTGTAATCATCTAAATCTCTTTCGAATTCAGCCGCCCACTCATCAACACCAAAACCTGTAGTAACACAAAATACACCCATATAATCGGTTTTACCGCTGTCTTTCGGAGCAATAAAATCAGATAAAGCGATATTTGGAGCTCCTTTTGTTTTTTGTGATTGCTGACGTAACGTTAAGAATTTCTCTAACACTTTTCCGTTTTCATTACTCAATTCAATATCATCATCGTTGATTTGATTCGCTGGAAAAATTCCGTAAATTCCTTTAGCAGTCAGTTTCTTTTCTCTTAAAATAACTTCCAACATTTCATTGGCATCCGCAAAAACGGAAGTAGCTTGCTCACCAACAACAGTATCCGTTAAAATAGCAGGATATTTCCCGAACAATTCCCATGTTCTAAAAAAAGGCGTCCAGTCAATATAAGGAACCAAAACATCTAAATCGACTTCGATTGTTTTTACCCCAATAAAATTGGGCTTCATTGGGGTGTAAGTGTCCCAATCTAATTTTAGTTTATTGACACGAGCTTGCTCAATAGTCAAGAAATTTTTATCGCGCGAACGATTCAAAAAGGTCTCTCTAAAAGCATCATAATCAGCCCTGACGTCGCTTGCATATATCTTTCTATCCTTGTTCAATAAATTTCCGGCAACCGTTACGGCTCTCGAAGCATCATTTACATGAATAACAGTTTCTCTGTATTGCGGTGCAATTTTCACAGCAGTATGCGCTCGTGAAGTGGTTGCTCCACCAATCATTACAGGGATTTTTATGTTTCGCTTGTCTAATTCTTTAGCCAAATAGACCATTTCGTCCAATGATGGCGTAATTAATCCGCTTAATCCAATAATATCGACGTTGTGCTCAATTGCTGCTGCAATGATTTTCTCCGGCGCAACCATCACCCCTAAATCTATGATTTCATAATTGTTACAGGCTAAAACAACCGAAACAATATTTTTTCCAATATCATGTACATCTCCTTTTACAGTCGCCATTAAGATACGACCTGCAAAACTCGAAACTCCATCTTTTTCAGCTTCAATGAAAGGCAGCAAATAAGCTACTGCTTTTTTCATTACTCGTGCTGACTTTACCACTTGCGGCAAAAACATTTTACCTGAACCAAATAAATCTCCAACGACATTCATTCCCGTCATCAAGTTGATTTCGATAACTTCGATAGGTTTTACAGCTGCCAATCGGGCTTCTTCAACATCTAATTCTATAAATTCATCGACTCCTTTTACTAACGAATGTGTCAATCGTTCCTGAATGGTACCTGAACGCCATTCCTGTACCGCTTTTTCATTATTCTTTACATCGCCTTTTACATTTTCGGCAAAGTCCAACAATCTTTCGGTGGCATCATCCCGTCTGTTTAGAATTACATCTTCAACACGTTCCAAAAGTTCCTTTGGAATCTCATCGTAAATAGAAAGCATTTCAGGATTTACGATTCCCATCGTCATTCCGTTTTGAATAGCGTGGTATAAGAAAACCGAGTGCATCGCTTCCCGAACCGTGTCATTTCCTCTAAACGAGAACGAAACATTACTTACCCCTCCACTAATATGTGCATGCGGAAGATTTTCTCTAACCCATTTCGTACCTCTAAAGAAATCCAATGCATTCTCACGGTGTTCTTCCATTCCTGTTGCTACTGGAAATATATTCAAATCGAAAATAATATCCTGCGGAGGAAAACCAACTTTGTTTACCAAAATATCATACGAACGTTGGCAAATTTCTACCCGGCGTTCGTAATTATCAGCTTGTCCCGTTTCATCAAATGCCATAATAATTGCCGCAGCACCATACCGCTTAATCAATTTGGCATGATGAATAAATTGTTCCTCGCCTTCTTTTAAAGAGATCGAGTTTACGACGCTTTTTCCTTGCACCACTTTAAGTCCCGCTTCGATAATATCCCATTTCGAGCTATCAATCATGATTGGAACTCTGGAAATATCAGGTTCGGCAGCGATTAAATTCAGGAATTTTGTCATGGCATATTCACCATCCAGCATTCCTTCATCCATATTAATATCGATGATTTGCGCGCCGCCTTCCACTTGTTCTTTAGCAATACTAAGTGCCTCTTCGTATTTTTCTTCCTTGATTAATCTAAGGAATTTTCTAGAACCGGTAACATTCGTTCGTTCACCAATATTTACAAATACGCTTTCCGGCGTAATAATTAAAGGCTCTAATCCCGATAATACAAGGTTTCTTCTCTTTTCTGCGTGTGCCATTTTGTTTTATTTAATCCTTGCACCGTTTCAAAAACCGTGTAAGTCTAGCTTTTTTTGTTTATTTCTACCTTTTTTTAAAACGTGTAGTTCGTTTTGTTTCTTATTATTTTGGGCGTGACCCAAGGGTCGGGCTATTCGTTGCAAGCCCTCGACTAATTCCGTCCCGATAGCTATCGGGACTTCATTTGTCTGTGGGCTTTTCACTGCTATCCCTCACGCAAAACCCTGCATGCTATTACTATTCTTTTTACCCTCACCAACGGAATAAATTCCGTTGCTACAAAATGGGTCGTTCCTACGGAACTCGTACTTCGCTAGCGCGAGCGTCCCGCTCATGCCTATTCTAAATTATAATTCTATTATTCAAACCCTTTTTATCTTGTCTTTGTTTCTGGTTACGAGCTAAGGTATTTAATTATAAAATAGATCAAAAAAACAACTACCAAATCCAACGATTCCTATCACAATAAATAATAACCCTGATAAAAATACTTTCAGTTAAGTTGCAAAAAGCATGTCATCTCTATCATACTTATAAAACTCATTTTTTAAACAAATAACAACTCCAACTAAACAGAAAAATATCCCAGTAATTAATTTTAATATTGGATATATCGAAAAGATGTCTTCTTTCATTTTTAATTTTTTAATCCCTTTTATACCCTTAAAGCTAAAATTACAACTAGAAATCCTGTAATTTCATCCTATTCAACTATCCTGCAAGGTTTACAAAACCTTGTAGGTCTGTTTTTCCATTCACCACTTTCTCAATTTATACCTACAAGGTTAAAAAAAACCTTGCAGGAAAACTACTTTTCTGGCACGAGTAAAAACTCGCGTTAGTTAGTTGTTAGTTAGACGCGATAAATAGCGTCTTTACATTACATTGTCGCCGTTGAAACCCTTGGTTTATAATCCTTAGCGATATCAGCAATCAACTTGATATGTTCTGGCGTTGTTCCGCAACAACCCCCTATGATATTTACTAAATTATCGTCTAAATATTCTTTGATGAAAGCTTGCATCTGTTCTGGTGTTTCATCGTACTCCCCAAATGCATTTGGTAATCCTGCATTAGGATGTGCCGAAACGTTGAATGAAGTGTTTTGAGACAAGGTTTGCAAATATGGTTTTAATAAATCGGCTCCTAAAGCACAATTAAAACCAACACTCAACAATGGAATATGCGAAACCGAAACTAAAAAAGCTTCCACGGTTTGACCAGAAAGTGTTCTTCCTGATGCATCGGTAATTGTTCCGGAAACCATTATGGGAATGTCAATATTGCGTTCATCTTTGACTTCTTCGATCGCGAAAAGTGCCGCTTTGGCATTTAAAGTGTCGAAAATGGTTTCTACCAACAGTAAATCACTTCCTCCGTCAATCAAGGCTTCCACTTGTTGTTTGTACGCAATACGCAAATCATCAAAAGTTACTGCTCTATAACCCGGATCATTTACATCTGGCGACATACTTGCCGTTCTGTTTGTTGGTCCAATTGAACCGGCCACAAAACGAGGTTTCTCTGGATTTTTTGCTGTAAACTCATCGGCTACTTCACGGGCAATTCGTGCCGATTCGTAGTTGAGTTCGTAAACAACATCTTCGAGATGATAATCTGCCATTCCAATAGTGGTACTTGAAAACGTATTGGTTTCAACGATATCAGCTCCCGCTTCAAAATAGGCTGCGTGTACCGCACGAATAGCTTTCGGCTGCGTGATTGACAATAAATCGTTGTTCCCTTTTAAGGAATGTGGAAAATCTTTGAAACGTTCTCCACGAAAGTCTTCTTCGGAAAAATTGTAACGTTGTAACATCGTTCCCATTGCTCCATCGAGTATGAGTATGTTTTTTTTAATGGCTTCTTGAATACTCCCCCTAACCCCCGAAGGGGGAACTCCAATACTGTCTTTTATATGTTCTGACATATCTTGTTTTTTAAATATAATATGGTTTGGTTTGATTGTTGCAAAAACAACAATTAATCACCCTTTAGCCCCGATTGCAGCGCTATCCTTTTTTTATTTTACCCTATTAGGGCTTTGAACCCTAATAGGGTGAAATAAAAAAAGATATAGCGGAAAGCGGGAACAATGACGGCAAAAATTGCGCCAATCATTCGCTCCAAATACTGAAATAAATTCAGTTAGTAAATATCGATATGTTTGTCAAGAAAAGGTTTGAGAAATACTGTGGAAGTACTCTTGTGTTATCTATCTTAAATGCTGAAAAAAACCAGAATAAAGTAGAATGTAGCACCTTCTTTAAAGATAAAGGGTTGCTAAGGTTTCATCGGGTCTTTCCCTCCGCCTTTCGTGATAACTTTCAATAAAAATAGGAACACTGCAAAGTAAAGACATAGCGTTAATACTTGCAAGTATTAACGCTATATTTTTTTACTAGTTATATTATGGCTTTTACCACTGCTTTGGGAGCCTCTTTACGAGTTCCATCGAATCCGTCAACACCAGAAACTGTTGTATATTTCAATACATATTTCTTACCTGGATTGATGATTTGGTATGCTGCCTGACACATTAAAGTCGCTTCGTGGAATCCACAAAGAATCAATTTTAATTTTCCCGGGTATGTATTAACGTCACCAATGGCAAAAATTCCCGGAATATTCGTTTGATAATCCAATGCATTATTTACTTTGATTGCATTTTTTTCAATATCCAATCCCCAGTCTCCTATAGGACCTAATTTTGGCGTTAATCCAAAAAGTGGAATAAAATAATCCGTTTCGATAGTACGGTGCGCACCATTTTCCTCGATATCAATTGATTCTAAATGTTCGGCTCCATTCAAACCAATTACTTCCGCAGGCGTAATCATTCTTATTTTTCCTAAATCTTTCAATTCTTGTACTTTTTCAACAGAATCTAAAGCTCCTCTAAATTCATTTCTACGGTGAATCAAAGTCACCTCAGAAGCAATTTTAGACAAGAAAATACTCCAGTCCAAAGCGCTATCTCCACCACCGGCAATTACAACTCTTTTGTCTCTGAATTTCTCCGGGTTCTTAATGAAATATTTTACTCCTTTATCTTCGTAAAATTCGATGTCTTCGATAAGTGGTTTTCTTGGTTCAAAACTTCCTAATCCACCAGCAATCGCCACAACCGAAGCATGAAATTTTTTCCCTTTATTTGAGGTTACAATAAAACTTCCGTCTTCTTGTTTTTCTATAGTTTCTGCACGTTCACCAAGTGTAAAACCAGGCTCGAATTGTTTGATTTGTTCCATCAAGTTATCAACTAAATCACCCGCTAATACTTCAGGAAATCCTGGAATATCATAAATAGGTTTTTTTGGATACAATTCTGAAAGTTGTCCGCCCGCTTGTGGCAGTGCGTCTAAAATATGACATTTTAGCTTTAACAATCCTGCTTCAAAAACTGCAAATAAACCTGTTGGTCCGGCTCCTATAATTAATATGTCTGTTTTAACCATTTTTTTATTCTTTATATGTGTAATTATGCTAAACTATTTACTGCAAATTAACGATTGATTTTTACTGTTTTTAATGGCAAATATCATTCGTTACTTAGTGGCTCTTTTAATTCTTTATTTTTTAACGTTTCAGTGATTTCGTTCATTTTTTGTACTTTTTCCTCGAAATTCCCCTTCAGCGTTTTGCGATATTCATTTAGGTTTTCGACCATTTTATTAATATCGTCCGGAATTATTTCTTCGAAAAACTCCCGTAATCTTTTGGCTGTCGTCGGAGATTTCCCGTTTGTTGAAATGGCTATCTTGACATTTCCTTTGGTTACAATTCCACCCAAATAATAATCACATAATGGCGGTGTATCGGCAATGTTGCAAATCAAATATCTTTTTCGACACAAGTCGAATACGCGTTTATTAACTTTCAAATCATCGGTACAAGCAATAACCATGTGCCGTTTGCGTAGCATCCAGCGATTGAATTTTCTAGTTGTCAATTTCACAGAAGGATGTTTTTCTACCAATGCTTCCAATTCTGGCAAAAACTTTGGAGCTACGACCTCAACATTTGCATTGGGGCTGGATTTTAGCATAAACGATAACTTTTCTAAACCTACATTTCCTCCGCCTACAATAAGTACATTGAGGTTGTGTAATTTTAAAAATATTGGATATAATTCGTTCCTTTCCATTACTATCTTATTTTCTTCTCCCCAACCCACTCCGAAGGAGAGGGAGCCAGAGCTTGAATAATTTATACTTATTTTTTACGCAATGTCACTTAAAATAAATTCTTCGTAAAATCCTTTTAACTTACTACTTTCTTTTACCACTTCTCCAATAACAATTATTGCTGGTGAACTTAACTTATTCATCGCTACAACTTCTTGGATAGTGTTAATCGTTCCAAATCCCCCTTTTTCTTGTGGAGTAGTTCCGTTTTGAATAATCGCAACTGGAGTTTCGCCTTTGGATTCTTTTTGAAATAAAGAAACAATTTGCGATAGCTTACTCATTCCCATCAAAATCACAACTGTTGCTGATGATTGTGCTGCTAGCGCTACATCATTCGACAAATTCCTATCGGAAGTTGTACCTGTAATTACCCAAAAACTTTCGGAAACGCCTCTTTTTGTCAAAGAAATTCCTTGATAAGCGGGAACTGCAATTGCCGATGAAATTCCGGGCACCACAAATGTAGGGATTCCAAAACTTTCTGCATATTCTATTTCTTCGCTTCCACGACCAAAAATAAAGGGATCTCCCCCTTTTAACCGAACCACATTTCCATACGTAAGCGCATTGTCTACAATCAACTGATTGATTTGGTCTTGCGAATATTCATGTGCGCCAATTCTTTTACCCACAAATATTTTTATGGCCGTTTTTGGTGCGTGATTCATTATTTCTTCATTGGCCAGCGCATCATACAAAACCACGTTCGCTTCAGCAAGTGCTTTAACTCCTTTCAGAGTAAGCAAATCTGGATCGCCAGGACCAGCACCCACTAAAGTTACTTTTGGTTGTATTGTATTATGCATCAGCTAAATCTTTTGCTCTGTATTTTTCTATTTTATCAAAAAACGCAACTCCTTCTTGAATGTATTTTTGTGCAAATTCTGCCGAAGGCTCATTCGCTTTGATTTGATAAACTAACTCTTTAAAGCTTGAGTCCAATTCTATTTTTTTGCTTTCGATAAAAACAGTATCAAACAAATCGATAATTCCAGCGTGGTGATTTGTTTTTTGGTTTTCGGCCAGTAAAATTGCTTTGGCACCGTTTACAAAACCTGCGTAGGCTAAATAAATAGCATCCGCCCATTTTTCATCTTCAAAAGCTTCTTGTGCAAAAGTCATTTTATCTTTGGCTTCTAATATTAAAGTAGCCACTAAATCAATTACTACACCCGCGCATTCTCCTACTCCAACTGCTTTTACGTAGTTATCGGCATTTCCCCAATCTACAAAATCAGCTTCGGTAAGGTTTGTTATATCTGCTAATGGTTTCAAAAACTCATAGAAATATTTCTCTCCCTTGGCATCATAATAATTCAAGAATGATTGTCCGTTTCCATTGGCATCAAAATCATTTAAGATATAACGCAACGCATCGGGTCCTCTTCTACTTGGAATTTTAATCACTTTATCCGAAAATCTTCCGTTTCCGTTTCCTAAATTCCCTCCGCCCAATAATACCTGAAGTGCTGGAGCAACTAGTTTTCCTGCATTGATTGACATTCCTTGGAAACCAATTTCTGACATATTGTGTTGTCCACAAGCATTCATACAACCGCTAATTTTTATGGCGATTTGTTGGTTGTTGCTGTATTGTGGGTATTCTGTTTTTAATACTCTTTCTAATTCATCTGCAATACCAGTACTACTTGCGATACCTAAATTACACGTATCTGTTCCCGGACAAGCCGTGATATCTCCAATAGTATCATATCCTAAAGCAACAAAATCCAATTTGGCTAATTCTTGGTAAAAGAACGCTAGATTTTCTTCTTTAATATTACGTAAAACGATGTTTTGTCGTAATGAAAAACGCAATTCGTTAGCACCATAATTTTTAATCAAATCGGCTAATAATTTTGCTTTGTCTGTATAGAAATCTCCTAAAAGTACTTTGATACCAATAGCAACATATCCAGTTTGTTTTTGTGCAATCACATTCGATTTTTTCCAAGCTTCAAAAGCTTCAACATCCTCGATCGTTACTGCTGGTACTGCCAATAAAGGTTCAGTAATTGGGCCTTCAAAAGCGGTAGTATCTATCTCGTAAGTATGAAAAGGCAATGCTTTTTTCTCTTCGTCAACCAAACGCAAAAACTCTTCACGACCCAAGTCCTTGATTAAGAACTTCATACGTGCTTTCAAACGTTTTGCTCTTTCTCCGTAACGGTCAAAAACTCTGATTATTCCTTCGGCAGTTGGGATAATTTGGTTCACCGGTACAAATTCTGAAAGCAATTCAGCGTGACTTGGTTGAGAACCTAAACCACCGGCAAACATTATTTTGAACCCTTTTTCGCCATTTACAATTTTTGGAATAAATCCTAAATCATGCAAATAACTCAAAGCGGTATCTTTATCTGAAGAGGAGAATGATATTTTGAACTTACGTCCCATTTCTTGACAAATTGGGTTACGCAATAAATATTGAAACAAACCGTGTGCATAAGGCGACACGTCAAAAGGTTCGTCAACATCTACACCCGCTAATTCGCTTCCAGTAATATTACGCACGGTGTTTCCACACGCTTCTCTCAAAGTGATATCATCTTTGGCTAATTCTGACCAAAGTTCAGGTGTTCTGTCTAAACTCACATAGTGAATTTGAATATCCTGACGGGTTGTAATGTGTAAACGTCCTGTCGAATATTTATCAGACACTTCAGTAATACGCTTCAATTGTTCGCTAGTCACTTTTCCGTATGGTAATTTAATACGAATCATTTGCACGCCTTCTTGACGTTGACCGTAAATACCACGTGCCAAACGAAGACTGCGAAAACGCTCATCGTCAATTTGTCCACTTCGGAAGGAATGAATTTTTTTCTCTAAATCTATAATCTCTTTTTGGACTATCGGGTCTTCAATTTCGGTTCTAAAACTTTGCATCTTCTTTAGCTTTTAGCTATTGGCTTTGGGCTTTTAGCTGTTAATCTATATCTTTTAACTTATTTATTTTTTTAGCAAAAGCTAAAATTATTTTATAAAACCAACGCCAGCTGTTGTATTGGTTGCAGCATCTATTAAGATGAAAGCTCCGTTAGATTTATTATCAGTGTAAGCATCAAAATAAATGGCTTTGCTCAATTTGATAGTTACTTCTCCAATTTCATTTATCGCTAATTGAGTCGCTGGAGTTGTTCCTGAATAATCGGTTGCGATTACGTTTTTTACACTATCAATTTTTGCCAAAACTCTATTGCTGTTGTGTTGCACATAATATTTTGCACCTGCCACTAATTTTTTACTGTCCATCCAACAAACAGTTGTTGTGATGTCTTTTTCAATTTTAGGAAGTTCATTCGATTTTACAATCATATCGCCTCTGGTTACATTGATATCATTATCTAATTCGATAGTGATAGAAGAACCAGCCGTTGCTTCATCAAATTGTTTATCAAAAAAGTGAATATTCGTTACGGTAGATTCTGTTAAAGAAGGAAGCACCGTTACAGCATCTCCTACTTTAATAGTGTTCCCGTATAATTTACCGGCATACCCTCTAAAATCGTGATATTCCTCTGTTTTTGGTCGAATTACTGTTTGAACAGGGAAACGTGCGATTCCGTTTTCGTAGATATCATTTGGTTCCAATGATTCCAAATGTTCCAAAACCGTCTGTCCGGTGTACCAAGGCATATTCTCCGATTTATCGGCAACATTACCACCATTGATTGCACTTAGCGGAATGTAACTTACATTTTGTTCTTTGAAAGCACTTTTTGCATTTAATGCCTGAAAGTCTGCTTTGATTTTATTGTATACTTCTTCTGAATAATCAACTAAATCCATTTTGTTTACCGCAACAATCACATCTTTTACTCTCAATAAATTATTGATAAAAAAGTGACGGTAGGTTTGCTCAATAACTCCTTTACGAGCATCAATCAAAATGATTGAAACTTGTGAAGTTGAAGCTCCGGTAACCATATTACGTGTATATTCAACGTGACCCGGAGTATCGGCAATAATGTAACTTTTCTTTGCAGTCGAAAAATAAATATGAGCCACATCAATCGTGATTCCTTGTTCTCTTTCAGCAACCAAACCATCGGTAGCCAATGAGAAATCTAAGTAATCGTATCCTTTTTGCTTACTGCTTTTTTCTATTGCTTCAATCTTATCTGTAGTCAACGATTTTGTATCGTACAATAATCTTCCGATTAAGGTGCTTTTCCCGTCATCCACACTTCCTGCTGTTGCTATTTTTAAAACTTCCATTTTATATTGAGTTTAAATTTTAAAGTTTAAAAACTTTAAAACTCTTGTTTTTTTTATACTTGCTTACTAATTTTTAAAAATCAAATTCTAAAAATAACCTTGTTGTTTTCTTTTTTCCATTGCAGCTTCAGAACGTTTATCATCAATTCTGGCTCCTCTTTCAGAAATAGTCGAAGATCTAATTTCGCCAACTACTTCTTGAATAGTCGCTGCATAAGAATCAACAGCAGCAGTACAACTCATATCTCCAACAGTTCTAAAACGAACAATTCTTTCTTGAATTTCTTCATCTTCTTCTTGGTAAACAAAAGGAGAATGTGACCAAATCATACCGTCTCTCAGGAATACTTTACGTTTGTGTGAAAAGTAAATAGATGGAATTTCGATTTGCTCTTGTTCAATATAACTCCATACATCTAATTCAGTCCAGTTTGAAATTGGAAAAACACGAACGTTTTGACCATTTTCAATTTTTCCGTTCAAAAGATCAAATAATTCAGGACGTTGATTTTTTTCGTCCCATTGACCAAAATCATCACGAACCGAGAAAATACGTTCTTTGGCTCTTGCTTTTTCTTCATCTCTACGCGCACCACCAATACAAGCATCAAATTTGAATTCTTCAATAGCATCCAAAAGTGTTGTTGTTTGTAAACTGTTTCTGCTTGAATATTTACCCGTTTCTTCCACTACTTTACCTTCGTCAATAGCATCCTGAACATTACGAACGATTAATTCTAATCCTAATTCAGCTACCAATCTGTCTCTAAATTCAATAGTTTCCGGAAAGTTATGTCCAGTATCTACATGTAACAATGGAAAAGGAATTTTAGCAGGGAAAAAAGCTTTCTGTGCTAAACGCACCAATGTAATCGAATCTTTTCCACCAGAGAAAAGCAAAACCGGTTTGTCAAATTGAGAAATTACTTCTCTAAATATGTATATCGCTTCGCTTTCTAAAGCGTTTGTTTTTAATATTGAACTCATTTTATTTTTATTTATTCAAGGATTGAAAAATTCAAAAATTGAAAGATTGTTGTATTAATTTTAATTATTTTTGGTGTAACCCACATTCTTTATGACTCGATTCCCATGACCATCTTCCTGCTCTGATATCTTCCCCTTCGGCTATGGCTCTTGTACAAGGTGCGCAACCAATGCTCACAAATCCTTTTTTGTGCAATGCGTTTTGAGGCACATTATTATCATCAATATATTTTTGAACTTCGGCCAAAGTCCATTTCAACAATGGATTAAATTTGATGATATCAAAATGGGCATCGTATTCAAAGGCTGCCAAATCATTTCTGTTTTCTGATTGTTCTGCTCGTAAACCGGTAATCCAAATTTGATTCCCTTTTAATGCCTTAGTTAACGGAGCCACTTTTCGAATAAAACAACATTCTTTTCTATTCTCCACTGATTCATAGAAACTGTTTGGACCTTTTTTATTTAACAACTCTTCCACCGCAGTTGTTTCTGGAAAATAGGTTTTAATGTCTATTTTATATTTTTTTAGTGTTCTATGAAAAACATCATACGTCTCTTGAAATAATCGTCCGGTATCCAAAGTAAAAATGGTAATCGGCAAATCATCTTTAGCAATTAAAGCCGTAATCACTTGGTCTTCCTGTCCAAAAGAAGTTGAAAAAACTACTTTATCTTTGTATTCGTTAGCCAAAAAAGCAAGCGTTTCCTCAATGGAAAAATCTTTTGTTTTACCTAATAAAGTATTTACTATCTCTGTGCTCATCTTATTTTTGTTTTCCTCACCTACCCCTTAAAAGCGGGATTGATTTTTATTTAAACCTAATACCCTATCGGTTTAGTAGATTACTATACAAAAGTACTACTTTTTTCTAAATTACAAAATAATATTTGGCTTTTTTACATTAAAATCAACAACAAACTATACGTTTAAGATGTTTTAGAAAGTATATTAAATTTCGCCCCTTTAATTATCTTTCAAAAGCAAACCATATCTCACTTATGACTAGTATAATTTTGCTTTTTTTAAATAAATTTCATAAAGTCTACCATTTCTATAGGATAATTATAAAATAGTTTTTATTTTTGTCAAAAAATATTTTATGGATTTTCAATTAGGATTAATTGTTGCAGGTTTATTAGTTGGATTTATAGTTGGATTGACTGGTGTGGGAGGCGGATCTTTGATGACTCCAATTTTACTATGGTTTGGTATTCCGCCAACAACTGCTGTTGGAACCGATTTATTGTATGCAGCTTTTACTAAAATGGGCGGTGTATATATACATCACAAAAAAAAGAATATTAATTGGGCTATTACAGGTTGGCTATCTTTAGGCAGTGTTCCTGCAGCTCTACTGACTTTGTGGATACTCGATAGACTAAAAACAGATATTACAGAAATAAATCTCGTAATAAAATATAGCTTGGGCTGGGCGCTACTTTTTACTTCGATAGCCATTTTGTTCAAAAAGAAACTCTTAGTATTTTCTCAAAAACATGCTGGTGATAAATTTCATAGTCAGAGTAAAACTCAGAATGTATTAACCATTGCTATTGGTATAATGCTGGGAGCAACTGTGACCCTGACGTCGATAGGAGCTGGTGCTTTAGGCACCGTTACTTTATTTTTCTTGTACCCACTTTTACCAACTCCTCGATTGGTTGGAACTGAGATTGCTCATGCAGTTCCTTTAACTCTTGTTGCAGGGATAGGACACGCCTCAATGGGAAATTTAGATTTAGGACTTTTAGGACAGTTATTAATTGGATCACTTCCTGGAATTTTTATAGGAAGTATGTTGAGTGGAAAAGTACCCGATTTGTTTCTTAGAAATGCCATAGCGATAATGTTATTTTTCGTAGGATATAAATTGGTTTTTTAGGTTTATGATTAAAAAAAAACAGCCTAACAATACATTTTCGAACATATTAGCTCAAAAAAATGACCTTCTCATTGTAATTAGCACAATGAGAAGGTCATTTTTTTTAAGCTTTTTTTATTTAGAACGAGATAGACTAAAAAGCAATATCTGCCAAGGTATTATTTTCTAATATCATTAAAGTATTATCCCGAACTTCCATCATTAATTTCCGAACGGCACACAAGGATTCATCTTTACAATCGTCGCATTTTTCGTAAAAGTTATGGCTTGCGCAAGGCAACAAAGCAATTGGACCTTCTAGAATTCGGTACACTTTTGCCATATTAATATCCTTTGGATCTTTGATAAGATAGTATCCTCCACCTTTCCCTTTCTTAGCTCCAAGAAAACCAGAATGACGTAAAAGCAATAAAATACTTTCTAAAAACTTAACAGAAATTTGCTCTGCCTTTGCAATATCAGCAATAGCGACAGGAGTTTGATCTTCTTGGCGAGCCAAAAAAGTCAAAGCTTTTATTCCGTATTTAGTCTTTTTTGAAAGCATTTTAAAAAGATTGAAGATTAAAGATTTTTAAATTCAGATTTTAAAGTAATCTGAAGTCTACATATCTTTTATTGTAATAACAAAAATATACTTTTTGATTTAAGAATAACAAATGGAGATTAACGATTTTTGACATTTACTAAATCTGAATTCAAAAATCGTTAATCTTCAATCTAAAACCTCTAAGAAAGCGCTTGTTCTAGATCAGCAATTACATCTTTCACTGTTTCTAAACCTACTGAAACACGTACCAAACCATCAGTTATACTCACTGCCAAACGTTCTTCAACCGATAATTTACTGTGTGTTGTAGAGGCTGGATGCGTTACAATTGTTCTCGTATCACCAATATTTGCCGAAAGGGAACAGAGTTTTATTTTATCCAGAAATTGTCGTCCTGCTTCTATTCCGCCTTTAATTTCAAAAGCAATAATATTGCCTCCCAAAAGCATTTGTTTTTTGGCAATTTCATATTTTGGATGTGATTTCAAAAACGGATATTTCACGCTGTTCACATTTGGATTATTTTCTAGAAATTCAGCTACTTTCAAAGCATTTTCGCAATGTTTTTCGACACGAACTACCAATGTTTCTAAACTTTTGGATAAAATCCAAGCATTGAATGGGGATAACGCAGGTCCAGTATTTCTAGAAAACAAATAAATTTGACGAATCAAATCTTCGCTACCAACAGTTACTCCGCCCAAAACTCTTCCTTGACCATCAATTAATTTGGTAGCTGAATGCACCACTAAATGCGCTCCCCATTTTATAGGTTGTTGGATATAAGGTGTTGCAAAACAATTGTCGATAATCAATATCAAATTGTGTTTCTTGGCAATTGCTCCCAATAACTCCAAGTCTATAATATCCACCGCAGGATTCGTAGGCGACTCGGCATACAAAATTTTGGTATTTGGTTTAATGAAACTCTCAATAGTTTCTGGCTTATTAATATCAAAATACGAGGTTTCGATATTCCATTTTGGGAAATAGGTCATAAACAAAGCGTGCGTAGAACCAAAAACACTACTTGCAGAAACAATATGATCCCCTGAATTCAACAAAGCTGCAAACGTAGAATATACCGCAGCCATTCCTGTTGCAAAAGCATAACCGGCTTCAGCACCTTCCATTTTGCAAATTTTATCTACAAATTCTGTAGTGTTAGGATTGCTAAAACGACTGTAAATATTGCGATCTTTTTCTTCTGTAAAAGAGGCGCGCATGTCTTCGGCATCTTCAAATACAAAACTTGATGATAAATACAAAGGCACGGAATGCTCCTGATATTGCGATCTTTCTAATTGGGTACGGATGGCTTGGGTTTCAAAACCAAAATCTTGTTCGTTCATTTTTATTTTTTAGTTTAAAGTTTAAGTTTTAAAGTTGTTGGAATCGAAAAACACCAATACCTTTTATTTAAACTATAATGATTTATTATTCAAAACTACTTTATAATGTATCGTTGCGTTTGGTTCTAATGTTTTTGAAACCGAACAATATTTCTCGAAAGAAAGTTGCGCAGCTCTTGCTGCTTTTTCTTCATTAATTGGACCTTCCAGATAAAACACAACATGAATATCCTTGAATGGTTTTGCCTCTCCTACTTGAACGCGCTCTCCTTCAACCTCAGCTTTGAAAGAAGTAATTTCTTGTCTTTGTTTTTTAAGTATCGAAATCATATCAATAGCGCTGCAACCCGCAACACCCATCAATACTAATTCCATTGGACTTGCACCCATATCATTGCCGCCAAATTCAGGACGACTATCTACATTAACAATATGTCCACGTTCGTTTTTTAATTCAAAGTGAAAGTTGTCGTTTACTCTGTCTAATGTTATTTTCATCTTTTCTTTTTTTTATATCTTAAATCAAAAATCGTTACCCGAGCCTGAAAGAGCGAACAGGCGAAGCAATCTGCAATCTTAAATCATTACCCTTTATCCGATAATCTCAAAATATCTCCAAAAACACCTCTTGCAGTTACAGCTGATCCTGCGCCTGCACCTTGAATTACAATGGGTCTGTCACCATACGATTCGGTGTAAATTTCAAAGAAAGAGTCAGAGCCTTTCAAACCGCCCAAAGCCGTATCCGAAGGTACCGAAACTAATTTCACTTCAAGATTTCCTTTGTCGTTTTGCAAATCACCTGATAATTCGCCTATGTATCGCAACACGTGATTTGGTTTTTGTGCTGCCTTAATTTTATCATAAATAGGATCAAACTCCTTCAGTTTATTTAGGAAATCAGCAACATCACCTTCACGTAAATGCTCCGGAATTAAATTCTGAATATTGATTTCTTCAAATTCATTTTGCAAATCCAATTCTCTTGCCAAAATTAATAATTTTCTACCAACATCATTCCCACACAAATCTTCTCTTGGATCTGGCTCGGTATATCCATTATCAATCGCTTCTTTCAATATTTCACTAAACGGCACTTCTTTTGCAGAAAAATTATTAAACAAATAACTCAATGTTCCTGAAAAAACACCTTTGATTTTTGTGATATTTTCTCCAGAAAGGTGCAATAATTTTATCGTGTCTATCAGTGGTAATCCCGCTCCAACATTGGTTTCATACAAATAACTCTTTTGATTGTCCGCTAATACTTTTCGTATTTTTTTATAAAAGCTGTAGCTTAATGTATTCGCCACTTTATTAGAAGAAATCAAATCGAAACCATTCTCTATCAAAGGAATATAATTTTCGACAAATGCGGCACTTGCTGTGTTATCAATAGCAATTAAATTCTCTAAGTGATGCTCATTTGCGTAAGCGATAACATCATCAATTGTATACGAAAACCCATTGTTCTGGATTTCATTTTTCCAATTTGGAGTGACGCTATTTTTATTTAAAAGCACATTTTTAGAATTTGCAATTGCAAAAACATTCAGTTTTATATCTTTTCTTTTCTCAATAGCTGCAGCTGATTCCAGTATTTGGTTAATCAGAGTTCCACCTACTAATCCATGTCCAAAAATGGCAATATTAATTTTCTTAGAAACTCCAAAAATCTCCCCATGAATCACATTTAACGCTTTGTGAAGCTGTGATTTTTTAACCACTAAACTCACGTTTTTACCCGTAACCGTGTTATTGAAAAGTATAGGAACAATTTTATTTTTTATCAATGCCGTGTAAGGCTTATGGAACGTGCTTAAATCCTGCCCAATGATAGAAATCACCGAAACATTATCAGTAACCGTGATTTTATTCACATCCTTCGAGTAGAAATCATTTTCGAATTCTTTCTCTAGTTCAATCATTGCTTTTGTCGCTTTATCGGCATCAACTACTAACCCGATTCCTCTTTCCGAAGAACCTTGAGAAATAATACTTACGCTGATATCATTGTCGCCCATCACTCTAAAAATACGAGCATCAACACCCGTTTTTCCTAGCAAACCTCTTCCTTCCAGATTTACCAAGGACACATTTTCAAGAACTGAAAGTGTTTTAATTCCTTCTTTGTTAGAATCAGAAGTAATTAATGTTCCTTTATTTTCGTGATTGAATGTATTTAAAATTCGAAGCGGAATGTTTTTTTCCAATAAAGGAATAATCGTTTTGGCATGAAGAATCGTAGCTCCAAAATTAGCCAATTCATTCGCTTCGTTAAAAGTCAAATGGTCTATTTTTTTAGCATCAGGAACTAAATCCGGGTTGGCGGTATAAATCCCGTCAACATGCGTATAATTCTGTAGTTCTTCTGCATCAATATAATTAGCAATTAATGACGCAGTATAGTTACTCCCGTTTCTTCCTAAAGTAGTTGTGTCGTTTTTACTATTTGAACCAATAAATCCAGTAACAATATTTATGGTTGTTCCGTTATTTTGTTTGAAATAATTGATTACGTTTTTCTTCGAAACTTGTTCTAGAGGTTGTGCGTCTCCAAATTTTGAATCCGTTTTTATCAATTCACGTGAATCAGTAAAACGTGCATTTACTCCATTTTTAATTAAAATAGCCGTCAGTAATTTCGCAGAAAGCAACTCTCCTTTTGAAAGCACCTGATCTTTAATTTTATTACTGTAATCCCCTATTAAACTTACGCCTTCAAAAAGTTTTTCCAGCACATTAAACTCTTCAGACAAATCAACTTCCTGATAATCGTCTTGCTGGTATTTTTTGAAATCTTCAAATAGTGTTTTATAATTACCATTTTTAGAGGCAACTCCTAAAATTTCTTCCAATTCGTCTGTAGCATTTCCTCTTGCCGAAACTACTATAGCAATTTTTTCTCCTTGACTTACTTTATCAGTAATAATAGCAACTACTTTGTTAATTCCCTCGCCATTCGATAAAGATTTACCTCCAAATTTTAATATTTTCATTGTGTATTTTTTTATATGGTGTCACTCCTAAAAAATGGACGCCAGCAAATTATCTAATTGTTTGTATTCTATCAAAAAAGCATCATGTCCGTGAATGGAAACAATTTCTTGATAGGTGATATTATTTTTATATTTTTTTAATTCTTCATAAGTTGCTCTATTTTCACTTACCGTAAAAAACAAGTCTGAATCGATTCCAATAATGTGGATAGTAGCTTCAATTTTGGAAGCAATTGATTCAAATGAACCGCCATTTCGAGTTATATCTATTGTTTTAAGCAATTGATTCATCATTTTATAAGACGAAATTTGGAATCGTTTTTGGAGTTTTTCACCGTGATGACACAACCAGCTTTCAACATTAAAAATGGCTAATTCCGCATTAGTAGTTCTCTGAAATTTAGACTTGAAGGATTCTGGAGTTCTATAACAAAGCATCGCATGAATCCGAGCATCTTCAATAGGTTTCAAAGAATTATTGAGAATTTGCTCCTGCAAAAAGCAATTGGCAATCAACCAATCTGTCGATTTCCAATCGGTTGCAATAGGAATTAAATGTTGTGTGATTTTTGGTTCCAAAGCTGCTATTTCCCATGCAAGACCACCTCCTACTGAGCCCCCAATAATTGCATAGAATTGTTTGATTTCAAGGAAGTGAATCCCTTGGATAAAAATTCTGGCAATATCTCTAGTGTTAAAATCCAAGTAGTTTTCAATGATGGTATCATCAAAACCATTTCCGGGAACGTTAAAAGCCAGTACCGTGTATTTATTTGTGTCTATGGTTTTCTTTTCACCAATCAAATCATTCCACCAACCGTTTTCTCCCACAACTTGGGAATTCCCAGTCAATGCATGGTTTACCAAAACTATTGGAGCTGTATGTAAAGCTAGACCAAAAACTTGAAAACTTAAGTTTAGGGTAGCATAAAAAGCCCCACTTTCAGTGGTGAAATTTTGTAATGTGATAGGTGTTGGTTTATTTTCCAATTTCAAATCTTTTATGATTTTTGATTTGTGTCTGGAAATATTAGAAAGAAAGCTAGAAGTAAACTAGAAGAATTCTTAGTGTTATCTTTCCTTTAGCTTCTGAAAAAATTCAGAACAAAGGTAGAATGCAGCACCTTCTTCGATTTACCGAAGGGTTGCTAAGGCTTCATCGGGTCTAATCCCTCTGCCTTTCTTTATAACATTTCAATACGTTTTTGAACTTAAAGGCACAAATTAACTACTATTTTTTTTAACAACCAAATTTTATGTGAATTGATTCTAATTGTTTCATTGAAAGTCAATCTAGAAAAAGCAACTCACAATTGTCTTTTCAACGAAGGAAGAATCCCATTAAGTAGATTTTACCCTTCGCCGAAACAACAACTTTTAGTACGAATATCAAAACTGCTATTCAAATTCAATTTTTTAAATAAAAAGCTCTTCATTTTCTTTTGAATACATTAAAAATAGCAAAGAATTTGATACTTTTTTTTGGGTTAAAGAATCATTTTTTGATATTTCAAATCTTGGATGAATCAATTCGTTTCTTGAATCGGTACCGTTTTCTGTTTTGTTGCTGAAATTAATTTTCTTTAGCAACCGAAAGGTTCTTGGGAAATATTTTGCTGCACTCATAATTATAAGATATTAGATGTTATTTTTATTTTTAATTAGTTATGATTCTGAAACAATTCAGAATGAATGAAAAAACCTTTTTAGATACATATCCAAAAGGGTTTTAAGTTGTGTTATAAACTTATACTTTTGGAATCAACTGACATGAATACACATAATGACATTGGCAAAAAATCTATTTTTGACCTTCGAATTATTTGGTTTTTGTTGCTTTAAAGTATTCATTTTATTCTTGTTTTTTTGTTTAAAAATTACGCTCGATCGATTTAAAAAAAAAGCCTCCCGTTATCCGGGAGGCTTTTGCTATATAAATTTTTGATTTAAAATTAAGCAATATGCAACCCGCAGGATTTATCCTGAATGGCTTTTGACATATTGCACACATTAAATATCATCTTTCTGTTTTTTCTTATAACAAATATGCTAATTATTTTTGAATTTTCCAAATAAATTTTTAAAAAACACAAAGAAAAACGAGCCCAACATTTCCTTTTACATTTATATAAGTAGATCAAAAGATTTATCAGCAAAAAAAAGTTAAGATTAATTTGCAATTCAAAATCGTTTCATACATTTGCACCCGAATACAAGAGGAAAAATTTGAACTGATTGCAACCTCTTCATAATGAAACGAATTCATTATGAATACTGAGAATTTTTCAGTAGAAAAAATGCTAAAGCAGAAACTCTTCTTTAGTCCTTTTCAGCAATTATTTTTTCTCGCTTAATTTTAAACTAATAATTATTATGGCCTATTTATTTACGTCAGAATCTGTAAGCGAAGGACATCCAGACAAAATTGCAGATCAAATTTCAGATGCGTTAATCGATAACTTTTTGGCATTTGATGCTGACTCAAAAGTAGCTTGCGAAACTTTAGTAACTACTGGTCAAGTAATTTTGGCTGGTGAAGTAAAATCAAACACCTATTTAGACGTACAACAAATCGCTCGTGAGGTAATCAGAAAAATTGGTTACACTAAAAGCGAATACATGTTTGAAGCCAATTCTTGTGGAATTCTTTCTGCTATTCATGAACAATCTGCCGATATCAATCAAGGGGTTGACAGAAAAAACCCTGAAGAACAAGGTGCTGGAGATCAAGGAATGATGTTTGGTTACGCTACTAATGAAACTGATAATTACATGCCATTGGCACTTGATTTATCACATAAATTATTGCAGGAATTAGCCATTTTAAGACGTGAAAACAACGAAATCACTTATTTGCGTCCAGATGCAAAATCTCAAGTAACGTTAGAATATAGCGATGATAACAAGCCAACTCGTATTGACGCTATTGTAATCTCAACACAACATGATGATTTTGATGAAGAAGCTACAATGTTAGCAAAAATCAAAAAAGACATCGTTGAAATTTTGATTCCAAGGATTATTGCTAAAAATCCTGCACATGCACATTTATTCAATGATAAAATCCAATACCATATCAATCCAACTGGGAAATTCGTAATTGGAGGACCACACGGAGATACGGGACTTACAGGAAGAAAAATCATTGTGGATACTTACGGTGGAAAAGGGGCTCACGGTGGTGGAGCATTCTCGGGAAAAGATCCAAGCAAAGTGGATAGAAGTGCTGCTTATGCAACTCGTCATATTGCTAAAAACTTAGTGGCGGCAGGTGTTGCTGACGAGATTTTAGTACAGGTTTCTTATGCAATTGGTGTTGCAAAACCAATGGGTATTTTTATCGATACGTACGGAACCTCAAAAGTGAATTTAACCAATGGTGAAATTGCCAAGAAAGTAGAAGCTATTTTTGATATGCGTCCTTACTTTATCGAGCAACGTTTGAAATTAAGAAATCCTATTTACAGCGAAACTGCTGCTTACGGACATATGGGACGTACGCCAGAAACGGTTACTAAAACTTTCTCTGCTCCAGGTGGAAACGAAAAAACGGTTACTGTTGAATTGTTTACTTGGGAAAAATTAGACTTTGTAGCCCAAGTTAAAACAGCTTTCGGATTATAAGAATTACTATTCTATTTATACTAAAGACCCAGCTCAATTGAGCTGGGTCTTTATTTTAGCAATATACCTATCCAAAAACACAGCAAGTAGAAAAAATTTAACTTAACAGTAAAAACTAATAATTTTGCGTTTTTTTTGTAATTTGCTTCAATTATGAGAAACCTGAATCTATTCTTCTTCTTTACTACAATCTCGATTGCATTCGGACAAAACCAAAAATTACTATCTTCCAAGATAAATCACGTGACCATTGATGCTGATCAATTTTTAGGATACGATCAATTTGGATATTATTATACCCTTAAAAACAATGTTTTTTCTAAAATAAAAGACACCGAGACTCTAGAGTATAAGAACATTTCTTTGGGCAAAATCACGAAAGTAGATTTACTGAATCCATTGAAAATTGTTTTGTTCTACGAAAATTTTAATACCGTTATCTTACTTGACAATCAACTGAACGAAACTCAAAAAATAAACTTTTCAGAAAATACTATACCAATAGTTGCGACCGCTATTGGAATAGCTTCTCAAAATCAATTATGGGTTTACAATAGTTTGAACCAACAAATTGGACTTTATGATTATTTAAAAAAAGATTACAAAACCATTTCTACTTCATTTCCGGAAAGCATAAAATATTATCAATCTGATTTTAATACTTTTCATTGGATCGATAAAAAAAACAATTGGTACTCCTGTGACATTTTTGGAAAAATAACAAAGAAGGAAAAAATTTCTGATTTTGATTCGATAGAAATCATCAGTGACAACCAATTTATCATTTCAAAAGACTCAATTCTAACTATTGACAATGAAAAGAATCAAAAATTAGAAATTGAAATTTTAGAAAAAACGTTTAAAAAATTCTGCTACAAAGACCAAATTTTATCTATTTTTACATCAGAAGGAATTACAAATTATAAAATCATAATACCGTAATGCACATAGCAGTAGCAGGAAACATTGGATCAGGAAAAACAACATTGACGCGCTTATTGGCAAAACACTTCAAATGGGAACCTCATTTTGAAGATGTTGTCGACAATCCTTATTTAGATGATTTCTATCATCAAATGGAGCGTTGGTCGTTTAATTTACAAATTTATTTCTTGAATAGTCGATTTCGTCAAGTGATGCAAATTCGCGAAAGCGGCAAAAAAATAATTCAGGACAGGACAATCTATGAAGATGCACATATTTTTGCTCCCAATCTTTATTCGATGGGTTTAATGACGAATCGTGATTTTCAGAATTATTCGGCTCTTTTCGAATTAATGGAATCATTGGTAAAACCTCCCGATTTATTAATTTACTTAAGAAGTTCTATCCCGAATTTAGTAGGGCAAATTCATAAACGCGGTCGAGAATATGAAAACTCGATTTCAATTGATTATTTAAGCCGTTTGAATGAGCGCTATGAAGCTTGGGTCCATACGTATAGCAAAGGAAAATTATTGATTATTGATGTTGATAATATTAACTTTGTCGACAATCCTGAAGATTTAGGAACTATATTTAACCGCATCGATGCAGAGTTACACGGGTTATTTTAGAGAAAAACAATACGATAAATAAAATGCCTCACAAGAATTAATTGTGAGGTATTTTGTTAATCATATTTCTGGTTAATTATTTCAAGGCATCGATTTTCGTCTGAACTTCATCTTCAGTCCCTTCAAATTTTTGAATATCTACTTTACCGTTTATGGTTGTTTTAACTGTAGCTTTTACTTTTCCGTCAATATTAGTTTTTTCAATGGAAACTTCTTTAGAAACTGCGCCATTTAACGCTACAGTAGCATTCATATGATCACACGTTTTACTTGTACAGCCTTTTGCTATGCATTCCTCTTTGGACATTGAAGCACACATATCAGAAGTATCGCAACAAGAGGCGCTATCAGAAATAGTAGTACTTCCGTTACCTAAAATTGGTGCAATTACAAGACCAATTAAACAAGTCAATTTGATTAATATATTCATAGAAGGCCCCGAAGTATCTTTGAATGGATCGCCAACCGTATCTCCAGTTACTGCTGCTTTATGCGCATCAGAACCTTTGTACGTCATTTCACCGTTAATTAACACTCCTGCTTCGAAAGATTTTTTAGCATTATCCCAAGCACCACCAGCATTGTTTTGGAAAACTGCCCAAAGCACTCCAGATACAGTAACTCCCGCCATATATCCTCCTAACATTTCAGCAATTAACTGGTTATTCTCTCCATAAACTAATTTACCTAGTAGTACAATTGCTATTGGAAAACCAATGGTCAAAACTCCAGGCAACATCATTTCACGTAAAGCGGCTTTGGTCGAAATATCAACACATTTAGCATATTCTGGTTTTCCGGTCCCTTCCATAATTCCTGGAATCTCCCTGAACTGACGACGTACTTCATACACCATATCCATCGCTGCTTTTCCAACAGAATTCATCGCTAAAGCGGAGAAAACTACCGGTATCATTCCACCTACAAATAGCATCGCTAATACTGGGGCTTTGAAAATATTAATACCGTCAATTCCTGTAAAAGTGACATACGCTGCAAATAATGCTAATGATGTCAATGCAGCTGAAGCAATGGCGAAGCCTTTCCCGGTTGCAGCGGTTGTGTTGCCTACGGAATCTAAAATATCCGTTCTTACACGAACTTCTTTTGGTAATTCACTCATTTCGGCAATACCACCAGCGTTATCTGATATGGGTCCAAAAGCATCGATTGCTAATTGCATAGCCGTTGTTGCCATCATCGCTGAAGCCGCTAAAGCTACGCCATAAAATCCTGCTAAAGCATAGGAAGTCCAAATGGCAGCAGCAAATAATAAAACCGTTGGAAAAGTAGAAATCATTCCAGTAGCTAAACCTGCAATTACATTGGTTCCCGCACCAGTACTTGATTTTTGAACAATCGCCATAACGGGTTTCGTTCCTAATCCTGTATAATATTCCGTGACTGATGAAATGACTGCTCCAACGATTAATCCAACAAGAGTCGCATAAAAAACTCTCAAGGAAGAAATATCTTGAATCCCTTCTCCAAAGAAATTCATTTTCATCGTTTCCGGCAACATATATTGTACTAAAAAGTAACATGCTACCGCAGTTAATACGATAGAAACCCAGTTTCCAATATTTAATGCTTTTTGAACTTGAGCTTCTTTTGCATTTTCATCCGATATTTTTACCAGCATCATACCAATGATAGAAAATAAAATTCCAAAACCCGCAATTGCCATTGGCAGTAAAATAGGTCCGATTCCACCAAAAGCATCATCAATTTTTCCTCCCATGTCTTTAATAACATAATTACCCAGCACCATGGCTGCCAAAACTGTTGCTACATACGACCCAAATAAATCGGCACCCATCCCGGCAACGTCACCCACATTATCACCCACATTATCGGCAATTGTAGCAGGATTACGAGGGTCATCTTCAGGAATTCCAGCTTCCACTTTACCAACTAAATCAGCACCCACATCGGCAGCTTTTGTATAAATACCACCACCAACACGAGCAAACAAAGCAATAGATTCCGCTCCAAGAGAAAAACCTGCTAAGGTTTCCAACACTTTGGTCATATCTTCAGATGAAGTCCAAACCCCACCCATAAAAAGATTAAAGAAAACAATAAAGAATCCTGTTAAACCCAGAACGGCTAAACCGGCAACACCTAATCCCATTACTGTTCCACCGCCAAAAGAAACTTTTAAGGCTTGTGGCAAACTCGTACGGGCAGCTTGAGTGGTTCTCACATTAGTTTTTGTTGCTATTTTCATTCCCATATTTCCTGCGAAAGCGGAGAAAAAGGCACCAAAAATAAAAGCTACTACTATTAATATATTTGTTGTTTGGAATAAGAAAGACATTCCCGCTAAAACAATACTTGCACCAACAACAAAGAAAGCTAATAACCTATATTCTGCTTTAAGGAATGCTAAAGCACCTTCGTAAATATAATCTGAAATCTCTTTCATCTTACCATCTCCAGCGTCTTGTTTTAACACCCAAGCTCTTTTGACCCACATGAACAGAAGTCCTACAATTGCCATAATTATTGGCACGTAAATCATTATTGTATTCATAAATTTCTTTTGGTTTTTGGTTAGTATTAATACTGTTACGAAACGAATTTAAACAAAAAAGCAATACTCCTAACGGAATATTGCTCTTTTTGTAAAAATTATAGGTGAAAATTATTTAATACTAAATAATCCTTCTGGTTTGTTTTCGATTGCATCAAAACGATCCGTACACTCTTTGATAATCGCTTTTGCTTCGCTCAAATCTCCCCAACCTTCTACATCCACTTGTTTGTTTTCAAGGTCTTTGTATACTTGGAAGAAATGCTCAATTTCTTTTAATAAGTGTGGATTGATATCTGATAAATCGTTTAATGAATTCCAAATTGGATCAGAAACCGGTACACAAATAATTTTCTCATCCGGTCCTTTATCATCTGCCATGTGGAAAACCCCAATTGGTTTCACTTCTATAACACATCCAGGAAAAGTTGGTTCATTTATCAATACCAAAACATCCAATGGATCTCCATCTAAAGCTAAAGTTTCAGGAATAAATCCGTAATCAGCCGGATACATCATTGAAGAGAATAACATTCTATCAAAACGCATTCTTTTGATTTCGAAATCGTACTCATACTTATTTCTACTTCCTCTTGGAATTTCGATAAGAACATCGAAAGTGTTTATTTTGTCTGCAGTCATTTTAGTTTTCTTTTCTATATTTATGGGTGCAAAAATAAGTAAAGAATCCCTTTCAACAATGAAAAATTTAGGTTATCTGTTGATTAAATTGTAAGAAACAGCACTTTAGTAAACCACCGTTCGATTTCTTTTGTTCAAATAATGATGCCACAAAAGATAGGTCGCCACGGAACGATACGGGCTCCATTTTATAGTATGGACTTCCATATCTTCTTTATTGTGAATATCCAACAATTCTTTTATCGTATTTACTACCGCAATATCTCCCAATGGCAGCAAATCTGGTGCTTGAAGACAAAACATTAAATAGATATCAATGGTCCAGTTTCCTATTCCTTTGATTTTGATAAGTTCTTCTCGAACTTGCTCCGCTGTTTTGGCTGGCAAACTTTCTAAATCAATCTCTTTATTTAGTATTGCTGTTGACAATGCTTTGATATAAGACGTTTTTTGACGGCTTACGCCAAGAGTTCTAAATTCTTCATCCGATAAATTAAGAAATACCGCAGGTTCAAAGTTTTTTTCTTTGGCCTTTAACTTTAAAAAAGTCGCTTTGGCTGAATCTATAGACACTTGTTGTTCTAGGATTAACAATACCAAAGTTTCAAATCCTTCAGGTCTTATGGGAATAGTTGGCATCCCATATTTTTCAATAATTACTTTGAAAATAGTGTCTTTTTCTAAAAGGTATTCAATAGCTTTTTGCATCGTTTTATTTTTTTTAGCCCAGATGGGAACGGCATCCTTTTTATAAGGCGATTTTATTTCGCCTTATAAAAAGATATAGTGTACAGCTGGAAATAGCTTCAAATAAAAAAAGTACAATCGAATCTGAAACAAGTTTCCATTAGAAAAAGAATCCAAACGATCCTTTTACAGAGAAACGATTGGTATCCGGTGTAGTTACATAACTCCCCCTCCAAGCGAAGTCAATACGGAATACTTTGAAAATATTACCAACACCCGCATGGTATTCCCAATATACATTGTCAGGCGAATTATACGCTAATCCAGAAGCATTAATCGCTCTATTAGCATCTGATATTGTTCCATAAACTCCCTTTACCCCAATAATTTCCCTCCAATTGAGTTTTCTCATAAATGGAATTCTAGAAAACAATCTTCCTTGAAAATTATGATTCCATTGTAGTGTGGTATATTGATCCGATATAAACTCATAATAATTGAGGTTGCTAAAGGTGCTTTCGTTCGAGAAAAAGGTTTGGTTTCCTGGAATAACACTCATAAGCCCCAAAGGAATGGTGCCAAAGGTTTTCCCAACTTCAAGAATAATATTAGACCGTCCCAAAGGTCCTATTATTATAGGTTGTTTGTAATACAATTGAATCTTTTCATATTTAAAATCACTATTCAATAACCCTTTAAATCCGTGACTGTAATTGACAAAAATTTCGGTAAAAGGACTGTCTACATTATCTCTTTCTACGGCAAAACCAATAGTCTTCCTTTTTGGCGTGTAATCTATCCGAAGATTAAATTCCGATTGTCTCACATCGCTTTTAGTCATTGTTTGAGCTGCATCTGTATAGTAATCTAAACTAAATGTAGGCGACGCCGATTCTAAGGTTCGATATGAAAACCCGGTTTGAAAGGTTAGGTTTTTAACAGGTTCTATTTCTAAACCAACCGTGCTTAAATTAATGTTGGTCAGTTTACCATTACTCCCCGAAGAAAAAATCGTTGAGGAGGCATTACTTCGGCCCAAGACATCCGTTGATGAAGTCAAACTCGAACCTATTTGCTCTATGTCACGCCGGTTTCCTCCAGATAAAATAAGTCGGTTTTTCTTATCCACCATCCATTTTCCAGAAAACCCGTATTTAAATTTATCATCTTTAAAGCCATAAGCGGTATAGCCTTGTAAGCGCCAGGTATCAGCTGTACCAAAATAAGTTCTTGCCCCACTGCGCAAACGAACACCTTCAACTTCATTGTATCCAAATGTCGAAAAAATAGGACCATAATCGACATGACCAAATTGCACATAACCACTGGCCAGAACCATTACTGAACTAGTTATTTGTTTGAATTTTTTAACGCTCTTCAAAGTGTCAAGCATTTTATAAACGCCCAATTCATCTTTACTCAAGTTTTCAAAACGGTTCTCACTCCAAAAATCATCTGATTTATCGTAAACCGATTTATCAACATAATTAACCTCCTCTTTATAAAACGAAACCGGCTTCTCCTTATTAAATTCGTGGTTTCTGTAGAAAGAGGTTCGCTTTCCATAAAGTCCTTTTGATTTTTCTTTTTTGTTTAAAGCAAAATCCGACATCATATAATCTCGAGTCAAAAGAAAAATAGAATCATTCATTACTTCGAATTCCTGCTCTAAATAAATATCTTTTATCCAGTTGATGTTGGCACTTTTTGTAACCGCCATGTTAATTTTTTTGATAGCAAATGTGGAATCATTTACCCAAAAATCACCTTTAAAAGTCAATTCGTTTTTACGTCTTGGATAAAAAATAATATTATAACACCATTTTTTATCAACAACCGCACTATCTCTTAACACATAATTATAAACGTCAACGCCAGTAGTAGATAGCGGACTGGTAAAACTTTTATCAAAAAAAGTAAGGTGGTTTTCATAGACATTATAATCCGAATACAAATCTTTCACAAAAGTCAAAATTTGTTGATTTCCTTCAAAACCAGAGGTTTTATTGGCTTTCATTTTCTCTTTTACCTTCTTCAATTTATTATCCCCATACACATCATACAAAGATTCATTTATAAAAATAGGCAAATAGGTTTTCCCTGTAATCTTGGAAGTATCTACTTGATTAAAAATAAACTCCATGCCTTTGAAAAGCTTATTTTTCATAAAAGCACTATCAATGGTATTCATGTCAAACTCTACCTTCTCGTACTTTTCCATTTGGTATTGTGCAAATAAATTCAACCCGTTTTTACGCTTGTGTTCCCAAATTTTTCTAAGAATATCAAGTGCCGGATTATTTTTTTTAGACGTTTTACCAGTAAAAATCACTACTTCTTTGAGAGTTTCGGCTTCGTTTAATTGAATTTTAAAATTGTAATTCACCAGTTTATTTAAAGTAATCTCCTTCTCAGAAAAACCTACTGACGATATTAATAAGGTGTTATAGGTTTTGGCGGACTCGATGTAAAAACGCCCATCTTCATTCGAAACTACGCCTTCGTTTGAATCTTTAAAAACAACATTGGCAAAAGGAATGGGCTGATCTGTTTTGTCAACCACAATGCCGCTAACTTTTGTTTGTGCAAAAAGGATATTTGCTGAAACAAACAAAAAATATAGGATATATAAGTAACGTTTTTTCATAATCATTCAAAAAAAAACTCCATCAAATAAACAATTGATGAAGTTTCAAATATAGGTATTTAGAAATCTAGATTATTCTATAATTCACTGTTGACTGTTAAATTTTATTTAAAAATAAAATTTTAAAAAAATCTATTTTTTATACAATACTTTTTTAACTGCTTTTATAACATCACCTGCATTAGGCAACCACTCTTTCAGCAATACTGGAGAGTAAGGCGCTGGTGTGTCAGCCGTAGTGATACGCTGGATCGGTGCATCCAGAAAATCGAAAGCACGCTCTTGAACCAAATAAGTAATCTCAGAAGAAACACTTGCAAAAGGCCATGCTTCTTCAAGAATAACCAATCTGTTTGTTTTTTTAACCGAAGTCAGAATCGTTTCAAAATCCAAAGGACGAACCGTTCTTAAATCGATAATTTCACAGGAAATTCCTTCTTTGGCTAATTCATCTGCGGCGATATAGGCTTCTTTGATGATTTTTCCAAAAGACACGATAGTTACATCAGTCCCTTCACGTTTAATGTCCGCAACACCAATTGGAATAGTATATTCACCATCTGGAACTTCTCCTTTATCACCATACATTTGTTCTGATTCCATGAAAATCACAGGATCATTATCACGAATGGCTGATTTTAATAATCCTTTAGCATCGTAAACATTCGATGGAACTACAACCTTAAGACCTGGAGTGTTAGCAAACCAGTTTTCAAGTGCTTGTGAGTGTGTCGCTCCTAACTGTCCTGCCGAAGCCGTTGGTCCACGAAAAACGATTGGCACATTGAATTGTCCACCAGTCATCTGACGCATTTTGGCTGCGTTATTTATTATTTGGTCAATCCCCACTAAACAGAAATTGAAGGTCATATATTCAACAATTGGTCTGCAACCATTCATTGCTGAACCTACTGCAATACCGGTAAAACCAAGTTCCGCAATCGGAGTGTCTATCACTCTTTTTTCGCCAAATTCAGCAAGCATTCCTTTAGATGCTTTGTAGGCACCATTATATTCAGCAACTTCTTCACCCATTAAGTATATGGACTCATCGCGACGCATTTCTTCACTCATCGCTTCACAAATAGCCTCTCTAAATTGTATAGTTCTCATAGTTGTATGTTGTATATGTGTAATTTTCGAAAAGCAAAAATAAATATTTTAAACCACTTAAAAGCATAAATCACTTTAAAATAATCAGGAGCTATTTCCGGCTATACGTTATATCTTCCTGTGGTTAAAGGAACCACAGGAAGGATACCGCTGCTATCCGGGCTACGAAATCGATATAGCATGTAGAATTTGCACATTTCAAACAATTTATCCTATCTTATGTGGAAGTTAAACGACAAACTGAAAGCAACATTTTGATTTCTTTTTGTTGGTTTTTTTTCATTAATTCATTCGAATTAATAAACAATCAATCGCTTATTTAAAAAAAGGTTCGCTTACATAACAAAACAACGAAAACGTAATAGTATTAAAAAATATTATGCATGCATAATAAATTATTCGGATTATTATTCTAATTTTGTGGAACAAATTTCGAATAATAAAATCAATACTTATGAAAATATTAGTTTGCATCAGTCACGTTCCTGATACTACTTCAAAGATTAACTTCGTCAATGGTGATTCTGAATTTGACACTAACGGTGTACAATACGTAATTAATCCAAATGATGAATTTGGTTTGACACGTGCTATTTGGTTTCAAGAACAACAAGGAGCAACCGTTACAGTTGTCAATGTTGGAGGACCAGAAACCGAACCTACTTTAAGAAAAGCATTAGCAATAGGCGCAAACGAAGCCATTCGAGTAAACGCAACTCCTACAGACGGCTTTTTTGTTGCCAAACAACTTGCCGAAGTAATTAATAATGGAGCATACGACGTTATCATAGCCGGGAAAGAATCCCTTGATTATAATGGCGGAATGGTACCTGGAATGATTGCCGGAATCCTGGGTTATAACTTCCTAAATTCTTGCACAAGCATTACTGTTGAGGGAACTAATGTAAAAGCAGTTCGAGACATTGACGGCGGAAAAGAAACAGTAAGCACTACTTTACCTTTAATCATTGGTGGACAAAAAGGATTGGTTGAAGAAAAGGACTTGCGTATTCCTAACATGAGAGGAATTATGACGGCAAGAACCAAAGTATTAACTATCCTGGAACCAGTTGAAGCTTCAGTAAACACAAAAGCGGTGAAATTTGAAAAACCAGCGCCTAAATCAACTGTGAAATTAATTTCCCCTGACAATTTAGATGAATTAATTAATTTATTACACAACGAAGCAAAAGTGATTTAATGTTTTGATTGCTGACTGAAGATTAACGATTTTTGATTGCTGATTGCTGATTGCTGATTGCAAAAAAAATCTAAAATCTTAGTCTAATTTCTTAAATCAAAATTCTAAAATCGTTAATCTAAAATCTAAAATCATTATGTCAATATTAATATATGCAGAATATGCAGAAGGAAAATTTAAGAAAGTAGCTTTCGAATTAGCTTCTTATGCAAAAAAAGTAGCCGAATCATTAGGAACTACAGTTACAGCCGTAACCGTAAATGCTGGAGATGTTTCGGAATTATCAAAATATGGAGTAGACAAAGTTTTAAAAGTAAACAACGATAAATTATCAGGATTTACTGCAAAAGCATATGCGGACGTAATCAAACAAGCGGCTCAAAAAGAAAGTGCTAAATTGATTTTACTTTCATCTACCACTGACAGTATATACCTTTCATCCCTTGTGGCAGTAGCTCTGGAAGCTGGATTTGCGTCAAATGTGGTAGGTTTACCAGTCAGCACGGCACCTTTTCAAGTTAAAAGAAATGCCTTTTCAAACAAAGCTTTCAATATTACCGAAATTGCTACTGATGTAAAAGTGCTTGGTCTTGCTAAAAACTCCTATGGTGTTTTTGAAAATGCTTCCAATCTAACCGAAGAAGATTTCAACCCAACAATTGGAGACAATGATTTTGGTGTAAAAGTTGAATCTGTAGAAAAAGTTTCTGGAAAAGTATCCATCGCCGATGCAGATATAGTAGTTTCTGGGGGACGTGGATTAAAAGGACCTGAAAACTGGGGAATGATTGAAGAATTAGCTGCGGTACTTGGTGCTGCAACTGCTTGTTCAAAACCAGTTTCAGATTTAGGATGGAGACCTCACGGAGAACACGTAGGGCAAACAGGAAAACCCGTTGCCACAAACTTGTATATTGCAATCGGAATTTCAGGGGCCATTCAACACATTGCAGGAGTCAATTCTTCTAAAGTAAAAGTAGTAATCAATAGCGATCCTGAAGCTCCTTTCTTCAAAGTAGCAGATTACGGAATTGTAGGGGATGCTTTTGAAATTGTTCCTAAATTAATTGAAAAATTTAAAGCTTTTAAAGCACAACAGTCATAATTCAATAAATCTCTTCAAATTGCTGTCAAAAAAAAAGAAATTGTATCTTTGCTTTTGGGCAGCAATTTTTTTGATTAAAAAAGTGCACCTAATTTTTTTATTAAAAAAATAAGTACATCGTACTTTCCCATTTTAACAACTATGAGCTTAGTTAAATTATCCATAAAGGGGATTTCATACAGTCAAACCCAAAACGGAGCGTATGCGCTGATTTTGAATGAAGTTGACGGTGAACGAAAATTACCTATTGTCATAGGTGCTTTTGAAGCCCAATCTATTGCAATAGCTTTAGAGAAGGAAATCAAACCACCACGTCCTTTGACACATGATTTATTCAAAAATTTTGCTGAGCGTTTTGATATTATTGTAAAACAAGTCATTATTCATAAACTGGTAGATGGTGTTTTTTATTCCAGTATCATTTGTGAAAGAGATAAAATTGAAGAAATAATAGACGCACGAACATCCGATGCTATTGCTTTAGCATTGCGTTTCAATGCGCCAATTTATACTTATAAAAATATCCTGGATAAAGCTGGAATTTATTTGAAAGCAAATCCTTTGGAGGCCAATAAAGATTCTCAGGAAATAGATGATGTATTGTCTAATCCGGAAACCTTTGGTCATGAAGAAGAAACCAATCAATCAGGACATACGTATTCCAAACACAGTTTACAAGAATTGAATGAGTTACTAGATCAAGCTGTAGAACATGAAGATTACGAAAAAGCGGCTAAAATTAGAGACGAGATTTCAAAAAGAGAAGCGTAATTCATTTAATTGATTATTACCATCTATTTCCCGATTAAACTGTAACTGATTATCCGATTAACCCCCAAATAAAATGAAGCAATATTTAGATTTAGTGCAACACGTAATGGAAAACGGTTGTCAAAAAGGAGATCGAACAGGAACAGGAACAAAAAGTGTGTTTGGTTATCAAATGCGTTTTGATTTAAGTGAAGGTTTCCCAATGGTTACCACCAAAAAATTACATCTAAAATCTATAATTTACGAATTGCTTTGGTTCCTTAAAGGCGACACAAATATCAAATACCTTCAAGAAAATGGAGTAAAAATTTGGGATGCCTGGGCAGATGCCAACGGAGATTTGGGCCCTGTTTATGGTCATCAGTGGCGTAACTGGAATAGCGAAGAAATAGATCAAATCAGCGAACTTATAACAGAACTAAAAACCAACCCAAACAGCCGTAGAATGCTTGTTTCAGCTTGGAATCCTTCTGTACTTCCCGATACAAAAAAGTCTTTTGAGGAAAATGTAGCCAATAACAAAGTAGCGTTACCACCATGCCATGCCTTTTTTCAATTCTATGTTTCCGAGGGCAAATTATCCTGTCAATTATACCAACGAAGTGCCGATATTTTCTTGGGCGTTCCATTTAACATTGCTTCCTATGCATTGTTAACTATGATGATTGCACAAGTTTGCGCATTAGAACCAGGCGAATTTATTCACACTTTTGGTGATGCCCATATATACAACAATCATTTTGAACAACTGGAATTACAATTGTCCCGCGAACCAAAACCATTACCAAAAATGATTTTGAATCCTGAGATTAAAAATATTTTCGATTTTGATTTTGAAGATTTCACTCTTGAAGGTTATGAACCACACGCCCTTATAAAAGGAAGCGTAGCAGTCTAAAACAACATTTATTTAAGTTCAAACGGCAACAAATAAAAAATTAGTTTCATATACTGCATCCCAAACAATACCTAACTTTTGGGATGCAGTATATGAAACGGATTTTTTTATATTGATTAAATAGATAACACGCTATTCTCAGCACCAGCGAAATCATTCCACACAAATGAATCTGCTTCTGGCTCGTTAATGAACTCTCCATCTATTACGTATTTAAACTGATAAGACGCGTCTTTGTTTAAGTCGTAAGTTGCTTTGAAAGTTCCATTCTTCAATTTACTTAAAGCGCCTTCGGCTAAATTCCAATTATTAAAATCACCAACAACTGATGCTGATGTCGCTTGCTTTGCTTCTACTGAAAATGTAACTTTACAAACTGGTTTTGTTTTTACAAATTGTTTCTTTATTGACATAACTATTTCATCTTTAGAATTATGAGACAAAGAAAATAAATTCAAGTGAACTTTCAACAAAAGACATGAAGTTTTAGCATAATAATACAAATAATGTTAATTTTTAAATAAAATCGTAATTATCTTAATCTAAAACTTTATATCCTAAATAAGAAAACGTTTTCTTACTAAATAATCATCAATCAAAATAGTGCCTTTACAAAATAAAATTTATCTTTATAATCAAAATTTAACCTATGGAAAAACATCAACATGAACAATATGAGTATGCTAGACGCAGAATTAAGCAAAAAAAAAGACTCTATTTCCATTTTGTTTTACTCCTTTTAGGAAGTTTCTTTTTATTTATATCCAATAAATTTTTTGGAATTGATGTAGATTCTGACAGGTATATTTGGGGAATAACGATATGGCTTTTTATTTTCATTTTGCACTTTATAAAAGTATACATTACCGATCGTTTCATGAATAAAGATTGGGAAAGAGAACAAATAGACCGACTGGTTACACTTCAACAAAAAAAAATTGATCAATTGGCAACAAAAATCAACGAAGAATCCGCTATCTAAAATTAAGAGAACTATGATAATAATGATTGCGGCTGTAGCCGAAAATAACGCACTTGGAGAAAACAATAAATTGGTTTGGCATCTTCCTAATGATTTCAAAAGGTTTAAAACACTTACTTCAGGACATCATATTATAATGGGCAGAAAAACTTTTGAAAGTTTCCCAAAACCATTACCTAATCGAACTCACATTGTCATATCTAGGCAGAAAGATTACCATCCTGAAGGTTGTATTGTAGTAGATAGCATGGAAAAGGCCTTGGCAATTTGTCCAGAAAACGAAAACTCTTATATTATTGGAGGAGGAGAAATTTACACTCTGGGGCTGCCTTTTACTGACAAGATCGAAATTACAAGAGTTCATAATAGTTTTGAAGCAGATGCTTTTTTTCCTGAAATCGATCTTGAAAAATGGGAAATTACAGAATCTGAATTTAATAAAAAAGACGAAAAACACCTTTACGATTATACCTATCAAACTTTTTTCAGAAAAATCACTTAGATTTTTAACTTAAATTTACGTAAGTTTTCACACAAACAATTAAGATAGAATCATGTGAGTATAAGAAATGATAGTTTTGTATCCTTTTGAAGTAAAATATTCATTAGGATTTTCAGCTGTAATTGCCATCACAAAATCGCCTCCCCAAGCGCCAAGGCTTTTGACTACACCATTAAAATCCGGGAATAAAGATTCTTTAATAGTTTGCATTTCCAAAATATTACTCATTTCCAATTCGTGTTTTTCTATCGCTAAAGCAAATGATTGAAGCGTAGTGGCTTTTAGAACTTCTAAAGTTGTTTTGTCATTTAAAACAATAGTTCCGGATAGATTGATTTTTTTATTGATATTGTATGAAGCGATAGCATTCTTGCTACTTTGTTTTTTATTGAGATATATAAAATAGATGTTATCTGTAAATGTTGGGTTAAAGATTACTTTTTCAACAATAGGTTTTCCCTGTTCTAAATGGTATAAAATAGGAGTGTCATTTTGAGCACACGCAATATCATACCCGCTACCTCCAAAACTGTTTTTAAGCAGCGTAAAGGCATCAATTTGCAGCCATTGCGCAATATTGTTTATCAAAGTGGACGAGGTACCCAAACCCCAGCTTTTAGGGAATCCAAGTTCAGTGCTGATCGTGTATCCTTCGGAATTAGTAATGAAATCAGGATTTAATACAAAAGCTTCGTGTAAAATAGCTGTCAATGTAGCTTTAACGGATTCGCTTTCTGATTTTTTTTCATTTGAAATATCCGAAAATGAAATGCTGTCTTCAAACCAAATGCTACCATCAGCATCGTAGCTTTTCCAGATGATTTCTTTGTTGGTTCCTTTTCTTACAATCAGGTTTTGCCCCAATTTTGTCGGTAATGCAAAAGCTTTTGCACCATCTAAAACAAGATATTCACCTGTAATTAAAAGTTTTCCGTTGCTGTAGAATGTTTGTTTCATTTTTCTATTTTAACCCTTTCAGAGTTTTGAAATCCAGTAGGGTTGTCGAAAGTTAAAATTAGTTTCTTAAATTTTCAATAAAATCAACTACTGCACTATGTGAAATAGTATTTTTCTTGAAATATTTATGGATCAAAATTCGTTCCTCATCATTGGCTTCAAACTGATTGATGATGTTGTTTAAATGCATTTTCATGTGCCCTTCCTGAATTCCAGTAGTTGTCAAGGAGCGCAAAGCGGCAAAATTTTGTGCCAAACCGGCTACCGCGACCACTTGCATTAATTCCTTAGCAGATGGGTTTTCAAGCATTTCTAACGCTAATTTTACTAATGGATGCAAAGAAGTCAATCCACCCACTGTACCCAAAGCTAACGGTATTTCTAACCAAAAAGTAAATATTCCATTCTCTATTTGGGCATGTGATAAGCTGGTATATTTTCCATTTCGTGCGGCATAGGCGTGAATTCCAGCTTCTACTGCTCGGAAATCATTACCAGTAGCGAGTACAACTGCATCGATGCCGTTCATTATTCCTTTGTTATGCGTTACGGCGCGGTACGGTTCTACTTCGGCAATTTGAACTGCTTGTATGAAACGTTCCGCAAATTGCTGTGGATTTTGAATATGCTTTTCTTTTAAATCTTCAACAGGACAAGAAACCTCGGCTCTCACGAGACAATTAGGAACATAATTAGAAAGAATGCTCATTACTATTTGAATGTTTTTCTCCATCACAGAAAATAATTCGTAAATCGATGCTTCTTCTCTTAATGTTTTGGAAAATTGCTCTAAACACGAATTAATAAAATTAGCACCCATACTATCTTTGGTTTCAAATGTAGCATGAAGTTGAAAATAATTGGGCAATAAATCAGTTTTGTCTTTCAGGACAATATCAAGAATTCCACCGCCACGTTTTTGCATGTTTTTTGTGATGGATTCTGTTTCTAAAAAAAACTTAGCTTTGATTTGAACAAAAAATAATTTCAGTTTTGAAACGTCGCCTTCGAAAATAAAATGAACCTGACCAATTTTTTCGGTATTGATAACAGTCGCTTTAAAGCCGCCTCGGGTGGACCAAAATTTTGCAGTTTTTGAAGCAGCAGCAACAACTGAGCTTTCTTCAATTGCCATCGGAATGGCACTGTATTTGTTATTAATTAGGAAATTTGGAGCAACTCCTAGTGGAATATAGAAATTGGTTATCGTATTTTCTATGAATTCATCGTGTAATTTCTGTATTTTTTCATCTGAATTCCAATAGTTTTTAAGTAATGCTATTGCTTCAGAAGGAGTTGAAAAGTATTCTTTGGCAATCCAGTTTATTTTTTCTTCTTTGGATAATTTAGAAAATCCTGCTACGGCGTTATTCATTCTCAATAGATTATAATATATATAGGCGCAAAGATACGCTTTTAGCCGTTTTGTTTACTATCAGATTATCCTCAATAAATGGGTGTGTTTAATATTGTTTTTAACATTTAACACATCAAATGTGAAATAATTGTAAATTTTTCACTAAAATTGACGGTTTTTATATTCAGATAAAAATCGAGAAATGGTACTGATAAAAAAATAACAATATTGAATTAAAATGATGCCTCTTGGCGTATAACATATTTCCAAAATTTAATATCATCTAAATATGAATTCTAACAAAATTACGGCCTTACTTTTATTCTTGTGTTTTACTGTTTTTGGCCAACAAAAAATCACAATTGAGGAAATCTTTAATGGCACTTTTACTGCTAAGGGAATGGATGAATTACAGTCCATGAAAAATACCAATCAATATACGGTATTGAATTCTAACCAAATTTCAGGAAACACACAAATTGATTTATATGATTTTGCAACTTTAAAAAAAGTAGCTACACTTATAGATACAAAATCTCACAAAGATTTATCTAACGGCATTGATAGTTATACGTTTGATGCTTCTGAAAAAATGATTTTGTTAGCGTGTAATACCAATAAGATTTTCCGTCATTCTTTTACTGCCGATTATTATTTGTACGACATAGGGACGAAACAATTAACAAAGTTATTTGATTTTCAAATCCAGGAACCTACATTTTCGCCAGATGGTAAAAAGATAGCGTATGCAAAAGAAAACAATCTTTATGTATATGATTTAGCTTCAAACAAATCGACACCTATTACTACAGACGGAAAGAAAAATAACATAATCAATGGAATTACGGATTGGGTTTACGAAGAAGAATTTGCTTTCGTAAGAGCATTCGATTGGAGTAAAGACAGTGAAAAAGTGGCTTATATTCGTTTTGACGAAAGCCAAGTTCCTGAATTCTCCATGTCTATATTTGGAAAGGATTTATATCCTAAAATCGAAACATTCAAATATCCAAAAGCGGGTGAAAAAAACTCGTTAGTGTCATTGCATATTTATGATGTTAACAGCAACGCAACCAAAAAAGTAAATCTTGAAAATTACAATGATTTTTATATCCCAAGAATAGAATGGACAAACGACGCCAATGTTTTGTCTGCGAAAGTATTGAACCGTCATCAAGACAACTTGGATTTGTTATTTGTTGATGGAACAACTGGAGCAACAAAAGTGGTTTTAAATGAAAAAGACAAAGCTTATGTAGATTTTACCGATACTGATAACCTTACTTTTTTGAAAGACAATAGTTTTATTTGGACTAGCGAAAAAGATGGTTTCAATCATATTTACCTTTATGATAAAACGGGAAAATTAAAAAAACAAGTAACCAAAGGAAACTGGGAAGTGACTTCTTATTATGGATTTGATGAGAAAACGAATACTGTTTTTTATCAATCGGTAGAGAATGGATCGATTAATAGAGATGTTTATAGAATAGGCCTTGACGGAAAAAATAAAGTGCGTTTGTCTAAAAATGTGGGAACAAGCGCCGCCACTTTTAGTCCTAATTTCCAATATTACATCAATACGTTTTCTAGTACTTCGCAAGCATCAATTTATACTTTGAACGAAGCCAAGACGGGGAAACAAATCCAAGTTATTGAAAACAACGAAGCGTTATCAGCAAAACTAAAACCATACAGCTTACCTGTTAAAGAATTTTTTGTTTTGAAAACTGAAAAAGGAAATGAGCTGAATACTTGGATTATGAAGCCAAAAGATTTTGATTCTACTAAGAAATATCCAGTTTTTATGGTTCAATATTCCGGCCCTGGTTCACAGTCTGGAGCCAATCAATGGAATGCTTCCAATGATTATTGGGCTATGATGTTAACGCAACAAGGTTATATTGTGGCTTGTGTTGACGGTCGTGGAACAGGTTTTAAAGGTGCCGATTTTAAGAAGGTGACCCAAAAAGAATTAGGGAAACACGAAGTGGAAGACCAAATTGATGCAGCGAAAGTTATAGGAAATTACTCTTTTGTTGATAAATCTAGGATTGGAATTTGGGGATGGTCTTACGGAGGTTTTATGGCTTCTAATTGTATTTTGAAAGGAAATGATGTTTTCAAGATGGCAATTGCGGTGGCTCCAGTTACGAGTTGGAGGTTTTATGATAGTATTTATACCGAACGTTACATGCAGACACCTCAAGAAAATGCGAGTGGTTACGATGAAAATTCTCCAATAAATCACGTGGATAAACTAAAAGGGAAATTTCTTTTAATTCACGGTTCTGGTGATGATAATGTGCATGTCCAAAATTCGATGCAAATGATGGAAGCACTAATTCAAGCCAATAAACAATTTGATTCTCAAATATATCCTGATAAAACCCATGGGATTTCAGGGGGTAAAACCAGAATTCAATTGTATACTAAAATGACAAATTTTATAAATGAAAATTTAGGAAATAAAATTGTTTCAGACAAAGACACAATTTGATTGTCCAATCTTTAAAATAAAAGCCAGAATTAAATTGTAATTAAAATGACTAACTTTATCAAAGAAAATTTATAACCCAATTTTATGACACACGACTTATCGAATAAAAAAGATTTTTTTGGACATCCAAGGGCACTTTTTATATTGTTTTTTACAGAAATGTGGGAACGTTTTTCGTTTTATGGAATGAAAGCGCTTTTAATTTTCTATTTAACACGATACCATCTTTTTTCTGATACCAGTGGGAATTTATTAATAGGAAGCTATGCCGCCTTGGTATATGCTGTACCAGTAATTGGAGGTTTTATTGCAGACCGATATTTAGGCTTTAGAAAAGCGATAGTTTTTGGTGGAATAATGCTTGTTCTAGGACATATAGGAATGGCTTATGAAGGAAATGCAGCGACACAATCGGTCACCGGAGAAATTACTAGAGACGATGCAGCCTTACAAATATTTTATTTTTCGTTATCATTAATAATCGTAGGAGTTGGTTTTCTTAAAGCTAATATTTCTTCATTAGTTGGTGAATTGTATCAAATAGGAGATAAAAGAAGAGATTCTGGTTTTACATTATTTTATATGGGGATTAACTTAGGATCGTTTTTAGCTACTATAATTTGTGTTTGGCTCGGAGAAACGTACGGTTGGAGCTACGGATTTGCAGCTGCTGGTGTAGGAATGTTTTTTGGATTATTGACTTTTATCTCTGGAAGAAAATTGTTGATGGGAAAAGGAGAGTCAAAAGTCCCGGAATTCTTAGAAAAAAAATCTTTTGGATTGAAAAACGAATGGTTAATATACTTAGTTAGTGTTTCATCAGCTTTGCTATTTTGGCAAATGGTACAACGACATGAAGTAGTTTCTAATTCATTAATGATTGCTGGTGCAGTTTCATTTATTTATATAATTTATTACAGCATCACTCAATTGGATAAAAAAGCAAGAGAGCAATTAATTGCATTAACAATTTTAATCGTTTTTACAGTAATTTTCTGGGCATTATTTGAACAAGCATATACTTCGTTAAATTTATTTGCGGATCGGATTTTAGATAGAACGATCTTTGGTTACACAATCTCTGCGGGACAATTTTTAAGCTTTAACGCCTTGTTTATTATTTTATTAGCCCCAGTTTTTGCTTGGCTGTGGGTGAAACTCGGTAAGTACAATCCAAATACTGCAGTGAAATTTTCAATAGCTTTATTGTTTGTAGGATTAGGTTTTGGTTCTTTAGTTTTAGGGATTGGTTTGTCAGGTTTAGGAAAGGTGGCTATGGTTTGGCTAATTCTTACCTACTTTTTGCATACTTGTGGAGAATTATGTTTGTCACCCGTTGGGCTTTCAGCAGTTACTAAATTATCTCCTGTAAAAATAGTTGGGTTCATGATGGGAGTCTGGTTTTTGGCAACAGCCAGTTCTGAATTTATTGCTTCAATTCTAGCCAATATTGCCTCAGTAGATACATCAAATGGTACGGCACCGGATTTAAATTTAGCAAAACAGAGTTACTTAACGCTTTTTGAATATTTATTTTATACTGGATTAGGTTTCGGAATTATTCTTTTAGCACTTTCACCAGTAATCAAAAAATTAATGCACGGAGTGGACAAAGAATTAAACAATTAATATTATGAGTGAAAACACTACAGATCAATTTTTTAAGAGTACCGTTCTAGGGCATCCGGCGGGATTATTCGTTTTATTCTTTACTGAGATGTGGGAGCGATTTTCATTCTACGGAATGCGTTCTTTATTAATATTGTTTTTGACTACTTCTTTTACAGACGGAGGTTGGGAATGGACAAGAGAAAATGCATCCGCTTTATTTGGTTCTTACGTTGGTCTTGTTTATTTGTCAACAATGTTAGGAGGTTATTTTGCTGATAAAGTGATCGGTTTTAGATGGGCAGTCGTTGTCGGTGCAATTTTAATGACATTGGGTCACGCTTCTATGGCGCTTGAAACAGAATTTTCTATTTATTTAGGATTGGTTTTATTAGTTTTTGGAAACGGATTTTTCAAGCCTAATATGACTTCCATTGTATCTGAAATGTACAAAGACCGTCCGGAGAAAAAAGATGGAGCTTATACGTTGTTTTACATGGGTGTCAATGCTGGTGCTTTCTTTGGAATATTGCTTTGTGGCTATTTAGGGGAAAAAGTAGGATGGAGTTATGGTTTTGGTCTTGCCGGAATTTTTATGTTCTTTGGAATGTTACAATTTTGGTTGTCTCAAAATATCTTTGGCGATATTGGTTTAAAACCAAGTGCCGCAAGTAAAGCTAAAGCTGAGGCTTTGGATACTGATAAACGAAATCCATTTACACCTTGGCAACTTGGAATTATTGCGCTATCATCAATTTTAGGATTATTATGGATTTTAAATGATCCTGCTTCAAAAATTTCAGGAGGCAAAATAAATATTTTTTCTTTTCTTGGTGAAAACGGAAACGCAATTGCTATAGTTTCAGCTTTGCTTTTATTTATTATTCTATTAATTTACAGATTTACGCAATATTCAAAGATCACTAAAGAGAAATTAATCGCAGTAACATTTTTTGCCTTTCTAACAATTTTCTTTTGGGCCATTTTCGAACAATCACCCAACAGTTTAACCATTTTTGCTAATGATTATACGGATCGAATTTTAGTTGGGAATTGGAGCGTAGTGTTTTTAGTGGTTAATTCAATGATTACAATAATGCCATTAGTTATAATTACTTGGGTATTGTATTTGTTGTTTAAACAGACGTTCAAATACTATGCGGTGGCAAATATTATTTTGAGTGTAAGTTTTATTATAATATGGGCAATCGCAATTTGGATGTTGACCAAAGATTATTACACTGCAGGGTATTTATCTTTATCGGATTCCACTTTGGAATCATTAAAAATTGCAAAAGTAACAACTCCATTAACGGAGGTTCCCGCTACTTGGTTCTCCACATTAAATTCGTTGTTTATCATTTCATTAGCTCCATTGTTTTCAAAATGGTGGGAAAGTAAATACAATCCTTCCGCAAATTTAAAATATGGCATCGGAATGGGATTATTAGCGATTGGAATGGCATGTGTTGCTTGTGGTGCAAGTGGTATTGAGGCAGGTGCTAAAACAGCGTCGGTTAGTATGATTTGGCTTATTTTGGTATATCTTTTTCATACAATGGCAGAATTGTGTATCTCGCCAGTAGGGCTGTCTTATGTTAGTAAATTAGTTCCTGCAAGAATGATTGCATTTATGTTTGGAGTTTGGTATCTTGCAGTAGCAATTGGTATGAAAGGAGCGGGTATGTTTGGTGAGAATATTGATAAAATCGCCAACGAACATGGATTAAGTTATTTCTTTTGGATGTTGACAATAATTTCAATTGTTGTAGCTTTATTCTCTATTTTAATGACTCCTGTAATTAAGAAATTAATGCACGGTGTTAGGTAAATTTTAGGCACTATTATTGATTAAGTAATTATAAAAACATAAAAGATGAAGAAAATAATTGTAGGAGCATTTCTGTTTGTTGCTTCATATGCTGTTCAGGCACAAGAATTAGTGTGGGAAACCAATGTCAAAAAGGCAATGGAAGTTTCTAATAAAACCAAGAAACCAATGTTACTGTTTTTTACAGGTAGCGATTGGTGTGGTTGGTGTATTCGATTGCAAAAAGAAGTTTTGAAAACCCCAGAATTTGCTGCTTGGGCAAAGGAGAATGTGGTTTTGGTTGAATTGGATTATCCAAGAAGAACACCACAGACACCTGAAATTAAAACTCAAAATAATGAATTACAGCAAGCTTTTGGTATTCAGGGATTCCCAACTATTTATTTTGCCAATAGCACTAATAAAGAGGGGAAAGTAAATTTTGAAGGGTTAGGAAGTACCGGTTATGTTGCTGGCGGCCCAACGGCCTGGTTAGCTGTAGCTAATGGAATTCTGAAAAAGAAATAATTTTCAATTTAACGTATAGCATCCCTTTTCACTAATTGCGTGAAAAGGGATTTTTTGTTTGTTGGAAGTTGCTTTCCAGTATTTTTGTACTTTTTTATAATTTGATGCATCAGCGACAACCATTTTAGGTTGTACGTATTGAAATAAACGGTCTAAATTTATTTTTGGAGATTGTGTCAGTAACAAAATATCAGGTTTTATGTTTTTTGGATAAATCCCTAAACTATCCAAAATCAGAATTTTTTTTCCATTAAAAAAAGCGGCGTTTGGAATTCTTTTTTTAGCTCCCAAAGTGCTGAAATTCCCCACTAAATAAGAGTTTAGAATGTTATTTTTTAGAGAAGCTTTCAAAATACTGTCATTAGCATACAAAGTAACTTCTTCTCCGTTTCGCTCCGTAATCAGTGTGTTTTTTTTGGAATTGAAAACTATCCATTCTTTTTGGTTTTGTACATCCGATACGTTTTTTATATATGAAATTTGTAAAACGATTATCGAAATTAAAGCCATTACCAATTTGGTGAAACTTGGCTTTTTGAACCAAAGGATAGTAGTTATTATTAATAAGTAGAAACTAATTAAAAAATTTAAATTGAATGGGATGTTTTGAATTATAAATTGTTCCAGCGACGCAATCGAATTGATAATTTTATTCAAATAAAAGACACTCCACTCCAATGGTTTGGAAAAAAATAAAGGAACGTATCCGAATGCAGCCAGTACCATGACCAAAACGCCTAAAATCATTATGAGACTCAGCAATGGAATGATAATTAAATTGGTCACGAAGAATAAACCTGGGAATTGATGGAAATAATAGATGCTCAACGGTAAAGTACCAATTTGCGCTGCAAAGGAAACGGTGAGGATGTCCCAAATGTATTTCAAAACTTTATTTTTTGGCAACCAAATAGAAGCTAAAAGTGGTTGAACCCAAATGATAAAAAATAAAGCGATATAGCTCAATTGAAATCCAACATCAAACAAAAAGGTAGGTTGAAAAAGTAAAATAAGCAACATAGATGCCAATAAGGTGTGGTAAATATTTACACTTCTGCCTAAATGGCTACCTACTGCGATAAACGAAAACATAACCACAGAGCGAACTACAGATGGCGATAAACCAGCGATTAATCCAAATAAGGATAATGAAGCGAGGATAAGAATTAACTTGATGAAAGCGCCTTTTTTAGTATTAGGTAATGGTTTGAGTATAAAAGTCACAAAAAGCAATATGAATCCGATATGCAATCCCGAAACTGATAAAATATGTACCGCACCAGCAAATTGATAATCCCGAATAATTTCTGGAGAAATATCCTGTTGTTGTCCCATAATCAATGCAACTGCTACATTTAATTCGGTTTTATGGAAGTTACTTTTTTCTAAGTTATCAATGATTTTTGTCCTTAATCTGGACGTGTAATACCAAATGTTCTTTTCCATTTCAGAACTTATACTCATCTCTTCAACATCAGCATAGAGTTGGGCATAGATTTGTTTGTTCTCTAAATATTTGCTGTAATCAAATTGGCTGGGATTATTTGGCGGACTATTTTTATATAAAATGCCATTAATTCGTAGTTGAGTTCCAATTTCAAATCGACGCTTCAAACTGTCTTTACTGATATTAAGGAGTATTCTTCCAGAACTTTCTGTTTGATCAATGCGGTTAACAATTGCAACATAGCGATCATTAAAAGTAGAACTTTTTAATTTTTCACGCAGCGTGACTGATAATAAATATGGTTTTTCGAAAATAGAATCATAATGAATATAATTACTTTTCTTAAAATAATCGGTGTGCACAATTAGAGTTGTAGCTCCGATAAAAAAAGAAACGAGATAAGTAGAAATACCAAAATAAGTGTTTTTTGTATAATTTTTTTTGGATAAAAAATAAAAAAAGATAAAAGTGTTGACGGAAATAAATAGTAAGACAAAAACAATTTTAGGTTCCGGTTTTAAATAATAGGCCTGAAGAATCCCTAAAATGAAACCAAACGTGATTCTCGCTAAAGGAAATTGTAGCACTTTCATTTTTCTAAAGTACAAATTTTTTAGTAAGAAATAGCTTTATTTTTTTACAATAAAATGAACAGAATATTTATCGAATAATTCTATTCACTTGGGCAAATGAACTTTGATAATAAGGCTCTTTTGTTGAGGAAATTATTACGCCTCGGGAAGTAGAAGAGTGAATAAATTTCACATTATCGTCAGAAATGTCAATGACCATTCCTACATGATTAATTTGAGATTTTCTATTGGTTTTAAAAAATATTAAATCTCCTTTTTTAATATTATCACGGTCAATGATTAACCCCAATTTAGATTGTTCTAAAGAGGAGTGTGGTAGCTGAATTTTATAGGAGTTAAAAACGAAATAGAGCAGTCCAGAACAGTCAAAACCTGCTTTTGTAATACCTCCACTTTTATATTTGACACCAAGATTTTCAGAAGCGGAATGAATTAATTGCGCTATTAGATGCCTTGTTCTCTCTGTATTTACTTCAGTATTTTTTGAAGGAATAATTACTGAAGTTGATTTACATGCCGTAAAAAAAATAAGAATCAATAGAAGGTAAAGCAGGTGTTTCAAAGAGTTGTTTTTTTTAATATTTTAAAAGAATTGGAATCATTGTAAATCAGCTACAATTAATTTTGCTGTTTTTTCGCTGGCTCCTATTCCGCCAAGTTTTGCTTCTAGAACGTTATATTTCTCGAAAAGTTGTTTGCGATGATTCGATTCCAGAATTTTTTTCAGTTCTTCCCGAATGCGTTTCGTTGTACAGTCTTCTTGAATTAATTCGGTGACCACTTCCTCATCCATGATCAAATTCACTAACGAAATATATTTTAAAGTAATAATTCGTTTTGCAATTTGATAAGAGGCCCAGCTCCCTTTATAGCAAACTACTTCAGGAACTTTAAAAAGTGCTGTTTCCAGCGTTGCAGTTCCTGATGTAACTAATGCGACAGTAGCATTTTGCAATAAATCATACGTTTTATTGGATATGAATTTTATATTTTCATTGGATATAAACTTCTCATAAAATGAATATTCCTGACTTGGAGCGCCTGCAATGACAAACTGATATTCTGGGAAATCATTTACAACACTTAACATCACCGATAGCATTTTAGTGATTTCTTGTTTTCTACTGCCAGGTAGAATTGCAATAATGGGTTTTTCGTCTAATTTATTTGCGCTTCTAAAAGCGGTAGCTTCGATTGGGATTTGGTTATGGATTGCGTCAATCAATGGATGACCTACAAATTCAACAGGAAAATGATGTTTGTCTTCGTAAAAAAATTTCTCAAAAGGTAAAATCACATACATTTTGTCTACATCTCGTTTTATTTCAGTAATTCGGCTTTCTTTCCATGCCCAAATTTGGGGTGAAATATAGTAATGGGTTTTGAAACCCAATTCTTTTGCCCATTTTGCAATTCGTAAATTAAAACCGGGATAATCGATAAATACTAGTACATCCGGTTGGAATTTCAGAATGTCTTTTTTACATATTTTGATATTGCTTAAAATAGTTTTCAAATTGAAAATTACTTCAATAAATCCCATAAAAGCCAATTCGCGATAATGTTTCACCAAAGTTCCGCCAACGTTTTGCATCAAATCACCGCCCCAAAACCGAATGTTGGCTTTAGGATCTTCTTTAAAAAGTGCTTTCATCAAATTAGAACCATGTAAATCCCCTGATGCTTCTCCAGCTATAATGTAGTATTTCATGTATTTATGTTTTGGAGTTTTTCAATTTTTTAGTGTCAGTAATAAATTCAGAAACCTTTCTGTCAAATTTTTTATAATTCACATAGGCCTGACTATTGTTATTTTAAATAAATAAAGACACAAGTGTCATAATAATAACTGCTAAAATCACACCTCGCGCCATGAGTTCTTTATTTAATTTGAGTAAAATGCCAAAAGCTACTAAATCTAGAATGGATCCCAGAGTGATTATTTTTCCCAATTTTCCTTCTGATTTCATGATATGCATTCCATTGATAAAGTCAAATTCAGTGAACAAAGTGATAAAAAGATAACTACCTAATAGTGAAGCTAAAATTCCGATTATAAATCCAGTTAATAAATCTATTTTATTCATTCCAATTCCAAGTGTTAAGTTGTTGTGTCGCATGATGCGCGGTCAAGTCAAACTGGACTGGAACAATTGAAATATATCCGTTTTCTAAAGCCCATTCGTCAGTGTCTTCGCCATTGTCCTGGTTCACAAACTCACCGGTAAGCCAATAATAATCTTTGCCTTGCGGGGTTTTCCGTTTATCGAATTTTTCCATCCAAACAGCTTTGGCCTGACGGCAAATTTTGATTCCTCGGATGTCTTTTTCTTTCAATTTTGGAAAATTTACATTCAAAATTACTCCTTCAGGTAATTTATTTTCAAGAACTTCCAATGTTATTTTTCGAATAAATGACTTTATTTCTTCAAAATTAGCATTCCAATCATAATCTAATAAAGAAAATCCAATAGCTTGTATTCCTTCTATACCGGCTTCAACAGCTGCACTCATAGTTCCGGAGTAAATTACATTTATAGAAGAATTGGAACCGTGATTGACACCAGAAACGCACAAATCAGGTTTTCGTTTCAAAATTTCGCTGACTGCAAATTTCACACAATCTACAGGAGTTCCAGAACAACTGTATTCTGTTATGGCATCGTCTTCTTTCGAAATTTTATTTAGATACAGCGTGTCATTAATGGTAATTCCATGACCTGTTGCGCTTTGCGGTGCGTCTGGAGCAACAACAACAACTTCTCCTATTTCTGCCATTACGGCTATTAACGCCCTAATTCCCGGAGCAGAAATTCCATCGTCATTTGTAACTAATATTAAGGGCTTGGAGTGTTTTGTCATTTTATGTTTTAAGAAAGGATTTCTAATTAAAATATTTAAATAGCAAATGTAGTCACACAAAACCGTAATTTATAACAAAGAAAATAAAATTTGTCAACTTAGAATATTTAACCTAGATGAAAAAAAACAATTTTATATCTTTAACAAAAAATTATGCAGCCCTTGTTATACTTGGCATAGTTTTTACCGTAATTTAGTTTAAAAATTGATGAATACTATTATTGACTTTATGAAAAGAAATTATAAAATACTTCTTGTTGTTGTTTGTCTCTCAGCGACACTGTTTGCATTTAAAATTAATGCATCAAAGGAAGAAGATCCAGATAAAGATAAGTTGTTATTGGAATTATTAACCTTTGTAATTCAAAAAGGGCATTATAATCCTGCAGCTATAGATGACACTTTTTCCAAAGGAATTTACAAAGATTACATTCAAGCTTTAGATCCTTCTAAACGATTTTTCCTGCAGTCCGATATCGATGAGTTTTCGAAATTTGAAACGCAATTAGACGATGAATTGTTAAATAAAGATTTGACGTTTTTCAATCTTACGTATGATCGTTTGATGAAAAGAATGGAAGAAAGTAAAAAGATTTACAAATCGGTTTTGAGTCAACCTTTCGACTATAAATCGGATGAGAGTTTTAATACGGATTACGAAAAAGCACCTTATCCCAAAGATGTTAAAGAACTTACCGATAAATGGCGTAAACAAATCAAATTGTCAACGCTTTCGTCTCTTACCGATCGTTTAAAAATCCAAGAGAATAAAAGTAACGGTATTGTAGAAAAAGAGGCGAAAGATACTTTGGATCTATTGAAACAAGAAGAGACACTTAAAGTTGATCCGATTAATTCAGATAATGCTAAAAAAGATGAAATAATTGATACCGGTAAGCCAAAAACTTTTGTGGAGCTAGAAAAAGAGACTAGAGAAAGTGCTTTAAAATCTTTGGATGAATATTTTGGTTTCATGCAGGATTTAGACAGAAATGATTGGTTCTCTGTATACATCAATTCTATTACGTCACGTTTTGATCCGCACACTAATTATTTTGCACCAGAAGAAAAAGAACGATTTGATGTAAGTATCAGTGGGAAATTAGAAGGAATTGGAGCCCGTCTTCAAAAGAAAAATGATTTCACTGAAATTTCAGAACTTATTTCTGGGGGTCCAGCTTGGAGAGGAAAACAACTTGAAGCAGGAGATTTGATTATGAAAGTTGCTCAAGGAAATGCAGAGGCTATTGATGTTGTAGGAATGCGCCTTGACGATGTTGTTAAAAAAATTAAAGGGCCAAAAGGTACTGAAGTCCGTCTTACAGTAAAAAAAGTAGATGGAACGATTAAAATTATTTCTATTACTAGAGATATAGTTGAAATTGAAGAGACTTATGCTAAATCAAGTATCGTTAATAAAAACGGATTGAAATATGGGGTTATTTATCTTCCAAAATTCTACATTGACTTTGAAAATAAGGACGGAAGAGATGCAGGAAAAGATATCGCTAAGGAAGTAGAACGTTTGAAAAGCGCAGGGGTAAATGGTATTGTATTGGATGTACGCGATGATGGTGGAGGTTCATTGTCAACAGTTGTAGATATTGCAGGCTTGTTTATTGAGCAAGGGCCAATTGTACAAATTAAGTCTGCTGGCAGAAAGAAAGAAGTATTGTTTGATAAAGATAAAAAAATTGAATGGGACGGTCCATTGGTAATCATGGTTAATAGTTTTTCAGCTTCTGCTTCCGAGATTTTGGCAGCTGCAATCCAAGATTATAAAAGAGGAATTATCATTGGTAGTAAACAAACTTATGGTAAGGGAACCGTACAAAATGTAATTGATTTAAATCAATTTGTTCGTAATAGTGCTGTGGGTGATTTAGGGGCCGTAAAAACGACTACTCAAAAATTCTATAGAATTAATGGTGGTTCTACGCAACTTGAGGGAGTCAGCAGTGATATTGTTATGCCAGACAGATATGCCTATTTAAAAATGGGGGAACGTGATGTAGACAATGCTATGCCATGGGATAAAATCGACCCTGCGGAATATAGTTTATGGAATAAAAATGCAAATTTTAATCAAGCAATTTTAAATAGTAAAAAAAGAATTTCCCAGAGTTCACAATTCCAATTGATTGAGGAGAATGCTAAATGGATTGATAGCAGAAGTGAGGATAATACTTATAGCTTAAATATCGAAAAATTCAAAATGGCTCAAAGTGAAATTGAAGAAAAAGCTAAAAAATACAAACCTCTTTCTCAATATAAAAATTCCCTCATATTTACTTCTCTTCCATATGAAATTGCAGAGGTGAATAAAGACGTCGCTTTAAAAGAAAAAAGAGACAGATGGCATGAAGCTTTGTCTAAAGATATTTATGTTGAAGAAGCATTAAATGTATTGGATGATTTGCAAACTAAAACGGTCTTGAAAAAAAACACCTCTATTCCTACTAAATTGAAAAAAGAAAAATTAGCGAGATCATAAGGATCATTTTTTAATTACGTAGTTATTGAATGTACTAAAAAAACGTTCCAGAAATTCAAATAAGAATTTTTGGAACGTTTTTAGTTTATTGTATTTTTATTATATTTGATTTTTTTCTTCTTACAAAAGAATAGAGCCCTTCGTTAGGATGCTTTAAAAAGGAATTAAAGCAATTTTGATGTTATAAAAACATTCCCAAGATTTATCGGTTTTAAGTAAGCTTTTGAAGGTCCGTTTATTAGTTTTTTATTTTATCAAAGTGACCAGCGGAAGCTCTTGACAAAATAATTAAAAAACTTTAACGAGCTGAGAAACTTGAAATGAATAGCAGGATTAAGCTTCTAATACTTAAATCTTTTATTTACCACTCGTTTACTTTATTGGCATCCATTTTTATAAATATAAAAAGTAAAATTGTAAAGCCCCAAAGACCGGATCCACCGTAAGAAAAGAAAGGTAGCGGCACCCCAATTGTTGGAAATATACCTGCAACCATTGCGATGTTTACAAAGAAATGAATGAATAAAATTCCCGCAACACAATACCCATAGACTCTACTGAATTTCGTTTTTTGTCTTTCGGCTAAGTATATTAATCTTAAAAATAAACCCACAAAAAGGCCGACAACTACTAATGAGCCAACAAATCCCCATTCTTCGCCTACTGTTGTAAAGATATAATCAGTGTGTTGTTCCGGTACGAAGCCTCCTTTAGTTTGTGTACCTTCAAGAAAGCCTTTTCCTAGCCAACCACCTGATCCTATTGCTATTTCCGATTGATTTGTATTGTAACCAATCCCTTTCATGTCTACCGACTTCCCCAATAAAATATTAAAACGGTCCCTGTGATGTTGTTTGAAAACATTTTCAAATACGTAATTAACCGATAAAACGAATCCTGACATTAAAACGAATAAAATTCCGCTTAATAGCATATTTCTATCCGACAATCTAGATTTGAAATATACAATAACGATTACAATTAATGCGATTAAAATGACATATTGCGGCTGTAATATTAACGTTAGTACAAATAAAAGAATGGTTATAAAGCCAGTCCAGACATACCATGAAGGAAGGCCTTCGCGGTATAAAACAATGATGAATATGCTGTAAATTAACGCACTTCCAGGATCTGGCTGAGGCAATATGAGCATGACCGGTAAAAACACAATTGCTAAGGCTTGTATTTGGCGGTTAACATCCTTTAAATTAATTTGCGTGTCACTTAAATATTTGGCTAAAGCCAATGCCGTAGCAGCTTTAGCAAATTCAGAAGGTTGGATTGTGAAGCTTCCAATACCGTACCAACAACGTTGTCCGGCGATGGTTTTTCCGAATACAAATAATCCTGCCAATGATAATAGAGAAATACCAAAAATGATACTTGCATATTTTTCGTAAAATTTACCGTCTACAGAAAGGACAATGAATATTAATGGAATAGTTAATACAATGAATATAAGCTGCTTTTCATACGTATCTTCCATTGAAGATAATGAGGAAGAGTAAATGTTCAACCAACCCATTATTACTAATAAGCTATAGATAATGATGCATATCCAATCAAGATTGTTCGTTACGCTTTGGTTTTTCATTTGAAATAGTATAGTGTATTAGTTTTCTTTAGTTGTATCAATTATAACTGGAGCAAGAACAGGGACAACTGCGTTTTTACTTTTCAAGATAGAATCACTTCTTCTCAATTGTAATTTTACAATTTCAGAAAGACCACCTAGTTTAGCATATTGCCCTTGTAAACTGGTATTCAAAATTCGGGTTTCTAAATCCGTTCTTGTGATTTTTTTTCTGAGGTATTTCTCAATCATTAAACTGGCAATCGGACCAGCTATCGTTGCTCCAAAACCACCATTTTCCACTAAAATAGCTATGGCAATTTTCGGGTTATCCTTTGGCGCAAAAGCAACAAAAATGGAATGGTCTTTTAATTGTTCTCTTTTACCATTTATTTTGGCAAAATTTTCGGCGGTTCCCGTTTTTCCACAAATATCAATTCCTTCAACTCTTAGAGAACTAGCTGTACCTAAATTGTACACATCAAATAAACCACTAATCATTGGTTTGTAATACCTTTTATCTATTGTGGTAACATGTTTAGTAGTGAATTTTTTATCAATTTTTTGACCTTCAATTTTTTTTATAATGTGAGGTGTATAATAATATCCTTCATTAGCAACAGTAGCCATCATATTAGCAAGCTGTATTGGAGTCATTAAAACTTCTCCTTGTCCTATAGCATTAGATACGATTGTGGTACTGCGCCAGCCGCCGTTAGGATAGATTTTTTTGTATGTTTTTGAATCAGGAATATTCCCTTTTTTACCAGTTGGTAAATCATATCCCATGAATTGTCCTAAACCAAAGCTTTTTACGTGATTGCTCCAAACATCAACAGCATAAGCCGGCTTTGCATATTTGTTTATAGTTAACATATAGGCACTAGCAAAATAGGTGTTACAGGAATTGTAAATACCATTATGCAATTGATGCGGTCCAAAACCGTGGCATTTCATGAATCGGCCTCGCGCATAACTAAAACCGTGGTGACACATAAAAGTGGACTGTTCGTTTACTACGCCTTCTTGAAGTGCAACAAGCCCAGTTAGTATTTTAAATGGAGATCCAGGAGGATATTCGGCTAATAATCCCCTGTCATAGAGCGGTTTTGCAATAGAATCATGATACAATAAGGTGTAGTTTTTAGATCGCTGCCTTCCTACAAGTATTCCTGGGTCATAAGATGGAGCGGTAACAAGAGCTAGTATTTCGCCAGTTTTTGGTTCAATAGCAACTATTCCTCCTCTTTTGTTGATCATTAATTCCTCACCATACTTTTGAAGTTCGGCATCAATCGTAAGGTTTATATCTTCTCCTTGAACCGCAATAGTATCATATCTGCCTTCTTTGTAAGATCCAATTTCTCTATTATATTTGTCTTTTTGGAAATATTTTACACCTTTTATTCCTCGTAAGATATCTTCATAACTTTCCTCAACTCCTTGTCTTCCAATTAAATCTCCACTATTGTAATATGGATTTTTTGCAACTAATTTCTCGTTGACTTGAGTAATAAATCCAAATACATTGGCACCAAAATCTACTTCATAATCCCGTAGCGAACGTTTTTGAAAATAGAAACCTTCATATTTTCGAATTTTTTCTTGAAAGGCAGCAAATTCACTTTTGTTTAATTGAGGTAAAAAAACCGATGGTAATCTTGGGCTATATACCTTGGCTTTTGCCATTCTTTTTATAAAATCCTCTTTTGTAATGTCTAATAGGAGACAAAATTCTGCAGTGTCTATTTCTTTTACATCTCTTGGAATAACCATGATATCATAGGAAGCCTGGTTGGCTACTAATAATTTACCATTTCGATCATAAATATAACCTCTTTCGGGATAGTCATATTTTATTTTTATAGCATTATTGTCTGATTTTAGTTTGAACGAATCATCTATAATTTGTAAATAAAATATTCGTATCACTAGCAATGATGCTGCAACAATGATTAAGGAAGGCAGCAATAATTTTCTCATCTTTTGTTTGGCTTAATAAGATATATTATTATAATGCAAATTAGGATTGTAAATAGTGTACTCAATAATGCTCGAAGTAAAATATCCAAGATAAAGCTAAATTGGAAGGCTTCAAGTAGAAATAAAACAAAGTGATGAATTACAACCGACATTAATATAAAAGAGAACCGTTCGGGAGTTAAAACATCATTTAATTTAACGGTTTGATATTCGTAGCTCAGCCCAAATGAAAATTTAAAAATATAGGGTCTAAAATAAGCTAGAATGATACATGCTGTGGTGTGTATTCCTCCAGAATTACTGAACATATCCATAATGAGACCCAGTAAGAAACTAGCGATCAATAATCCAGATTTGTTGCCATTTACAGGATATAGTATTATAAAAAGCACATATGGAAATGGACTTATATAGCCCAAAAAATTCATGTTATTGAAAATGATAATTTGAACTGCCAATAACAGAACAAAACGGAAAATATTGACTAACAAAGTGCTATTCATCTTTTTTTCCTTTTTCTAAATTAATAAGTTCATCACGATTTTTACTTTTTATGATATAAACGTGACCTAAATTTGTCATATCATTAAAAAGTTTTACATCCAATGTGTAGTAGTTAGTTTGATTGTCAATATAAATTTTATCAATGGTCCCAATGTTAATATTTTCCGGAAATATAACTGATTGTCCACCAGTTACAATTGTATCACCTTTTCTGATAGCTGCCAATCTTGGCACATCTATCAGTTGAACAAAACCGGTACTTTTTCCATTCCAAACCAATGAACCAAAATGATTTGATTTTTTAATCTTTGCGTTAATTTGGGATTTTTTATTTAAAATACTGACTACAGTTGCATAATTTGGTGAAGTATTGTCAATAATTCCAACAATTCCTAAACTGTTTATCACACCCATATCTGATTTCAAACCTTGCAATTCCCCTGAATTCAAGGTTAAGTAGTTTTCGTAAACATTGTATGAATTGTGTATTACTTTAGAAACGATGATATCTTCTGCTTTTACGCCTTTTAAACTATCTAATTTTTGTATTGCAGTTGTATCTTTACGATTAAAGAGAAGACTTTTTAATTCCGCATTTTCTAGGGCTAGCGCATCGTTTTGAGTTTTTAAATTCAAATACTCATTTACTGAATTAACTTTTTCATAAACGCCCCCACTTAAAAAGTTTGCAGAACTAATTATTTTACTTCTATGAAAAGAATGGGATTGAATGGTGAGCACCAATGAAATACCCAAAAGCAGCAAAAACAGTAATCTATTACTGTTTTTAAATATAAAATTAAATATTTGCTGCATGTATTATTGGTTATTTTGTTTCAGGTTTTATTCTTAAATTTCTATTTGCAAAACTATAAGGAAGCTAAGCGTATAGAATTATTTAAAACCTTATTTTATCAAGATACTTTTAAATTTTGAAAGGTTTTTCAGTGCCATTCCAGTTCCTCTAACTACTGCTCTTAATGGATCCTCAGCTATATAAACAGGTAAATCTGTTTTTTGTGAGATTCTTTTATCAAGACCTCTTAACATAGATCCTCCACCTGCAAGATATATACCTGTATTGTAAATATCTGCTGCTAATTCTGGAGGAGTTTGAGATAAGGTTTCCATTACAGCATCCTCAATTCTTTGAATTGATTTGTCTAATGCTTTTGCAATTTCACGGTAGGATACTTCTACTTGTTTTGGTTTACCGGTAAGTAAATCTCTTCCTTGAACTGACATGTCTTCTGGAGGAGTTTCTAAGTCTTCAATTGCGGCTCCAATTTGGATTTTTATTTTCTCTGCAGTACTTTCTCCAACAAAAAGATTGTGTTGGGTACGCATGTAATATACAATATCATTTGTAAAAACATCACCGGCAATTTTTACCGATTTGTCACATACAATTCCTCCTAATGCAATAACAGCAATTTCAGTTGTCCCACCACCGATATCAACAATCATGTTTCCTTTAGGCTGCATAATGTCAATTCCAATACCAATAGCTGCTGCCATAGGTTCGTGTATCAAATAGACTTCCTTCCCGTTTACTCTTTCACAAGATTCTTTAACTGCTCTCATTTCCACCTCGGTAATACCGGAAGGAATACAAACAACCATTCTTAATGCGGGAGTAAACATTCTTTTCTTTAATGCTGGTATGCTTTTTATAAACATACTGATCATTTTTTCCGAAGCATCAAAATCAGCAATTACACCATCTTTCAGCGGTCTTATCGTTTTAATGTTTTCATGTGTTTTTCCCTGCATCATGTTGGCTTCTTTACCAACAGCAATGATTTTACCTGAAACTCTATCACGAGCAACTATTGAGGGGCTGTCAATTACGACTTTATCATTATGTATGATTAAAGTATTAGCGGTACCAAGGTCTATCGCGATATCCTCGGTCATGAAATCAAAAAATCCCATAAGTTTTTTAAGGGTTAAAAGTTATAAATTTGTGACGGGCAAAGTTAAACAAATTAATGTTTAAAATGACGAGTTCCTGTAAATACCATTGCAACTTTATTTTCATTACAATAATTAATACTCAATTCGTCTTTTATTGATCCTCCTGGTTGAATTACAGCTGTTATGCCAGCTTTTTTTGCTATTTCCACACAATCTGGAAAAGGGAAAAAAGCATCGCTTGCCATAGACGCACCATGTAAATCAAATCCAAAAGTTTTTGCTTTTTCAATGGCTTGTAATAGGGCGTCAACTCTTGATGTTTGCCCGGTACCTGATGCAATAAGTGTACCATTTTTCGCAAAAACAATTGTATTTGATTTTGTGTTTTTACAAATTTTGGAAGCAAATATTAAATCCTGAACTTCTAGTTCAGTTGGCGCTTTAACAGTAACGGTTCTTAACGCTTCTTTATTGTCGGTTATGCTATTTCTTTCTTGAACTAAAATCCCGTTTAAGCAAGTTCTTACTTGTTTTTGAGGTAAAGCTACTTCGTTTTGAACTAATATAATTCTGTTTTTCTTCTCCTGTAAAATAGCAGTAGCTTCAGTGTCGTATTCCGGAGCAATTACTACTTCACAAAATAATTTGTTTATTTCTGCCGCAGTCGCTACGTCAATTTTAGTATTGGAAATCAACACACCTCCAAAGGCTGAAGTTGGATCACAGGCCAATGCAGCATTGTAAGCCTCACTAATAGTCTTCCTAGTTGCTAAGCCACAAGCATTATTGTGTTTCAATATTGCAAAAGTAGGGCCGTCATTTTTAAATTCATTAATCAAATTCACCGCAGCATCTACATCTAATAAGTTGTTGTATGACAATTCTTTTCCGTGTACTTTTTTGAACATAGCATCAAAATCTCCAAAGAAAAATCCTTTTTGATGTGGATTTTCTCCATATCGCAAGACTTGACCGTGAGCAATACTTTGTTTGTAAACAGTTTCGTCAGTATTGAAATAATTGAAGATTGCTGTATCGTAATGTGATGAAACATGAAATGCTTTTGTAGCCAATAATTTTCTGTTTGCAAGAGTAGTAGCTCCGTTTTGATCTGTGATCAAATCCAAAAGCAAACTATACTCTTCAACCGAAGCCACGATTACAGTGTCTTTAAAGTTTTTTGCGGCAGCACGAATCAATGAAATACCGCCAATGTCAATCTTTTCAATACTATCTGATTCACTTGCTCCTGAGGCAACTGTTTTTTCAAATGGGTATAAATCAACTATCACTAAATCAATTTGCGGGATATTGAACTCTTGCATTTGTTGCACATCACTGTCGTTATCTTGACGGTTCAGGATTCCTCCAAAAACTTTTGGATGTAAAGTTTTCACTCTTCCACCAAGAATAGAAGGATATAAAGTTACATCCTCAACAGGAACCACAGGGATTCCTAAATTTTTTATAAAATCTTCGGTTCCTCCAGTAGAGTAAAGTATAACATTTTGTTCGTGCAGTTTTCTTATAATTGGCTCAAGACCTTCTTTTGAGAATACCGAAATTAATGCCGATTGAATAGTTTTTGTTGTGTTCATTGTGTAGTTATAATTATAAAGTGCAAAAATAGTTTTTTTTTGATTATAAAATTCAATGAATTTGTGTAACATTATTTTTAAAAAACATACCTATGGATAGGTGTATTTTTATTAAGTTTATGAATTAAATTTTTAGAAATTTACTTTAACGCAAAAAAGATTTTATGTTAGTTTATCTTCGATTATTAAAAGAAAGTTTTGGTTTTGCAATGAATGCTTTACAAAACAATAAATTAAGAACCTTACTTTCTTTACTAGGGGTTACAATTGGTATTTTTTCAATAATAGCAGTACTTGCGGCAGTAGATTCTTTAGACAGGAAAATCACTAAAGACTTAAGCAGCCTAGATAAAAACACTATTTATTTAATGAAATTTTCTTTTGGCCCTTCAGATGTTCCACAATGGAAGAGAGAGCAGTTTCCAAATGTAAAGTATGATGAATACACTTACATGAAAGGAGTTATGACTAACACAGACCAAATGGGGTACCAAATTTTTACCAAAAGAGAATCTATAAAATATGATTCAAAAACGGTAAGTGATGTCAATATTGTTCCCGTTTCATATGAATTCATAGACATTCAAGGGTTGGAATTTCAAGAAGGGAGATTTTACACTGAGTCTGAGGCTAATTCCGGAGCTACAGTAATTGTTCTGGGAAATGAAATTGCAAAATCATTATTTGAAAATACCGAACCTATCGGAAAAAATGTGCGTTTGTATGGAAAACGTTTTACCGTTATTGGTGTTTTGAAAAAACAAGGTGCTGGATTGTTTGGGGATAGCGATGACACCTCTGCTTTTATTCCAGTAAATTTTGTTCGTCAACTATATGGCGACAATAACACTTCATTGACAAACGTAATCATTTTTAAGCCTGAAAGCGGGGTTGATATGGCAGCTTATAAAAGCGAAATATCTCAAAAATTAAGAAGTTATAGAGGTTTGAAGGCAGGAGAAATTGACAACTTCTTTGTTAATGTGTTTTCTGGATTTACTGATTTCATTGATGGCATTTTAGGTCAAATGAATCTTGTGGGTTGGATTATCAGTGGATTTTCTTTGCTTGTAGGCGGTTTCGGAATTGCTAATATTATGTTTGTTTCAGTAAAAGAACGTACCAATTTAATAGGAATACAAAAATCATTGGGTGCCAAAAATAAATTTATATTGTTTCAGTTTTTATTTGAAGCCGTAATACTATCCGTAATTGGTGGGGTGATTGGACTTTTATTAGTTTGGATAATTTCAATGGTTTTAACAAAAGTATTAGAATTTGAATTTGTTTTAGGAATGGGGAATATTCTTTTGGGAACTGGTTTGGCTGCTTTGATTGGATTGATTTCAGGAATCTTGCCAGCCATTGCGGCATCAAAACTAGATCCAGTTGAAGCTATTAGAACGGGAATGTAATTTTTAAAGAAGAATCTAAAATTTATATAAAAACGGCTTTCAAAATTATTTGAAAGCCGTTTTTTATTTGATTGCATCTTAAAAGATAAAACTTGAATTACATAAAAAAATCTCGATTACTCGAGATTTTCATTTATCTGATGTTGTTGTTTTGAATCAAATCAATGTACAAATTAATCTTGTCTTTCAATTCTTTTCTTGGCGTTATAAAGTCTAAGAAACCATGTTCAAGAAGAAACTCAGCAGTTTGAAAACCTTCCGGTAAATCTTTACCTGTAGTGTCTCTTACCACTCTTGGTCCAGCAAATCCAATTAACGCACCTGGTTCAGAAATATTAATATCTCCCAGCATTGCATAGGAAGCGGTTGTTCCTCCAGTTGTTGGATCCGTACATAATGAAATGTAAGGTAATTTTGCTTCGGCAAGTTGAGCCAGTTTAACGGATGTTTTAGCTAACTGCATCAAAGAATAGGCTGCTTCCATCATTCTTGCCCCACCAGATTTAGAAATCATTACAAATGGTAATTTGTTTTGAATTGCGTGATCGATTCCTCTTGCGATTTTTTCTCCCACTACAGCTCCCATAGAACCGCCAATAAAAGCAAAATCCATACAGCAAATTACTAATTCTTTTCCCTTGGATTTTCCAACTCCAGTACGCACTGCATCCTTAAGTTTGGTTTTTTCCATAACATCTCTTAACCGGTCTGCATATTTTTTTGTATCTACAAAATGCAAAGGATCTTTAGAGGTCATGTTTTTATCTAATTCAACAAATTCATTGTTGTCAAATAAAATTTGGAAATATTCTGCACTTCCAATTCTAACATGAAAACCATCTTCGGGACTTACGAATAAGTTACGAGCTAGTTCATCGGCATCAATAATTTTTCCAGTTGGAGATTTGTACCAAAGCCCTTTTGGAATGTCCATCTTGTCTTCAGTAGCGGTAGTAATCCCTTTTTCTTTTCTTTTAAACCAAGCCATTTTTCTAGTGTTCAGTGTTCAGTAATCCGTTCCTGTAGTTTCTGGTTTAGATTTCAAATCCCGATGGCTACATCGGGATTTGAAAACTTTAAACTTAATTTTATTATAGTGTATTCACATTGTTTAAGTCAGCAAATGCTTGCTCAAGTCTTGTGTTGAAGGTAACTTCACTTTCACGCAACCATTTTCTTGGGTCGTAATATTTTTTATTTGGAACATCAGCACCTTCTGGGTTTCCAATTTGAGTTTTCAAATAGTCAATATTTTTAACCATGTAATCACGGATACCTTCGGTAAATGCAAATTGCAAATCAGTATCAATATTCATTTTTATTACACCATAGCTGATACCTTCTCTGATTTCTTCCAATGTAGAACCTGAACCACCATGGAAAACGAAATCTACCGGATTAGCTCCTGTATTGAATTTGTTTTGTACAAAATCTTGAGAATTTTTTAAGATTTTCGGAGTCAATTTTACATTCCCTGGTTTGTAAACACCGTGAACGTTACCAAAAGCTGCTGCAATTGTAAATCTAGGACTTACTTTTGAAAGTTCTTCGTAAGCGTAAGCTACTTCCTCAGGTTGTGTATATAATTTTGAGCTATCAACATCAGAATTGTCAACACCATCTTCTTCACCACCAGTGATTCCAAGTTCGATTTCAAGTGTCATTCCCATTTTGCTCATTCTTTCTAAGTAGCCTTTGCAAATTTCGATGTTTTCTTCGATAGGCTCTTCAGATAAATCAATCATATGAGAAGAGAATAATGGCTTTCCTGTTTTAGCAAAATGTGCTTCTGAAGCGTCTAATAAACCATCAATCCAAGGTAATAATTTTTTTGCACAATGGTCAGTATGTAAAATTACTGTTGCTCCGTAAGCTTCCGCCAAAGTGTGAATGTGTAATGCTCCTGCAATTCCACCAGCGATAGCTGCCTTTTCACCTGCATTAGAAAGTCCTTTTCCTGCATTAAATTGCGCTCCTCCGTTAGAAAACTGGATGATAACTGGCGCATTTAATTTAGCTGCAGTTTCAAGCACACCATTGATGGTATTTGATCCCGTAACATTTACTGCCGGCAATGCAAATCCTTTTTCTTTAGCATAGTTGAAAATTTCCTGTACCTGATCTCCTGTAGCTACGCCCGGTTTTATGTTGTGTGCCATTGTAATTCTTTTTAGTTGTTTTTTAGTTTTTAGTTTGCAAAAATAAGAATTAATTAGCATTAGAATGGATAATTTATTCCAAAATTTAAAACAGAGTGTCCAAAATTGTATTCTCGAAACCATCGTTTGTTAGTTTCATTGGCCGGATTGTACGTTTTAAATCCTAAATCAAATCGAATTACAAAAAAGCTTAAATCGTATCGCAACCCAAATCCGGAGCCTAAAGCGATGTCTTTTAAATCGTTTAGATTCTTAAAGGTAGACTTTTCATCCGTTACATTATCAAGTACATTCCAGATATTTCCGGCATCGGCAAAAAGAGCTCCTTTAAGACTACCCAATACTTTAAATCTAAATTCGCCGCTAATGGCAATTTTCATATTGGCTTCATTAAAATCATTTGTAGCACCACTGCGTCCCGGACCTAAACTATAAGGTTGCCATGCTCTGTTGTCATTCGAACCACCAGAAAAATAACTTCTTGAAAATGGAACGTTAACCGAATTGCCAAAAGGCATTGCGATTCCAAAGAAAGTTCGAACAGCAAAAACTTTCTCTTTCGTTAAATCCCAGTGTTTGATGTAGTCGAACTCCGTTTTTATATATTCTGAATATTCTAAATTAAATATGTCATAATTGTTGTTTGAATTTTTAGAAAAATTTGCCGTTTTCGAAAGTAAGGATAATAAAGTTCCAGCAGATTCGATTTTTGTTCTGAAGAGATAAAAGTTATTGTCCAGCACATCTGTTTTGGTAGTTTTAGAGAAGCTATAACTTGTAGCCAGAATAAAATCATTCTCGGTAAGTCTAACTCTTCGTTCTTCGATGCTTTTCACGTTTTTATAATTTTCATCTGATGACACTAATGACGTATTTCCATTCAAAACATCATTAGTGAATCCTAATGTTCCCTCTTCGATTATCAAATCTTTATCAATGGGATTATTAAAATAGTCTGGATTTGTATTATACGTTTTTCCAAGATCATTCAATGCATTGTAAGAAGATCGATACACATTGAAATAATTTTGTGGATTTAGATTCCGTACAAATTGTACGTTAAAAAGATCAAAACGAGCCGTATTGTTTCTCTTTGGCGTCCAATTATAAGATAATGCTCCGGTAAAATTCTCTTTGTCCAAACCAATATTTCTTTGCTTTGCGAAACCTGCCGTAATAAGAGTGGAAGGGATCATGCTTTTTGGAATGATTTTTTCAGTACCATAAGGCATAAAAATTCTTGGAAAACTTAGTTTTAAATCCAATCCATATTCTGAAACATTAAAAAAGGTATTGTTGGGATTTGCTAAATCTTTTGAGGAACCTATATTTCCACGAGCGGCAATTTCCAATGTTTCGGCACCATTAAAAACGTTTCTTATGGTTTCTGAAACGCTTAATCCTATACCAATATCTTGAATGTTAGAATGGGTAACATCTAGTGTGGTTCCAAAACTATATTTTTTTCTTGGAGTAAGATATACTTTTGCAATTAGGGATTGGGCGGTTGAGTCTCTGGGATCAACTTCATATTGAATCGATGGGTAATTAAAAATTTTCAGATTATTCAAATAACGAGTCGTAAGCACCGTTTTATAATCGGCAAATAATGTCCCTTTTGTAATAAAAATAGCATTTGTAATAGCACGAGGTTTATATTTTATTTTTTTGCGACCGTACAAATTAAAATTTTTATAGGAAATACTATCAGTTATCTTTCGGTCATTCCCATTTGGCAAATAATCGGTATAAATATTTACATCACTTATTTTATATAACTTGAAAGGTTCTGTTTTAGTGGAATCTTGTTGTTGATAAGAATAATTATTGATGATCAAATTTACATCTGCTTTATTTTCTTTTTTAATGGTGTCTAAATCAAAAGTGATATAGTTAGGTTGAAAATAATACGCGCCATTATTTCTAAAGTTAGTGGTAATTCTGTTTTTTTCATCTTCAAAATCGGCAGTTTTATATTGCACTCCTGACTTAATTAAAGTTTTAGACTTATTTATTTCATACAATGAGTCGAGTGCCGGAGTCAAAATGGTTGTAGTTACTGTATCCAATAAATAAGGCTCTTGTGTCGTTATAGCATATTTAATTTCGGCTCTTTTTGTTTTTAAAGTGTCAATTATGTAGCTGGCTTTAACGTTAAAATAGCCATTATTAAAGTAATAATACTTCAATCGTAAAATTGATTTGTCAGTTTTTGTTTGGTCAATAATCACAGGCGCTTCACCCGTTTTTTTTAGAAAATCATGAATTCCATGGTATAAAAATGATTTTCCGAGTCGATCAACTTGTTTCGCAGAAACCCAATTTGATTGTCTTTTGTATTTTTCGGGATTATTTGTAAACTTAGCTTGGTAAGTGGAGTCTGGATTTAGATTAGCCAAATTATACAAATTCAAACGCAAACGAAATCCCAATAATAAGGTACTATTTGGTTTTTGATACAATTGATTAAAAACAATTTCTTCTTTTGTTTTCTTGTTATTTACTAAAACTTCGTTTTTAGTAAGCAATAGTTTACCTTCTGGAACTCTTTTTTCAGCGTTACATGCGCATATAAATGTTGCAATTAGAATAAATGCTGTTATTTTTGTAGAAATGTTTTTCAAGTGTTCTAAAATATTTAATTCAAAAGTACATTATTTTATGGTTAGTAAAAACCAAATAAAACTTATAACGAGTTTACAGCAAAAAAAATATAGATTCACCAACAAATTATTTTTTGCTGAAGGCGTAAAAGTAATTCAGGAGTTATTGCACTCAAATTTTGAGCTGGAACATTTGTACACGACACAAAATGATTTTGAAGAAGTTTCAAATGAAAAAAAAACGGGTATTGATGTTAATGACTTAAAAAAAATAAGTGCTCTTTCAACACCGAATTCTTGTTTGGCAGTTTTTAAAATACCAGTTGAGAAAAAAATGATTGAATCTGGATTGATTCTCGCACTTGATAACATTCGCGATCCGGGGAATTTAGGTACGATACTGCGATTGTGTGACTGGTTTGGTATTCATCAATTAGTCTGTTCTAAAGAAACGGTTGATATTTACAATCCAAAAGTAGTTCAAGCTACAATGGGCTCTATTGCAAGAGTAAATGTTAGTTACATAGATTTGAATACTTTTGTAACGCATACTAAATTACCTGTTTTTGGGACTTTTATGGATGGAGAGAATATCTACAAAACCAGTTTGCCCCAGCAAGGCATCATCATTATGGGAAATGAAGCCAATGGAATTTCATCTGAAATTGAAAAACTAGTTCAAAACAGACTTGCAATTCCTCGTTTTGGAGAAATTCAAAAGACAGAAAGTTTAAATGTAGCTACTGCAGCGGCAATTATTCTTAGTGAATTTAGAAGAAATTCTTAATGAAATTTTTAAAAACAATTGATTTTAATGAAACGTGAAATTGATAAAAACAGCTCTGGATTTTATTGACTCTATGTTGCCAGTCCAAGGACTATTAGGGTCTTTGTCTCTAATAAGTTCATCTTTAAGACCAAAAACACCTCTTATCGAAGGAGAAAATATAAAGTAAGGGGAGAAGAAATCGATACCCAAGCCCATTTCATAATTTGTTGTCCAAGGTTTTACTCTAAAACGCTGTGCTGAATTATCGTCTATTGATTTTGAATTGCTAGATAAATTTAAGGTTGTAGACAATCCTCCCACAACGTATGGACGAATATTTCCGGTTCTAAGCGATAAGAATTTTAATAGTAATGGAAAATGAATATAAGTACTGTTTACTTCTCTCAGTATATCTTTTTTTGCTGTAAACCCAGGGTAATACAAATCTCTTTTAGTATAATACAAACCGGGTTCAAATCGCAAACTGATATATTCATGAAGTTTTAAATCCCCAACAATTCCCACATTAAAACCAGTTGTTTTCTTTACTTGAATATCAGGTCCAACGGTTTTATAATCAATTTTAAAATCATAAGAATTGAAGCCTAAAAAATATCCAAAATAGAGTCTTTTATTTTGAAAATTCTCCAAGTTAATTATAGGATCCTTACTAAACATGTTTTTATTAAACTGTGCGAATCCATTGAGATTGAAAGTTAATAAAACTAAAATAATTATTTTTTTCATCTTATTTTTTAGAAGCAGAATAAATGGTGGCCACGCCAAATGTTTGTGGCATTGCTATAACATCTATAAACCCAATTTTTCTTAATATATTGTTTAATACTTCACCATAAGGAAAAACAGCTGAAGATTCAGATAAATAACCATATGCTACATTATCTTTGGAAAATAATTTTCCTATTAGTGGCAGTATGTTTTTACTGTAAAAAGTATACCCTTGTTTGTAGGGGGTTTTTTCAGGCACAGAAGTTTCTAAAATTACAAAAACACCCTTTGGCTTCAAAACTCTTAAAATTTCAGACAAACCTTTTTCGAGAGTTTCAAAATTTCTTACACCAAAAGCAACTGTGATGGCGTCAAAATAATTATCCTCAAAAGGCATGTTTTCTGAGTCACCTAAAATCATTTCTATCGTATTTGATAAATTCTTTGCAACAATTTTTTTCTGGCCAACTTCAAGCATACCTGCAGAAATATCTAATCCTATGATTTTTTCAGCGTTAGTTTGCGCCATCAAAATAGCTAAGTCACCAGTCCCTGTTGCAATATCCAGAATTATTTTTGGATTGGACTTAGTAACAATTTTCAAAACTTTTTTGCGCCATTTGATATCAATACCAAAAGAAATGACCCGATTAAGATTGTCATAATTTCCAGATATGGTGTCAAACATTTTTGCAACTTGTTCTTTTTTGCCTAACGTTGAATTTTTATAAGGCGTTATGTTTTTCGACATTTTTTTAATTTTTACAAATATAATACAAAGTGTACAAACTAAAAATCAGTTTCTGTATTAGCGTTAAACTTTCTTTTGCGTAGAAAAAGAGTATTAAATTTAATGTTTGAAAGTAATTATAGATTCTTTACACTGAATCGTAAATATCACTAAAAGTGGGTATTGCAACAAATGTTTTTATAGTTCAATTTTACATTATAATTTTTAAACTATTTATCAATGACTAAGAGGGATTCAATGATCCAAATCAAATGGTTGTTTCTTGCGTTAACAATTTCATTTGTTCTTGTGAGCAGTTTTGAAACTACTATTTTACAAAATGGTATTGTATTTAAAGCGCAACATACGTTCTTAGGATTAAATTTGTTTTTGGAAATCTTGATTTTCTTCGTCTTTAGTACCTTCGTGGTATTTGGTATTAAAGGCTTTTTTGAAATGTACTCTCATAAATCATCAAATGTTGTCATCTCTATATCTGGAGTGTTACTAGTATTTGTGATTTTTATTTTGAGTTATCAAATACTGTTTCAAGAATAGATCAGTTTCCCCTATCATTGTTAAATAAAGAGGCTGTCCGAAAAGACAGCCTCTTTTATTTAAGTCAATTTTGGTTTATTTATGCTTTATTGAATAGTTAGAATCTATCATTAAAACTACTCGAAGAGGTTAGTCAATTCGTTTCAGAAGCTAAAAATAGATCTAAAATTGTACAAATGGACTTTTGCTACCCATTTAGAAAAGTTGTAAGTAAAAGCAATTAAGCCAAATTCAATATTTACTTTGATAAATTTGGTTAATGTAAAACATTTAAACCCCTTGTTTTTTAATATTTCCAAAAACGGATTCTGGTCCGATTTTCGAGTTTGCTCAATCCGACATATTACAAGAAATGAAAAAATCAACTTTGTTGCTTTAAAATAGTCAGTAATCTCTTTCTTCCATAGCCAGTAGGTTATTAATAGCTAGAAAGTTCCACTACTATGGTATTATGAGATAATATCAGGGATTTCTACTTTTTCAACAACAGAATCCATTAATATATTGGAATGATTTTCTGAGATTAAATCATTTAAATTCCATGAAAAAAGTTATTGTTAAAAAAAGGGATAATACTTGAAAATGGCTATATAATCCTTGTTTTTAGTAGTTATAAATACTAATACTCCAATTAATAAACAAAAAAAAACTGTCCGAAAATTACTTTTCTGACAGCCTCTTTTATTTTGAACAACAATTACTTATATCTAATTAGTAATTGAATTGTTTTCTATTGTCTTCAATTTTAGCATTCGCTTTCAATGCAGGAATAACTCTATTTACATCTGAAGCGCTTTGTGATTTCAATTTAGCTACATAGGCTTCATGACTTTTTAAAACTGGTGCTTTTACTGTGCTTATGTTTTTCACAACATACACACCTGTATTCCCTTCAATTGGAGCTGACAATTTATTAGCTGACAATGCAAAAGCATTTCCAACAACTTTAGGCTCTTGACCCGCACCAACTAACATTGGGTTTTCCATTGTAACAGCAGTAGCTTGTTGTACAGCTGAACCCGTAGCTTTTGCAATTACTTCTAAAGAAGTTCCTGTCATTTTAGCTTTGATCAATTCTGCTTTTTTCTTGTTTTTAAGAATTGGCTCCACATAAGGTTTGGCTAAAGTGATTGACACTAGACCAGATTTATCAATACTTTTGACTTTTGCAATAACATGACCAAGATTAGCCACTTCAAATCTTTTTACAGCACCAACTTTAGCGTCATCTTCAAATGCCCACCTAACTATTGTTCTTTGGTTTCCTAATGGGCCAAAAGTTTCATCCATTGCTTTAACAGTAACCGGAGCGGCTATTGTCAGTTTCAGGTCTTTTGCCACTTTTGCAAAATCGGCATCAGCAGCATCCATTTCAAATTTAGTTGCTTGTGAGAAAATTTTATCTGAAGTTGCTTCTGAAGCTTCAATTTTTTGCGCTACTGTAGCTAGACGAATTCCGTCTTGTTTATCTGTAATTTTGATAATGTGAAATCCGAAAGGTGTTTCAACTAATCCAATATTGCCAATTGAATTATTGAAAACGAAATCGTTAAAAGGTTTTACCATTTGGTTTGGGCCAAAATAACCTAAATCACCACCCTGTTGTGCTGATGAATCATCCGAATTAGTGAAAGCCAACATTAAGAAACTATCTGGATTTGCATTCACCTGAGCCAATATTGCTTCTGCTTTCGCTTTAGCTTGCTCTTTATTCCTTTTTTCTTTTTGATTAGGAACTTGTGTTCCTTCATAACTAATTAAAATGTGACTTGCTTTTGCATTTACACCTAATTTTTTACCCATAGATTTTGAAATACAATAGTATTTTCCAAACAGATAAGGCCCATATACTTCTCCTGGAGCAAGATTAAACAATCTATCCGCATCAACTGCAGGCAAATCTTTCTTAGCAACATAAGTAGAATCATAAGGGACATCTGAATTTGAGTTTACAAATTCGATATTATTTGTAGCATTTTTAAATCCTGGCAAAGTATCGTTTTTACCTTTAGCTTGATTATAAACCACACTTCCAGATAATAATCCGTTAATTTTAGATTTAACTTCATTCTCATCAGTAACTGAAGCTTTGTCTTCAATCAAAACATATTCTATTTCACGAGATTCATCTGCTTTGTATTTTTTCTCATTTTTCTTCATGAAATCTACAATCTCAGCATCTGTAACTTTAACTTCACTGTCTTTAATAGTAGAATATAAACCTGCAACGTAAGCAAAATTTACTTTATTAGCTTCCATTTCATATTTCAACTTTCCTTCGCTTTCAGTAGTATAAACCGCTGCTTTTATCAAAGTATTGTAAATTTGATATTTAGCATTCAACTCCGCATCTTTTTCTCTGTCTTTCAAGTATTGTCCTTGAGCTGGATTTGATTTAAAATATTCTTTGAATTTTGCAATATCAAACATACCTGCTGCATTCAAGAATAATGGATTTTTACCAATGTTTTCATCCCCTTTTAAAACCTCCAATAAGTGTTTTTCACCTACTCTTAATCCTAATTTATCAAATTCAGAAGTCAGTAACGCTACAGAAACTTCTTGATCCCAAACTCTGTTAGCTGCAGCCGTAGCAGTAATTCCTTCTTGACTTTTCTCAACATTGCTTACTTTGACTCTGAAATCTTCAAATGCGATGTCTTTTCCATCAATACTTCCTACATCCTTTGTGTTTTGACCAAGGCCACCTTTACCGATAAGATCTTGAATTATAAATGCAAATAATGCAATAGCAATAGCTGCTATTAATAAGGCGGAACGTTGTCTAATTTTTGCTAAAACTGCCATTTTTATTGTTGTTAATTTTTATATTCAGTTTGCGAAAATACAATTATCTAATTAATAATTATAGTAGTAGCGTTTTATTTTACAAGAAATTTCAATTTTCTAAAAAAAATCAGTCTCTTAGCGACATTTTAACTAATTCTATTTTCTTGTTTGTGGCTTCTTCTATTATAAAATGAAAGTTTCCTATGGTAATTACAGCTCCTTTTAGAGGAATTTCTTTGGTGTGGTCCACTATAAAACCACCCAGTGTACCGTAAGAATCGCTTTCTGGAATATGAAGCTTATAGGTCTGATTTAAATACTCCACATCGAGTCGGGTAGAAAATACATATGTATCGTCTCCTAGTTCATTTTCAATCAGCTCTTCTTCTGAATCATGTTCATCTTCTATTTCTCCAAAAAGTTCTTCTACAATATCTTCTATAGTGATAATTCCGGAAGTTCCCCCGTATTCATCCAAAACTACCGCTACGCTTTTTCTCTTTTTGGTCAACAAATTCATCGCATCTTTAATGTAAATTGTTTCAGGGACAAATTCAACAGAAATTACAATTTCTTTGATGGTATTCGGTTTTTTAAACAAGTCAAATGAATGTACATATCCAACAATATCATCTAATGAATTTTGATAAACAACAATTTTAGAATAACCAGTTTCAATAAACACCTTATTCAACACCTCAATAGAATCATATAAATCAATTGCTACGATTTCAGTCCTGGGACTCATAACATCCCTTGCTTTTACACCTGAAAATTCCAACGCATTTTGAAAAATTTGGATTTCAGAATCAACCTCTTCATTATCTTCAACGGTACTCATTTGTTCCGTAATATAATTTCCTAGTTCCACTTTACTAAAATAAAGCTGCGCTTGATCCCCTTCCGTTTTAAAAAATTTTCTCAAAACAAAATCAGAAACCCAGATAAAAAAAGTAGAAATGAAATAAAACAAGATGTAAAAAACATATGCCGGAACAGCAAAAAACTTTATTAATGTATTGGCATAAATTTGAAAAAACACTTTAGGCAAAAACTCTGCAGTAATCAAAACAATTAGTGTAGAAAGCAATGTCTGAAGAAACAAATTCAATAAACTTGAAAAATGAAATCCCAAAGTTTCAATCCAGTTCATTAATAATTCCCCCATAAAAAACCCATAAACGACTAATGCTATATTGTTTCCAATAAGCATGGCCGCTATAAATTTAGAAGGCTTTTCGGTGAGTTTTGTGAGTATTTCAGAAACGAAATTATCTTGTTTTTTTTCTATTTCAAGATAAATTTTATTGGAAGAAATGAAAGCGATCTCCATTCCTGAGAAAAAAGCACATAATATTAGACACAGTATTATAATACTAATTTCCATGTGCTAGGATTTTTTATTTCGTTCTTCAAATTTTTTAGCAAATTTCATTCGGAAGAAAAACATAAAAATTGCTAATCCTGCTATAAGAAAACTCAACCAGGGTGTCGACTCAGTCCCATTCAACTTTGTAACTCCATCATAAATGAAGTATGCTCCAAAAACAAGGTAAATGTAAGGTGTGTATTTTAAGTAGCTCATACTATAGTTTTATAAAAATTTATTCGGCTGTTTGAATCTCGCCGGTTATTCTTTGCGAATTAATCACTTTAAAATCTTTACTAAAATCGATTCCCTGACCGTTTGACGTTCCTTTAATATCAGTAAATTTAAACTTTTTTTCAGTAAAAAACCATTCATTTTTTTGATCGTAGTACAATTGTTCCGTTTCCATGATCTGACCGTTTTCCGATTTTATTTTCACCTTTCCCTGTAAATCAATAATACCGGTTTCTTTGTAAGAAACAGCATAATTTGAGGTTATAAATGTTTTTTTAGCTTTGTTATCATACAAAGTAACATTAATTCCTTTTGGAAATTCAGTAAACGGAAAATCTACACTTGAGAAATCTAACATTTTAGGGCTAACCAAAATCGCTTTAATCAGTCCCGAATCAGTATATTTCAAGTTCACATTATCAGCATCACCACTGGGAACAAACTCAGAAAAGTTTATTTTTTGCACCTCTTTAAAATTACTTTCACACCCAAAAAACAGAGTCACAGTGAAAACTGTGACTATTGGAATGATTCTATATTTTTTTAGTAAAAGCATATCCTGTACTTAAAAAAGCAGTTTAATTGTATATATATACTCGATTAGAGTTTTAGTTGAATTTTCGTTTATCAAACCATTTGTCATTAAGAGAAAAACCAACACTAAAATTAGCATAATTTTCTTGAATCAAATTTGCATTTGTAGTTCCTCTTTTTCCTAATTCGAAACCTAAATTTATATTGGAGAAACTTCCAGTTATAGGAAGTCCTAATCCAAGAGTTAATCCCATATCATTTATAGATTGAGAATTAATCATTAGACCTGTTTTTTCATATTTAATTCCCCCTCTATAAACAATTCTTTTTGCATAATTTGTAAACGAATTATAATTAGGAATGTAATAACCCCCTAAACTAACACTACCATATCTTCCATAACCAACATTACTTGCTTTATTATAGCTATTTTCCTGACCTGAAGCTTTTTGATATGAAATTTTTCCACCAATAAGCCATTTTTTTGCTTCTCCAATTCCAGCAGCAAATGCTATTTTGCTAGGCAATTTTACATCCATTTCTGTTTTTTGATCTGCAAGAGCATCTACAACTGCTACATTAAATTCCGAGTTATATACTACAGTTGCTATGTTTCTGGTATTTTGAGAAGTTAAAGTTCCTTGTACAGTATAATTTAAACTTGAGTAAGCCGTTAATTTTTTACTTATTTTAGTTTGGTACATCGCTCCAATATTAAAATTCACACCAGATAAATCTGCAGTATTCAATTCGCGAGTTCCCACCGGAACATTCGTAAGAAATTCTAAACTATTGGTTTCAATTTTACCAAAATTATAATGCACATCAGCACCAACACTGAAATTAGGAGCTATTTTATAACCTGCTCCCAAAAAAACTTTATTCAAACCGCCCATTCCACTTAAACGTCTGCCTGTTGCTCCTTCTTCTGAAGACAATGACTCAATTTTATAACCTACCGAAGAATAAGGAATCAATCCAAAACCTATTCCCAATTTACCTAAAGGCAAACCAATAGCTAAATAATCTAAAGTTGTTCGACGAGCACTAGCTGATCCTGAATTACTTTTTAAGTCTTTTGTACCATAAGTACCTCCCAAAGAAAAAGTAGTTAATTTCAGATTTGAATAACTGGCTGGATTTTCTAAATTGATATGAATACTATCCTGCTCAACTGCTACACCTGCCATAGAACGATTTTCGAGTGTTCCTTTGAATCTTATGTCGCCAATTCCGTAAAAAGAATAAGGGGATGAAGTTCCTTCTTGAGCAAAAGATATAAGTGAAAAAAGCAAACAGGCGCTTATTAAAAGTTTTTTAATCATTTTTAATTTTATATTGAAATGTTTGGTTCAAACTTTCTAAAAGAAAATTTGAATTGGCAAATATGGTATTTTTTAATCGTTTAGCCAAAAATTCTGTATCACCACCCGTTAAAATTATTATAAAATTTGAATACCGTGCCCTGTATTCATCGATGAAACCGTCAATCTCATATACTAACCCATTTGCCACACCAGAATGAATAGATTCAGAAGTTGATTTTCCAATCAAATCCTTCGGGTCTTCTAAAGGCAACAGAGGCAATTTCGCAGTATAGTTATGTAATGATTCGTACCGCAATCGCAATCCTGGAGTTATAGCTCCTCCAAGATAATTATTGTTCTCATCTGTAAAATCAAAGGTTACACAAGTCCCTGCATCAATAACCAATCGGTTCTGATTAGGAAACTGTATCGTTGCTCCTGCCGCAAGAATCATCCTGTCAACTCCTAAAGTTTTAGGGGTAGCATAGCAATTAATAAAAGGGAAAGGATTTTCATGGGATATAAAATGGACTTTTAAATCATTTTCAAACTCCAAAAATGATTGTTTTTCGACATCTCCTACGGACGAAACGACTAAATCCGTTATTTTTTTATATTTTTTTAAAATATTATGAATATTTTTTTGGAGCTCATTTTTAACAAATACAAAATTTTCCACGAGTATATCACCCTCAAATACAGCAGCTTTAATTCTGGTATTTCCGACATCAATGGCTAGAATCATATTTTATTTTTTGATGTTGCAAAGATACGAATTGATTTTTTTTAAAAATTGTTTTGGATAAACTAAAAATCATTCTATATTTGCACCCGCAACAGCGAGGTACCTTAGCTCAGATGGTAGAGCAATGGACTGAAAATCCATGTGTCCCTGGTTCGATCCCTGGAGGTACCACAAAACCCGAATAGAAATATTCGGGTTTTTTGTTTTTAATCTATTTTTGAAAATGCATTATTATTATATTCTATATTCAAAATCAGTTAATAAATTCTACATCTGAGAAACGCACAACATTTATAAAAGAATTATAAAACACAATAAGAATCACTACTTAGAATCCTTTACAAAATTGCTAATGATTGGGAATTAGTTCTTCTCTTTAGAGGAAGTCCCTTTTCTTGAAAAATGTATAAAGAAAATAAAAAGCCGAATTTTAGCAAAAAAAATTTCAGCAATTCCTCCACTCTGACAGATGTTCTAACAAAAGGGAAATAATAAGTGTCCCAGATTCTCCCGATCCCAAAGCTTTGGGAGGGGGCCGGAAGTAGAACAAAACCCGAATAGTCCTTCGGGATTCAGGTTTTGTGTTTTTATACCTTTTTCAAAATACCTTACATCTTCTCCAATCAAGAATTTACACCAAAGACAGGAGCGCATTTTCAGTTTTAACCACCATGACAGTCCCAAACCTTTTCTGCTATTTCAAAAGAAAGCTTACGTCTCTCTTTGTTTTGAAAAATTATTTCACCAAAACCCTCTTGGATTCTGAAAACGAAACGTTTCCTACAAAGGGCTTTACTAAAAACGCACCCATAATTCAATAAAAATAAATGTTTCGTATTTTTTTTCTAATATTTTTGCGAAATTCAAATAACAATAGTTGCTAAATTTATATATTTATGCAAAATTTATATATATGGAGCTTTTATCCTGTCCGAAATGCCAAGGAAACCAAATAATAAAAAGTGGCATAATCAATAGTAAACAAAGGTATTTATGTAAAAAATGTAACTATTTTTTTACGGTTAATAAAATTGGCAAAAAGATAGATGAATACTATGTTATCAAAGCACTACAACTCTACTTGGAAGGCTTGAGCTTCCGTGAAATTGAACGAATTATTGGAGTTTCCCATGTAACGGTCAGCAACTGGGTAAAAACCTACAATATAAAAAAACCTTCTCAAGCCAACTACCACCCAACCTATAAGATTTTTAACCACTTAGAACTGGTAGAATACTTAAAAAACAAACAATTGTTATCCGGAGCAGGTATGATCATTACCGAACTTGGAGACAAGTTTATGCTTATTAAATGGGAGCGATTCAAAGATTAACTATAGTAGTTTACATAAAAATATAGTAAACTTTTTTTCTAGAATTAAATAACTGAATTTGCGGGTTATTAACCAACCATTCAATAACCAAACCTTATTTATGAAAAAAATGTTTTTTACAGCGGCAATATTGTTATTGTCTCTAGAAGGATTTTCACAGGGCTCCACCGATTATGGTAGCGGAATGAAATTCAACTTGAACGAAGATGGTTCAAAATACATGCGGTTTATAGCCTGGAACCAAATATGGTTTCGTTCCAGCCAAATGAACCCAGGAACAATGATTGGAGGCGAATCGGCTTCCACTGGAACGGATATCGGAAACAGACGTTTGCGCTTTCTAGCGTATTCCCAAATATCCAAAAGATACATGATTGTAACCCACTTTGGTATCAACAACCAAACCTTTACAAATGGAGGTGCCGCAGGATCTTCAGGAACTGGCGGGTACGGAGCCGGGAAAAAGCCAGGAATATTTTTCCATGATGCCTGGAACGAATACGCCTTAGTTTTACCTGAAAAAGACAAGAAATTCAGTATGACTTTGGGTGGAGGATTGCATTATTATATGGGATTATCCAGAGCTACAATGGCCTCTACATTAAACTTTCTAACAATTGACGCCCCAATTTTTAACTGGCCATTAATTGAAAATTCTGATCAATTTGCCAGACAAATGGGTTTATTTGCAAAAGGTAAATATGGTAAACTAGAATACCGGTTAAGTTACAATAAACCATTTGCAACTAACTTAACGCCTACAAATGTGACTGTAGCGGATAATGCTGTAGCAGTTGACAATAGTGGAAATACCAAATGGTCTAAGGCGGGGTATTTCGAATACCAATTTTTAGAGCAAGAAGCTAATATACTCCCCTATAAAGTGGGAAGTTACCTTGGAACTAAAAAAGTTTTCAATATTGGTGCGGGATTTTACACAGCTCCTGACGCCACTAAATCCTCCGTTAATAACACCATTAGCAAACACAACATCAATCTTTTTGCCGCAGATGTTTTCCTAGATTTACCCGTTGGAAAAAAAGAAAACAAAATGGCTGTAACTGGATATAGTGTTTTCTACGATTACGATTTTGGACCAAATTATTTACGTAATGTAGCCATTATGAATATTGGTTCTGTTGACCCTAACTTTACAGGAAATAGAGCAATGGCTGGACCTGGAAATGCACAAGCTACCATTGGATCAGGGAATATTTGGTACACACAAGCTGGGCTTTTATTGCCCAGCAAAGCAGCCAAGCCTAAAGTACGCGTACAGCCATTTGGAGCTTTTACCTATAAAAATTTTGATGCTCTAGATCAGTCTAGCACCCAATTTGACCTTGGAACGAACTTCTTCTTGGACGGACAACACGCTAAAATCACAGCACAATACTCCACAAGGCCCGTATACACTACTCCCTCTACTATCTCAGGATCAAAAGGGGAATTCGTAGTACAACTACAAATCTATCTTTAACTAATAATAATTTTTAAAAAAAATGAGTACAAAATCAACAAAAGGAATCTGGAAAGTCATCTCGGCTTCCTCCATGGGTACAATGATCGAATGGTATGATTTCTACATCTTTGGAAGTTTGGCAGTTGTAATTTCAACCAAATTTTTCCCTTCAGACAATCCTACTGCAGCTTTCTTATCTACACTGGCAACATTTGCAGCCGGGTTTGTAGTTCGTCCGTTTGGAGCCCTTTTCTTCGGAAGATTAGGTGATTTAATTGGTCGTAAATATACCTTCATGGTTACGTTATTGTTAATGGGTGGCGCCACGTTCTTGATTGGGTGTATCCCAAGTTATGAAACTATTGGGTTTATGGCTCCTTTATTAGTATTAATTCTTCGATTGTTACAAGGTCTTGCGCTGGGTGGTGAATATGGTGGAGCTGCAACTTATGTAGCTGAGCACGCACCAGTAGGACAAAGAGGGTATTGGACTTCTTGGATTCAAACTACGGCAACGGTTGGATTGTTTATCTCTTTGATGGTTATTTTAGCCACAAGAAACATTCTTACTCCAGAACAATTTGACGAATGGGGTTGGAGAGTTCCATTTTGGGTTTCTATAATCATGGTATTTGTTTCCTATTTGATTCGAAAAAATATGGACGAATCACCCGTTTTTGCTAAAGCCAAAGCGGAAGGAAAAACAAGTACAAATCCATTGAAAGAGAGTTTTGGAAATCGTTACAATTTGAAATTTGTATTATTAGCATTATTTGGTGCTACTATGGGCCAGGGAGTTGTTTGGTACACAGGCCAATTTTACGCGATGAACTTCATGAAAACAGTAATGTCTATTGATTCCTCACAAGTCGATACTTTACTTGGAATTTCATTAATCCTTGGTACACCATTTTTTATTCTTTTTGGGTGGTTAAGTGATAAAGTTGGTAGAAAATACATTATGATGGGTGGTATGCTACTCGCCATCCTATTGTACAGACCTATTTACAAAAGCATGTACGAAACCACATCAGTAAAAAACAAAACTGAAATGGTAGAAAAAACAACTCTAATCACTGAGTTGAAAGAAAACAAGAAACAAACGATGGATTCTATTTACACCACAAACAAGGAGTTTGCTGATGGAACCACTTTGCTGGAAGTGAAAACCGTATCTTTAGAAAACGGTAAGGCTATGGTAGTAGATGGCAAAGCAAAAGTAGAAACCAAAACAACAATTAAAATTAACACTGCCGATCAATGGGCTTTGATCTTTTTAGTATTCGTACAAGTACTGTTTGTAACTATGGTTTACGGACCAATTGCAGCATTCTTAGTTGAAATGTTCCCTGTTAAAATTAGATATACCTCTATGTCGTTGCCATATCATGTAGGGAATGGAATTTTTGGAGGTTTACTTCCTGCTATTTCGACTTATTTTGTCATCAATGCAAAAGAAGCAGGAGATCCAGAATTTTATCTTGAAGGACTCTGGTATCCGATTGTAATCGCTTCCATCTGTTTTGTGATTGGAATGGTTTACATTAAAAATAAAGACAAAAACACTCACATTTAAAAAACGCAATTATGAATCAAATAAAAAGAATTTTAGGATTAGTTTGGATTGCATTAGCAGTTGCTGCTGCCTATTTTTGCATCTTCACTTTTGGATTGCCAAAATTTATGTCAGGCAAACAAGAAGATTTAGTATTCGGAATTATTATCCTTTTCATCCTTACACCATTAATAGTGTTAGGATTAGGCACCTTTGGGTATTATGCCCTGATGGGAGATTACGATGAAAAAAACAATTAATTAAATCAATTCCTAAAAACAATCTCTGCATTCATTTGTAGAGATTGTTTATTTTTTTACGATGAGAAAAAGACATGAACAAAAGTTGGTTATTCTTTCGGTGTTAATTCTATTAGCATTGAACATTCCGCTTTTGCTGTTATTTGACAGTTCAAAACCACTTTTTGGTTTCCCCATAATTTACCTCTACATTTTTTCGGCATGGTTATTTTCAATTGCTATTACGTACTTAATCATAAAAAGGTATTATGAATAGTATATGGCTTTTATTGATTTTAGCACTTTATGTCTCCATTTTATTTTACATAGCACATTGGTCCGAAAAAAGAAAACATTCTAAATGGACAAACAATCCTTATGTCTATTCCTTCTCACTAGCGGTTTATTGTACGGCCTGGACCTACTATGGCAGCATAGGTGTAGCGGCAGATACTGGATTGGGCTATTTGCCTATTTATTTAGGACCCATTATTATTATACCTACCTGGATGATAATCCTGAAGAGAATTATTCGAATTTCGAGAGTAAATAAAATCTCAAGTATTGCAGATTTTATTTCTTTACGATACGGAAACAGTCGATTTCTAGGAGCATTAGTCACAATGGTTTGTATTTTTGGAATAGTTCCTTATATTTCTTTACAACTAAAATCGATTTCAGATACCTTTCATATTGTTAGCAAAACGCAATCAAGCGATAATATTTTTACTGACACTACCACTTACGTTTGTATCGCTTTAGCGTTATTTGCTTCCTATTACGGAACACGTTATGTTGACGCCTCCGAAAAAAGACGCGGTATCGTAACCGCGGTAGCGATGGAATCCATCTTAAAGTTAGTTTTCTTTCTAATGATTGGCATCTACGTCACTTTCTTTGTATTTGATGGATTTGATGATATTTATCAAAAAGCGGCTGTCCTTAAAGATTTCGACAAAAAAAATACGATTGGCGGGATTACAAACGGAATCAACTGGTTCTTTCTTTGTATTCTATCCATGTTTGCTATTTTTCTTTTGCCACGACAGTTTCACGCAGCTATTGTTGAAAATAATAAAGAGAGTCATATCCGAACAGCAATGTGGCTTTTTCCATTGTATTTGTTACTTTTTAATGTATTTGTTTTCCCAATTGCCTGGGGAGGAAACATTCTATTTGAAGGGCAAGGACACAATTCCGACACGTATTCCTTATTAATCCCGCAATATTTCAATAATAATACACTAACTGTTTTAGTGTTTCTAGGAGGATTTTCGGCTGCCATATCGATGATTATCGTTTCTTCGATTGCATTGGCCACCATGCTAAGCAACAACTTATTAATTCCGTATGGATTTATAGGTTCGCTCCAGAATTCTTCTCAGGAAAAAAACAACAAGAGGATCTTAATTAGCAGAAAAATAGGGATTTTTTCCCTTATTATTTTGGCGTATGCCATTTATAGAATTTTCATTCTGGACTACTCTTTGGTATCTATAGGCTTAGTCGCATTTGTAGTTATAGCCCAACTGGCTCCCTCTTTTTTTGGCGCTATATTCTGGAAAAGAGGCTCTAAAAAAGGAGCAGTAACGGGTATTATTCTTGGTTTTCTAACCTGTTTCTACACCCTTTTAATTCCGTATGCTGTTGGGATAACTGAATCCACAAGCCTGTTTATTCAAGAAGGACCTTGGGGAATTGAATTACTAAAACCTTTTCAACTTTTTGGATTGGATTATTTAGAACCTATACCGCATGCTGTTTTTTGGAGTTTGCTAATTAATATGATGAGTTATATGGCCATTTCCGTAAGTTTCAAGGGAAATTATAGAGAACGCAATTATGCCGAAATGTTTGTAGATATTGACAAATACATTACCAACCACGAAAATGCTTTTGTGTGGAAAGGAACCGCTTACATCTCAGATATTCAAAAAGTGTTGCAACGATTTCTAGGCGAAGAAAGGACAAAACGCGCCCTTACAATATTCAATTCAAAATACAATATTGATAACAATATTACCACCGCCGATGCGCGTTTTATAAAGTTTGCAGAAAATCTATTGACCGGACACATAGGCACGGCTTCCGCCAAAATATTAATATCGAGTGTGGTCAAAGAAGATAAAATAAGTTTGCCCGAAGTATTGCGAATTTTAGAGGAATCCAAAGAAAACATCATCATTAACAAGAAGTTGACAGACACTTCGAATGAATTAAAAAAAATATCGGAGCAACTCAAAAATGCGAATCAGGAATTAGTAAACAAAGACATTCAAAAAGATGAATTTCTGGATACAGTTACCCATGAATTGAGGACTCCGATAACCGCCATCCGTGCAGCAAGTGAAATCCTTCATGACGATGATGACATTCCCGAAGAGTTAAGAAAGCAGTTTTTGCAAAACATCATTTCGGAGTCGGATCGATTGAACCGTCTGATTGATAAAATTTTGGATTTAGAAAAATTTGAAACCGGAAAACAAAAGATTTATTTGTCCAAAAACAACATTACAAAAACGATAAAAAACACATTGAATTCTGTACAACAATTAATAAAAAACAAAAATATTAATATTGAATTCGATAATTCTAACAAAGAGATAAAAGCTTTTTATGACGAAGAACGAATCATACAAGTCATTCATAATTTAGTTTCGAATGCTATAAAATTCTGTTCGGAAACAAATGGAAAAATAGTGATTTCCATTAACGAAAATAAAGACAATATCGAAGTCAGAATACACAACAACGGCAAAGGAATTAAGAAAGAAGATTTTGAAGCCATTTTTAATAAATTCTATCAATCCCGAAATCAAAACGTAAAAAAACCAATTGGAAGCGGACTGGGTTTAGCCATTTGCAAACAAATTATCGAACATCACAAAGGTAAAATTTGGGCTGAGGATAATGTAGTCGAAGGAGCGACCCTCATTTTTACATTACCCAATTATAATACAGCTGAAAAATAATTAAAAAGATGAAGAAGATTTTAATTGTAGATGACGAACCAAACATTGTAATGTCACTGGAATATACTTTCAAAAAGAACAATTTTGAAGTTTTCATAGCGCGAGACGGTCAGGAAGCACTGGATATTTTAAAAAAACAACTTCCGGATGTCATTATTCTGGATGTCATGATGCCCATGGTGGACGGTTTCGCCACATTGGAACAAATAAAAAAAGACGAAAGGTTACAGCATTGCAAAGTCATATTTCTTTCGGCAAAAAACAAGGAAAAAGATATTGAAAAAGGACTTTCATTAGGAGCCAATTTATATGTTGTAAAGCCCTTTTCAGTTAAAAAACTAGTCGATCAAGTTCATAAATTAATGCAATGAGAAACACCTTCAACACAATGACAGACAAGGAAATTTATAAGGGCCGGATTGAGTACCCAGAAAAATTATGGGCACATTATCAATCGCTACAAGAAAAAATTAACCTGGTTCGACACCAAATTGGAGCTGTTGCTTCGTTGAGAAATGTTGTAATTATTCAACGTTTACCAAAAATAAGGTCGGGAAGAAAATCCTCTGTAAACTGATGCGCAGTATTACTGATGGCGAGGAATACCAAATTCACGAATCCATTGTGGAGGAAATCAGTGCACTATTAAAAAAGTATAAAATAGGTGTTTAAAATATTAAAAATTTACCAAAATCATGAGTTACTACAAAATAAATAATTTAGAAGAATACTTTAAACATTACAAAAAATCAGTTCGTGAGCCAAGAAAATTTTGGGACAAAATTGCTTCTGAAAACTTTACTTGGTACCAACAATGGGATAAAGTTGTCGATTTTAATATGGCTGAAGCCGAAATTAAATGGTTTACAGGTGCCAAAGTAAATATTACTAAGAACTGTATTGACAGGCATCTTATTAAAAAAGGAGATACAACTGCGATTATTTTCGAACCTAATGATCCGAAGGAAGAAGCCTTGCATATTTCCTACAATGAACTGCACCAACGTGTTTGCAAAATGGCAAATGTGTTGCGAGAGCAAGGCATTCAAAAAGGAGATCGTGTTTGTATTTATTTACCAATGATTCCTGAATTAGCCATAACTACTTTGGCTTGTGCCAGAATTGGCGCTATCCATTCGGTTGTTTTTGCTGGATTTTCGGCTTCAGCAGTAACCGCCAGAATAAATGACAGCGATTGCAAAATGGTCATCACCTCAGATGGAGGTTATCGTGGTAACAAAACCATTGATTTAAAAGGAATTATTGATGAATCTTTAATTAATTGTCCTGGTGTTTCGAATGTTTTGGTAGTAAAAAGAACTAATACTTCGGTAAATATGAAAGAAGGCCGTGACCAATGGTTGCAACCGCTTTTAGACGAAGCTTCGGATAATAACGTCGCAGAAATCATGGATGCCGAAGACCCATTATTCATACTTTATACTTCTGGTTCAACCGGAAAACCTAAAGGAATGGTGCATACCACTGCAGGCTACATGGTTTATACCGCCTACACATTCAAGAACGTTTTTAACTATGAAGACAATGATATTTTTTGGTGTACCGCTGATATCGGTTGGATTACAGGGCATTCCTATATTCTTTATGGCCCATTATTGAATGGTGCTACAACGGTTATTTTTGAAGGCGTTCCCTCCTATCCTGACTTTAGTCGTTTTTGGGAAGTAATCGAAAAACACAAAGTAACACAATTCTATACTGCTCCAACAGCTATTCGTGCTTTGGCAAAAGAAAGTATCGACTATGTTCAAAAATATCCTTTAAAATCTCTCAAAGTAATTGGTTCCGTAGGAGAACCCATTAACGAAGAGGCATGGCACTGGTATAATGACCATGTTGGAGATAAAAGATGTCCCGTTGTGGATACTTGGTGGCAAACCGAAACCGGAGGCATTATGATTTCGCCAATTGCATTTGTGACCCCAACCAAACCTACGTACGCTTCTTTACCATTACCAGGAATTCAACCTGTATTAATGGATGAAAAACGCAATGAGATTGAAGGCAACCAAGTAACTGGGAGTTTATGTATTAAATTTCCTTGGCCTGGAATTGCCAGAACCATTTGGGGAGATCATCAACGGTATAAAGATACCTACTTTTCTACCTTTCCAGGCAAATATTTTACTGGTGATGGCGCTTTGCGGGATGAAGTAGGCTATTACAGAATTACGGGTCGAGTAGACGATGTGGTTATCGTTTCAGGACACAACTTGGGAACTGCTCCAATTGAAGATGCCATTAATGAGCATCCGGCAGTTGCCGAATCAGCGATTGTAGGATTCCCACATGATATAAAAGGAAATGCCTTATATGGTTTTGTAATTCTAAAAGAAACCGGTGAATATCGAGACAGAGAAAATCTGACCAAAGAAATTAATCAACAAATATCTAACAGCATTGGACCTATTGCGAAGCTGGATAAAATTCAGTTTGTTTCCGGTTTACCAAAAACCCGTTCGGGTAAAATCATGCGTAGAATTCTACGTAAAATAGCTGAAGGAGATTATTCGAATTTTGGAGACACCTCAACCTTGTTGAATCCAGAAATTGTCGAAGAGATCCAAAACGGTAAAATTTAAATTTTAATTGTGGTTGAAAACTGCTTCATTAATGAAGCAGTTTTTTTTATAAAAAAAACTGTCTTTTTACAGACAGCTTTTCAAATATTAAAACAAACACCATTTATTATTCTTTGATGAACTTCATAGTTTGAGTCCTATTATTTTCATCGTATGCCTTTACAATATAAAGTCCTTGATTCAAATCACTGACAGAAAATTGATGTCCTGCGGATTGATCTCCATCAAAACTTTTCACCAATTGTCCTGTAATTGAAAAAACTTGAACTTTTGAAGTATTCGTATTTAAAGTGAAATAATTATTGGCAGGATTTGGGTACAACAAAATTGTCGGCGTTTTTTCATAATCCGCAATTGCCAAAGCTGCTGTTTTATTTCCATAAATTCGGTATCCTCCTGCTGGGATTGTTATTGGATCATTGACATTACTAACGGTAATCGTAGTGTTATCCATCAAATTATACCATACCCCTGTATATGGAAATCCAGTAGCCACATTTTGAGTGATTACATTAAAATTTGCTAAGATCAATACATCTTTGAGTTGGCTTGATGCCAAAGCACTATTGGTAATTTTGATATTTGGATATAGAGAACTGGTATTTGCCATGGTTGCTGTTCCTGAAAAAACAGCCTCTACTGTTTTCATAGTAATCATTTTAGCCCAATCGTTGTAAATTGTACTTCTGTTCGTATCACCAAGCCAATTACTTGCCCATTGCGGTTGTGGTTTAGTATCTAACTTACAATCTCCTGAGATTGCATCTGAAGGTGAATTAACACTTCCATTATTACAAGTAAAAATAGACGATTCCCACCCTAATTCTCCAAATTGCCAAATCATTTTTGGCCCTGGGACTAACAATGAAACAGCCCCTAAGGCAGACATTCTTGACAATGCCACATTTAATGTTTTGACATTATGGGCCGCATTTGTACTATTGCCAAATTGTAAATTTTTGTACATCAGGCGTTCCTCATCATGACTCTCAGCATAACCCATCAATCTATTTGCGGTAAAACCATGGCTGGAACTATTCATACGAGAAATATTTCCGGAATACCCCATAGACAATTCATTGTATGGGCCGGTCATTATTCCCCACATCATAATCCCTTTGCTTGGTGTTTCGTTTAATCGGTAATTGGCCCAAAGTTGTTCTTCATCATCATTCCCTAAGTGTTCAAAAATAGTATAATGTGTTGGGTCTAAACTCCAAGAATAATCAGCATATTTTCGCAATACATCTACTCGATCTTGTTGTTTAACCCCGGTACAAGCTTCTTGACCACCAGCAACATTGGCAGGGCAGTTCTGAGTAAATCCTTTGGTTAAATCCCAACGAAATCCGTCAATTTTATATTCTTCCACCCATTGTTTAATGACACGCTGCACATAGTTTTGTGTTCTCGGCTGTTGATGGTTAAAATCCTCACCCACACTATAACTGTGCATAGCTGTGGTGTTAAAATAAGGATTTTCAACCGAAGGAGATCCCCAACCATCCCCATCAGGATCATTCATCCACATGCGTAGCATAGGGTTCCTTCCAAAAGCATGATTCAATGCCACATCAAAAATAACGGCAATCCCGTTTTTATGGCATAAATCAATAAATTCTTTTAACTTATCAGAAGTACCGTAGAATTTATCTAAAGCCATGTGAAAAGAGGTATTATAACCCCAACTTTCGTTTCCTTCAAATTCCATTACAGGCATTAATTCAATCGCATTTATTTTCAAATTTTTGAAATAATCGATTTTATTAATCAAGTCTTGATAACTTCTATTAGCATCAAAATCCCGGACCAATAATTCATAAACAACCAGTTTTTCTTTGGCTGGTTTAATAAAATTAGTTGTTGCACTACTCCAGGAATACGGCGCTTGCCCAGTTTGTAAAACGGTTACTTCTCTTTCCTGTCCAACTGGATATACCGGAAGATTTGGATATTTTACCGATGAAATCCCTGGATCATCAAAAGGGGATAAAACCAAAGTGGAATAAGGATCCGCAGTTTTCACTAAAGAAGGTGTTCCTGCAATAGGAGTAGCATCAACTACCCAATACTGATAGGTATAATTTGTACCTGAAACCAATCCGGTTAATTCTAACCAAAACTTACCCGAAGCAGGATCCTTTTTCATCGCAAAAGAACCTGTAGGCTGCCAATTGTTGAAACTTCCTGATACATAAACAAAATCTTTAAAAGGCGCATCTAGCACTAAAGTCGCTTTTGTAGCATCAGCAGTATTATAATTAATTCCGTCCAATAATCCCGCAGACATCCCTTCATTAATACTACCCGGATTAACAATTGCACTGAACTTTTTAGTAATCAACGTGATTCCCTGAGTAACCTGCAATTCGTAATTTTGATTCCCGATAATATTTGTATGATTGAAACTATAACTAGATGTACTAGTATTGGTATTGATAGTGTTTCCGTTTGCTTTCAATACATAGCTCGCATTTCCGCCTGTATTAGTAGCACCAATACTCAAACTTCCACCTGAAGCAATAATTGTTGCGCTATTTTCGGCAGGTGCTGTTAGGTTAACTTGATATGCGCCAACTTCAACAAAGTTGTCTTGGGATTTTTTATCTCCTGTTCCATCCTTTGCTTTGACAAGAAATCCTATTCTCCCAATTCCGGTTCTATTATAAAAGGCATTTGGAGTAAATGTTTTAACATAGGTATCTGAAGCTGAAGTGTAAGTAAACCTGTTTGCCTCGTTAGAAGCAGTCCAAGAACCATTTGTTGGACAGTCAACGCTATTGGCATCATTGATATCTAAAGACCAAGTCCATAAATATAAAGAATGATCGGTAATTCCCCAACTTGCTTCATTTACACTACTTCCAGCAATAGTTATCGTAATGGATGTTGATTCTTCAAAGGGATTAGGACTTATAGTGCTAGTTACTGTTTGTTGCTGAGCCAAGGAGATCAGTGACCAGAAAAGTAATAATAAAAGTATAGTTTTTTTCATAGCTATTTGGTTTTATAAAAAAAGGGCTATCCATGAGATAGCCCTTTTTACAGTAAAAAAATACTAGTTTTTTGTAAGCGAATATTTGTAATTTCTAGGAGAGCTTAAATCTAAGGTAATGGTATAATTTCCAGCAGAAGGAACTTTGATGTTATCGCTATTCAATTCTAATGTTCCATCAGCACCCTTATCACCATAATTAATGTCCCAAGCATTGTTGGCTCTAAATTTCATCTCTTTTTGAGTAAGATTTGCAGTAAGAGTCCATACTTTAGCTGTTTTGTTGTAAGTCATAGCAGTACTATTGTCCCATCCTCCAGGAGTTCCATCTCCAATGATTCCCCATAAAGTTGCTGTTGCTTTGTATGTTAATTTCTCTGTATCAACTACAATTTGATAATAACCAGCAGTTGGAATTTTAAAATTAGCTCCCTTCGGATCTAAAGTTCCAACAGTTGCTCCAGCACCAAATTCACCCTTCCATTCCGGAAAGCTTGTAAACTTATATTCAGCGTTAGCATCATTAAAATTAATATATCCTTCAAAATCTACTTTACCAAATCCTGAAGCAGAAAGTTGAGGAGACGTAGCGGGATCCCAATCTTTAGGATAACCTGAAGCAGCAGCATAACCACCAGGAACCCATAATTTAGGATTTTCTGTGGTGTAAGCGGTAACAACAATCCCTATTACACTAGAATACATGGCAGGTAAAGTTCCGGCAGTAGCTTTCACTCTCACTTCAAATTCAATTGGAGAAAAAGGAGTCGCTTTTAATACCAATGCAGCTCCATTCATAGACTCTACAGAAACAGAAACTTGATTTTCCGAAGGCAATGCACTTCCTATTTCTTTAGGCGTTTTAAATCCATTTCCTTTTTTATCCATTTCAACTACATAATTCACTTGAACATCTCCACCAAAATTAGCTGATTTCCAAGTAAAACGTTCTGCTTGTGCAGTAGCATTTTCTGGTTTTAACACATATCCAGCACCCGCGGTTGGAGCAGTCAACATTGGAGAATTTATTCCTTCGATAACAGGTCTGTCTTGTACATCTTCAACGCTGCAAGACAAAGCAACTACTGCAAATAAAGCAATTATTGATTTAGTTATATTTTTCATTTTTATTAATTTTTTAAAATTATTTAATATCCTGGGTTTTGTCGTAATTTATTATTTGATGCTAACGCTGTAGCAGGAATTGGAAACAAATCTCTAAACGCTTGCGTTGGAGATCCACCAGCAGATCCACCTTTGAAAGGCCATAAGTAGCTTCCGCCAGAAAATTTACCAAAACGAACTAAATCCGTTCTTCTTTGTCCTTCCCAGTGCAACTCTCTAGCTCTTTCATCAAGAATAAAATTTAAGGTTAATTCACCTTGAGTTACCGTAGCTCCTTTGGCTCTTGTACGCAATGCATTAACATACGTTACTGCAGTAGGAAGTGTTCCGCCCGCTCCTCTAACAGCACATTCAGCATACATTAAATACGCATCCGCTAAACGGAAAATTGGAAAATCAGAATCAGAGAAATTCCCTGCTTTATCTGAACCTTGTTTCCCATTCACATCAACATTTTTAAATTTTTGAATGGCATATCCATCGGTAAAAGATCCAATGTTTTTGATTTCTTTAGTTTGCCCGTTAGTGTAAAATTTCCCACGTGTATCCGTTGTATTGGGTGTAAATTTATCGACAAAGGCAGCAGTTGTTCTAATTCCAGCCCATCCACCATTAATTCCAAATTCACTTGCATTCATACTTCCTCCTACTGCCGCATGCGTCAAGAAAGTCGTTCCTCCATAAGTTTGGGTATGAATACCATCAAAACCTATAGCAAATATGAATTCGTTTTGAGCACCGTTCTTGTCATTATCAGCAAAAAACAATTGGTTGTAATTGGTATGCAAAGCATATCCTGATCCAATCACTTTAGTGATTAATGGGACTGCACCTGCGTAGTTATCGGTTCCAATATATACCTTAGCATTCATATACAATTTCGCCTGTAGCATCCAAGCCGCAGCTTGATCTACACGATAGGCTTCGTTTGTTTTTGGCACTTTCAATTCACTAGAAATTGCTGTTAATTCCTCATCAACAAACTTGTATAGTTCTGCTCTAGTAGCATATTCCGGATAAAAGAATGTGCTTGGAGAATTTTCAGTAACTAAAGATCCACCACCAAACATATCGATTAAGTGCCAATACGTCAATGCTCTTAAGAAACGTGCTTCTGCTCTGTAGGTTTTAATTTCTGCTATTAAACCCGCATCAAGACCTCTAGAAGCTAATTTCTCATCCGTAGTTTGTCTTAAAAACTCATTACAGTTTACAATTTGAAAAGAGAACCGTGCAAAAGTAGCTGTGATAAAACGGTCCAAAGAAGTCCATGTTTGAGAATGAAGATCTTTAATAGTTCCATCATTCCACCCAATAACTGCTTCGTCTGTAGTCAATTCTTGCATTAACCAAAATCCTCTGATATACTGACTTTCTCCTTCATCAATTCCGGAGATATCTGGAGATCCAGCTGCAGTTTGACCTGAAGTGGCAAATCCTGCATATAATTTAGCTAGATTTTGTTTGTACGATTCTGGGGTGCTAAAAAACTGCTCTCCCGGAATGGCATTGACACTCTCAGGAGCTTGGCTCAAATCATTTGTACAGGAAGGGAATGCCATCACCAACAGTAACAAAGAAATACCCAATAATTTTATTTTTGTCTTTTTCATTTTCTTGTTATTTGTATTAGAAATTAACGTTTAAACCTAACGTAAAAGTAATTGGTCTTGGGTATAAATTGTTATCAATACCACCCGAAATTTCAGGATCTATACCGGTGTAATCCGTAAACAACAAAACATTTTGAGCTCCTAATGTTAGTTTAACTAACGAAGTAGCATTTGCTTTTTGATTAAAAGTATAGCCAACACTTACGTTGTCTAGTCTAATAAACGAAGCGTCTTGAATGTAATAATCCGATTCGAATCTTTTTGTATCCTGAGTAGTAAATCCCGTTTCTAAAAGATTGGCAACACCATTAGACAAATCCGTCTCTCTTATTAATATATTTTGGGAAGAGCCCTTACTCGAATCTACGTTGTTGTAATTGTAATTACCCCACGATCCTCTCCAAGTCATTGCCATATCAAAATTTTTATATACTAAATTTGTATTCAAACCGAAAAAAACATCAGCAGCTGGTTTATGAAAACGGTATTTATCTTGCTCCGTAATAAGACCATCTTGGTTTCTGTCAATGTAGACACCATCAATAGGTTTTGCATCGGCTCCGTAGGCTTGTTCATACACATAATAAGAATTAGGAGAATAACCCACCTGGTGATTTTGTATGGTATTTCCAGTAGCTCCTGCATAACCACCTACATTAATGCCGGGAGTGTTGTCTAAAACTGTTGTCAGTTTAGTGATTTTAGAATCTTGAAACGTTACATTTCCTCCTAAACTCCATTCAAAATTATCCGTTTTAAAAGGCACTATTTCAGCAGCCAATTCGATTCCTTTATTTTCTATTGTTCCAATGTTATAATTGTCATAATTAGAGAATCCAAAAAATGATGGGTTCTGTGTGTACAATAATAGATCTTTTGTAGTTCTCTGATATAAATCAACACTACCATTGATTCTGTTATTTAAAAAACCATAATCAAGACCCACATTAGCGGTTGTAGTCTCTTCCCATTTCAGGTTACTGTTGTAAGGTTGTGGTCTAAATGTATTGTAAAATGCATTCCCAAATTGATATTGAGCAGCACTGTTAGACACTAAATACAATGGAATAGAAGGATAGCTTACTCCAATATCTTGTTGTCCAGTTACTCCCCATCCTCCTCTAATTTTTAAAGTAGATACACTAGCCACATCTTTCAAAAAGCTCTCTTCGTTTACTTTCCACGCTACAGCTACAGCTGGGAAATTTGCCCAACGATTCGATTCCGTAAATCTTGAAGTACCATCGCGTCTGTAAGACAAGGTTAATAAATATTTATCAGCGATTGAAATATTAGTTCTGGCAAAAAAGGACTGCAAGTTTACACGTGATGGGAATGACACCACATCAACAGTTGTTTTATTTTCAAAATTATAAGAAGAACCACCATTTGTATCTCTAAAATCCTGATACGAATACCCTCCAGTTACATCAAAAACAGTATTAATCGACTCTACTTTTTTGTTGTAATTCAAATACAAATCCATTAATTTATTGAATCTTGAATTTGTATTTTCATACGTATTATTGAATCCAGATCCTGGAACTCCATTTAAATACTTAGCATCCGTATTACCATAAGATCTACCTCTTAATTCATCATAACCAAAATTAGCTACTGCTTTCAACTCTGGCAAAAAATGTAGTTTATACTCTGTTTGGATATTTCCAATGCTTCTATATGAGGTTCCGTAGTTATTTTGTTGCTCAATTAATGATAGTGGATTTCTACCAGCCAATTGATTTAGTTCTTCCTTTCCATTATTGATGGAATACCATTCGTAATAATTACCATCAGATGCTCTTGTGACTCTTTGTGTTGGATCATAACTAATTGCTGCGCCAATTGCACCACGATTACTATAATTATTTTTTAGTAAAGACGTGTTATTGTTTACTTCAATTTTCAAATGATTGTCTAGAAAATTTCCGGTTACATTAACTCCTAAAGTTGATCTTTCCAAGTTATCTCTTTTCAGTATACCATTCAAATTAGTATATCCTACAGAAGCTCTGTACACTATTTTATCCACTCCACCACTCAATGCGATATTGTGATCTGTACCAATAGCGGTTCTAAAAATCTCATCTTGCCAATCTGTATCTGCATTGCCCATCAAAGCTTGTTGAGCAGGCGTCCCATTTGCATTGACAAAAGCTCTAAATTGAGTACTTGACAAAGCATCCACTTTATCTACTATTTCAGATACTTGAAAATTTCCATTATAATTTACTTTCATCTCACCAGCTTTACCTCTTTTAGTGGTAATGATAATTACCCCGTTTGATGCACGAGAACCATAAATAGCAGTAGCCGAAGCATCTTTCAATACTGATATTGATTCGATGTTATTCTGATTGATAGTTGTCAATGGATTTCTACCACCAGTTATACCACCTGCAGCAACAGGCACACCATCAATCACATATAAAGGATCGTTGTTTGCAGATAAAGAAGATCCACTTCTAATTCTAATAGTTGCCCCTTCTCCTGGAGATCCACCTCCATTGATGATTTGCAATCCAGCAACCTTTCCTTGGATCATTTGATCCGCAGAAGTTACAGGCCCTTTATTAAAATCTTTTGCTGTCAAAACGGTCACTGCACCTGTAGCATCTTTCTTTTTAACTGTTCCGTAACCTACTTGGATTACAACTTCTTTTAATTGATTAGCATCTTCTTCTAAAGAAACGTTTAATGATTTTTGGGCAGCATAATCCACAACAATATTTTTATATCCGATATAAGAAAACACGACTTTATCGCCTCTCTTAACATTTGACAACTGATATTTACCATCAAAATCTGTTGAAACACCATTTACGGCACCTTGTACATTTACATTTACTCCCGGAATTGGCTGTCCTGATGCTTTGTCAAGAACAACACCATTAAGAGTATTCTGAGCAAGAATACTAAAAGGCAGTAACAGTAATAAAAATAACAACTTTTTATAAATTGTTTTCATACTTTTTGTTTAAATTAATTTGAATTTTGATTGTTTAAGTTTTAATTTTACTTCGAATTTCAAAATTAAGTAAATATTAACATGTCCGACAGCAGTACTTTTCAATTAACTTACGAAAACGTGATAGTGTTGAAAACTTTGTGTTTTACAGTGACATTTACTGAGAAAATTACAATAAATAAAAAAAAATCTTACCTTTATTACGAATTAAATAGTGCAACAGTATTAACATGAAAAGAAAAGTCACCCTTAAACAAATTGCAAAAGAGCTTGACGTATCCATTTCAACAGTTTCAAAATCGCTTAGGAACAGTCCCGAAATAGGGGAAGAAACTAGACTAAAAGTTCAGGCATTTGCCAAATTCTACCATTACAAACCCAACAATATTGCACTCAGTTTAAAAAACAGAAAAACAAAAACTATTGGGATCATTATTCCGGAAATAGTGCATCATTTTTTTTCAACCGTTATTAATGGAATCGAACAGGTTGCAAATGAAAACGGGTACAGCGTCATCATCTGTTTGTCAGATGATTCCTTTGATAAAGAAGTACTTAATATGGAAATGCTTGCTAACGGGAGTATCGACGGATTCATTATGTCGCTTTCAAAAGAAACCCAATTCAAAGGTGATTTTCATCATATTACGGAAGTTATCGATCAAGGAATGCCCGTTGTAATGTTTGACAGAGTTACCAATGAAATTCTTTGCGACAAAGTAATAATAGACGACAAACTTGCCGCATACGAAGCAGTTCAAAGTCTAATTGATAAAGGAAGAAAAAAAATCGCTCTTGTTACAACTGTTGATTATGTAAGCGTAGGCAAACTCCGAACTGATGGTTACGTAAAGGCCTTATTAGACAATGACATACCATTCGATGAGAACCTAATCATTAAAATTGAAAATGTAGACACTTGCGAAATCACCATTGGAAAATTATTGGAAGATAAAGCCATTGATGCCGTATTTGCAGTCAATGAACTTTTTGCAGTAACTATAATTAAAACTGCCAATAAAATAGGACTCAATGTCCCTCAAGATTTGGCTGTAATTGCCTTCACAGACGGAATCATTTCTAAATATTCTACACCAACCATCACAACTGTAAGTCAAAGTGGAATAAAAATGGGAAATCGAGCAGCAAAAATGCTTATAGAAAGATTAGAAGCAGAGCAGGAGGAAGAGGATGAAGAAAACTATAAAACAGAAGTTATTGAAACCCATTTAATCGAAAGAGAATCTACCAATTAACAAACCGTATTCTCTAATTTATTCATTACTACAACCTTGTAGTTACTAATCTTTTACTTTATTTGTTTCTAAAAAGTAAAAGATTAGAATAAATTTTTATATTTACCCCTCAAAGCTTTTACTTTTACTTCGAAAATAAGATAAGTTTTGATAAGCAAAGCGCTTATCGTATAATAATTAAATTACGATAATGGAAAAGCGTAAATTAAGTTTCTGGCAAATTTGGAACATGAGTTTCGGTTTCTTAGGAATCCAATTTGGTTTTGCACTGCAAAACGCAAACACTTCAAGAATTTTTGAAACATTAGGTGCAAAAGTTGATGAAATCCCTATTTTATGGATTGCAGCTCCTGTAACCGGTTTGATAATCCAACCGATAATTGGTTATTTTAGTGATCGAACTTGGACAAAATTAGGCCGACGCAGACCATATTTTTTGGTCGGTGCTATTTTATCGTCGGTGGCTTTATTTATAATGCCCAATTCCCCATCTTTATGGATCGCCGCAGGAACTTTATGGATGATGGATGCGTCTATCAACATTTCGATGGAACCTTTTCGCGCCTTTGTAGGCGATAATCTACCCGAAAATCAGCGTACTTTAGGTTTTGCCATGCAGAGTTTTTTCATTGGACTGGGTGCCGTTGTTGGTTCGTTACTCCCTTATGTTTTTACGAACGTTTTTGGTGTAAGCAATACTGCAGCAGAAGGAATTATTCCTGATTCCGTAAAATGGTCCTTCTATATAGGAGGAATTGTTTTTTTATTGGCGGTACTGTGGACTATTTTTAAATCTACTGAATATTCTCCCGAAGAATTACAAGCTTTTGAACAAAAGGATAAGGATTCTAAAGATGTAGCTCCAATTGAAAAAGAGTCTGAAACTAAAGCTAATATCAAAAGACAATTCAATTTAGGATTTGTAATGACTTTATTAGGAAGCGTCATTTCGTTTATTATTTACGAAAATGAACTTACTAAAGAACTATATATTTTATTTGTCGGATTAATTTTTATTGGTATTTTATTCATGCTTACTGCCAGACTTAGAATAGTTCAAATAAAAAATGGATTCACCATCATCATGACCGATTTACTGAACATGCCCACCACAATGAAAAAATTGGCTTGGGTTCAATTCTTTTCCTGGTTTGCGCTTTTCTCCATGTGGATTTACACTACGCAAGCCGTTACCCAACATATTTTTGGAACAACGGATACCACTTCAAAAGTATATAATGACGCTGCTGACTGGGTATCTGTACTTTTCACTGTTTATAACGGAGTAGCCGCTGCTGTTGCTTTCTTATTACCGGTAATTGCAAAAAAAGTGGGAGTTCGATCCACACATTTATTGGCCCTATGCTCTGGTGGTGTAGGACTGCTTTCTATTTATTTTATTGGAGATAAATATTTATTACTAATTCCAATGTTTGGAGTTGGTATTGCATGGGCTAGTATTTTATCAATGCCTTATGCTATGTTATCGGGTGCTTTACCAGCTGCAAAAATGGGCTATTACATGGGCGTTTTTAACTTTTTTGTAGTTATTCCTCAAATTGTAGCCGCAACCATCTTAGGTTTTATTGTCAAACAATTTTTTCACAACGAACCTATTTACGCATTATTAATTGGCGGCGTATCGATGATATTTGCCGGATTACTTACACTTAGAGTAAACAACAGAACAAAAATTGAAATTCATGAATAATAAAAAAGCATTCATATTTGACCTCGACGGAGTGATTGTAGACACCGCAAAATATCATTATTTAGCTTGGCAAAAAATCGCAAATGAATTAAATATTGATTTCACACTGGAACATAACGAATTATTAAAAGGAGTCAGCCGTGTGCGTTCTTTGGATATTATATTAGAATTAGGAAAAGTGGAAGCTTCGCAAGAAGACAAGGACAAATGGTTATTTCAAAAAAACGAGGATTATTTATCCTATTTGGTTGATATGAACGAAAGCGAAATACTTCAGGGAGTTTTTCCCGTTTTGAAGTTTCTTAAAGAAAAAGGTCAACCGATCGCATTGGGTTCTGCCAGTAAAAATGCCAGACCAATTTTAGAAAAAACAGGAATACTATCCTATTTTGATGCTATTGTAGATGGAAATGATGTTACCAATGCTAAACCAGATCCAGAAGTTTTCCTGATTGCAGCTAAATTATTAAATATAAATCCTGAAGACGCTATTGTTTTTGAAGATTCAGTTGCTGGTGTTCAAGCGGCAAATATTGGAAAAATGACGAGTATAGGAATTGGTTCAGCAACGGTGCTGCACGAAGCAAAATACATCTTTAACAATTTTACGGAAATAGACACCAACTTCATAGAAGATTTAATTAAAGAATAGAGTCTAAAAGAAACAAGATTCAAAAAAGTAAAAAAAAGATTGTCTTCGCATCACAACAATTTTTAAATTAGAAAAAATGAACCAAGATTATATAAAACCAGACAACTGGTCTATCATAGAAGAAGGATTTGATGTAGAAAGTGTGAAATCATCTGAGAGCCTGTTCAGTATTGGTAACGGTGCCATGGGGCAACGTGCTAATTTTGAAGAAACCTATACTGGAAAAACATTCCAGGGAAGTTATATTGCAGGAATTTATTATCCCGATAAAACCAAAGTAGGATGGTGGAAAAACGGTTATCCGGAATATTTTGCCAAGGTATTAAATGCCCCAAACTGGATTGGAATCGACATCGAAATCAACGGAGAAAAACTGGATTTGAATACCTGTTCCGAAATCAAAAACTTTCGCCGTGAATTGAACATGAAAGAAGGTTGGTACAATCGTTCTTTTGAAGCGACTTTAAAAAATGGAACGGAAATTTCGGTAAACATTCGTCGTTTTCTTTCTATAGTTTTGGATGAAGTTGGAATTATTAATTACGAAATTATTCCCTTAAACAAAGATTCAAAAATAATTTACAAACCGTATATTGACGCTGGTGTAACCAATGAAGATGCAAACTGGGAAGAAAAATTCTGGGAACCGCTTGACGTGAAAAAATCTATAAATGAAGCTTTTGTAACGGCTCAAACGTTTAAAACACATTTCAAAGTAACTACTTTCATGCAAAATAGTATTTTGTCTAATGACGAAAAAACAGCTATTTCTCCTTCCAATATTGATGCAACTTCCGATAAAATTCAATTCAGTTATGATGTAATTGTGGCTCAAGGACAAAAATCATCCATCCAAAAAATTGGTGGTTATACCGTTTCATTGAATCATGAAAATACAATTACCGCTGCGGAGAAAGTGATTCAATCTGCGTTAGGAAAAGGATACAATCAAATGTTGCAAGACCAAATCGATGCTTGGGCAAAAATTTGGGAAATGTCAGATATTACAATTGATGGCGATGTAAAAGCACAGCAAGGAATTCGTTTCAATATTTTTCAGTTAAACCAAACCTATTTAGGAAAAGATTCCCGTTTAAATATTGGACCAAAAGGATTTACCGGAGAAAAATACGGCGGATCGACTTATTGGGATACCGAAGCCTACTGCATTCCGTTTTACATGGCTACCAAAGATCAAGAAGTAGCTCGAAATTTATTGACCTACCGCTACAATCAATTGGACAAAGCCATTGAAAACGCTGCCAAATTAGGATTTACTAACGGAGCGGCTTTGTACCCAATGGTAACCATGAATGGCGAAGAATGTCATAACGAATGGGAAATTACTTTTGAAGAAATTCATAGAAATGGAGCCATCGCATTTGCCATTTATAACTTTTACAGATACACTGGCGACTATAGTTATATCCCTGAAAAAGGACTGGAAGTATTAATAGGAATCGCTCGTTTTTGGCATCAAAGAGCCAATTTTTCGACTAATTTAAACCAATACGTAATTCTTGGTGTTACAGGTCCAAACGAATATGAAAACAACGTAAACAATAATTTCTACACCAATTATATTGCCAAATGGTGTCTGGAATATACCTACGAACAAATTCAAAAAGTGTCTTTAGAATATCCTTCGGATCATAAAAGAATTTCTGAAAAAGTAAAAATCTCGGATTCCGAATTACAATCTTGGAAAAAAGTTTCGGATAATATGTACTTCCCTTTTTCGGAAGAACATAATGTATACTTGCAACAAGACGGTTTCTTAGACAAAGAATTAGTTCGAGTAGCTGATTTAGACAAAAGCCAAAGACCAATCAATCAAAAATGGTCTTGGGACAGAATTTTGCGTTCTCCATATATCAAACAAGCCGATGTTTTACAGTGTTTCTATTTCTTCGAAGATCATTTTTCGAAAGACGAACTAAAAAATAATTTTGAGTTTTACGAATCATTTACGGTTCATGAAAGTTCACTTTCGCCTTGTGTGCATTCGATCCAGGCCGCTTTATTAGACAAAATGGATATGGCGTATACCTTCTATTTGAGAACTTCCCGTCTTGATTTAGATGATTACAATAAAGAAGTGGAAGAAGGGTGTCATATTACATCTATGGCCGGAACCTGGATGAGTATCGTGGAAGGTTTTGGCGGAATGAGAATTAAAGAAGACAAACTTCATTTTTCTCCAAAAATTCCAAAAGAATGGAACGCATATTCCTTTAAAATCAACTTTAGAAATCAAATTCTGACAGTAGCTATTAATCATGAGGAAACCATTTTCTCAATTGATGGTAATAAAGAATTAGCGATAATAGTGAATGGCAAGAACGTAGTAGTTACTACTGAAAATGCAGTTACGGTATAAAAGACAATTGTTAGAACTTGTAGTTACTCTATCATTTGACCCTGAACCTTGTTTGGTTCACAAACAATCCCAATAAATATTGGGATTGTTTAATTGATTAGCACGCTCTAAAGTCTTTTGGCCATTGCAAATTTAACAGCTATAAAAAAATATTAAATAACAAATAAAATCGGTTCGTTTCCGTTTATAAATATGTGCTTACTAAAAAAAATAACCTTATTCCTGTTTTTTATGTCTTTAACTTCAAATGCTCAAATTGACAGAGTTGAACCGCCATTTTGGTATGCGGGCATGAAAAATCCAGAATTGCAAATTATGTTTTACGGTAAAAACATAGCAGAATACCAAGTTACGGTTTCTAATGCTATTAAAATCACAACTATTAAAAGGACAGAAAATCCTAACTATATTTTTGTTACCATTGATACAAAAAAAGTATCGGCTACTGATTTAATTTTTACTTTCAAGAGTAACAATAAAGGATCGTTCACGCAAAAATATACTTTAAAGAAAAGAAGAGATAATTCAGCGCAACGCAAAAGTTACGATGCTTCGGATATGATCTATTTACTGATGCCGGATCGTTTTGCAAATGGAAACAGGAATAACGATAGCGAAAACGCCACCACAGAAAAATACAATCGCGAATTACCCGTAGGAAGACATGGTGGCGATATTGAAGGGATTATAAAAAACCTGGATTACATTTCCTCATTGGGCGCAACAACGATATGGAGTACGCCACTTTGCGAAGACAATGATGCTGCGTTTTCTTATCATACTTATGGTCAATCTGATGTTTATAAAATAGATCCACGTTACGGGACTAATGAAGATTATGTACGATTGTCTTCTGAAATGCATAAGAAAAACATGAAATTAGTGATGGATTATGTGACTAATCATTGGGGAATTGAACACTGGATGATGAAAGATTTACCAACCCGTGAATGGATCAATCAATTTGATAAATATACCCAAACCAATCATAAAAGAACCGTTATTCACGATACGCATGCGGCAAAAATTGATACAGAAACATGCCTTAATGGTTGGTTTGCCTCATCAATGCCTGATTTAAACCTGTCAAATCCTTTGGCCTTAAAATACTTGATTCAAAATGCAATTTGGTGGATTGAATATGCTGATTTGGATGGATTTAGAGTAGATACGTTTAATTATTCCGACCCAAAAGGAATTGCAAAATGGACAAAATCGGTTACTGATGAATACCCAAATTTCAATATTGTAGGTGAAGTTTGGATGCAAAGTCAGGCACAGATATCCTATTGGCAAAAAGACAGCCCAATAAGTAAAATACAAGACTACAATTCCAATTTACCAAGTGTAATGGATTTCACCCTATTTGAGGCAACCAGTAAAGTATTCAATGAGGATGACGGTTCTTGGGACAAAGGGATGATCAAATTGTATGATAATTTCAGCAATGACTTTCTTTATCCCAACACCAACAATATGTTGATTTTTGTCGAAAATCATGATACCAATCGTTTTAATCAGACTTATGGTAATGATATCAGAAAATATAAAATGGCAATGGCTTTAATGGCAACAGTTCGCGGAATTCCACAATTATACTACGGCAGTGAAATTGGCATGGCTGGTGACAAAGGAAAAGGCGATGCTGATATTCGCCAAGACTTTCCAGGTGGTTGGGAAGGTGATAAAAACAATGCGTTTATCAAAGAAGGAAGAACCACGGGACAAAGTGACTATTTTGATTACACATCTAAATTATTTAATTGGAGAAAAACAAAATCGGCAATCCATTTTGGGAAGATGACACATTACATTCCTGAAAACAATGTTTATGTTTATTTTAGGTATAATACTACTGAAACTGTTATGGTTCTCATGAACAACAGCAATGAAACTCATACCATAAATATGAATCGTTTTAAAGAAAACATCAAAGATTTTAAAACCGGAAAAGATGTAATTTCAGAATTAACATTTGATATTACAACCGACATACTAATTGAACCAAAATCGGTTTTGATTTTAGAACTGAAGTAATTTAAATCCTGTAAGGCATATAACAAAATATAAAAGTTCAAAGAAAAAGTAATAATCACTCAAACTTAAATGAACTTATAATTCTTATATGTTTCAAAAAAATCAATCATTTAATTATAAAAAATGAAAAAATATTCAATTCCGTTTTTACTATTAACCATAACAATTTTAAGCAGTTGTTCCAGTACAAAAACTGTTTCTGAGAGTGCTAAAACGCCTTTCGTTTGGGAAGGAGCGAATGTTTATTTCCTAATGACAGACCGTTTTAATAATGGTGATGCTGCAAATGACATAAGCTTAAACCGGACCAAAACAGCAGGAAAACTTCGTGGATTTGAAGGCGGTGACATCAAAGGAATTTCGGAAAAAATTGACGAAGGCTATTTTGACAAACTGGGAATCAATGCCATCTGGTTTACACCAATAGTGGAACAAATTCACGATGGCGTAGATGAAGGAACGGGATTAAGTTATGGATTCCATGGGTATTGGGCCAGAGATTGGACAAACTTGGACCCTAATTTTGGAACCAAAGAAGATTTGGCTGCACTGGTCGAAAAAGCGCATGCACACGGAATCAGAATTATTCTTGATGGTGTGATCAATCATACCGGACCGGTAACGGCTGAGGATACGGTTTGGCCGAATGACTGGGTAAGAACGGGACCAACATGTGATTACAAATCATTTGTGAATACTACCGTTTGTACTTTGGTCGCAAATCTTCCGGATGTAAAAACAGAGAGCAATCAAGATGTCGCTTTACCTCCTTTTTTAATCGAAAAATGGAAAAAAGAAGGACGTTACGAACAAGAAATAAAAGAATTAGATGCGTTTTTTGCTCGTACAGGTTATCCGAGAGCCCCAAAATATTACATCATCAAATGGTTGACCGATTATATTGCCGATTACGGAATTGACGGCTACCGAGGCGATACTGTGAAACACACTGAGGAAACGGTTTGGGCTGATTTCAAATCCCAATGCAACTATGCCTTTACAACTTGGAAGAAAAATAATCCGACAAAAGTTTTAGACAACAATTCTTTTTACACCATTGCGGAAGTTTATAATTATGGAATCAGCGGTGGGCAAACTTTCGATTTTGGAGATAAAAAAGTAAACTATTACCAAAATGGATTCAATAACATGATCAATTTCGAATTCAAATGGGATGCTCAAAAAGATTATGAATTTATATTTTCCAAGTATTCTGACAAGTTGAATAATGAACTGAAAGGATATAGTGTTTTAAACTATTTATCTTCGCATGATGATGGTGGACCATTTGATGCAAAACGTGTCAAAAGTGAAGAAGCAGGGACAAAATTATTACTGAGTCCAGGACTTTCACAAGTCTATTATGGTGATGAATCTGCGCGTTCATTAGTAGTTGAAGGAACTCAAGGCGACGCAACCTTGCGTTCGTTTATGAATTGGGATGCCATTCAAACGAACCCGGAAACACAAAAAACATTGCTGCATTGGCAAAAATTAGGTCAATTCAGAAAAAATCATCCTTCTGTAGGAGCCGGAATTCATAAGCAAATTTCACCTAAACCCTATACTTTTAGTAGAGCTTTTACTAAAGGAAGTTATTCTGATGCTGTAGTCATTGGTCTGGATTTACCGATTGGTAAAAAAGAACTCGCCGTCGGTTCCGTTTTTAAAGATGGAGCTAAAGTAAGAGATGCATATTCTGGAAAAACAAAAATTGTTTCTGACGGAAAAGTTTCATTTGACACTGATTTTTCATTATTATTAATTGAAAATCAGTAATATTTAGATTTTTATTTTCATAAAAAAGGGATTGTCTAAATTTAGACAATCCCTTTTTTATGAAAAACAATCTTTATTTTTTGGTAAAATCTCCAGCGTAAATTAATACTAACTTTTTCCTATCAAAATAGTTTCTCAAAGCTGCATTTACTTTATCTACATTCAACGCTTTTACTTTATTTTCATAGTCCGAATAATCCGTAAACGTTTTATTTTGATCTAAATATTCTCTTAATTGCCGAACTAAAAACTCATCGGTTCCAAGCATTGTTTGTCGCTGTTGCAACCACGATTTTAGTGAAGCATCAAATTCTACTTTTGTAAAACCCTTATCCAATGCTTTCTGAATTTCGTCTTTCAAGGCATTGTCTAATTTATCTTTAAACAATGGATTAAAGAAAGCGTAAACGCCCCAGCTACCTGTCTTGTCAATACCACTTCCGGAAACAAAAGAACCCGCACCATAACTCATCCCCTCTGCTTCACGCAACCTTTGCGGTATTCTGGAAGAAAGAAAACCACCTCCAAGCAATTCATTGGCCATATCGACGGCTGGATAATCCGGTTCGTTGATACCAATATTCAAATTAATTTTCCCAATAACAGCGGCATTGGTTTTGTCATTCACCTGAATTGTTTTATCCACCGATTTCACATCAAAATATTGCGTGGCAATTCTTGAATAAAGCTCTTTTGAATTCCAATTATCCAAAGTTTTAGTCATAAATTCTTTGATACTTTTTTTATCGATTCCACCTACAAATGAAGTGATACTATTATTTCCGTTATAGAAATCTTCGTAATACTTTTTCACGTCATCCAGTGTGATTTTACTTAATTCAACTAATTCTTCATCAACTGTTTTTGAATAATAGGGATGCGATCTTGGATACAATGCAGTTTCTTTCTCAACAGCTTCGCTGGCTAGTGACTGTGGTTCATTTTTGGAGGATTCCAACTCACTTTTAGTTTCTAATTTCATTTTTTCAAATTCAGAAGCATCAAATAACGGATTCCTTAAAATATCATCAACAAGAATTAAAGCCTTGTTTAAATTCTCTTTATCAGTACTCAATCTCAAATACATTCTATCCACAGTTGCTTGTAAACTCAAATTAATTTTATATTGATCTAATTGGTCATTAATGACACTTTTACTTCTTGTCTTCGTACCTAATTTAAGCATTTTGGCAGTTAAGTTAGCTATTAGATCTTTCCCTTCAAGTGCTTTTATATTTCCTATTCGAAGCATAATTCGGGCTTCAATTTTATTTCCTTTGGAAGGTTTTTCAAGTAATGCATATTTTCCTCCTGATGCTAATTTTCCTATTTCTGTCATTTTTAAAATATTACCGACAGAGGTCTCAAAAGTAGCCTTATTCATCTCTAAAGCTTTCCCTCTATATTCTTTTGTAAGAGCTGTAATGTCAGGAGTATCACTTACTTTTACACGTTCTGTATTATTTTCAGGCAGGAATCTTCCCCAGGTTCGGTTGCTTTGTAAATAATATTTTTTGGCAACATTTTGAATATCGGCAAGTGTCAATTTTTCAACATTATCTCTATCAATAAAGAATAAACGCCAATCTCCTGCACCAATATTTTCTGTCAATGCAATACTTAAATTGATTGTTTTATTGTAAGTGTTTTCAAATTGTTTCAACAATTCATTTTTGGCTCTTTTCAAATCATCTTCCGTGAATATGATTTTTGGAACGGCATTCATAGTTTGAAGAAAAGCATTTTGAGCCATTGTTAAATCTTTATCTTTAGGGATTTCACATTGAAAATAACTAAAACCGGGATCTCTCAAAGTCCTGGTATAGCCATACACACTAGTTGCAAGTTTCGTTTCGATCAAAGCTTTATACAAAACACCCGAAGGATTATTGGAAAGAATTGAAATCAAAGCATTGTTGGCAGCATATTCTTTGTCCGAAAAACTGGGCGTATGATACGCCATTGCTACATACTGAATATCGCCGTTTCTTTTTAACTCCACAAAACGCTCTCCATCTTGGGCTGGTTCTACAGTATAAGTTTGTTCAATAATTTGGTTGGATTTCGGGATAATCGCAAAATACTTTGAAATCAAATCCAATGTTTTCTTTTCATCAAATTTTCCCCCAACTATTAGTGTCGCATTATTGGGCTGATAGTATTTTTTGTAGAAGTTTTTAAGAGAAGATGCCTGAACTCTTTCGATATCTTCTTTGCTTCCTATCGTCGAATTCCCATAATTGTGCCATAAAAAAGCCGATGAAATAATCCTTTCTTCCAGAACACTCGAAGTAGAATTCTCCCCTATTTCAAACTCATTTCTAACTACCGAAAATTCAATGTCTAAATCCGATTGCAAAATAGAAGATGTTACCATTCTATCCGCTTCCATTTCTAATGCCCAATTTAAATTTTCGTCTGTAGCAGGTAGAATTTCATAATAATTTGTTCTATCACTCCAAGTAGTCCCATTTGCTATTGCTCCTTTATCGGCAATCGCTTTTTTTATTTCACTAAATTTTGACGAACGTTTAAACAACATATGTTCCAATAAATGGGCCATTCCAGTTTCGCCATACCCTTCATGTCTTGAACCTACATTATATACAATATTCACTACAACATTAGATAGTGCGGCATCAGGAATCAAAAGAATTCTTAGCCCATTTGGTAAGCTATATTCTTTAATTCCTTCAACTGAAGTAACTAACTTTGGTATCTGTGCAAAACTTGTCTCTAGAAACAATCCTATAAAAAGAATCGCCAAAATACTTTTTTTCATAAATGGTTGTTTTTAAGCTGGTTCAAAACTATTGTTTTTAAATTTTAATGTAAATATCTTATTATTCTTTCATTAACCCGTTTTTTTTTTATAAAAATCAACATTTTAAAGCTTTAACTTAAAAAATTGTTCTTTTTTTGTAATGAAAAAACACTCCATGAAAAAGATTGGTCATCGTGGCGTCAAAGGTTATGAACCGGAGAATACATTAGTTTCTTTCCAAAAAGCATTAGACATGCATTTAGATGGGATTGAACTCGATGTACATCTTAGTTCGGATGATGAATTAATGGTTATCCATGATGAAACAATTGACAGAACGACTAATGGAAAAGGTTTTGTAAATAAACTATCTTTGCGCGAATTGAAGACTTTTCGAATTGAGGACAAGCACCAAATTCCAACGCTCAAAGAAGTATTTGATTTGGTAAACCAAAACTGTTTTATCAATATTGAATTAAAAAAATATGATACCGCAGAGAAAGTCGTTTCACTCATCGAAAAATTTGTTGTTAAAAAAGAGTGGAAATACGACCGCTTTTTGGTCTCCAGTTTTGATTGGAATGCCTTACAGCAAGTGGTATTTTTGAATGATAAAATTCCAATTGGCGTTTTAACAGAAACTAATCTCGATTTAGCTCAGGCTTTCGCCAAATTTATTCAGGCGGAATCCATCCATCCTCATTTTCATTTATTGACAAAGGAAAATACAGCACAAATGCAGAAAAAAGGATTGCAGGTTTTCCCTTGGACCATTAATGAAATAGAAGACATACAAAAAATAAAAGCATTCAACGTAAACGGAATCATCACTGATTTCCCAAATAGAATATGAACCAGAATTTCGATATAATAATAGTTGGCGGAGGCGCAGCAGGTTTTTTTACGGCAATTAATATTGTAGAAAAAAATCCAAAGTTGAAAGTAGCCATTTTAGAACGCGGTACCGAAGTACTGAACAAAGTTCGCATTTCCGGCGGCGGAAGATGTAACGTAACGCACGCTTGTTTTGAGCCTAATGAATTGGTGAAATTTTATCCGCGCGGAGAAAAAGAATTACGAGGTCCTTTTCATCAGTTTTGTTCCGGCGATACGATTGAATGGTTCGAGAAACATGGGGTAGAATTAAAAATTGAAGCAGACGGACGCATGTTTCCAGTTTCGAATTCCTCGCAAACGATAATTGATTGTTTCCTGAAAGCCACACAAAAACTGGGAATTGCTGTGCTTACGGGACAAAGTGTACAATCCATTTTTAACAAAGAAAACACATGGAAAATAGAAACCCAAACTGAAAATTATCTTGCCGAAAAACTAATTCTAGCCACAGGAAGTAATCCTAAAGTATGGGAAATGCTACAAAATTTTGGACATGCGGTTGTCAGTCCGGTCCCTTCCCTATTCACTTTCAACATTAAAGATGCAAGAATAAAAGAATTACCCGGAGTTGCGGCACAAGTTACCGTAAAAGTAAAAGACACCAAACTCACATCAACAGGGCCTTTATTGATCACACATTGGGGAATGAGCGGTCCGGCGATTTTGAAATTATCCGCTTGGGGTGCTCGAATCTTGCATGACAAAAATTATCAGTTTACCATTTTCATAAATTGGCTTAATGATGCTGACAAGGAAGATATTGAAAAAAAATTAAAAGAATTAAAACAAGAACACGCTAAGAAATCAGTTTCAAAAAAATCTCCTTTCGAGTTAACAAACCGATTGTGGGAAAGTTTAGTACTCACTTCAGGAATAGAAACTGAAACTAAATGGGCTGATTTATCAAAAATTCAATTGCAGAATCTTGCGAATCAACTCACGAATGGCACTTTTCAAGTGAATGGAAAAAGTACGTTTAAAGAAGAATTTGTAACTGCGGGTGGAATCGATTTAAAAGAAATCAATTTCAAAACCATGGAAAGCAAATTAAACGAAAACCTTTATTTTGCTGGGGAAATCGTCAATATAGACGCCATTACTGGTGGATTTAATTTCCAAAATGCTTGGACAAGCGGGTTTATTCTTGCAAACAACATATAAAAAAAGCTCTCAAATGAGAGCTTTTTAAGTTTTATTTTTTTCCACCAATATGAGTATCTTGCCAATGTCTCAGCTCTTTCCATTTTCCTTCGAAGGCTAATTTTGACTGAAGCGGCCAAGTTTTCGGATCATGAACTACAAACCGTTCTCCAGACTTGTCCAAAATTTCCTGACATCGATTAACGGAAGTTTCTGAAAGTACTTCCCAAGTTGAAATTCCATTTTCATGGAACAGTTCTTCAATTTTTGGACCAATTCCTTCAATGATTTTTAAATCATTTTCTTTTACTTTCTCTCCAAAAACAGAAGACGCTAAATCCGTATCAAAAGGAACATAAGCCCCTATAAGTCCAGAATTAAGTACATGTGGTGCAACGAAGCTGCTGCTTTTAGCTTTTAAAGTTGATAACTCAGCCTTTAGCTTAGTCGATTTGGCTCTGCAATTGTCTAATTCTAACTGCAAGGCGCTTGTATTATCTTTTGCTGAAGAAAGTATTTTTCCAAGCAAATAGCCTAATACTGCACAAATTAAGCCTACTCCAACCGGGATTATTATACTAGATGAATACATAATTATAATTTATTAAGTTAGTTTGTTAGTCTATTTTAACAACAGATCGTGTGTTTTAGTTTGACCTTTTTCGGTTTAACTATCCTAAATAATCATTCACAAAATCAGTACGTTCCTGTCCGAAAAAGCTTTCAGAGAATAAACTACCAGATTAACTGAATCTGCAACAGGAAGGAGATACTTAAAGTAATTTTTTAAAAAGTCGGAAACTATCTTGTGTACTGAAGTCTATTCCATTTCCTTTTGAGGAGAATACATAAGATAAAAAAATAAAACAAACATTCACATTACTCAAAGTTACTAAAAATCAATTACTTATATTGAAAAAACAGCAAAAATAATTTAACCTATTTTATCTATTCAACCACCAAATACTTCCATTTAAAACGGCAGCAAAACTTACCCAAGCCAAATACGGAAGGAATAAATAACCCGCAATTTTATTGATTTTGGCAAATTGAATGTAGGTTTCATATATCATTAACCATAAAATAACAATCTCTAAACCAGCAAGCATAGGGTTATGCAATCCAAAAAATAAATAGGACCACAACGCATTTAATACTAATTGAATAGTAAAAAAAATCAATGCTTTTTTTACCGTTTCTCTTTCAAAATCAATTCGGTTCCAAACCAATCCTGCTGCAACTCCCATCATAATATACAACATGCTCCAAACGGGCGCAAAAACCCAATTGGGTGGATTAAAACTTGGTTTAACCAAAGTAGGATACCATGTTGAAATTGCAGAACGTGTAACCATTCCGGAGAAATAACCAATCGCAAGACAAGTAACAACAATTGCTAATATTCGGGTAATCTTATTCATTTTTATATTTTTCTAATGTGAGCCAAATTTACTTAAATCTTTCTAACCATTAAGCAGATAAACAAATTAACAAAAAAAGTATCTTTGCTTAAATTTTTAATTTCATGATTTCAGTAAACGATTTTATTCCATCAAAATATACGCATTCGGTTGAAGAAGGTAATTTCCAATGGAGCGCGCCCAGTAATATAGCCCTTGTGAAATATTGGGGCAAAAAAGACAATCAAATTCCTGCTAACCCTTCGGTTAGTTTTACATTGAATAATTGTAAAACCATCACCAAATTGGCTTTCGCCAAAAAGCAAAATGATGGTACATTTTCCTTTGATTTACTTTTTGAAGGAAAACCCAAAGAAGATTTCAAACCCAAAATCCAAAAATTCTTAGAAAGAATTGAAGTGTATTTGCCTTTTTTGAAAGACTACCATTTTACAATCGATACGGAGAATACGTTTCCCCACAGTTCAGGAATTGCGTCATCCGCATCTGGAATGGCGGCATTGGCGATGAACTTGATGAGTTTAGAAAAAGTATTGAATCCTAAAATGACTTCAGCGTATTTCTATCAAAAAGCGTCTTTATTAGCGCGTTTAGGTTCCGGTAGCGCTTGTAGAAGCGTAAAAGGAAGTGTTGTCGTTTGGGGAAATCATGCGGATATCTCCGGAAGCTCTGATTTATTTGGTGTTGAATTTCCAAATGTAATTCATGCAAATTTTAAGAATTTCCAAGATACAATTTTGTTGGTTGACAAAGGAGAAAAACAAGTTTCCAGTACGGTTGGACACGATTTGATGTACAACCACCCTTTTGCCGAAAGGCGATTTGCACAAGCACACGAAAATTTAGATAAATTAATTACCATCTTCGAAAGTGGTAATCTGGAAGGATTTATTCAAATTGTGGAAAGTGAAGCCTTGACTTTGCATGCCATGATGATGACCTCAATGCCTTATTTTATATTGATGAAACCAAAGACGCTGGAAATTATTAATGCGATTTGGAAATTTAGAAACGAGACCAAAATTCCCGTTTGCTTTACGCTAGATGCTGGAGCAAATGTTCATGTTTTATATCCTGAAAACGTCGCGGTTACCGTTTTGCAATTTATTAAGGACGAATTAGTTGGCTATTGCCAAAATGGTCAGTACATTTGTGACGAAATTGGAAATGGAGCTTTGTTGAATTAGTTTGTTTTTTGCCTACCTTTAAATTTTAAAGCGCTGAAAAATATGGATATTCAATCAGAGAAATTAGAATTGATAAAATTGTTATTAGAAACTAATGACAAGGACATAATCGAATCTATAAAAAACATTTTCAAATCAGAAAAAAAAAATGTTTGGAAAGAGTTATCTCCTGAAGAACAAGAAGAAATTGACCTTGGAATTCAAGAAGCAAATCGTGGAGATCAAGTCGATTTATAAAATTACCTACTAAAATACCTAATTATCAACCCCAAATTGCTAATTTATAATCTAATATGAAAGGACCTTTATTTTACTCAAAAATATTACTCTTTGGAGAATACGGAATTATTCGTGACTCAAAAGGATTGTCAATTCCTTATAATTTTTATAATGGTGCACTTAAAAGAGAGGAAAACCCATCTGATGAAGCGATAAAATCAAATGGGAATTTAAGACGTTTTGTTACTTATTTGGAAACGTTACAAAACGAGCAACCCAACTTAGTAACTTTTGATTTAGCAAATTTAAAAAATGATGTTGAAACTGGAATGTATTTTGATTCCAGTATTCCTCAGGGTTATGGCGTAGGAAGTAGTGGCGCACTTGTAGCTGCTATTTACGATAAATATGCTCAAAATAAAATTACGGTTCTGGAGAATTTGACTCGTGAAAAATTATTGCAGTTAAAAAATATATTTTCTCAAATGGAGAGTTTTTTCCACGGAAAAAGTTCTGGCTTAGACCCTTTAAACAGCTATTTGAGTATTCCGATTCTAATCAACTCTAAAGACAATATTGAAGCTACTGGAATACCAACACAAAGTTTTGACGGAAAAGGCGCTGTATTCTTATTAGATTCAGGAATTGTTGGTGAAACCGCTCCGATGGTTAATATTTTCATGGAAAACCTAAAAGACAAAGGATTTCGTGCCATGTTGAAAAATCAATTTGTAAAATATACGGATGCCTGTGTGGAAAATTTCCTTGGTGGTGACATGAAATCATTATTCATGAACACTAAGAAATTATCAAAAGTAGTTTTAAACAACTTTAAACCAATGATTCCAGAACAATTTCATGGAATCTGGCAACAAGGAATTGACAGTAATGACTATTACTTGAAATTATGTGGTTCTGGCGGCGGCGGCTATATCTTAGGTTTTACTGAAAATTTAGAAAAAGCCAAAATTTCACTAAAAGATTATAAACTTGAGGTCGTTTATCAATTCTAAAAAACTCTAATTCTTAAACCCATATCCTATAATGCTTAACGCAAGCTTATATAATGAAAATTATTAGTTTGTTCTTGTTGAGCATACATACCATTATTATTTCGAAGCAATTTGGTTTCTTATCTTATATATTGGCTACAATTTTATTATAAAAACAAAAAAATATTTTAACCGTTTTGATACAATAAAATTATTACTTGATCCCAAAACAATAAAATTTATAGTTAAATTATACTTCTTGACGAACTCCTAAAAACCAATGGTTTAAATTTTTCAATATAAAACCAAGATTAAATTAAATAAAATCTTACATTTTAAATAAAAACAACTTATATTTAAACATCTGAGTTTTTACTCTTTTCAATTATAAAAAAACTACATGTCTGAAATTAAAATTCCTGAATATTTTAAACTCCGCAATATTTTTATTCCCCTCATTATAGTAATTTTGTCTTGCTCTTCGTTGATTGTCATCAACTATTTAACTATTAAAATCCTGTCGGCATCCAGAGCGTATGTAAATGGAGAATCGCATTATTCTAAAGGACAAAAAGACGCAACCCGTCACCTTATCACCTACCTTTTTACTAAAGACCCCATTGAATGGAAATTATTTAATGAAGAATTGAGTGTTCCAAAAGGAGATAAGATTGCACGAATTGGCTTGACAAACAATGAATCGATTGAGACCATCAAAAACGGATTTCGAGCCGGTAGAAATAACGAGAAAGATCTTGATGATTTAATTTGGTTATTTAAATATTTTCATTCCGTTCCTTTTTTAGCTAAGGCAATTAATGAGTGGGGAAAAGGCGATTATTTAATTCAACAATTAGAATCAATCGGAAATGAGGCCAATAAAAAAATAAGTACTACCAATTTAAAACCAAACGACGAGCAAAAATTTTTTCAACAGTTAAATATCATTACCGATAAATTAACAAAAAACGAACAAAATTTCTCCGAAGCACTAGGCGAAGGAACCCGTTTGATTAAAAGCTACCTTCTTTTAACCAATATATTTTTTACTTTGATAATCATTGGGAGCGTTAGTGTTTACTACTCCGTAATGATTAACAGACTCAGACGCTCCAAAGACGAAACAGATGATAAAAACAGAAATTTAATCCTTGTTAATAAAGAACTTGACAAATTTGTTTATAGCGCTTCACATGATTTACGCTCTCCTATCTTGTCCCTAAAAGGATTAATAGAAATCGTAAAACTAGAGGAGGATTTAGAGCAAATTAAGTATTATTTAGACCTGATGCATGAGAGCCTGGATAAACAAGATGAATTTATCAAAGAAATAATAGATTATTCCAGAAATAAAAGAAAAAAAATAGCCATTGCTCCCGTTAGTCTAAATAAAATAATAGATGAAATTATTGCTCAACATCTATTTATTAAAGGTACAAATGAAATACACTTCAAAAAAGAATTATCCGTGGACGAATTGTTTAGTGATGGCTTGAGATTAAAAATTATTTTGAATAATTTAGTATCTAATGCTATCAAGTATTCTGACGAAAAGAAAGAAAAAAGATATATTTCAATTAAAACATACACCTTAGAAGACTTTTACAAAATAGAAATTGAAGATAATGGTATCGGAATTAATAAAGAATACCAACTCAAAATTTTTGAAATGTTTTTTGTCACTAATAATAACAATAAAGGTTCCGGATTAGGCCTTTACTTAGTAAAAGAAGCAATTGAAAATCTTAATGGATCCATAACAGTCGATTCGGAAATGAATATTGGGAGTACATTTATAGTTACTATACCGAAAGAATATGAAGCCCAATTATAAAACTTATTAATTGATTACCATTCAATTGATCAAATTGTAAACAATAGCCGAACCCTTATTTTGAATCCGATGAAATCAGAATTCCTATACATTGCAATTCAGAAATACTTTTACTATATAGTAATTTTTCAGCATTTTTATCTATGAACAATTCACATGCATGTTTTTTTGTAAAAAAATCAAGTTAATTTTAAAAACAAAATCTTAAATTTGAAAACAAATAAGCAAGTTTACTATAAATATACCCGAATAAAACTTGACAAAAACTACTACTAAAAATGTTAAGCAGACAACACAAGCTTCTTTTAATGAAAATTGCAAGTTTGTTCTCTGTAGTCAGAGGGTATAACATTCCAATAATTATTTTGGCGCAATATCTTTCGGCAATATTTATCCTTGCCCCCGAAAAAAGAGCGCTGGATATTCTACTCGATTTCAATTTATTTATACTTGTTTTTGCTTCTTCACTTGCGATTGCTTCGGGTTATATCATCAATAGTTTTTATGATAGGCAAAAAGATTTAATCAACCGACCTAATAAATCCATGCTCGACCGATTAGTAAGTCAAAAAACAAAATTAAGTGTCTATTTTGCGCTGAATTTCATAGTCGCCTTAATGGCTTTTTTCGTTTCCTGGCGCGTATTTTTATTCTTTTCAGCGTATATATTTTCCATCTGGTTTTATTCCCATAAAATAAAAAAATACCCAATAATAGGAAACCTAACAGCCTCTCTTTTGGCTGTTCTCCCTTTTTTTGCAATACTATTGTATTTTTATATTCAGATTCCATTTGAAGAAATTGAAAATTATAAAAGACAGCTTGCCGTAATATTTGCGCATGCCGCCTTTTTGTTCCTACTGATTCTTATTCGGGAAATGATTAAAGATTTAGAAAACCTAAAGGGTGATTTAGCCAATGATTACAAAACGATTCCGATTGTTTATGGTGAAGAAATATCAAAAAAAACGATTACTATTTTGACAATTCTGGCTGTAATTCCAGTCTATTTTTTAATCGAAATTTACGATGTAGGTTACATGGATATTTATTTTTATTCCTGCCTTATTATTTTGATTTTTTTCTTGGTTTACTTATGGAAATCAAACACCAAACCTCAATTTCTATTACTCCATAATCTTCTAAAATTCCTTATTGTTGCTGGAGTATTTTGTATTGTGCTAATCAATCCTAGTGTTTTATGGCACGGAAAAAAATTGTTGATGATGGTTTAGATTATTCTTTGGTCAGAATTATAAAAAAGGGTTAAACAATTTCCTCAAAAAACTCCAAATCTATCCATTCAGGTTAGCCCCGATAGCAGTGGAAATCCTTTCTAGTCCTGAACTTGTTTCAAGATCCTGAAACAAGTTCAGGACTAGAAAGATTGAAACGATAGCGGGAAATAGCTCCAAAAAACCACTCCAATGGCATTAATTGACTTATTAACTAGACAGTTAGCGTTTTTATAATTGGCTATTATTGATTGTCAATTATATAAATAGTATCTTTGCACAAATTATTGGAATATTATGAATAACAAGGAAGGCAATAATAAGAAAAGTGGTCCAAGAGCGAATAGCTCAAGACCAAGTTCAAATAAGCCAAAACCTGCCATGCAGAAGCGCGCCCAAGGGCCGAAAAAAATTAAAGTAGTTACTAAAGTTGCCGATATCGCTACTGATAAAGTAGAGAAAAAACCAAATCAAGCACCAAAGAGACCGAAAGTTAAAGATGAAATTCGTTTGAATAAATACATTGCTAATTCAGGTGCGTGCTCGCGTCGTGATGCAGATATTTATATTCAATCCGGGACGGTAAAGGTGAACGGAATCCCTGTAACCGAAATGGGATACATGGTAAAACCTGGAGATGTTGTGAATTTTGACGGTTCGACTTTGACACCAGAGAAAAAAGTGTACATCTTACTAAATAAACCAAAAAACTTTACGACGGCTATGGACGAAGGTCAGGAGTATCGTAATGTACTGGAATTAGTAAAAGGTTCTACAACTGCAAAAATTGGCGCTGTTGGAAGAATGGACAAGAATACAACTGGTTTGTTATTGTTCACGAATGATACGGATATGATTCGTAAATTTACGTTGCCAAGTCAAAAATCATCTAAAATATACCAAGTTTCATTAGATAAAAACTTGAAATATGAAGATTTAGAAAAAATAAACAAAGGTTTGACTCTTGACGGACACCGTGTTTTTGTAGAAGATGTAAGTTACATTGATGGTGAGGCGAAAAGTGAAATTGGGTTGCAATTAAGATCGTCTAACGTAAAAGTGGTTCGTTCTATTTTTGAACATTTTAGTTATGATGTTTTGCGTATTGACAGAGTTTCTTTTGCTGGTTTGACCAAAAAGAATTTGCCAAGAGGAAACTGGAGATTACTTACCGAACAAGAAATTATCAACTTGAAGAACGTTTAATATTTCTTTGAAATTATAAAAATAAAATCCCTTTTGCATAAAGTGAAATGGGATTTTTTTAATTAAAAATTCAATCCGAAAATACTATGACACCCGAAAAATTACAATCAATCGCTTTTAAATGGTTTGAAACTTTTAATAATAAAGAGTTAGAAAAACTATTGTCTTTGTATGATGAAGACGCCGTGCATTTTAATCCAAAATTAAAAATACACAAACCTGACACTAATGGTTTTGTTACGGGTAAAGAAGCTTTGCGTGAATGGTGGCAAGATGCTTTTGACCGTTTACCAAGTTTGAACTATAAAGTTAAATCGCTTACTGCAAACGGCGATCGTATTTTCATGGAATATATTAGAACCGTGAACGGAGAAGAAGATATGCTTATTGCTGAAGTATTAGACATAAAGGAAAATAAAATAATTGCTTCCCGAGTGTATCACGGATAATAGTCAACATTGAATAAAACACAAATCTCAATAGCTTTTGGCTAAATGGGATTTTATTTTTTCTAACCTATTGTATTTAAATACAAAAAGCATCTCGAATGAGAATAAAACTAGAATTATGAAACCGTGATTAATTGTTGTTTTATCCCAACCCAAAAGCGGAATCATTGCCAATTTATAATTACCATTATCAATAATAGTTGCCTGATGTCCTTTTACTTTAGCAATCGTCGTTTTAATTTCGATATCTAAAGAATTGGCCAATAGAAAAGCAAGATGTCATTATATTGGACGATTTTCGACTACAAGCACTAGATTATACAGGCTTGATAACCTAATGCTGTACCTAAATAATTTGTACCTATACGTACTTCCAGTTATTAAAATGTTTTCATTTTTTTCTATAAATTTACATTCTGCCAGACACAGTATTGTTTCGATCCAGATTACGGGTTTGATCAAAATTAATACTTTCAATATTTGATTTGTTTTATAACATGGTTATGCCACCATTTTTTGAAGGTAGCTGGTGATGCTACCGTGATTATTTATTTTTTCAAACTGATGATGGTATAGTTTAGGATACTTCATATAAAAAACAAGCCAAGTGCATTCATAAAAATAAACTTTAGCCGAATATAAAAAATTTAACAATCCTTATTATTGCTGAAGTCTTTAAGGATTAGAAATAATTAAATAAAATATGATAATAATATATTGGTGAATTGTGGACTAAAAAAATATTACGGTGATTAATCCGTTGAAAATGGTAATCACGAATTAATAATCTAAACGATTTAAAACAATTGGAGCTATTACAAATAATTTTCATTCGCATTAATAAAAAAATGAATGCAAAATAAAAACTAGTTACATAAGGTAATCAATCAAAAATAAAATGGTTCGGGGAAAATACGGGGGAAGGATAAAACAAAAAACCCTTTAAACGTTGTTACAACGAATAAAGGGTTTTTAAAGTGCGGATAATAGGACTCGAACCTACACGCCTTGCGGCACCAGATCCTAAGTCTGGCATGTCTACCAATTTCACCATATCCGCGCAATTGTGGGTGCAAAGATAAACATAACTTCCAATTTTCAAAGTAAAATTCACAAAAAATATTCATACTCTTTTTTGTACTTTTGAAATATAAACAAAATCAATAATGGAAAATATAAAATCATACGTTCAACAGCACAAAGATCGTTTCATAAACGAATTAATTGAATTATTGAAAATCCCATCCGTAAGTGCTGACACTGCTTATTCTCAAGATGTTATCGACACCGCTGAGGCAGTAAAAGTAAGTTTAGAAAAAGCAGGTTGTGATTTTGTTGAAATTTGTGACACACCAGGGTATCCAATTGTTTACGGTGAAAAAATTATTGATAAATCGTTGCCTACGGTTCTAGTTTATGGCCATTATGATGTGCAACCGCCAGATCCATTGGAATTATGGACTTCTCCCCCATTTGAACCCGTTATCAAAAAAACCGAAATTCATCCCGAAGGCGCCATTTTTGCCCGAGGATCTTGTGACGATAAAGGCCAAATGTTCATGCACGTAAAAGCATTGGAATACATGGTTCAGTCCAACACTTTGCCTTGCAACGTGAAATTTATGATTGAAGGCGAAGAAGAAGTGGGTTCCAAAAGTTTGAGTTGGTTTGTGGAACGCAATCAGGAAAAACTAAAAAACGATGTCATTTTAATTTCGGATACGGGAATGATTTCAAATCAGCAACCTTCCATCACAACTGGATTGCGTGGATTAAGTTATGTAGAAGTTGAAGTTACAGGACCTAATCGTGATTTGCATTCTGGATTATACGGGGGTGCGGTTGCGAATCCAATTAATATTTTGGCAAAAATGATTGCTTCCCTGCATGACGATGACAATCACATTACAATTCCGGGCTTTTATGATAAAGTTCAGGAATTATCGCTCGATGAACGAGCTGAAATGGGCAAAGCGCCTTTCAACTTAGAAGAGTATAAAAAAGCACTCGACTTAAAGGATGTTTATGGTGAAAAAGGCTATGTAACCAATGAAAGAAATTCGATTCGCCCTACACTGGACGTCAACGGAATCTGGGGCGGTTACACCGGAGAAGGTGCTAAAACGGTTATTGCGGGTAAGGCTTTCGCTAAAATCTCGATGCGATTAGTGCCTAACCAAGATTGGGAGAAAATCACCGAACTGTTCACCAAACATTTCATCAGCATTGCTCCAGCTGGCGTTACCGTAAAAGTAAAACCGCATCATGGCGGACAAGGGTATGTGACACCAATAGACAGCATAGGCTACAAAGCCGCAAATATGGCGTATACCGAGACTTTTGGAATTCCTGCAATTCCGGTGCGTTCCGGAGGAAGTATTCCTATAGTAGCCTTATTTGAAAAAGAATTGAAAAGCAAAACCATCCTGATGGGATTTGGTCTGGACAGCGATGCCATTCACTCGCCAAACGAGCATTTTGGGATATTCAATTATTTAAAAGGAATTGAAACCATTCCATTGTTTTATAAATATTTTGTGGAGTTGAGCAAGTAGTATTTTGCCACAAAGAAAATTCATCTAAATCCGTTCCGAAATGAGCGGATTTTTTTTGGCCATTACCTTCGGTCGGGCTTTCCATTACAATTTTTTTATTTTTAAAGAAAAAATAAAAAGGATTTTCATTGCAATCCCTAAAGCACAGTTCTGACTGCGAAAATGCTTTACAAAGTCTCTTGACTCATATCTTTCAAAAACTTTAAATATGGCATTTTCAACGGCTAGTTTTAGGTTTTTAGCGCCTGAACTTTCTGCTATTATTTTTCGGATTTGCCGAATCATCCCAAATACAAAACCAACTTTCCATCAAGCCTACTGTCCAAATCCGTTATAGTAGCTGTTAGCAGGCGTTGCTTTCACCGTTAAATTACTGTGATAAATTAAGATTTATGACACAAACTAACTATAGCGACAACTAAGGATAAAATTGAGACTCCAATTGGTAACCACCAAAACTTAATTGCTAATTCCTTTGATTTATTAATCTTCAAATCTCGATCAACAACTTTAATTAAATAATCATTCCATCCATTATATTTTTCAAACACTTCATAACCTTTTCGTTCTAGCTGTATTCCAAAATCATTTCCTGCTCCAGTTTTTAGGTTTCTTATTAAGTTTAATTCTTCTAAATAGTCAATGAATCTTTTTTCAGTTCTAATGACAGCTCTTTTAAGTGTAGTTTCTCCCATTGATATCGGATTATTAAATAATTTGGTCAAAACTTTTCCACATTCATTTCTAAATTCGACTTCAAAGGATTTAATAGTTTCCATAATTGTTAATATTGGGATAGTTTGATTTTAATGATGTTATTTTTGTGAGGCAATGTCTGCTAACTTGCATATAGGCGAAACAAAACTTCTCATATAAACCCAAATCCGGGTAGATTAGCGAAGGTTCGTTTCGTTTTATCTTTCTCCAAATATAATTAAATTTTCTTACAATTACCGGGACAACTTCGAACCAACCGGATGCTTTGCGTGAGGGATGGCAGCGAAAATCCTTTATGTTTATTCTTTAAAAACATAAAGATTGTAGCGTACAGCCCGACCCGAAGTTTTTACGGAGGGTCACGCCCAAAGAATACGTATTCAATAAATGAATTGTATGAAAAATTCGCAATTCTAGACGTTTATCAAGAGAAGCGGATTCAAATTAAAAAATATAAAAAAGAAACTACTAATTAAAATTTTTATCAGGATTGTATCCCAAGTAAGGCATTGTCTGTTCTTTAAAAACAACACCGTATTCTTCCAGCTCTTTCAAAATAGGCAAATACACTTCTTTACGAATAGGAAGCTGTACACCAGGAGTGGTGATTTTACCATTCAGTATTAATAAGGTTGCCATAGCAACAGGTAAACCAACGGTTTTTGCCATAGCAGTATAGGTCTGATCTTCGCCAATGCAAACCATTTTTGAATCTATTTGCTCTTTCTTGCCATGTAGCTCGTACCCAAATTTATGGTACATGACAATCATATCTTTATCATTCGGCTGAAGTGTCCAGCTATCACTTAATATTTTCTCCAGAATTTGCGCCGGAGTGGCTTTTTTCAAACCTACTTTTTTATTGCGATTGAATAAATCCAGTTCCAAAAGTTTGTCCCACATAATATCATCCTGGTCGATTTTAAGAATCAATCGCATTTTGCTTTCTACAGAATCCGTTGGATGATACGGCAAAAAAGAATTCACAAATTCTCGGTAACTCATGTTTTCTGAATCTTCCATACTATAACTGTCATCCGTCATACCCAATTGCACAAACATGTTCCATGCTTTTGAAAATCCTACTTTACGAATGGTGCCTCTGTAGAAAGTAAGGACATCATCGAGTCCATAAACACTGCGATATTTCAGTGAATCTCTATTGGAATAGGCTTCAAATCGACCGTATCCTTCTACTTCCAGAAATTCAGTTCTTCGAAATAAATTACAATACGGAATGTATTTATAGGTTCCTTCCTGAACAAACTTGGCTGCACCTCCTTGCCCAGCCAGGACCACATTCCGTGGTGCCCAGGTAAATTTATAATTCCAAAGATTAGTGTCAGACTCCGGTGCTACCAGTCCGCCGCAGAAAGATTCAAACAAAAGCATATTGCCTCCTTTATCCTTAATTTGATCAATAACTTTCATGGCGCTCATGTGATCTATCCCAGGATCCAGACCAATTTCATTCATGAAAACCAAGTTGTTTTCTTTTGCCAAAGCATCCAATTCCTGCATGGCATCACTAATATAAGAGGCCGTAACTAAGTGTTTTTTATAAACAATACAATCTCTTGCCACTTCAATATGTAAATGCGCGGGTAACATGGAGATAACAATACTGGCTTTTTGAATGGCTTCTTTTCTTTGATTTTTATCAAAAATATCTAAAGCTATTGGCGTTGCATTAGGGTGATTATTGGTTATCTTTTCAGCCAAATCCAATGATAAATCTCCAATAATCAGATGAAGTTGCTCTTTTTCTGATTTATTTAAAAGGTATTGTATCAACGATGATGCTGATCTTCCTACTCCAATGATTAAAATTACCCTCATAATTACATAAATATAACACAAATATACAATATTGTTGTATTTATAACAAATGATGTTTTACTAAAACATTCCGCTATTTTCACAAAGAAGCCCTAAGATCGCTAAGACATCCCGTTTATAAAAAAATAGAGCCTGAAAAAAGATTCTTGAGAATTTCTTTTACAATGAGTTGATAACAGATACTTTTGCATAGCAAATAAATTAAAAAAATGGACAAGAAAATAATTTCAACAGGAGCGATATTTGGGATGATAGCGATTATTTTAGGAGCTTTTGGCGCACATGCCCTAAAAAAAGTACTGTCTCTGGAACAACTTTCCACTTTTGAAACTGGAGTACGGTATCAAATGTACCATGCTGTTTTTTTATTATTTATTGGACTACAAAATGATCTGTCCCAAAAAGCAAAAAAAACGATCTATTTTTTAGTTCTTTTTGGGGTACTATTATTTTCAGGATCGATTTATTTATTGGCAACAAATAATCTCACCTCTTTTGATTTTAAGGCCATCGGATTTGTGACACCCATCGGCGGACTCCTATTAATACTAGCCTGGGGAGTTTTACTACTGAATATTATTAATAAAAAATCATAAAATTAAGAGAATCAAATCCTATCTGAAATATAATTTCTACTTTTGCAGTCTATAAAACAAACATACACAACATCAAATTTATGGACAACAACATCCTTTTCTCGCAATCGATTTCGTTAAAAGACTTAGGAATTGAAAATGCAAAAGTTAATTACCAATTATCGCCTGACGAATTACATGAAATCACAATAAAATCTGGCCAAGGAGTAGAGAGCTCAACGGGAGCATTAGCAATTAATACAGGCGAATATACCGGACGCTCACCCTTAGATCGTTTTATAGTAAAAGACAGTATAACTGAAAACCAAGTTTGGTGGGGGAAAGTAAATATACCTTTCGAATCGGATGCATTTGAAGCTTTATATAAAAAAGTTACGGCTTATTTATCCAATAAGGAAGTTTTCGTAAGAGACTCCTATGTATGTGCAGATCCAAATTACAGATTAAATGTCAGAGTTATCACGGAAACGGCTTGGGCAAACTTATTTTGCTACAATATGTTTTTGAGACCCGAACTGGAAGAATTAGCAAATTTTTCTCCAGAATGGACCTTACTTTGTGTACCAAGTTTCCTAGCAGATCCTGCAGTTGATGGAACACGTCAAAGCAATTTTGCCATATTAGACTTTACCAGAAAATTAGTGCTAGTAGGTGGAACAGGGTATACAGGTGAAATGAAAAAAGGAATTTTCTCTGCTTTGAATTTCATCATGCCTGTTTTCAAAAATACGTTACCCATGCATTGCAGCGCTAATGTTGGGGATGAAGGAGATACCGCTATCTTCTTTGGTTTATCAGGAACCGGCAAAACAACTTTATCAGCTGATCCAAAAAGAAAACTTATTGGAGATGATGAACATGGCTGGACGAATGAAAACACTGTTTTCAATTTTGAAGGAGGCTGTTATGCCAAAGTAATAAACCTTTCTGAAGAAAATGAACCCGATATTTTTAGAGCCATTAAAAAAGGAGCGATTTTAGAAAATGTAGTTTTCAAAGAGGGAACTAATGAAGTAGATTTTCAAGATGTTTCCATTACACCAAATACCCGAGTTAGTTATCCTATTTACCATATTGATAATATACAGCCTGGTTCTATTGGGAAAAATCCGAAAAATATCTTTTTCTTAACGGCAGATTCTTTTGGTATTTTACCTCCAATTTCTAAATTGACACCTGGTCAGGCGGCGTATCACTTTATTTCTGGATATACCGCAAAAGTTGCCGGAACTGAAGCAGGTGTAACGGAACCTCAACCTAATTTTTCTGCTTGTTTTGGCGCGCCTTTTATGCCATTGCACCCAACAAAATATGCTGAAATGTTAAGCAAAAAAATGAAAGATACCAATGTAAAAGTTTGGCTGATCAATACAGGTTGGACAGGCGGGCCTTATGGAACAGGGAGCCGAATGAAACTGAAATACACACGAGCCATGATTACTGCTGCTTTAAACGGAGAATTAGATACAGTAGCGTATGAGAATCACTCTGTATTTGGAATTGCAAAACCACAATCATGTCCGAATGTTCCTAATGCGATATTGAATCCAAGAAATACGTGGGAAGATCCGGAACTATACGATAAAAAAGCGGTTGAATTAGCACAGAAATTCACAGCTAACTTCGCCAAATTTGAAGAATTTGCTAATGCCGAAATTATGGCAGGAGCTCCTTTAGCATAAGTTATTATTAATTCAAAAACCAAAAAGTCGTTCTTTATGAACGGCTTTTTTTATGCATAAAAAATGCTAAACAAAAACAAACCAACTATTTATATCATTATTTGAAATTTGGCGTTAAATTTGTAATCATCAATCAATCAAAAAATAAATCATGTTAAAACAATTTTTTATCCTCTGTTCAGGGGCTGATAAAAACCTTCTTGAAGGTTGCTCCGAAGGCGAACAAACCAAATATGTTGGTATTGGTGCCACCGTTTTCTTCACTGCCGTCATGGCTTTTATTGCCAGTGCGTATGCACTTTTTACTGTTTTTGATAATGTGTATCCCGCTTTACTCTTTGGATTAGTTTGGAGTTTACTTATTTTCAATTTGGATCGTTTTATTGTTTCTACCATTCGAAAAAGAGACCAATTTGGAAGTGAATTTCTACAAGCAACACCCCGAATTATTTTGGCGGTAATTATTGCGATAGTCATTTCGAAACCATTGGAAATTAAAATCTTCGAAAAAGAAATTAACACCGTTTTATTGAAAGAGAAAAACGCCATGGCCTTAAACAACAAAAAGGAAGTGGCTAATTATTTCAAATCGGATTTAGACAAAAACAAAGCTGATATAGCCAGTTTAAAATTAGAAATCACCAAGAAAGAAAAAGAGGTCAATACACTCTACGAGACCTATATTACGGAGGCTGAAGGAACCGCCGGGACCAAAAAATTAGGCAAAGGCCCCGTTTTTAAAGAAAAAATAGCCAAACATGATTTGGTTAAGAAAGAACTGGATACTTTACAAAAAACCAACTTAGCCAAAATTGCTGAAATGGAGCTGAAATCCAAAACACTGCAAGCAGATTTAGACAAGAAAGTAACCGAAACCCAACCCATAATTGATGGATTTGACGGTTTAATGGCTCGTATTAATGCGCTGGATAAATTACCTTGGTTGCCGTCCTTTTTTATCATGTTGTTATTTCTGGCAATCGAAACATCTCCTATTATTGCCAAATTATTATCTCCAAAAGGAGAATATGATTTTAAACTGGAAGATTTAGAAACAGCTCTAAAAGCTACTTTGGACCAAGATAAATACCAACGAAGTTTACTGGTAGAAACCAGTGCTTCCATGCACGACAAAGTTTATGAAGATATTGCCAAGGATAAAAATCTATACGACTTACAACGCAAGAAAGCGACTGAATTACTAGAATTACAAGCCCATAATTTTGTAGAAAAGCAAAAAAGAACTTTATAGACTTTCTACTCCTCAAAGTTTTCAAAAACCTTGTAGAAAAAACAAACCCGACAAGCTTTAAACAGGTCGGGTTTTCTATTTTTTTAAAGATTTTGAATTTAAACTACATATAACTCAAAATTTCTTTTTTGAAAGTATCATATTCTCCTTGTAAAATCAATCCGTTATCCAGTAATTTTTTATAATTCTGTAATTTTTCAAAAAGTTCGTCTTGCGACAATCCACTTAATCCATTTTCTTTTGGAGTTTCAGCCGGAGTACTAAATTGCTCGTTTTGCATAATATAAACCGGCGGCGTAACGGGCATTATTTCGGCAAAAGTTGTAACCTCTTCCGTTTCCACTTCTTCGATAATTTCCACTTCTTCAATTGGAACCACAACTTCATCCATTAATGGTGCATTTAAAACAGTGCCCCCTTTCAAAATATCCAATTGCTCTTTGGCATAAGTGAATATTTTGCGAGCTTGAATTTTTGGGATGTAATCAATCGAAACCTCCATATTGGTTCTTGTCGTAAAAGAAAACTCTGAACCCAGAATATTTTCTTTTACAAAAGTTCCTTCTATCTCGTCCCAAGTGTAATCAATAAAATTCATGGAAAGTCCCAGGTTTTTTGGCTGGCAAATGATGATTCTTTTATTGGTCATCACAATACTATCTGGTAAAACGGTAATAGCTGGTTTTTTTTGAACAGCGATATAACCGATTTCTTCATTCTTCATCAATAAATCACTCAATTTTGAAGCGATTTTTTCTATGGCTTTAGGATCCTGTTCTTCGTTTAAAAACTTCTTAAATTGTTCTTTCATTTTTATGCTGAATTTATTCAGTATGTATTTATATTTTTATTCTAATTTTCCTCGCAAAAGTAATGCCTAATTTTCTAATTCTTGAATTTCGCTTTGCATTTTCTTTGTTAAACTTTTGAAAACCAATTCGTAGGAATGATCTATTAGTTCTTTGAAAAAGGCATCTTGTACATCTCTATTTACAGCAATCGTGTTCCAATGCTTTTTATTCATGTGAAATCCCGGTTGAATCGCATCGTAGTCAGCGCGTAATTCCTGAACACGCTCTGGATCACATTTCAAATTTACTGCTGGCTGTCCTTTTTCCCATTGGTTTAAAGACGACAAAGCAAATATTTTACCTCCTACTTTAAAGACTAAAGTATCTTCATCAAAAGGAAAATGTTCGGTTACTGCTTTTTTAGAAAGACAATATTCGTAATACGTTTCTAAGTTCATTTTTTGAAATTATTTCTAATTCAGATTATTTTCTTTTCCATCATTTTTTCTGGATTTTCCAATGCTGTAAAACCAAATTTCTTATATAAAAAATGAGCGTCTAATGTCGCTAATCGCCAAATTTTAACCTCTTTTAGTTTAGGTTCTGTAATCATACTGTTTATTAGAATCGAAGAATACCCTTTCCCTCGATGTTCTTCAGTAATAAAAACATCCATGAGATAAGCAAAAACGACATAGTCCGTAATAACACGTGCAAAACCAATTTGTTTGTCATTTAAATAAATCCCGAAACAAAACGAATGATCAATTGTAATTTGGACTTCATCTATTGTTCGTCCTGCAGCCCAATAAATATCTTTCAGAAAATGCTGAATAAACGGTACATCTAGTTTATTTTTATCGGTTGAAACGATTATCATATTTTATAAAGTATCGGTTTACTTGGACTCGCATCATTTTCGAAAGAAGCAATTTGCAAATTCAACAAATAACTCCCGTCTTTTACTTCATTTGGCACAAAAATCATCTCGGTAATCGTACAGTCCAATCGTGCATCTGCATTCAAATTATTGACATTTGTCACATTCCAAAACGCTTTATGCGCCAATAATTTCCCCTCGTCATGTTCTTTATCTACACTGGGCAAATCAATCAATAAATGCTTAATCCCACTTTCGCGAATGAAACGCGCAGCAGCTGCAGCCAGATAAGGCGGATTCGTATTCGAATATTTCAACTGTTTTTTTGATTCTAAATTGGGAATTGTTCGAATGATAATCGCTTCTCTTGGAACACCTAACTTCAATGTCACATCGAGCGCAGTCGTGATGCTATCCAAAGTAATCACCAAATCTTCCCCATGCATTTCCGGTTGAACCGAAATCAATTCCGTCAAGAAGAAAAACTGTTTCAACGACTGATTAATACTGTAAAATTCCCGTGTAATATGTCCCAGGCATTCAGTGTGGGTTCCATGCCCGTGCGGATTGAAAAAAATGTTATTGAAATTGGTTGATGACTTTCCTTCCGATACTTTCCCTATCCATTCCCCAAAAACAACGGGTTCAATGACTGGTTTCTCGATATACCAAGCAATTGGATTTTCATCGGTATTCGTTAACGGAATCGAAATATCAATAGGTTTTGATAGATCGACCTCAAAGGTCTGGTTGTTATGTTGGATTATTGCTAACATTTATGCTGAATTTATTTCAGCATCTCTTTGGAGATACTTTATAAGTTCAAATATAAATCTTTTAATTCAGGATTTGAAAGTTTTGCGACACTGCATTTCCAGTCTTTATGCCAATTTTTAAGTTATTTTCTCTGTTAAAAGCATCACTCAAATCATCAAACTCTTCAAAACAGATTAAAATTGTAGCATTATATTTTTTGAAAAAACTACACCTGTCCCATTTCTATGACAGTCAACTCTATTTTTAAGATTTTTGGTTGCTCCAACATATAAAACAGCAGCATTTTTATTAGTTAAAATATATGTAAATCCTTTTTTCCATACAAAAATCAATTAAAAATCAACAGATCCTGAAATTAGTTCAGGATAAATAAATCCGATGCAATTCCATCCGTCAAAAACTTTCCTTTTGGTGTTGGTTTTAGAATCTTATTTTCGATGAAAAGTAAACCATCATCAAGAAATTTCTGAGTCTGCTTATTAAGATACTCCAAATATACATTCCCAAACTCGCTTTCGATTCTATCCAAAGAAACCCCCCAAATTGTTCGCAAACCCGTCATAATATATTCATTATAACGATCAGCTGTCGAAAGAGTTTCTGTTTCATTCGGTACTTTATTTTCTTGAATAGATTTTAAATAAATCGAATTATTCGAAACATTCCAACTTCGGGAGATCCCGTTATAACTGTGCGCCGAAGGTCCAATTCCAATGTATTTTTTCCCTAACCAATACGCCGAATTATTTTTTGAAAAGAAATTAGCCTTCCCAAAATTCGATAACTCATAATGAATAAAATCATTCGCTTCGAGCGTTTCGACCAAAATAGCAAAATGCTCTTGGGCAACTTCATCTTTAGGAGCAGCAATTTTTCCGGTTTGGATTAATTTATTCAATGCCGTTTTTGGTTCCACTGTCAACGCGTAACTCGAAATATGCGGAATCCCAAATGACAACGCTGTTTCAATGTTTTCTTTCCATTTCTGGTTGCTCATTCCCGGAATTCCGTAAATCAAATCGACGGAAATATTATCGAAATACTGGGTAGCTTCTGCTAAACATTTCTGAGCCTCTGCCGAATTATGAGCTCGGTTCATCAGCTGTAAATCATCTTCAAAAAACGACTGAATCCCGATACTTAGGCGATTGATTCGGCTTTTGGATAATTCCACAATTCGTTCACTTGACAAATCATCCGGATTGGCTTCAAGCGTGATTTCAGGATTTTCTGAAACTTTATAATTCTTATACACTTCGGCAATCAGAAAATTAATTTCTTCGGAGGTTAAAACTGAAGGTGTTCCTCCGCCGAAATAAATCGTTTCGACAGTTTGCTTCGCCTGTTCGCTTTCGCTTGGGTCATTTTCAAACTCACTTTTACGCAATTTAATTTCTTTGGCAATAGCCAAGACCATTTCTTCTTTCTTCTTCATCGAAGTCGAAAAATGGAAGTCGCAATAGTGACACGCCTGTTTGCAAAAAGGGATATGGATGTAGATTCCGCTCATTAATTTAGTGTTCAGTCCAGTCGCAGTTTCCAGTTACTGAGACTGAAACTGCGACTGAAAACTATTTTTTAACCCTTTCTTCGTTTTGTTTTACAAAAGCATCCCAGCCGGTATAACTTTTCTCGCCAACCACTTTTCCGGAATTGAAAAAATGACAAACCGCTGCAGCTAATCCATCGGTGCTATCGAGGTTTTTAGGCAATTCCTTCATTCCTAAAAGTTGCTGGAGCATTTTGGCAACTTGCTCTTTGCTGGCATTTCCGTTTCCGGTAATAGCCATTTTAATTTTCTTGGGTTCGTATTCAGTAATGGGAATATCTCTTGAAAGTCCTGCTGCCATTGCCACGCCTTGTGCGCGTCCCAACTTCAACATCGACTGCACGTTTTTACCAAAGAAAGGCGCTTCAATCGCAATTTCATCTGGATTATGCGTATCAATTAATTCAATCGTCCGTTCGAAAATAATTTTCAGTTTCTGGTAATGGTTATCGTATTTGGACAATTGCAATTCGTTCAATTGCAAAAATTCCATTTTTTTATTGATGATTTTTATCAATCCAAAACCCATAATCGTAGTCCCTGGGTCGATTCCCAATATGATGCGCTCGTTTGCCAATTTAAATTTGTTATTTTGCAGTAATGATTTCAATTCCACACAAAACTAAGCAATTCCTCGTACTTCTAATCAAACTTTTGATTGTGGGCGGTGCGTTTTATTTTATTTACAATCAATTGGCGAACAATGACAAACTGGATTGGCAAAAATTCATCGTTTTATTCCAGAAAAATCAGTCGGTTGGTGGAATCGTCTTTATTCTATTATTGAGTGTTTTGAATCGGTTTTTTGAAATTTTGAAATGGCAGAATTTGGTCGAATTTATCCATAAAACATCTTTACGTGAAGCCACAAAACAAGTTCTTGGCGCTTTGACTGCAGGACTGTTTACACCAAATGGCGTGGGCGAATATGCCGGAAAAGCATTGTTTTTTGAAAAAAAAGACACAAAAAACGTCCTTTTTTTAAACCTGATTTGCAACGGAATCCAAATGATTTTGACCGTTATTTTTGGAATTTTAGGCTTATTGTATTTCAATGCACAATTCAATGTGATTACCTCAAAAACCGTTGGACTACTTTTTGGATTATTAATACTGGTATTTCTTGTTTCTTTTCTCTTGAAAAAATTCACTATTAAAGGCTATTCCATCGAAAGACTGATTCATAAGATTAACGAAATCCCAAAACCCATTCATCAAAAAAACATCTTTTTAGCGATTTGTCGTTTCTTGGTATTTTCCCACCAATATTACTTTTTATTTCTGGCTTTTGATGTTCATCTGTCTTATTTAATAGTGATTGCCACAATCACAAGTGTTTATTTTTTAGCCTCCTCCTTGCCTACTTTCCAATTTTTAGACTTTGCCGTAAAAGGAAGCGTCGCGGTGTATTTCTTTGGTATTCTTGGTGTAAACGAATGGATCGTGATTTTTGTGACTACGCTCATGTGGTTCCTAAATGTAGTTTTACCGGTGGTAATTGGTAGTTATTATGTATTTAATTTTAAAATCCTCTCCCCAACCCTCTTCGAAGGAGAGGGAGATAAAACTTAATAAAATAATTATGATTGCAATTGTTTTATTTTGGGCAGTTTTTATTTACACAGTTTTTATTGCACTTTTGATTTATGGTTTCACCAAAGTAAATACAATTGATTACATTGGTTTAAAGCCAAAAACAAAATTTTCGATAATAATTCCTTTTCGGAATGAAGCGAAAAATCTGCCCGTTTTATTAGATAGTCTATCGAAGTTGAATTATCCGATGGAATTATTTAACGTGATTTTGGTCGATGACGAATCTGAAGAAAGATTTCAAATTTCAAACTTCAAGTTTCAGGTCTCCATTATAAAGAATATTCGGGTTTCAAATTCGCCCAAAAAAGATGCGATTGTAACCGCAATGCAAATCGTAAATACGAATTGGATTATCACCATTGATGCGGATTGCACAGTCAATAAAAAATGGCTATTGACATTGGATAATTACATTCAGCTACATGACGTTGCTATGATTGCCGGGGCTGTAACGTATAATTGCAATGATTCGTTTCTGCATCATTTCCAACAATTGGATTTTGCCAGTTTACAAGGAGCCACAATAGGAAGTTTTGGAATTAAAAAAGGATTTATGTGTAATGGCGCTAATTTTGCCTACACGAAATCCATCTTCCAGGAACTAAATGGCTTTAATGGAAATGATGGAATTGCAAGTGGCGATGATGTTTTTCTGTTGCAAAAAGCGATCGCTCAATTTCCTGAAAAAGTCCATTATTTGAAATCTGAAAATAACATTGTCATCACAAAACCATTGAACGATTGGAAATCGCTATTCTATCAAAGAGTACGTTGGGCTTCGAAAACAGGTTCGTATCAAAGTAATTTCGGAAAAGGATTGGGATTATTGGTTTTCGAGGGAAATTTGTGTTTGGTTTTGAGTATTAGCTTTTGGGTATTTGGTGTAGTTTCGTTTCCAAATATATTTTTGTTATTCGTATTAAAATTTACTGTTGATGCTATTTTGATTTACAAGGCCAATCATTTTTTGAATAAAAGTAAAATCCGCTATTTAATATTTAGCAGTTTGTTGTATCCGTTTTTTAGCACGGCTGTGGCTTTGTATTCTTTGTTTGGTAAATATGAATGGAAAGGGAGAAGATTTTAGATTGCAAATTTTTGATTAACGATTTTTGATTAACGATTTTTGATTTTAGATGCACAGTACAGGCCAATATGCTTGGATTATGCAGTTTTCAGATTATTATTATCTATTAAAAATTTTTGAAATCAAAAAATATTACCCGACCCTGAAATTCAAATTGGTAAATCAATCCGAAATCAAAGATCGTTAATCTTCATTCAAAAATCTTTTTAAGAACTACTCTACTTTTAGAATAACTGGTAGAATAAATTGTGTTTTTACAGGAATTCCGCGTTTGATGGCTGGATTCACTTTTGGAAAATCGACTAAACGCGTTTTGAGGATACTGTCAATTTTGATTCTGTCGTAAGCCACGGAATCTTTTGGAAATTGTGGCTCAAATCGCATCGTGGCGTTAGGAAAAATGGTGACTTTTACTTCAATCGTGTCCAATTCCGGATAAAGAACCGAAAGAGTGTCAATGCTCAATTTTTCCTGAATCAATTGCGTTAAAACTTCAAAAAAACATTGCTGGCGTTGCGTTTTATTCTCAATTTTCTCACAACTTACAACCGATGGAAACTCATCGACTTCTTTCCAGTTAATCGATTTCAGTTCCTTTTGCAACAATTCCTTTTCCGAAGGCACTTGCTTTTCAAAATATTGGCAGGAATTAAAAAGTATAATTACAAAAAAAAGGTAATAGTGCTTCAAGGTTTTGTTTTTCAATTGAATATTTTATAAAAATACAATTATTTTTTTTGAGTTGCTTTAGAAAGCAAATAATCTTCGTACGATTCTGCAAACCATTTCTTTTTGTTTGCGGCAGCAATTTCTTTTTGGTCTGGATATAATGCCGCCAAGCGATCTGAAAAAATAGCAATCTGAATGGTGTATTTATAGAATTCTTCTTTTGTTAATACTAAATTGGGATTGGCTTTTTTATCGAAAAATTCAAAAAAAAGTGCATCAAACTGTTTCAAAGAAAAATTTGATACTTTTACTTTATTGGCTTTGTATAACGTTTCTTTCAAAAGGGCATCACCAGTATTCACCGTTTTATCTTGGGCTTGCAAGGATTCTGGAGAAACCATGAAAAATAGCCCAATTGAAAATACTAAAATTATTTTTCTCATATTCGTTTAGAAATAGACATTGCCTCTTTATTTTTCAAAATTACTAAAATAATGCTATGGATACATTACTTTTAATTCTTGGTTTTTCATGTATGATTACAGGCGTTTTCGGGAGCTTTTTACCCGTTTTACCTGGACCAAGTATCAGTTGGGCTGGTTTACTGCTACTCTATTTCACGAATGCTGTTCCGGCTAATTATTGGATTCTTGGAATTGCTTTATTGATTACTGTCGTTATTTCTGTTTTGGATTATGTCATTCCTTCCAGAGGAACCAAAAAATTCGGCGGCAGTACGTATGGTATTTGGGGAACGAATATTGGTTTGATTATCGGAATTATTGCTCCTATTCCTTTTGGTTTTCTTTTAGGGCCTTTTGTTGGCGCATTCCTTGGAGAACTTATTTTCGATTCTAAAGACCACAAACGAGCTTTAAAAGCAGCCGCAGGATCATTTATCGGCTTACTGGCTTCCAGTTTTATGAAATTTGTGGTTTGCGTGATGTATTTGGGATTGTTTCTTACGATTGTCTGGCAGTATAAATCAGCGCTGTTTTAATTTACAAACTTCCTGAAATCAAAAAAGCCTTTCAGTTACGAAAGGCTTTCTTAAATCTAGCGGTCTGGACGGGACTCGAACCCGCGACCCCATGCGTGACAGGCATGTATTCTAACCAACTGAACTACCAAACCTGCTTTCTTTTTAATCAAAAAAGCTATCCACAAAGTGGAAAGCTTTTCATTGGTCTAACTACTAAACCCGCTACGAGTTACAAATTCGCAGCAAACAACACAACTAGCTTTAGATACCTTATTGGGACAAAAAAGCCTTTCAGTTATGAAAGGCTTTCCCCAATATTAGCGGTCTGGACGGGACTCGAACCCGCGACCCCATGCGTGACAGGCATGTATTCTAACCAACTGAACTACCAAACCTGCTGCTTTATTGCGGTGGCAAAGATACAATAGATTTCCGTTTACACAAGCGTTTTTTGAAAAAATATTTGATAAAAATTCACCGTATCACCCAAAGTTTTGTTTTTCAACTAAGTATGTCATTAAAATTTTTTCAAAACTTTCACTTACACCTACCGGAATGTACTTTATTCGGTTTTGCGCGCAGGTTAGCGCTAGCTTCTTAAAGTAACTTTCTACCTGTTTTTCATATTCTTCTTTTACATTATCTGCAAAAACTGCTACTTCCTCACCCGATTCGACATCAATAAACTTCTTGGGTGCGTTGTCAAAGTCAAAATTCAACTCCGTTTTGTTATCCACAACATGAAATAAAACCACTTTATGCTTGTTGTGCTTCAAATGTTGCAGTGCATTAAACAACGCTTCTTCTCCCGACACGTCAGAACCGGACTGAAACATATCCGTAAATAAGATAATCATCGACCGACGGTGGATTTTTTCCGCTATTTGATGTAGAAATGTTACCGTGTCCGTGCTTTTTTTGATTGTAGGTTTTATCAGCAGCCCCTCAAGTGCATTCAAAATCATCCTGTGATGCCGATCACTGCCTCTTTCAGGCGCGTAGTACTCATATTTATCTGAAAAAACACTTAGTCCAACAGCATCGCGTTGCTTCTTTAAAAGATTCATTAAAACGGCCGAAGCCAAAACTGAGAAACCAATTTTGTTTTCATAGAATTGCTGAGTGTCATTTAATTTAGGATAATGCATCGAGGAGGAATTATCGATGATGATGTGGCACCGTAAATTAGTCTCTTCCTCAAATCGTTTCGTGTACAAACGATCTGTTTTGGCAAACAGTTTCCAATCGATGTGTTTGGTGCTTTCGCCTACGTTATAGACTTTATGCTCGGCAAATTCAGCCGAAAATCCATGAAACGGACTTTTATGCATTCCCGAAATAAAACCCTCCACAACCTGATTGGCCAGCAATTCAAGATGCTGAAAACTGGAAATTTTCTCTATTTGCGATTCGATCTTCATATCTCAAATGTAGTAAAAGATGGAATGATTTAAAAATTAAAAGATTACAGAAATAAAACCAAATCGAGAAGCTAAAATAATTTCAGCTTAAACAAAAAAAAGGTCTGACTTTCGCCAAACCTTTTATCTGAATCCGTACAGATTCTATGTAAATCATAATCTACCGATTACAACAAAGCGTCTAAACTATCCGCGTAGGTTTGTTTCGGAGCAACTCCTACTTGTTTCCCTACTACTTCTCCGTTATGAAAAACCAACACTGTTGGAATATTTCTCACTCCGTATTTTGCAGCAAATTCTTGATTTGCATCAACATCTACTTTTCCTACGACTACTTTCCCAGCGTATTCTTCGCTGATTTCATCAATGATTGGGCCAACCATTCTACAAGGTCCACACCATGCTGCCCAAAAATCCACCATTACCGGTTTGTCTGATTTCAAAACTACTTCATCAAAAGTAGCGTCTGTTATTGCTAATGCCATATTTTTTTATTTAAAGGTTTATAGTTTCAATCTTGAGTACAAATTTAGAAATTAAAAACTAATCAAATGCCATTCGTAAATTAGTTTTGATTATAAGTGTATTGTCAATTGCTATTTTCAGTAAATATTAGGAGCTTTTTCCTGCTATTCGTTTCAATCTTTTACAACCCAGTCCGGGTTCGAAACCCGGACTGGGTTGTAAAAGGATTTCCACTTCTATCAGGGCTATGGCATTGTGCTCTAATTCAACTTAAAGTTAATCTGCATTTTCTCTAACTCCACCAGCAATTCGTTGGAGATTTTAATTTTCAATTTTCTGCTCGGCATAGTCAATTTGGTTACAACCTTAATTTCTTCGACTTCTTCTACTTTTACTACAGTATTTGCCTCTGGAATTTCGAGAGCTCCCATTTCAGAATCTTCATTCTCGTCGACAAAAGCTACCTCTTCATTTTCTATTTCTACAGGAGCAACAGCAACAAGTCGTTTCGTTTTCTCCAATTCCATGATTTCAAAAGTAACCGTATTATCCCCTTTATTCTCTTGAAAAAGGTGGCTTAATTTATGGATAAAATCATTTTCTAAATCCTTTATATTTAATAGTACAATTAATTTTCTAGCGAAAGTCTCCAAAACATCTTGCAATTGCTTTACTTCCACAAATTGTAATCTTGGCTCCCCTTTTTTCCCGGTATCGCGGTCAGTCCAACCTTCTTTGACCAATACTTTCATGAAGGTAAAATTATTTTGAATAAAGAAATGGCGGAACTTTAAATACTCCTCCCCAAAAATTCGAAACTCATAACTTTCGTCATAACCCTCCAAAGTGAATATTCCCCAGCCTTTTCCGTTTTTGGCCACACGATGTTGCACATTATTGATAATCCCACCAAATGCGAGGTTTTTACTCACATGAAGTTCCATATTCTTTAATGATTCTAACTTGGCATTACAAAAATGTTTCATTTCAAATTTGTAATCGTCCAGCGGATGTCCTGAAATATAAATTCCAACAACCTCTTTTTCTTTGGCGAGTTTTTCCATCGTACTCCAGTCCTCACAGGGTGGCACCACCGGTTCTGCAATTTGTACTTCGCTGGTATCGCCAAACAAACTCACTTGCGATGAATTTTCATTTTCCTGAAACTTCGCCCCATACCGAATCGCTTTTTCATAAAAAGTAATTCCATCGCCATCATCATGAAAATATTGCGCTCGTGTCGTTCCTAAAAACGAATCAAACCCTCCAGCCAAAACCAGATTCTCCAATGCTTTTTTATTGGCTGCACGCAAATCAATACGTTTGGTCAAATCAAAAATCGATTTGTATCTTCCATCTTTTCTATTCTCCACAATCGTAGCCACAGCTCCAGATCCCACCCCTTTTACGGCACCCATTCCAAAACGCACCGCATAATCATCATTTACGGTAAATTTATAAAACGATTCATTCACATCGGGTCCTAAAACCTGTAATCCCATACGCTTGCATTCTTCCATAAAAAACGAAACCTGCTTGATATCGCTCATATTATTAGATAAAACCGCAGCCATATATTCAGCAGGATAATTCGCTTTCAAAAATGCTGTTTGATATGCAATCCATGCATAACAAGTCGAGTGTGATTTATTAAACGCGTATTCCGCAAAAGCTTCCCAATCTTTCCAAATTTTCTCTAGCTTATCTTCGGCATGCCCTTTGGCGGCAGCCTGACTGATAAATTTGGGTTTCATTTTGTCCAAAACGTCCTTTTGCTTTTTTCCCATCGCTTTACGCAAAACGTCCGCATCACCCTTGGAGAAATCTGCCAATTTTTGGGACAAAAGCATTACCTGCTCTTGGTAAACGGTAATTCCGTAGGTATCTTTTAGTAATTCTTCGCAGGCATCTAGGTCATAAATAATTTCCTCTTCACCGTTTTTCCTTTTTACAAAACTAGGTATATAGGCAATCGGCCCTGGACGATACAAGGCATTCATCGCAATTAAATCGGGAAAAACCGTTGGCTTCAATTCCTTCATGTATTTCTGCATTCCCGGACTCTCATATTGAAAAATTCCCACCGTTTCTCCTCGCTGAAAAAGCTCGTAGGTCTTCAAATCATCAATAGGAAATTCGTCGGGGTTCAGGTCAATTCCGGTTCTGTATTTTACTAATTTGACCGTGTCTTTTATTAGCGTCAGGGTTTTCAAACCCAAAAAGTCCATTTTCAACAAACCGGCACTTTCTACTACCGAGTTATCAAATTGCGTCACATACAGATCCGAATCTTTGGCTGTAGCAACCGGAACAAAATTCGTAATATCACTTGGCGTAATAATCACTCCACAGGCGTGAATTCCTGTATTTCTAAGATTTCCTTCTAAAACTTTGGCCTGCTGAATGGTTTCTCCAGCCAAATCACTCTCATTAGCAAGACCTATTAATTCTTTTATTTTATCGTATTCTTCGGGACGAACGGCCTTCTTGATTACATCTTCTTTTTCATTTAAAAATCGCGCTAAATTCCATTTGGACGGCATCATACCCGGAATCAACTTCGCAATTTTATCGGCTTCGAACAAAGGCAAATCCAGCACACGAGCGGTATCTCGAATCGCCGATTTTGTTGCCATTTTACCATACGTGATAATTTGTGCCACTTGTTTTGAACCGTATTTCCTGATCACATAATCCATTACGCTGCTTCGTCCTTCGTCATCAAAATCGATATCAATATCGGGAAGTGACACACGATCGGGATTCAGGAAACGCTCAAAAAGCAGGTTGTACATCAACGGGTCGATATTGGTGATTTTCAAACAATACGCCACCACCGATCCCGCTGCGGATCCCCTTCCCGGCCCTACAGAAACCCCCATACTTCTCGCTTCAGCAATTAAATCCTGCACAATCAGGAAATATCCGGGATAACCAGAATTGGATATTGTCAGTAATTCAAAATCCAATCGTTCCTGAATTTCTTCGGTGATTTCAGGATACCTGCGATTGGCTCCTTCAAAAGTCAAATGCCTTAAATACGCATTTTCACCTCGCACCCCACCATCAACTGCATCTTCGGGATTATTAAATTCAACCGGTATTTCAAATTTTGGCAATAAAACTTCCCGCGCCAAATCGAAAATTTCAATTTTATCCACAATCTCCGAAATATTCGAAATTGCTTCGGGTAAATTCGCAAAAAGCTGTTTCATTTCCTCTCCCGACTTGAAATAATACTCCTGATTGGGCAATCCATACCGATACCCACGACCACGACCTATTGGCGTCGTCTGTTTTTCTCCGTCACGCACACAAAGCAAAATATCGTGTGCATTCGAATTTTCTTTGTCTATATAAAAGGTATTGTTAGTCGCAACAATCTTAACATCATGTTTTCTCGCCAATGAAATCAAAGACGCATTCACACGATTTTCATCTTCCTGATTGTGACGCATCACTTCAATATAAAAATCTTCCTTGAACTCGTTTTTCCACCAAATCAAGGCTTCTTCGGCTTGGTTTTCACCAACGTTTAAAATTTTATTTGGAATTTCGCCATAGAGATTCCCCGACAAAACAATAATATCTTCTTTGAATTCCTGAATGACTTTCCTGTCGATTCTTGGCACATAATAAAATCCTTCCGTATAAGCGATGGAAGACATTTTGGCCAAATTATGATAGCCTTTTTTGGTCTTCGCCAAAAGTACTATTTGGTACCCATTATCTTTTACCGATTTATTTTTATGATCTTCACAAACAAAAAACTCACAACCTACAATCGGTTTCATTGTAACTTCGGTAGGTTCCTCACCATTTGCGACAGCGGCTTTATTCTTGGTTTCAGCGGCTTTATTATGGTATAAAATATCGCGAACAAAATGAAAAGCACCCATCAAATTCGCATGGTCCGTCATGGCAACCGCAGGCATTTTTTGTTGCGCCGCCGCTTTTACTAATGCCGCAATACTTATGGTCGATTGCAACACCGAAAATTGCGTATGATTGTGTAAATGCACGAAAGGCGTATCAACAAGTACCTTTTTATTCTCAGAAAGCGCTGCTCTGGAAACTGCCGGCGCTTGTTTTTCTCCAAACTGCTGCCTAATTTTATCCGACGCTTCTTTGAGATTAATATGCTTTAATCCAATCAGTTGAATTTCGTGTGGATTCTTATTTTGAAAATCTTTAAAATAGCCAATTTCAACATCGAGTTCCTCTTTAGTGAAAATATCGCGACGAATTAACTCTAAGAAACAACGCGTGGTTGCCTCCACATCGGCAGTAGCATTATGTGCCTCACCAAAGGGTTTATTAAAAAGATAACTATGTAATTCGGTTAAGGTTGGCAGTTTGAACTTACCGCCTCGACCACCTGGCAATCGCAATAAGGAAGCGGTAACTTCTGTACACGTATCCAAAATAGGCATCGAACTCATTTGGCTTTCAACTCCCATTCTATAAAACTCACAACCCATAATATTGATGTCAAAACCTAAATTCTGACCTACAATGAATTTGGCTTTGCCTAAAGCGATATTGAATTTTTCTAAAACTTCTGCCAACGAAATTCCGTCGGCTTCCGCCAATTCTGTGGAAATACCGTGAATTCTTTCGGCGTCATACGGAATATTAAATCCTTCTGGCTTGACCAAATAATCTTGATGCTCGACGAGTTTTCCCATATCATCGTGCAACTGCCAAGCGATTTGAATACAACGCGGCCAGTTATCGGTATCTAAAATGGGAGCGCCCCAACGCTTTGGTAATCCTGTAGTTTCGGTATCGAATATTAAGTACATATCTGGAATTGAAGTGTTTGTAATTCTTTAAAATCACAAAAAATGAATTTCAAATTTAGGATTTTTTTAGCTAGAATAACACCTAAATCAGAACAAAAAAAGTCAAAATAATCGTTAAGAATCACCCTACGAATCACTTCATCTTTCAGCACAAAATCGCTCAATAACGCCTCATTGAAAAGAAAAAGAAACGCACTGTGTGTTTTTGGATGTCGTAGTATTTCACCAAAACAAATCGAAATAAAAGCACAAAAAAAACACTTCTTTAGTTCTCTAAAAAGCAACAAAAAGGCGTTCTATAGAAAATAAAACACAATGCTAATTTTGTTAATTGTTACTATTTTAATTCGTTTTATTATGTTTTTTGAATTAAAAACCCCTCATTTACTACCAAAATAGCGATAAATTTGCAAATTATCAAATTGGACTTATTTAAAATAAAAATAGCTTTAAAAAGAAATTTAATATCAAAATAAAAAGAAGGCATTCAAACTACAAACCTATAACAGAAGAGGTAAGGTGTTGTAAAAACAGTTTGGGTATCGTATAAAATGAAATATTAAAATTGACAACCTTATTTCTTTTTTTAAATTTGTTCCCATTGTTACAACTTTATGCAAATAATTAAGGTTGCAAAAGAAGAAATACACTTAAAAAATATTTAAAATGAGTACTACATTATTTGACAAAGTATGGGATTCGCATGTTGTGCGTAAAATTGAAGATGGACCAGACGTATTTTTTATTGACCGTCATTTCATCCATGAAGTTACTAGTCCTGTAGCTTTTTTAGGTTTAAAAGAAAGAGGTATTACGGTTTTATACCCAGAACGCACTTTTGCAACTGCCGATCACAATACCCCAACTATAAATCAACACTTACCTGTTGAAGATGCATTATCTGCCAATCAGCTAAAAGCTTTGGAAGACAACGCAGCAGAATATGGCATTTCTCACTGGGGATTAGGTCACCAAAAAAATGGAATTGTACACGTAGTAGGTCCTGAAAACGGAATTACTCTACCGGGTGCCACTATTGTTTGTGGAGATTCTCATACTTCTACGCATGGTGCTTTTGGCGCTATTGCTTTTGGTATCGGAACTTCTGAGGTTGAAATGGTGATGGCTACTCAATGTATCATGCAACCGAAACCAAAGAAAATGCGTATCAACGTAAATGGCGAATTGAGTAAAGGTGTTGGTCCAAAAGACGTTGCACTTTATATAATTGCACAATTAACTACTTCTGGAGGTACAGGATATTTCGCAGAATATGCAGGAGATGTTTTTGAAAACATGTCTATGGAAGGCCGTATGACCGTTTGTAACTTGAGTATCGAAATGGGTGCTCGTGGTGGCATGATTGCTCCAGACCAAAAAACATTCGATTTCTTAGAAGGAAGATTATATGCTCCAAAAGGTGAGGCTTGGACAAAAGCGGTAGCGTATTGGAAAACATTAAAAACAGATGCTGATGCAATTTTTGATGCAGAATTAAACATCAATGCTGCAGATATTGAACCAATGATTACCTATGGTACAAATCCTGGAATGGGAATTGGTATCTCAAAAAATATTCCAAGCGCTAACCAAGTAGAAGGTGGCGCCGAAACGTATAAAAAATCTTTAGCTTACATGGGCTTTGAAGAAAATGACGTAATGATTGGCAAACCAATTGATTTTGTTTTCTTAGGAAGTTGTACCAATGGTAGAATTGAAGATTTTAGAGCTTTTACAGAAATTGTAAAAGGAAGAAAAAAAGCAGACAATGTTACCGCTTGGTTGGTACCAGGTTCTCACGTAGTAGAAGCACAGATTAAAGAAGAAGGCCTTTTGGACATTCTTACTGAAGCTGGTTTTGTATTGCGTCAGCCAGGTTGTTCCGCTTGTTTAGCGATGAATGATGACAAAGTACCTGCAGGAAAATATGCGGTAAGTACTTCAAACAGAAACTTCGAAGGTCGTCAAGGTCCAGGTTCAAGAACATTATTGGCAAGTCCAATTATGGCCGCTGCAGCTGCAGTTACTGGAAAACTAACAGACCCAAGAGATTTGTTTTAAAAGATTTGAGAATGTAGAGTAACGATTTTTGAATTCAGATTTCGCTAAGTCTACAAATTGTAGCGTCTTTTACAACATTCAGCTTAAATAATACAATTTAGATTATACAAAATAACATTAACGATTACGATTCCATTTCCCTTAAGGTAAATCAAAAATCATAAATCATAAATCGTTAATCAAAAATCATAAATAACAATGGCATACGATAAATTTAATATCCTTACCAGTAGTGCAGTGCCACTACCAATAGAAAATGTGGATACCGATCAAATCATCCCAGCACGTTTCTTGAAAGCTACGAAAAGGGAAGCTTTTGGAGACAACCTTTTCAGAGACTGGAGATACAACGGAGATGATACTCCAAAAGCAGATTTCGTATTGAATGACGCAACTTACAGTGGAAAAATATTAGTAGGCGGAAAAAACTTTGGTTCGGGTTCTTCAAGAGAACACGCAGCTTGGGCAGTTTACGATTACGGATTTCGTGCGGTTGTATCCAGTTTTTTTGCAGATATCTTTAAAGGAAACTGCTTAAACATTGGTGTTCTACCAGTACAAGTTAGTCCGGAATTTGCTGAAACAATTTTCAATGCTATTGAAGCTGATCCAAAAACAGAATTGGAAATAAATCTTCCGGAACAAACCATTACTTTAAAAGCAACTGGCCAAAAAGAATCTTTCGATATCTCTGGATACAAAAAAGACAACATGGTTAACGGTTTTGATGATATTGATTATTTACAAAACATCAAAGAAGAAATTGTTGGGTTTGCCAATAAGCTTCCTTACTAAAAACAAACAATAAAAATGCAGTTACTGTAAGCTCAACTTTATTGTTAGCTTAGTAACTGCTTTTTACTATTTTATAAAATACAACAACAAGATTTCAAATTACAGAAGTCGAAACCGCTTTTAGCATCAGATTTATAATGGAAAAAAGAAAAATTGAAATAATGGATACGACGCTCCGTGATGGTGAACAAACCTCGGGAGTATCATTTTCTGCTGCAGAAAAACTAACCATTGCGCAATTGTTGCTGGAAGAATTAAATATTGATAGAATTGAAATTGCTTCTGCACGTGTCAGCGAAGGAGAATTTCAAGGTGTAAAAGGGATAATGAACTGGGCTAATGAGAAAGAATATTCTAACCGAATCGAAGTTTTAACTTTTGTAGACGGTGGACTTTCAATAGATTGGATGAAAAAGGCCGGAGCTAAAGTCCAAAATTTGCTAACCAAAGGATCCCTCAACCATTTAACACATCAATTAAAGAAAACACCTGAACAACATTTTACCGAAATTGCTCAAGCCATTGCATTAGCTCAAGAAAACAATATTGAAACGAATGTCTATCTTGAAGATTGGAGTAACGGAATGCGTAATTCACCTGAATATGTGTTTCAATATTTAGATTTTTTGACCCAACAACGAATTAAAAGAGTCTTACTACCGGACACTTTAGGCGTTTTAATTCCTTCTGAAACTTTTGATTTTATTTCGAAAATTATAGCGCGATACCCCAATACCCATTTTGATTTTCATGCGCATAACGACTACGATTTAAGTATCGCTAATGTAATGGAAGCCGTAAAAGCGGGTATTCAAGGACTTCACGTAACCGTAAACGGAATGGGAGAACGTGCTGGAAATGCACCGCTTGAAAGTACTGTTGCCGTAATCAACGACTTTTTACCAGAAATAAAAATCAGCGTAAAAGAATCTTCATTATACTCTGTGAGTAAATTGGTAGAAACGTTCACAGGATATAGAATTCCTGCTAACAAACCTATTGTTGGAGACAATGTTTTTACTCAAACAGCAGGTATTCATGCCGATGGCGACAACAAAAATAATTTATATTTTAATGATTTGCTTCCGGAACGCTTTGGAAGAAAACGAAAATATGCATTAGGAAAAACTTCTGGCAAAGCCAATATTGAAAAAAACCTTCAGGAATTAGGGTTGAAATTAAATCCAGAAGATCTCAAATTAGTTACCCAACGCATTATTGAATTAGGCGACAAAAAAGAAACCGTTACCAAAGAAGATTTACCATATATTATTTCTGATGTTTTAGACAGCCAGACTTACGAAGAGAGAATTGTGGTCGAGTCTTATGTATTGGTTCACGCCAAGGGAATGCGACCTTCTACCACGCTCTGTTTAAAAATTGATGGAGAAATCATTGAAGAAAATGCTCAAGGTGATGGTCAATTTGATGCTTTTATGAATGCTTTAGCAAAAATTTATAAAAGTAAAAAAATGGAATTGCCTAAATTGATTGACTATGCAGTACGAATTCCTCCAGGAAGTAGCTCAGATGCATTATGCGAAACCATAATTACCTGGACTAATCATGGAAAAGAATTTAAAACGAGAGGATTAGATTCAGATCAAACAGTTGCCGCAATAATTGCTACGCAAAAGATGTTGAATGTGACTACTCCCCAATAACGATAAATAAAAAAAACGATATTAATTTAAAAAATACCTAATGAAATTTAACATAGCCCTTTTAGCCGGAGACGGAATTGGACCAGAAGTTATCAATGAAGCTGTAAAAGTTTCTGATGCTATTGCAAAAAAATTTAACCACGAAATCAATTGGACTCCAGCTCTTACAGGAGCTTGTGCAATTGATGCTGTTGGAGTTCCTTATCCTGATGAAACGCACGAAATTTGTATGGCTGCTGATGCCGTTCTATTTGGAGCTATCGGGCACCCAAAATATGATAATGACCCCAGTGCACCTGTAAGACCAGAACAAGGTTTATTATTGATGCGTAAAAAACTAGGATTGTTTGCTAATGTACGTCCTACATTTACTTTCCCATCTTTGATTGACAACTCTCCTTTGAAAAGAGAACGTATTGAAGGAACAGATTTAATCTTTTTAAGAGAACTTACCGGAGGAATTTATTTTGGTGAAAAAGGAAGAAAAGACGATGGTGAAACTGCTTTTGACACTTGTACTTACACAAGAGCTGAAGTACAACGTTTGGCTAAAAAAGGTTTTGAACTGGCTATGACCCGTTCAAAAAAATTATGTTGTGTAGACAAAGCAAATGTATTGGAAACATCCCGATTGTGGAGAGAAACAGTACAAGCTATGGAAAAAGAATATCCTGAAGTAACCGTAAGTTATGAATTTGTTGATGCTGTAGCGATGCGTTTAGTTCAATGGCCAAATTCTTATGACGTCTTGATTACCGAAAACTTATTTGGAGATATATTAACGGATGAAGCCTCAGTAATATCTGGTTCTATGGGATTAATGCCATCAGCATCAGTAGGGGAACATACCTCATTGTACGAACCTATTCATGGTTCTTATCCTCAGGCGACTGGATTAAATATCGCCAATCCATTAGCGACAGTTTTATCTGCTGCAATGATGTTTGAAGATGCTTTTGGATTAAAAGAAGAAGCAGAAGCAATCAGAGCAGTCGTTAACAAATCATTAGAGCAAGGTATTGTAACAGAGGATTTAGCTGGAAAAGATGCAAAAGCGTATAAAACTAGTGAAGTGGGTGACTGGTTAGTTGCAAATTTGTAAAACAATTATATAATTCTGTAGAAATGCAACGTATTGCATTTCTACAGAATAGCTATCAAACAAAAAAGGTGTCAATAAAATTGACACCTTTTTTTATATTGTAGAAAAAAATATTAATATCCTCCTCTGTTTCCACCACCACGGTTATCTCCACCACGGCTGTTTCCACCACCATAACCACCGCGTGAATCTCCACCACGACTGTTATTGTTAAAACTTCTTCTTTCACCTTCTGGCTTTGGCTCAGATTTGTTTACTACAATTGCACGACCTTGAACAGTAGCTCCGTTCAATTCATCTATTGCTTTTTGAGCTTCGTCATCATTTGTCATTTCAACAAAACCGAAACCTTTACTTCTTCCAGTAAATTTATCAGTAATGATTTTAACTGAATCAACTGCTCCGTAAGCCTCGAAAGACTCTCTTAAATCTGCTTCCTCAATACTGAATGGAAGACTTCCAACAAAAATATTCATATGTACTTATTTAAATAATAAAACAAATGTAATCTTATTTTTATTCTAATCTACTATAAATTAGCTTATTTATGTTTTTTATTTTAAATATAAATTGAAAAAGAATATCATAAAGCACCTAATTCAAGACTTTTAAGAAGACAACTTGCCTTAATCTATTGAACAAATGAGCTCACAGGAACTTTATAAAAAACACCTTGTTGAAAATTTAAAACAGCGCCAGCTAACGGATTATTGTAGGTGTTTTCTGCATTAAATTTAAACGTACCAGTAACCGTGTTGTTTATACCATCATAATCCGATATCACAATTTGACCGTCTCCAATACCAAAACCTGTAGAAAAAGTAATTAAAGCACCTGTGGCATCGGTTAGTACATAAGTTACTTTTTTGGATTCACTGGTTCCTAAAAAATAAGTCTGAGCTTTAGTAGAAGTTACTTTCAAAGATAAAGTTTCATTCCTAGTATAGGCTTCAATTAGCAAAGATCCATCTGAAGCTAATGTAGCTTTAGATTGAACTGCTCTCCATAACACATTGTCTTTTACGCCCTGCAAAGAAGGACTATTATAGCTAACATCTTCCTGACAAGAAACTAGAGAAAAAATTGCAGCAATGAACAAAAAATATTTTTTCATAAAAATGCATTTTTAAACAAACAAAAGTATGATATTATTACTAAAAAAAACAAAATAGCGTTGAAAAACACACGTCAAATCAACTCTAACACATTACCATTCTTTAAAATACCAATCGAATTAGTATTTATAGATAAAAAATGTATCTTTGCACCCTTAATTAATCGAGGTCGAGTACCTCAAAATTTAATCAAAAGATTATGTCAGTAAAAATTAGATTACAAAGACACGGTAAAAAACAAAAACCTTTTTACTGGGTTGTAGCAGCAGATGCTCGCTCAAAAAGAGATGGTAAATACTTAGAGAAAATAGGTACTTACAATCCAAACACTAACCCAGCAACTATCGAATTAAACCTTGATAGCGCAGTAAAATGGTTGCACAATGGTGCACAACCAACTGATACTGCTAAAGCAATTCTTTCTTACAAAGGTGCTTTATTGAAACACCACCTTGATGGAGGTATTCGTAAAGGAGCTTTAACTCAAGAACAAGCTGATGCAAAATTAGCTGCTTGGTTAGAAGCTAAAGCTGGAAAAGTGGATGCTAAAAAAGAAGGCTTGACTAAAGCTCAAGCTGCTGATAAAGCAAAAGCTTTCAAAGCAGAACAAGAAGTAAACGCAAAACGTTTAGCTGCTGCTGCACAAGCAGAAGCTGATGCTATTGCTGCTGCAACTCCTGCTGTTGAAGAAGAAGTTGCTGAAGTTGAAGCTGAAGAAGCTCCAGCTGCAGAAGAAAATAACGAAACAACTGAAGCATAATTTTAGAAGGCGAACATGCGTAAAGAAGATTGTTTCTATTTAGGTAAAATCGCTAAAAAATTTAGTTTCAAAGGAGAAGTTCTTGCCTATTTAGACACGGACGAACCTGAGTTATACGAAAACTTGGAATCAGTGTTTGTTGAATGCAACAAACACTTGGTTCCTTTTTTTATTGAAAGCAGTTCACTGCACAAAAACGACTTTCTTAGAATTCGTTTTGAAGACATGAATACCGAAGAAGATGCCGATGCTATTATAGGCAACGCCATTTATCTTCCTCTAAATATGTTGCCAAAACTTACCGGCAATAAATTCTACTTCCATGAAGTAATTGGTTTTGAAGTTGAAGACAAACGCCTTGGCGTTGTTGGAAAAATCCAATCCATAAATGACACTACTGCCCAACCTCTTTTTGAGGTTTTAAACGGTGATGTAGAAATCCTTATTCCTATGATTGACCATTTTCTTGTGAAAATTGACAGAGAAAACAAAAAGGTTATCATGGATTTACCTGAAGGACTTATTGAAATGTACCTGTAATAAAGTTTATACGGTGATTTGTTTATTTGGTTATTTGAAAATCTGAAGTCAAAATCGTTTAATCCTCAATCTTAAATCATTATGTTTTCATTCAAGCAATTCTCAATACAACAAGACCGTTGCGCAATGAAAATTGGGACCGACGGTGTTTTACTTGGCGCTTGGACACCAATTGAAAATAATCCATTTAGCATTTTAGATATTGGAGCCGGAACAGGCGTTATAGCATTAATGCTTGCGCAAAGAAGCAATGCAGAACAAATTGACGCTTTGGAAATCGACGAAGAAGCATACGAACAATCTGTAGATAATTTTGAAAACTCTCCTTGGAGTGATCGTTTATTTTGTTTTCATGCCGGTTTGGATGAATTTGTTGAAGAACCTGAAGATGAATATGATTTAATTATTTCCAATCCTCCATTTTACACCGAAGATTACAAATCCGAAAATGAACAGCGCGACTTAGCCCGTTTTACCGATGCAATGCCTTTTGAAGATTTAATCGAAGCGGCCGCTTTACTACTTTCTAAAAACGGTATTTTCTCCGTCATAATTCCTTTTAAAGAAGAAGAATTTTTTTTGGCTCTTGCCGCAGCATACGAATTATATCCTTTAAAAATTACTCGGGTAAAAGGAACTCCAATTACCGAAATCAAACGCAGTTTATTAGCTTTAAGCCGAAATGAAACCCCTACCATCACTATTGATGAATTGATTATCGAAACTTCGAGACATCAATACACCCCGGAATACATCGAATTGACAAAAGATTTTTACTTGAAAATGTAATTGGGAATATTATCCAAATACGCCAACTCCCTTATTTAAAATAAATTCCAAACGAATTAGCTATTTTATTGTAAATTAGTAGTCCATGATTTTACCTTTAAAATCATACTTTAACAAACACTTTATTTGATTGTAAAATTTCGTTATTTTGAATAAAATTAAAAAAATATAACATTTATTAATGCTTTTGTTATATTTCTTTGTGTAAATTTGTGACACATAAAAATTACCAAACCATGAAACCAGACTTATTTCAAGCTCCAGATTATTATAACCTAGACGATTTACTAACAGAAGAACACAAATTAGTCCGTGATTCTGCTCGTGCTTGGGTAAAACGTGAAGTCTCTCCTATTATAGAAGAATATGCCCAAAAAGCTGAATTTCCAAAACAAATTATAAAAGGTTTGGGGGAAATTGGTGGTTTTGGTCCTTACATTCCAGAAGAATATGGTGGAGCAGGTTTAGACCAAATATCATACGGTTTAATCATGCAAGAAATTGAGCGTGGCGATTCTGGCGTTCGTTCCACTTCATCCGTACAATCCTCTTTGGTGATGTATCCAATTTGGAAATACGGAAACGAAGAACAACGTATGAAATACTTACCAAAACTGGCCACCGGAGAATTCATGGGCTGTTTTGGACTGACGGAACCTAATTATGGTTCTGATCCTGGAAGTATGATTACGAACTTTAAAGATATGGGCGATCATTATCTCTTGAATGGTGCCAAAATGTGGATTTCCAATGCTCCTTTTGCTGACATTGCTATTGTTTGGGCAAAAAATGAAGAAGGAAGAATTCACGGTTTAATTGTGGAAAGAGGAATGGAAGGTTTTACCACTCCAGAAACACATAATAAATGGTCGCTACGTGCCTCTTCTACAGGGGAATTGATTTTTGACAATGTGAAAGTTCCCAAAGAAAATTTATTACCAAATAAATCTGGATTAGGAGCGCCGCTGGGATGTCTTGATTCAGCGCGTTACGGAATTGCCTGGGGTGCTATTGGTGCAGCAATGGACTGTTATGATACGGCACTGCGTTATGCTAAAGAAAGAATCCAGTTTGACAAACCTATCGCAGGAACACAATTGCAACAAAAGAAATTAGCTGAAATGATTACTGAAATTACCAAAGCACAACTATTGACTTGGAGATTAGGCGTTTTAAGAAATGAAGGCCGCGCAACAACAGCTCAAATCTCTATGGCCAAAAGAAATAATGTAGATATGGCGATTCACATTGCTCGCGAAGCCAGACAAATACTAGGTGGAATGGGAATTACCGGAGAATATTCTATTATGCGTCACATGATGAATCTAGAATCCGTAATTACGTATGAAGGAACGCACGATATCCATTTACTGATTACAGGAATGGATATTACTGGAATTTCAGCTTTCAAATAATATCGAACGACTATTAAAGTATTTATAAAATTGATGACAAAAGCTTCTTGGAAACAAGAAGCTTTTTTATATTTACACAAAAATACCACCGATGAATATTGAAACAGTCAACAATAGGATACAGCCCCAAAAAGAACTATTGTTACAACACCCCTTGTACAAAAAAGTAAAAACTATTGAAGACTTACAGTGTTTTCTAGAATGCCACGTGTATGCAGTTTGGGATTTCATGTCCTTATTAAAAGCGCTCCAATCTAAGTTAACTTGCACAACAACTCCGTGGTTTGCAACAGAAAATCCAGAAACCCGATATCTAATAAACGAGATAGTCCTTGCTGAAGAATCAGATTTGACTATTGACGGTCGTCGCCAAAGTCATTATGAAATGTATATTGAAGCGATGATAGCTTGTGGTGCAAACACAACAGGCATTAAACAATTCTTATCAGAAGTCAATTCGCTTAAAAATATATTTGTAGCTATTAAAAAAAGTAACTTACACCCTAATATTAAAGCATTTTTAGATTTTACTTTCAGAGTTATTGAAGAAGGAAAATCACATGAAATTGCCGCTGCTTTTACTTTTGGAAGAGAAGACTTGATCCCGAGTATGTTCACCGAAATTTTAAAAAACTTTCAAGAAAATTTTCCTAAAAAAGATTTGAGTAAGCTGATTTATTATTTCGAAAGACATATCGAACTAGATGCTGATGATCATGGTCCTATGGCTATGAAAATGATAACGGAACTTTGCGGAACTGATGCACAAAAATGGTCAGATGTAGAAGAAATTTCGATTTTAGCTTTAGAAAAACGCATCGGTCTTTGGGATGCAATCGAAGAAACCATAATGATGAATGTGGAATTAGCTTAAGATATGCTTCGAGATTAGCTTGCAGCTATACCAAATAAAAAAAGGGCCTCGTTTTGAAAACGAGGCCCTTTTTTTTAATTAATTTTCCGGAGCCAACTCCAATTCTAATCCTTCTAGGCTTTCGGTTATTGGAATTTGACAGCCCAAACGGCTATTTGATTTCACGTAGAACGCTTCAGAGAGCATCGCTTCTTCATCGTCGCCCATTTCTGGTAATGCAACATCATTTAGAACATAACACTGACAAGAAGCACACATGGCCATTCCGCCACAAGTTCCTTCAACAGGCAGTTCATACGCTTTACATAATTCCATGATGTTCATGGCCATATCTGTAGGAGCCTGTAATTCATGCACTACTCCTTCTCTGTCTTTAATTTTTATTAATACATCCATTTTTTACTATTTGGAATTGGTTGGTTAATCAATTGTATCTTTTCCTATCCAGATTTTTTTTGCGTGAGGGATAAAAGCTAGCTACCAAAGTAGCGCGGATAGCCCGACCATTTTGAGAAAAAAGGCAAATACCCGTTATCTAGAGTAGCCTTTTTTCTCAAAATGGTCACGCACTAATCATTTATAGAATATTTACAACCGTTTCTATTTGGGGAGCAAACTTTTTGATGGTGGTTTCCACACCGGCTCTCAATGTCATTTGGTTTACACTGCAACTGGTACAAGCTCCTTCAAGACGCACTTTTACGTGTTTGTCGTCTTCGATGGAAATAAGCGTAATATCTCCGCCATCAGAGTTCAAAAAAGGTCTGATTTCTTCGAGTGCTTTTTGAACTTCTATTGTTAATTCTTCTGTTGTCATTTTCTTTATTTAAAGATAATTTCTATTTTTTTACTGCTGAACAACCGGCCATAGTTGTAATTTTAACAGCTTCGGTAGCAGGTAAACTTTCGTTTCTGCTTACTACTTCCCGCACAACATTTCTCGTGATTTCTTCGAAAACAGTTTCGATAATTGAACCTGTTTGCATCGCTGCAGGACGACCATAATCCCCCGCTTCACGGATTGATTGCACAATTGGCACTTCTCCAAGAAATGGAACTTCTAAATCTTCTGCAAGATTTCTGGCTCCTTCTTTTCCAAAGATGTAGTATTTATTTTCAGGTAATTCTTCCGGTGTAAAATAGGCCATGTTTTCAATAATTCCCAAAACAGGAACATTTATGGCTTCCGACATAAACATAGATACTCCTTTTTTAGCATCGGCCAAAGCTACAGCTTGTGGTGTGCTTACAATTACAACGCCCGTGATAGGTAATGATTGTACAATTGAAAGGTGAATATCACCTGTTCCTGGTGGTAAATCAACCAACATAAAATCTAATTCACCCCAGTCTGCATCAAAAATCATTTGGTTTAATGCTTTGGAAGCCATAGGTCCCCTCCAAATTACCGCTTGACTTGGCGCTGTAAAAAATCCTATCGAAAGAATTTTTACTTCGTAGCTTTCCACTGGTTTCATTTTTGATTTTCCATCTACCATTACGGAGACTGGTTTTTCATTTTCTACGTCAAACATGATTGGCATCGATGGTCCGTAAATATCGGCGTCAAGAATCCCTACTGAAAAACCCATTTTGGCCAATGATACTGCTAGATTTGCGGTAACGGTAGACTTTCCTACTCCACCTTTACCAGAAGCAACACCTATAATATTTTTTATTCCAGGTATTAATTTTCCTTTAATTTCTGGTTTGTCCGCAACCTCAACTTTACTATTGATTTTGATTTTAGCATCGGGAGACACTAATTCAAGAATTGTTTTTTTGATATCGTCTTCCGCACGCTTTTTAATGTGCATCGCCGGTGTGTGTAATACTAAATCTACTACAACCTCATCGCCAAAAGTAATTACATTTGCTATTGCACCACTCTCAACCATGTTTTTTCCTTCTCCAGCTATAGTAATCGTTTCTAAAGCTTTAAGAATATCTTTCCTATCTAATTTCATTTTTAGTTTATTGTTTTCTATTGACACTGTAGTGCCAGAATATTATCTTTATTTAAACTGATTTCAGATTACAAAGATACTATGAAAAGTTCTTATTATAAAGGTTTAATATTGCATTTATTGATGTGGAAATTGACGGTAGTTATTAGCCAATTTCAGCATCCTAATTTTCCAATATCAATCCTCACGAGTAAGCAATATATCTTTCAATTTATTTAAAAAACAACCTCATTTAACCCAATAAACCAAAATTTATAATCTAAATTTATAAGAAAAAATTATGGGATTAAGTTTTCATTATAAGGGAGCACTGAAAAATCCAACACTTTTAAAAAAAATGGTTGAAGAGGTGGCTGACATTTCACGGGCAAACCAATGGAAATTTCAAGTTTTTGAAGAAGCATTTCCAGGCCATGCTTTTACTATTGACTCCTATGATGATTCCGTTTACGGCATTTGTTTTAATCCACCCCATTGTGAAGTCGTTTGCTTGACTTTTCTATCCAATGGAAAAATGTGTGCTTATTATAATTTCGAATCTTCGAAGGCTTCCATAAATGAGTTGGACGATACTTATTTGTCAGTAAAAACACAATTTGCCGGTCCTGAAATTCACAAACAGCTAATCACTATTTTTGATTATTTGAACAAAAAATATTTTGAAAATTTTGATCTTACCGATGAGGGAAATTATTGGGAAACAAAAAACGACCAATTACTTGAAGATACATTTGAGAAATACACCAATTTAATTAATGGATTTAACAGCTTATTGGACACCATTCCAATTGGAGAACGGGAAACCATCGAAGCCTATTTAATCAGAATCGCCGAAATAAACAATAAAAAGAACGCAAACAATAACGACAGTGAACTTCCAAAATTGTAAAATTACTCTTGCCTGACCTCGGGTTGCCAAAAAAAATTTTCGAAATCCACAATTTGGTTATCCACAACTTCTATCCCTTCGTTTTCCAATAATTGTTGCATCAGATTTGTTCCGTCAAAATGAAGTTTTCCGGTAAGCAACCCTTTTCTATTAACTACCCGATGTGCCGGAACATCTTCCATATTGTGTGACGCATTCATCGCCCAACCTACCATTCTGGCAGAGCGCGCAGTTCCTAAAGCTCTTGCAATAGCACCATAAGAAGTGACTTTTCCATAAGGAATTTGCCTAGCGATGGCGTAGACTCGTTCGAAAAAATTATCGTTTGACATGATCAGGAATCTAATAAAATGGCATTACTTTTTAGACTTTAAAACTACCTCAAATAATATCGTATGATATTAATTAAAGTTACTAAAGCTATCAATCCGGTTATAGATCCTATAATCGTATTCATATTTTTAATGATATAATCCGTCTTATTTTGTATTTTTTGGAAGAACGTGATGTAACAGTAAAAAACTAAAGAAGATCCTATTACCACTCCAGTAACAAAAACAAAAATATAGGTCATTGTATAAGAAAACAGACTGTAAGACGACAACGTGACACTTACAAAAACGTAATATGGAATAGGAAAAAAATTAAGCCCAGAAAGCAACATTCCTAGAAAAAACCTTTTTGTGCTACTGTATTTTTTTATTTTCCCTTTTTTAATCTTTGGCTTTTTGGCAATCCAAAGGAAATAAATGGTTAACAATGTAAAAACACCAAATCCAGCTTCACGCAACAAAATTAAAATATCTGGACGATCAGCAATATAGTGAGAAAACAATACCGCAAGATAGGCTTGAAAAAATATTATAAATACAGCACCTGAAACGAACCATGTTGCGCTTCTTTTTCCTTCTTTTAAATTTACTTTAGCAGCTGTCATATTGAGCAACCCTGGTGGAGTAATCCCAATAAAAGCCGTAGCAAAACCCAAAAACAAAGATGTGATTAAATTCATAGGGAAATTTTTTGCATTCAAAAAACAGAAACTATTCAAGTTTTAAACGTAATACTATTCTTTAATTTTGAATCTAATATACGTAATTGCTTTATTAATTTCCAAATATTGTTTTTCGTAAAAGGTCTGAAAAGCAGTGACTTCCTCCGGACTTCCCTCGTTTACGTACACATTATGATTCGCGTACAAAACTTCATGTCCTTCACCGTGCAACAATCCTAATGTGTAACCGTGCATGAACTCACTGTCGGTTTTTAAGTTTACAACACCCTCTTTTTTTAGTATTTTTTTATACAATTGCAAAAACTCTGAATTGGTCATTCTGTGTTTAGTACGTTTGTATTTTATTTGTGGATCTGGAAAAGTAATCCAAATTTCGTCCACTTCGTTCTCCGCAAAAATATGATTGATTAATTCGATTTGGGTTCTAATGAAAGCCACATTATGAAGTCCTGTATCAACCGCAGTTTTGGCACCGCGCCAGAAACGCGCTCCTTTGATATCAATTCCTATAAAATTTTTATTTGGGTATCTTTCGGCTAAACCTACTGAATATTCTCCTTTTCCACAGCCTAATTCCAGCACCAACGGATTCTCATTTTTGAAGAACTCCGAGTTCCATTTTCCTTTAAGCGGAAATAAATCCCCTACCACTTCTTCTCTTGTTGGTTGAAAAACGTTGTTGAATGTTTCGTTTTCCTTGAACCTTTTTAATTTATTTTTGCTTCCCACTTTTTCAGAATATTTCGGCAAAATTAAGGAAATATATAAGACCGAATGATTTGCTGGCGAAAAAATGAAGAAAATCATGTCGAGAATAGAACCATTGTGATTTATACTCTGAGAAACTTTGTACTCCAAGTCCAATTCTCATTGGGTTTTTACAAAAAAGCTGTTTTTTCTACCCTTGTATAAAATAATCATGCTATGAGAAACTTTGTTTTTTCAATCACAATTATTTTATTTGGCTTTTCACATGCCTCCGTTTAACCCTAATAGAAATGAGACCCCTTATTCCGATAAAGAAAATCCCGGTTCACATTGATTATTTCACGAGTTGAATAAACGATTCGGGGAAATTAGTTCTTATAATGACATTTACGTCCTACCCTTGGCTGAACTATTGATTGCTGCTGATTCCAAATAAATACAGCAACGCATCTTTTATAAACGCTTATTTTTCATGGTTTTTATTCCATTTGATTTTTACCTTCCCATCTTCATCAACAGCCAATAAATAAAGAACAATTCCTTTATTTCGGCGATCGGCAATTTCTATTTTATCCGTAATGTTTTCATCTCTTTTTGGGTTTCTCAGCGGAATTGTCAATGCTAATTTTGTGCCTCTGTTAAAGGAATACACGCCTTTTATATCCAAGTTCAAAACACTGGAACTTACTTTTAGATTATTGACATTGACTAAATCTCCATCTATCCTAAAATCTCCGGATAAATCACTAAACACGATATTGTTGACATCTCTGAAAGGGAACGCAAGGTTGCCTATTTTTTTTATTGGTTCGAAGTCGACTAAAACGCCTTTATTTACATCAAATTTGGCCACGCCCGCAAGAGAATTTGTCTTTAATTGACCTCCGGAAAGCAGCGTGCCTTTAACTGAAGCCGAAGCAGAAAGATATCCTTTAATGTTTTTTGGTTGAAAGGATTGAATCCCAAAATTATTCAATGAAGTCAAAAATTGTGTAATATTCACCCGGTCAATTTTTACATCGGATTCTAAGAAGAAAAGATTGTCTTTTGGCACCAATTGTCCATCAAAAGCAATTGTTCCTCCAGAGCTTTGTACCCATCCATTTTTTACGGTTAATTTATTATTGACCAATACAACTGTAACCTTAGCCTTAGTTGCTTCCAATTTACTATACACCATTTTATCGGCTTTTAAATTCAGGACCACTTGGCATTTATCAATAACTGAAGACAGTTTATTAGAAAAATCATCCGTTTTATTTTTCTTTTTTACCGCTTTTTGACGGGAACGTGTAATAATTCCCAGAAACTGTTTAACATCCAGAAAAGGACAATATATATCCCAGTTAACTACCATTTTTTCTGGATTATCATAATATAAAGGAAGGAAGTTGTTTACGTTTCCTTCCATAAAAACCGTATTCTTGCGGTTTTTGAACTTAATCTTTTTGATCAACAACGCTTTCTCGGTAAAATCAAGTTGAATGTCTGTTTTTTGAAAAGTTACATTCCGAGGTCCATAATTTACTGTAGCATTTTTAATGGAAACATTTCCGGTAAACATTGGTTTTTGTATTTCTAAATTGACAATATCAAATTTATACTGCAAGTTCACTTTGGCTTGGCCGCCGGAAAAACGCATGAAATCTTTATTAACTATTGCGTTCAATCGGGGAACATCAAAATCAGATTTAAAACTTCCGGCTGCAGTCGTTTTTTCAAAATTTGATATGGTTCCAATTGGAATTGTAAAAGGAATCGTTTTATAAGTACCTGAAAAGTTCGTTAGTGTAATCGTGGAATTGACATCATTGCAGCCTTCTCCTTTTTTATAATTGTTAATAAAGCTGGCATCAAAACTACAATTAGAAAGCAGTCCGTCCGGTATTTGAAGTTCATTATCTTTAGTTTTAGTTTTCACGACGATTTCAGGATCCCCAGTGGAATTCATGTCCCCTATAATCGTGCAACCTACTTGTATCGGGTTTTTCAAATTAAATCGTTTGATTCTGGAACTGATATTCTCACTCATTAAACTTGAAGCATCTTGCCATAAAATGTCAGTTTTAATAGCAATAGTGAAAGGTGATTTATTTTTAGACAAATTAAAATGACCGTTGATAACAAAAGAATTTTTCCCAATTTCGAGATCCTGAGTAGCAACACTAATTTGGTTTTTTTCGTTGAAAAAGTCAACTACTAAAATACCTTTCACTATTTTATCTTTAATAAAACTTCCTCTTTTTGTATTGAAAGCCATACTTTTGGCTAGCGTTTTAAGATAAAGCTCAGTATGCCAATTGTAGTTATCGTGTTTTATTTTACTTTTAAAAAAAATAACATCAAAATCAAATCGTTTATTGCCCAGCTGATTTTCTGACACGAAACGGACTTGATTTAATACTATTTCATCAATAGTCGATGTGGTGGAACTTTTTGGTTTCGCAACTTTTGGTTTGGATCTGAAAATATCAGTGTTGCCAATTCCATTTTTACCCTTAAACAAATACAGCGTAGCTTCCTTAATTTCGATTTTATCTATATTGATCTCGTTTGCCATTAAACTCCAAAGACTCAGACGAATTTCAATTTGTGCTGCTTTTAGCAACGTACGTTTGTGGATGGCCCACAGACTATCTTTTAATTCCACTTGGCTCAAGGCCAAAGTGACATTGGGAAAACCCGTTAACAACTTGTATCTAATATCCCCAATATGAATTGTTCCCTTTATATTTTCGTTAATTTGGGTATTAATTTGGGCAACGATTTCCGTTTTATTGTTGTCAAAATAAATCGCAAAAACTCCGGAACACAATAAAAAAAAAAGCAACACTAGCTAAAAAGAAATAACCAACTTTTTTGATTATTTTTCTAAAGTTTGTGGTTTTAAAATACCGTATGTTTCCCCAAAACTGACTCATCTCATTTTAGTTATCAATTAAAATAAAGATAATCTAAAAATAATCTTTTATGAAACTATTAGTACAAAAACCACGTTAAGCGCATTAAAAATTGAACCCTATAAAACCATAGAATTTGATTTAAATCTGTTCCCAACAGTCAAAATTTATTGTTATTAAAACTTAAAGTTATTTTAATGCGTTTGACCTTTACAAAAGAACTAGATTCAGTACTCCTTTGAAAAGTTAAAAATCAGTATTGGCAAACTAAAAAAACGAACCTCCGTTTCCTAAATCGTCCGTTTTTCTAAATGCTTTTGGGTAACAAAAATAGTATCGTAGTCATCTTCAAAAACATCGGAACACTCAATAGGAAATAGTGTTTCGTCATGCTGCGACAGGTCTAATCCCATAATTTCAGCTTCTTCAGAGACGCGCATTGGAATAATTCTATTGGTGATTTTAAATAAAAGAAAAGCACCAAAAAAAGTATAAATCGAAACAAGAACCAATGCCATCATGTGATGTCCAAAAACATTCCATCCACCATGAAGTAAGCTGGCATCTTCACCGTGCGCAAAAATTGCCGTCAGAATCATTCCCATAATTCCGCCCACACCGTGGCAGGCAAAAACATCTAACGTATCATCAATTCCTTTTAAAAATTTAGCATTAACAACCCAATTTGAAACAAGGGCGGCGATAAAGCCAAAGAACATACTTTCTGGAACGGATACGAAACCAGCCGCCGGTGTAATAGAAACTAGCCCCACTACTGCCCCAATACAAGCTCCTAGTGCCGATACTTTTCTACCGTTTATTCGATCGAAGAAAATCCAAGTTAGCATTGCTGCTGCCGATGCAGTTGTAGTCGTAGCAAAAGCCATCGCAGCAACTCCATTGGCCTCCAAAGAGGAACCTGCATTAAAGCCAATCCAACCAAACCAAAGCATTCCGGTTCCCAATAAAACAAAAGGAATATTAGTAGGAACATGTCTGCTGTTCTTTCTTTTTCCTAAAACAATAACACCCGCCAATGCGGCAAACCCGGCACTCATGTGTACTACAGTTCCTCCTGCAAAATCTTTAACCCCAAAATAAGAGCCCAAAATTCCCGTAGGATACCAAACCGAATGACACAAAGGCGCATATATGAACAATGTAAATAAACAGATAAAAAGCAAATAGGATATAAAACGAACGCGTTCCGCAAAAGACCCTGTGATAATTGCAGGAGCAATAACAGCAAATTTCATTTGAAATAAAGCAAACAACATAAAGGGAACGGTACTTGCTATTTTTTTATGAGGCAACACACCAACATAATCCATAAAGGTGAACGAAGTGGGATCACCCACAAAACTATAAAAACCAGAACCAATATGGATTCCTAATGGTTCTCCAAAAGCTAAACTAAAACCAACTACAACCCATAATAACGTGACTACACCCAAACAAACAAAACTTTGCAACATGGTTGAAATCACATTTTTTTTCCCTACCATTCCGCCATAAAAAAAAGACAATCCTGGGGTCATTATTAACACTAGACAACAGGAAGTTAGCATCCACGCAACATCGGCAGGAATAATTTGATCGATAGTTCCAAATTGTGAAAGAACAACATCAGTTGTAGTTACTGCTGGCCACAACATTCCAGTGATACAAACTAAACTTATAATGACAAAGGATATGATCCAGCGTTTTTCTATTTTCATTTTATTTACTTAACCCCATTTTATTAGGGGGCAAAGTTAAAAAAAAATTAATTTTGGACCATAAAACAATTTAAAATAGGGGCTTGCCAAACGATTATCGCCGAATTAATAATTTTAAAGGCAATTTTTTAGGTTTATGTAATTTAACGACTGCAATATTGGCTATTTATTAAAGAATAAATTTTAATGAATTCTTCAGATAAATTAAAAATGGAATATAATTACTACTTATTTTGAAGGTTCTTTACGAGCGCCTCTTCTATGGGTACTTTTATTTTGACTCAGGAATAGTATCGTTAGGAAAAGCCATTGACAAAACATAGTGTTTTATTTTCCACTCCTTCCCTGTTTTTACCAGCACTCCCGAACCACCGCAAATTTTAATTTGGGAATTCAACAAGTCATCAAACCAAGCCGTTTTCCCGATTTTATCAAAATAAATATGCCGTTACCAAAACTTTGAAGGCAGTTTTATTCCATTTCTTCATTCAATTAAAATACGAATTGTAGTTGGCTTCGGCGGAAGATTTATGCCAAGCATCAAGTGTATTACTGATTCTTTCTTGCTCTTTATCAATTTCTTGATCCATTGAAGTAAAGGCCAAAAGCAGTAAAATACTTAAATAAAATGGTATTATTTTTTTCATAATTTTTGGATTTTTAGAAAATTATCTAAAATAAAATGTTGAATTGAAAATAAATTTAATGTTTAAAATATTGATAAACAAACACTTAACTATATTTTTTATTTTATTTATACCTCAAAAAGTAAAAATAGGATTTAAACCCCAAAAAAGGCAGCTTTTCACAACAGGTAGTAAAGAGTTCAATTTGACGTATTTTTACATTGCCTTAAATGAATTATTACGCATCAAAATTTAACCTATGAGAAAGTTATTTTTACCAATACTAATTATTGTTTTTACAATAGTATGTACCACCGTTTCCTGTAAAAAGAAAAAAGATAAAGATGCTATCAAAAACACCAGCGTATCAGTAGACAAACCTTTTGACAGCATCCAAGTAAAAACTTTTTTTGGGAAATATCCAAAATTAAAAAATTACCAAACTGATGTAGAAAAATTATATCGCAAACATCGATTTCATTACATCTGGTTTGACAAAGATGGGCTAAATGAATTTGCAGGTGTATTATACAATAAAGTTAATAATTTGAGTCAAGAAGGAGTTCAAACCGTTATTCCTTACAAAGAAAAATTAGACGCAATTTATGACAATCCTGAAGATATTCAAAAAGCAAATCTTGATATCGAACTGTTGAGTTCTGCATTGTACTTTTTTTATACTAAAAAAGTGTATGATGGAATCGACACCAAAAAAATCAAAGAAATTGGATGGTATTTACCTCGAAAAAAGCAATCTTATGTTAGTTACTTAGATTCGCTTTTAATCAATCCTTCCTTAATCAATAAGGATGAAAAAGGTGTATTAAAACAATATTACCTATTAAAAGATGTATTGCATGAATACCGTGAAATTCAAAAAAAGGGTGGATGGAAAACTATCGCTTTGGATCCATCGGTCAAATCATACAAGCCAGGAGACAGTGCTGCTGCAATTGCACAAATCAGAAACCGTTTATTTATCACTAACGATTTATCCCAAGATTCAAAAAGTCCAGAATATGATTCCGAATTAGCTACTGGGATTTTGAAATTCAAAAAAAGAAGTGGCAATACTATCAACAAGACAATTTTGCCGGAACACATCAAATATATGAATGTATCTGTTGCGGACCGTATCAAAACCATCATGGTCAATATGGAACGCTGCCGATGGATTTCGAATGACATTACCAAATCCAAAGAATTAATTGTAGTTAATATCCCTGCGTATGAGTTAACCTTTTTTAGAGATGGAAAACCCGCGCTACGTTCTAAAGTAGTTGTGGGAAAAGCCATGCACAAAACAGTTATTTTTAGTGCGCCAATGAAATATATTGTTTTCAGACCGTATTGGAATGTACCCGCCAGTATTTTAAAGCGGGAAATCCTTCCTGCGATTGAGGAAAACCCTAATTATCTGGAAGAACATGACATGGAGTGGAAAGACAATTATGTAAGACAAAAACCAGGTCCTGAGAATTCATTAGGATTAGTGAAGTTTTTGTTCCCGAATTCGAATGCTATTTATTTGCATGATACGCCGTCAAAAAGTCTATTCGGTCAAGAAGACCGCGCTTTTAGTCACGGATGCATTCGTGTGGCCAAACCAAAAGAATTGGCCTATGCTATTATGAAAAATGACAAAAACTGGAATCCTGAAAGAATTGAAACTGCCATGAACAGCGGGGAAGAATATTGGTACACACTCAAAAACAAAATCCCGGTTTACATTGGTTATTTTACCGCTTGGGTGGATGCCGAAGGCATTATCCATTTCTATGAAGACGTATACAACAGAGATGAGACATTAGCCCAATTGCTGTTTGATAAATAACCTTTAGTTGGTTTCTAAATAATTACAAACAAAAAAAATGACACTTTCTTATTTAAAGATTGTGTCATTTTAGTTATATAGATGTTTGCGCAAAGGCAACTATTTAATACGATTTTTGTTTTTCGAAAGTCGTTTCCAACACTTTTTTGATTTTATCTAACGCTCCTTGAAATGCTTTTTCGATAGTATCGGCATGATTCGTTACCGCTACTGGCTGCATATTTACAGGACGTGCTTCAATTAAACAACGCTTGTCATTACCACCTGACTTCTCATTGTTCTCGTCTCCAAGATGCACTTCTAAACGGGTTACTTTTTCTTCAAAACGGGCCAAAGCTGTTCCCAATTCGTCAGAAATATACGATTTCAAACGGGCGTGTCCTTCTACATTATTGTCTGTGTTGATTTGTATTGTCATAGCATTATTTATTTATGATTGTTTCTCAAACTTACCGATTGTTATATGAAAAACCGAGTGAATTAGTAAAATTTTGTGATAAATAATAATCATCCAGAATTAAAATAAGTAATCGAATCGTAATTTAGTTATGGATTGGTTGGGCAATTGGTATTGCTTTCCTTACGCGCTATGGTATCTACTTTTATCTTTAGAATTAAAATCTTTTTTCCTATATTCATCCTACCATTCAATTCCTTTTATGAACAGAGACACGAGTATTGATTTTCTCAACCAAAACAACATCACCTGGGATATCATCATCATTGGCGGTGGTGCTACGGGACTAGGTATTGCATTAGACGCCGTGTTAAGAGGATATAAAACGCTATTAATGGAACAATCCGATTTCACCAAAGGAACTTCCAGCCGAAGCACGAAACTAGTCCATGGAGGCGTGCGGTATTTAGCCCAGGGCAATATCCGATTAGTACTTGAAGCGTTGCACGAGCGGGGATTGCTCTTTAAAAACGCCCCGCATCTCACCCAAAATCAATCTTTTATAATACCCTCTTTCAGTATTTTTGGAGGTTACTTTTTCACTTTAGGCTTAAAAATATATGATTTGATGGCAGGCCGATTGAGTTTGGGCAATTCGGCTTTTATCAATGCACAGCAGGTTCAAGAATACTTACCCGGGATTAAGTCAAAGCACCTGAAAAACGGGACACTATACCACGACGGACAATTTGACGATGCCCGTTTGGGGATAAACCTGGCGCAAACCAGTGTCGAAAATGGGGCACATCTACTCAATTATATGCAAGTAACCGGTTTAGGAAAAGATGAAAATGGAAAAATAAATCAAGTGCAGGCCATTGATTTAGAAACAGGAAAATTATATTCCCTAAAAACCAAAACGGTAATCAATGCCACCGGCGTTTTTGCCGATGCCATTCTTCGTATGGATGACGTGGAAAAAAAAACCATGATACTGGCCAGTCAAGGGACGCATCTCGTTTTAGACCAATCCTTTCTCCCAACCGATTATGCCCTGATGATTCCTAAAACCAGTGATGGAAGGGTATTGTTTGCCATTCCGTGGTACAATAAAGTAGTGGTAGGAACAACAGATACCGTTGTAGACTTGGAAAGTCTGGAACCTCGGGCACTAAAAAAAGAAGTCGATTTTATATTAAGCACACTCAACCAATACCTTGTTAAGACCGTGACCAGAGCCGATGTCTTATCGGTATTCAGCGGTTTACGCCCTTTGGCCAGACCACAAAAGAAGCATCAAAAAACCAAAGAAATCTCAAGAGGCCATAAAATAATTGTATCCAAAAGCGGATTAATCTCCATCATAGGCGGCAAATGGACCACCTACAGACGCATGGCCGAAGACACACTGGACCGTGTTATAAAAAAAGGAAACTTAAGACCAAGCAAATGCATCACCAAAGAATTTAAAATACATGGCTACACCCAAAACCAAGACCTTAAAGATCCGCTGCATCAGTATGGATCGGATGCGGAGGGAATACGGGAATTAGCGCTCGAAAATCCAAAATGGGCCGAAAAACTGCATCCCGCTTATCCTTTTATAAAAGCCGAAGTCATCTGGGCCGTACGCCATGAAATGGCACGTAATGTCGAGGATGTACTTGCACGAAGACTCCGAATTCTTTTTCTGGATGCCCGAACAGCCTTGCTGATGGCTCCCGAAACCGCACAACTCATCGCCACCGAAAGAGAAAAACCGGATTCTTGGATACAGGAACAAATCAAAGATTTTGAGGTTTTGGCAAAAGGGTATTGGTTGGAGTAAATATCATCTACTTACACATTATCCAATGGACATTTTAGCAGATTCTTTCCAAAGATAATTTGGCATTGGCTCACTAAGTTCCCATTTAATACTCATAGGTTTTGAACCTTCTGTATCTTTAAAAATTCCTTCTCCAATAAAAACATAACCAAGTGTGTTTCCATTTTCGTCTTTTCCTTTTTCTCTCACAAAAAGTAATATTTTTTTATTGTTTTCATGATGATTTATATATGACACCCCTTTAGTTGTTTCTGGTCCATAGGCATTATGCGATTGCCAGTGAAATAATGTTTCGCTTATTGCATAATCATCATACATAGTTGTTGGTGAAAAGTTATCCTCTGACTTAATTAAATTAATGAAAAGTATTTCTGTATTTAAACTTTTATTTTCGGCAGCACCTTCTCTATTAGATGATTTTTTTTCAAAAGTACTCAAGCCAAAAGCTGCTAAGATTTGATCTCTTGTATAACGAGCATGTAATTTTAAAGGCTGATTATATGGTAAATCAATGTTAATTTCTTTAAAACCAATTTTATCAATCAATATCTCTAAAACTTCTATAATTTCATTAGCGAGAATTTTATTTTTTCCTATTTGGATTATACTTTTTTCTAAAGAATCGAATCCTCCTGCGTTCTGCCATACATCATAATGCAACATCAACAACATGGTCTTTTGATTTTCATCAAAATCCTTGACTTTAATATTAAAACCTAGTTTTGCTATCTTCAAAATAAAATTGAAATAGCTAGTAGAATTGGTTGATATCCATTTATTACTAATAGCTGAATATATTTGCTTTTCATTTACAAATTCAAAATCTTCAATTACTCCAGCTCTTTGACATAATCTTGACCAACTATCTTTTTTGTAAATAGTTTCAATTGAAATATGGTTTAACTCTATAAAATTATTTAATGTTAGAGGTAAAGCGGTTTGATGTTGAAAATTTATTATTTTAGTTATTAGTTTATTTACATTTAATGAAGTCGCCTTTCTAATATTTTCAAGAATTGTTTCTTTTGTTCTTTTCTCTAAAACAATGGAACATCCCAATGGCAAATGTGGAAAATCATCTTCTATTTCTTTTTGAACCGAAGTTGTTGTTTTTCCAATTAACGCTCTAAACTTACTTTCAAAATCATATTCAGGTCTTGAATTACCAACAAAATCTAAAACTGTCAAACAATCTTTTCCTTCTGACAAACGCAACCCACGTCCTAATTGTTGAAGAAAAACAGTTAAACTTTCTGTTGGCCTTAAAAACAAAACCGTATCAATTTCAGGAATATCTACGCCTTCATTAAAGATGTCAACTACGAATAAATAATTGAATTCTTTTTTCTTGAATTGTTCTCTAATTCTATCTCGCTCGCTTGCGTTTTTCGCCGTCAAACATTCCGCTTTTAAACCAGCTAAATTGAATTTTTCAGCCATAAAATTGGCATGCTCAATTGTTACACAAAATCCAATTGCACGAACATCGTTTATATCATTTGTATACTTATCAAGGTTGTGAATTATCTCTCCAACTCGTATGTCATTTTTAGTATACAAACTTGTCAATTCACTCGCTACATATTTTCCTTTCTCCCATTTTACACTAGTTAAATCAATGCTGTCCGTTATCCCGAAGTACTGAAAAGGACTTAATAATTTTTTATTTAATGCTTCTGGAAGTCTAATTTCAGCAGCTATACGATTACAGAAATCTTCTAATATATTTTCATTATCCATTCTTTCAGGAGTTGCAGTTAATCCTAAAAGTATTTTTGGTTTAAAGTAATTTAGAAACGGTCTATAACTAGAAGCAGGTCCATGATGGGCTTCATCTAAAATAATAAAGTCAAAATAATCAGGTGAAAGTCTCAAATCTTTCAATCTACTATTTAAAGTTTGCACAGAAACGAAAAGATATTCATTTGATGTTGGTTCTAATCCATCAACCCACAAATCCCCAAAATTATTATCTTTTAAAACCCCTTGGAAAGTGGCTTTTGCTTGTTGTAAAATTTCCTTTCTATGAGCCACAAAAAGTAATTTTGATGATTTATTATTACTTCTAAAAATTTTATAATCAAATGCAGAAATAACTGTTTTTCCAGTTCCTGTAGCAGCAACTAAAAGATTTCTATATCTATTATGAACCGATCTTTCAACTTCTAATTTTTCAAGTATTTCATTTTGATAATGAAAGGGTTTTATATCAAAATAAGCTGTTGTAAATGTGTATTCTTTTGAAAACTTTCCTTGTTTTAAAGCTTCGACTAATTTTACAGAATGAATATTTTTATCAAATAATTCAAATTCTGTATTTTGCCAGTATGCCTCAAATGTTTTCTTAAATTTATCAATAATATGACCCACTTCTTTAGTAGTCACTTTTAAATTCCATTCTAAACCGTCGGTTAAAGCAGAACGCGAAAAATTAGAAGAACCTATGTATGCCGTATGAAAACCTGTATTTCTTTGAAACAAATAAGCTTTTGCATGTAATCTTTCATTACCTGTATTATATGAAACTTTTACTTCTGTATTTTCTAAAGAGGCTAAAAAATCTACCGCTTTAGCATCTGTTGCTCCAATGTAAGTAGTTGTAATTACTCTTAATTTTCCGCCTCGACTAGTAAACTCTCTAAGTTCACGCTCTAAAATTCTAATTCCTTTCCATTTGATAAAAGAAACTAATAAATCAATTCTATCTGAGGATAAAATCTCTTTTCTCAATTCGCTTTCAAGAGTTGTCCCTGAATTTCCACCTGTGAAAAGTTCACTGTGAATTAATCTTGTATAAGGAGTAATTTCTTTTAAATGCAAATCCAAATCGGTGAAATGAGCATCCACTTTTGTAAAAACAGCTTTCAGAATTTTACCTTCCGTTTCTATTAAATCATCTTCAAACTCTTCCTTCTTCAATTCTTCTTTTAGAAATAAAATGATCTTGTTAGCTATTTCTATTTGTGTTTCTACAGCGTCATCTCCTTTAATCAAAGTAAAAGCGTGTCTGATTGTTTTACCGATATGTTGCGATAGCAACTGAGCTGCTTCTGCTTTGTCTATTGAAGTTTTCTTTACTTGAAAAGTATCTTTATCTAATTCGTTTAATTTGAAGTTTACTAGTTTTGTAACTAATTCTTCATACAATCCTTGGTTCATAATTCAAGTTTTAAAAATTCTTCAACAATTGGCAAATCTGCTTCCGCCCAGTCAAGATTTAACAATTCTGTTTTTTGCAACAATTTGTAATCTTTGTGTTCTGTTAATTTAATCTCACCAAGAATATGTTTCGCCATAAAAGGAATTAAATTAATTTTAAAATTTCCATAATCAAAAACACTACTAGAAAGTTTTTTTACAACTTCAATATCTATGTTTATCTCCTCTTTGATTTCTCTTTTAATGCAATCTATTTCAGTCTCATTTTCTTCTAACTTACCTCCTGGAAATTCCCATTTTAAAGGTAATTTCATTTTTTCACTACGTTGAGTAACTAGAATTTTATTTTCAATCACGATAATAGCACAAGTGACGTTTATAATGTTTGACATTTTGTGAGTAATTATAAAGAGTACTGTTTAATTTACACGAAAGATAGTCAGTTTTTACATCACTATTTCTAAAATAAAATTTGACTCACAAGAAAAAACGCTACTCTTTCGAATAGCGTTTTTTGAACTTCTTGTGTGTTTATCGGGATGAGATTCCTCCTTCGTCGGAATGACAAACTGGAACGGAATGACAATCGTCTGGGGAATCCAACGCCATAGCCCTGATGGAAGCGGCATCCTTTTTCTTGCTTCTTTAGCAAGGAAAAGATATAGCGTACAGCAGGAAATAGCTTCTGAAATAAATCCTGAAATAAATTCAGGATAAATCCGGGACAAGCCCTAATGATCGCTACTTTTTCAATTCCGTTATGCCCATATTGTACAACGTAAATGCCTGAATATCGACATTTTCCTGAATGGTTGCCGCCACGGATTTTCCTGCGCCGTGTCCTGCATTGATGTCAATTCGGATAAGGGCTGGGTTTGTTCCGGTTTGTTTTTGCTGTAATTCGGCAGCAAATTTAAAACTGTGCGCCGGCACTACTCTATCATCGTGATCGCCCGTGGTGACCATCGTGGCCGGATATTGAATCCCTTTTTTTATGTTGTGTACGGGAGAATAGCCCTTGATATAGTCAAACATTTCCTTGCTGTCTTGCGCGGTTCCGTAATCATACGCCCAGCCCGCGCCAGAGGTAAAGGTGTGGTAGCGCAACATGTCCATCACGCCTACGGCCGGCAAAGCGACTTTCATCAGGTCCGGACGCTGGTTCATCGTGGCGCCCACGAGCAATCCGCCGTTTGACCCGCCACGAATGGCAAGAAATGGTGAAGACGTATAGTTTTTGGCAATCAGATATTCGGCAGCGGCGATGAAATCATCAAAGACATTTTGTTTTTGCATTTTGGTTCCCGCATCGTGCCATTTTTTCCCGTATTCGCCACCGCCACGTAAATTGGGCACGGCCAAAATGCCTCCATTTTCCATCCAAACGGCATTGGCAATACTGAAACTTGGCGTCAAGCTCACGTTGAATCCTCCGTAACCATACAGCATCGTTGGGTTTTTACCGTCCAGTTTCAATCCTATTTTATGGGTGATCAGCATCGGGATTTTGGTTCCGTCTTTGGACGTGTAAAACACTTGTTTGGACTCGTATTCCTCGTTGTTGAAATCTACTTTTGGTTTTTGATACACCGCAGAAGTTCCTGATTTTGGTTCAAATGAGAAGATAGAACCCGGAGTGATGTAATTTGTGAACGAATAATAGAATGTTTTTTCTTTTTTCTTTCCGCCAAAACCACCGGCAGTTCCTACACCCGGCAATTGAATTTCACGAACCAGTTTTCCGGAATAATCGTATTGTTTCACCACCGAAACGGCATCTTTCATGTAATTGGCAAAGAAATAACCACCGCCAGTTGTTGGTGCCAAAACATTCTCGGTTTCGGGAATGAAATCTTTCCAGTTTTCCGGTTTCGGGTTTTTGAAATCCACGGTGACAATGCGTTTGTTGGGCGCATTCCAGTCGGTTTCTATGAATAATGTCGTGCCTTCGTTATCAATAATGTTGTTGTCGCTCTTGAAATTATCCACAAGGGTCACAATAGGGCTTTTGGGCTTGGTCAAATCCTGGATATACAATTCGTTCCCATAGGTCGAAGTTGATGCCGTGATGATCAAATAATGATCGTCCTCGGTAACACTTCCTCCAACATAGCGTCGTTTTTGGTCTGCACCAAAAATCACTTTGTCTTCTTTTTGCGGCGTTCCCAACTTGTGGAAATACAGTTTGTGTTGGTCCGTTTTTGCCGATAATTCGCTTCCTTTTGGTTTGTCATAACTGGAATAATAGAATCCTTCGTTTCCTCTCCAAGACACACCGCTGAATTTCACATCAACTATCGTGTCTTCTATAATTTTTTGGGTGATGGCATCCATGATAATAACTTTTCTCCAGTCGCTTCCGCCTTCTGAAATGGCATACGCCACTTTCGAACCGTCTTTGGAGAAATCCAGTCCGCCAAGCGATGTGGTTCCCTCTTTAGAAAAAGTATTGGGATCCAGGAAAACTGTTTCGGTTCCTTTGGCGTCTTTTCTGTACAACACCGATTGGTTTTGCAAGCCGTTATTTTTGTAGTAATAGGTATAATTCCCTTCGATAAAAGGCGCGCCTATTTTCTCATAATTCCACAGCTTTTCCATTCTTGTTTTTAACGCATCGCGAAATGGAATTTTGGATAAATAACCGTACGTCACTTCGTTTTGGGCTTTCACCCAAGCACCGGTTTCAGCTGATTTGTCGTCTTCGAGCCAACGGTATGGATCGGCAACTTTGGTATCAAAATATACATCGACTGTTTCCCCTTTATGGGTTACTGGATATTTTATAGGATTTTGGTTTTGTCCAAAGGATGCTATTGTGGTTGAAACTGCCATTATTAAAAAAGTATTTTTCATTAAATTCTGAATTAAATCATTACAAAAATAGACAAATAGTTCCTGTTCCGGATATAAGTAACTCTTTCAAAACAGCACAAAGGAATTCTTAAAAAGAATTAGTCGCACGAATGCCGTTTTTATTACTGTTCAGTGAATGTCGCAAATTAAAATCAATACTTATCTATTGAAAAACACAAACCATATAAGAAATAAAGTTAAAGCAAAAAACGTCACTCTTTCAAATAGCGTTACCTTTAAAATAGCTTGTTACGAATGACACTAATTCAAAACGAATTTCAAATTCAATTCTTATATGGACTTATATCCCTTATATGTTGAAAAATACAAACCATGTAAGAAATATAAGCTCATTTAAGTTAAAGTCAATTATGTCCGCAGTGTAGAGATAATTAAAATAATAAAATCAATTCTTAAATGGACTCATATCTCTTATATGTTGAAAAAACAAACCATGTAAGAGAGATAAGTTTATTTAAGTAAAAACCAAAAACGCTACCTTTTAGAATAGCGTTTTAGTTTTTTTGGCAAAGCAAATGAATTACAAATTAAAATTCACGCCCAAAACCACGTTTCTCCCTATGTTAGGAATTCCATCCGTTTTCAAGCGGGAAAGGTGCGCGATGTATCTTTTGTCTAGTAAATTATTCGCGTTCAGGCTGAGATCAAAAAACGTTTTTCCCAGTTTTACTTTTCCTCCAAAACCCAGATTCACCAAAGAATAGCCATTGGATTTGGTCTCAAAACCACTCACGTTATTTTGATTGAAAGTCGTGGAAAGGTTCATAGTGGCAAAACCATCTTCGAGCCAGTTTTTGATATTGAATTCGGTTCTAATGGTGTTATTCCAATTATTTGCAGGAACCAAAGGCAGGAAATCGCCATTTTCTTTCTTCCCGGTTACAGTTTCAAAACTGGTTTCGTAATGCAACCAATCCAAAGGATGCGGGTGAAAATGAAGCCCTATTTCGCCTCCGTACAACTTGGCATTATTCTGAATGTAGTCGAAAACAGCATTATTATCAATCACTGCTCCTGTTGGCGAAGTGTAGATGTAATTGTTGATGTGGTTGTAAAATCCATTGACAAAAAACTCAAAATGGCTGTTTTTATATTCCAAATTTAGATCGCTTTGTACGTTTTGTTCCGTTTTCAAATCGCTGTTTCCTACTTCATAGCGATTCGTTCCTTCATGAACCCCATTGGAAGTTAATTCGGCCAGGTTTGGTGCTCTAAATCCGGAAGCGAGATTCAATCGCAAGGTCCAATCATCGGCAAGATTAGTTTTGTAACCTAAGGAGGCATTGAAACTGTCGAATGATTTATCAATGGCTTTAAAATAGCCTTCGGAACCGGCAATCCCATGTTCTATCGTGGTAATTTGTCTGTTATCGAAACGCAATCCGGCTTGCAACACATTGGTTTTCCATTCATAATTAGCGGTTCCAAAAACACCAAAATCATTGCTAGTAGCATCCGGAATCAAATATTCTTCCCCAGAATTCGTGTTGGTTTGGTGCATGCCCTGGATTCCAAAAATTGATTCCACTTTACCTATTGTTGGTAAATGATATTTCGCATCGTAATTGAATGTTTTAAGTTTCATGTGCAAACCAGCGACATTGCTGTCTACGAACTCGCTTCGGTCATTGGCAACATAACCCAAATCAACATCCAGTTTCGATTTTTGGAAAAAGAAAACATTGTTTAAACTCAGCAAATGATTAAAAACGCCTTGTCTTGGAAATCCTGTTTCCTTACTGCTCGTTTGTTCTGCAATGCCATCTTCCGGGATTCCTAAATCCAGCTTGTTGTAATTGTAACGCAACACACTGGAGAATTTGGCATTGCTATACCCAATTCCTGTTTTGAAATCGGTTTCATTGTAACGGGTATTCGTTACTCGCTCGCCATTGGCAATTTTATAATCGGAATGTGTATTATAACTTCCACGAGCGAGAAATTTCCAATTATCAGTTGATGTTTTCAGTCCCAAAGAAGAATTACTTCCCAGCGTATTCGAGAATAATTTTTGACTAAAATTAGCTTTGAATGTATTGGTTTCGGCAAATTTTTCGGGATTAAAATACAGAACGCCACCCAAAGCATCTGAACCGTACAACAACGAAGCCGGTCCTTTGATAACCTCAACACTTTCTAATCCCGAATCGTTTAGTCCCAAACCGTGCTCGTCGCCAAACTGCTGATTTTCGATTCGAACGCCTTGTGAATAGACCAAAACCCGATTACCGCTCAATCCACGAATTACGGGTTTCCCAATGGAAGTTCCTGTAGAAACCTGCGAAACTCCCGGAATCGTTGCCAATCCTTCGATTAACGTGACAGTTCCTTTTCGCTGCAATTCTTTCATGGTTTGGTGTTCCACTTTCATCACGTTTTGAGATTGTATTTTATTGAACGCGGTGGAAACAATCACTTCATCCATTTGGAATATCGTTTCTTCAAGGATTACATCGAGTATGTTTTCTTTTTGCAAACTGGCTATGGTTTTATTTTGTGTTCCAAATCCTACGAATGTAAAAGTCAGTTTTAAGTTTCCATTAGGCAGATTGGTAAACGTATATTTCCCATTTTCGTTTGTTGCGGTTCCGTTGTGTAATTCTGCGACATACACCGAAACGCCTTTTATGGGTTGGTTATTCCTATCGATTACGATTCCCGAAAGGGTATTTTGCGCATGAAGCATTGCTGAAAACCCCAAGAATAGGGCTATAATAAATTTTTTCATTGAAAATGAGGTATTGTTCCTCTCCCCGGCCCTCTCCATAGGAGAGGGAGCCGAGACTGGAATTATTTAGTAAATAAATTGTAGTTCCAAAATCACTTTGAAAAGTGAATTGAAATTCAAACCAAATCAACAAAAAAGCTGAAATGAATTTTGTTTATATACAAATAGGTGGTCCGCGATGGGAATATAAACTTCCGGAAAACGAGAGAACCGTTTCCGTAGCAGTAAAGAAATAAGGAATTTCTTTGTAACTGGAATGTAATTGATAGGAGAATTTTTTTGGCGAAATGCAACTCCCAAAAGTAAAATCACAGACATAACAATGATCAAAATTGTGGTGTTGATGCGTTATCTCTTTATTGGTAATATTATATTTATGATGGCATTGCTTTTCGGAAAGCTGCTGCTCTAAATGTTCATAGGTATGAAAGGACTGAAACAGTATTGAAAACAATACCGCAATCGCCAAAGAAAGACTTACTATGAGTTTATTCTTTTTCATCCTTGGCAAAGGTAACAAAACAATTTAGAAAAAGGAACATGGTCTTTCTACCATGTAAGATATTTAAGGAAACTAAGTTACAAAGAGCTTTTCTTAAATGAACTTATACTCCTTATATGTTTTAAAAATCAACTGTTTTTATTGGTTATTAAAGACTGCAAAAAAGAAAAACCATTTGTTCTGACAAATTATATTTTGACAAAACAAATGGTTTTAATTTGAATTAAAAATCAAGTATTACACCAATTTAGCAGCAATCAAATATTCTGCAATTTGTATCGTGTTTGTAGCGGCTCCTTTTCTGAGGTTATCAGCAACAATCCACATATTCAAGGTGTTTTCCTGGCTTTCGTCACGACGAATTCTACCTACAAAAACATCATCTTTTCCTTGTGCGTACATTGGCATTGGGTACGTATAAGTATCATTGTTGTCTTGAACCACAACGCCATCGGTATGATGTAAAATATTTTGCACTTCGCTAATATCAAAATCATTAGTGAATTCAACATTTACCGCTTCACTGTGTCCACCAACGATTGGCACACGTACAGCAGTAGCCGTAACTGCAATCGAATTATCACTCAATATTTTTTTAGTTTCACGCACTAATTTCATTTCTTCTTTAGTGTACCCGTTGTCTTCGAATGAATCACATTGTGGAATTGCATTTCTGTGAATTGGATATTTGTAAGCCATTTCACCTTGAACTCCTGCGTATTCGTTTTCTAACTGTTGTACTGCTTTTACACCCGTTCCAGTAATGGATTGGTACGTAGAAACAATAACACGTTTAATGTTGTATTTTCTGTGTAATGGAGCCAAAACCAAAACCATTTGTATCGTAGAACAGTTTGGATTTGCAATGATTTTATCGGCTGCTGTCAATTCAGACGCATTGATTTCAGGAACGATTAATTTTTTGGTTGGATCCATTCTCCAAGCCGATGAATTATCGATAACCGTTGTTCCCGCTGCTGCAAATTTTGGAGCCCATTCCAGTGAGGTATCACCTCCTGCAGAAAACAAAGCAATATCCGCTTTCATGTCCACAGCAGTTTGCATACCAACCACTTTATATTTTTTACCTTTATATTCTATTTCTTTACCCACTGATCTTTCAGAAGCAACCGGAATTAATTCTGTTACAGGGAAATTTCTTTCTGCCAATACTTTTAACATTACTTCGCCAACCATTCCAGTAGCGCCTACAACTGCTATTCTCATAGTATATTTTTATTATTGAGTACTTAATTTGAAAAGCAAAAGTAAGTAATATTCAAATTAAAACAAGCGTGTTCACAAAAAACAACAAAATGTTACAAATACAACAATTCATTATTTTGCATTTAAACAAAAAGAAAAAACGCCTCCATTACGAAGCGTTTAGTCCTGAAATCAATTCAGGATAAATTTTAGAAAAAATAAATGTAGCGGCATTATTTTTTCAATAAATCTCTAATTTGGGTAAGCAATTCCACTTCTGTAGGTCCAGCTGGAGCAGCAGAAATAACTATTTCTTTTTTTCTGGCTTTTTCAGCGGCTCTTAAAATGACAAAAATAAAGAAGGCAATAATAACGAAGTTGATAATCGCCTGAACTAAGTTACCATAAGTAATTACGGCAGCTCCAGCCGCTTTTGCTGCAGCTAAATTTTCATAACTGTTTCCGTCCAGTGTGATGAATTTTTGTGTAAAATCAATTCCACCTGTTATCAAACCAATAATTGGCATAATAACATCATCTACTGCAGAACCAATAATTTTACCAAATGCAGCAGCAATAACTACCGCAGTGGCTAAAGTCAATACATCACCTTTCATTAAAGAGGCTTTAAAATCACTGAAAAATCCCATATTTATTTTTTTTAGATTAAAAATATATTTGCAATCCGAATTTAATAAAAATTTTAATAATTAACAGACGTTTACCCATTAATTACTCCCTGTAAAACACCCGTTTTACCCGTTGCGAAATGCTCGTAAGAACTTCGTATGGTATCGTATTTAATTTTTGGGCAATAAAATTGACCGTTGGGCTTTCGCCAAAAATAATTGCTGCATCCCCTTCTATACAATCAATTTCGCTGATATCTACCATTAACATATCCATGCAAATACTGCCAAGAATGGTCGCTTTTTCATTTTTAATAGTCACAAAACCCAATCCATTTCCCCAAGCTCTTGAAATTCCATCCGCATATCCAATAGGAATTGTGGCAATTTTTGTTGGTTTCTCCGCCATAAATCGCCTGCCATATCCCACACTTTCACCGGCAGGAATGGTTCTGATTTGAGAAATCACTGACTTGAGGGTTCCTACATTTTCTAAGTATTTCTGTTCATCACTGTCATTTGAAACGCCGTAAAGACCAATCCCCAGGCGAACCATATCATATTGCGCATCGGGAAAATTACTGATTCCTGAAGTATTTAAAATATGCCGAATGGGTTTTATTTCTAATTCAGTCATTAATTTTGATGATAATTCCTCAAACAAATCAATTTGTGAATGTGCAAAATCCTTGTGCTCTATATCGTCGCTCGTCGCCATGTGAGACAAAACACTTTTCACTTTAACGGTTTGATTTCCTTTTAAAGTTGCAATCAAATCATCCATCGTATTGTTTTCAAAACCCAAACGGTGCATTCCGGTATCGAGCTTTATGTGAATAGGGAAATGTTTTAACTTTTTTTGTTCGGCAATTTTCAGGAACGCACGCAATCCCTTCAAGCTATAAATTTCAGGTTCTAACTGATGTTGAATAATCGCTGCAAAACTGGTTGTTTCCGGATTCAATACCATTATTGGCAAATTAATCCCACCATTTTTTAACGATATTCCCTCATCGGCGAAAGCCACGCCCAAGTAATCCACTTTGTGATGTTCCAGCAATTTGGCAATTTCAAGACCACCGCTTCCATAACCAAAAGCTTTTACCATCACCATTATTTTAGTTTTGGGTTTTAACTTTGATTTAAAAAAATTCAAGTTATGGCTAATGGCATTCAGGTTAATTTCAAGAACAGTTTCGTGTGTTTTCTCTTCCAATAAAGCTACAATTTCTTCAAAATGAAACGTACGCGCCCCTTTAATCAAAATTGTTTCATTGTTAAAATTCAAATCATCGAAATTGGAAATAAATGCTTCCGTATTTCTGAAAGTAACACAGTTGAAGAATTTATTTTCGAATGATGAAATGGTTTCTCCAATCCCGATAACTCTCGTAATTTTGTTAGAAACTATCAATTGGGAAACTTTCGAATATAATGCCTCATTAGACAAACCACTTTGAAAAATGTCCGATAATATTAATGTCTTTTTCTGACGTTTATTTTGACTCTCCAGAAAATCCAAGGCGATTTTCAGCGATTGGAAATCGGAACTGTAACTGTCATCGATAATACTGCAATTATTAATTCCGTTTTTAACTTTCAGACGCATTTCAACCGGATATAACAATTCCATTCGGTTTTGAATGGTCTTTTCGTCATATTTAAAATGCAACAAAACCATCAAACACGAAATCGCATTTTCAATGGACGCTTTGTCCTGAAATGGAATTGTTAATTCGCACGAATCGGCTTTGTATCTGTATTGAATGGTTGTGCTGTCGTTTTTAATTGCTGAATTAGAAACAAAAACATCGGCATCTTTAGAATTAAAACTCCACGTAAATGCTTTTGTTTTTTTCGAAATTAAGGAATCCACCATTCCATTCTTTTGATAAATAACCACTTCGGAATCCTCAAAAAGCAGCATTTTTTCTTTTATTTTGTCTTCTAAACTTGTAAAACCTTCGTCATGTGCCGAACCAATATTGGTTAAAATTCCAATCGTGGGTTTGATAATGGTTTCGAGTTTTTCCATTTCTGAACCGGTAGAAATCCCGGCTTCAAAAATCCCAAGATTGTGTTGCTCATTGATTGCCAAAACGGACAAAGGAACTCCAACCTGTGAGTTGTAACTTTTTGGACTTCGAATAATATTATAATCTGGACTTAACAGGAAATTGAGCCATTCCTTTACTATCGTTTTACCATTACTTCCGGTCAATCCAATAATAGGAAATTTAAAAAGACCGCGATAATACGCAGCAAATTGTTGCAACGCCTGCAACGTATTTTTGACAACCAGGAAATTGGCTTTGCTTTCACAATCTTCAGGAATATGGGTAACTACGAAGTTCTGAACTCCTTTTTCAATTAAATCTTTAATGTAACTGTGCGCATCATTATTGGTTCCAACCAAAGCAAAAAATAAGGTTTGAGAACCATTTTGCAACGAACGGCTATCGATAGAAATAGTATCAATTGAAACGGCACTGTTGTCGCCTACAAACTCAGCCTGAATTTGAGTGATTATACTTTGGATTTTTAGACTCATTGTTTTAAAACGCGAATGACGCCGATTTTATTGATTGACATGAAATAGTAAATCGAAAGGAAAGCTGCTTAACTTTTGCGAAAGCGCAGTAATTAATTGGTTTCTTCCAAAAACTTGCTCAAAAATAACACTTCTTTTCAAAATGAAGACTTCGAAACGCTACAATTTACAGCTATTTTAGTTTATTAAAACTCGACCGAGAAGCCTTTTTAAAATATTATAAAAGTAAAAAACACCATAAACTTGCACTTAGTATTTTATCAGAATCGTTATATTTGTTTATCCAAATAACACTCGATATCTTGAAAAAAATCCTGCCGATATTCTCTTACATTTTCCATCCGATATTTATACCGTTAATGGCAACGCTTATTTATCTTTTTTACAATGTTTCTTTTATTATAAATCAAGAAAAACTTTTCATTTTTTCCCAAATATTAATCATCACGGTAATCGTTCCTGTGCTGGTGTTTTTTATATTACGTGCTGCCGGAAAAATTGATTCTATAATGGTTGCCGAAGTCTCACAACGTAAAATTCCTTTGCTCCTTCACTCGTTTCTACTGATTCTATTGGTTCGAAAAAGCATTACTTTAGATCGATATCCCGAATTGCATTTCTTCTTTTTGGGAGCGTTGATGAGTACTTTACAAGCCTTAATTTTGTCATTTTTCAAGACAAAAGCCAGCTTACACATGATGGGCATTAGCTCCTTAACGGTATTTGTTATTGGAATAAGTATGCATTATCAAGTTCAAAGCACTTTACTGATTGCGTTTCTGATTCTCATGAATGGTTTAGTGGCTTCATCCCGTTTAGAAATGAAGGCGCATACGACTACTGAACTGATTATTGGATTTCTTTTAGGAAGTGTGTCGCAACTGCTTTTGTTGTATTTATGGTTATAAAATATAGAAAATAATTCCAATATTCAAAGAAGTCATATCAATAGGCTTGCCATCAATTTTTGCAGATTTAAACAAAGAATTCAAGCCATAGTACGCATATACATTGATCGTATTGTATCCCGATGAAATGTAAGCTCCGTATAAAAATTTATTAAAATCTTTGTTGCCTGAAATAACTATTTTATCTTGATCATCACTATAAATAGAGCGGTCATAAATTAAATAACTGAATTTAATTCCACCGTAAATTCTCCAAAACTTATAACTTTCATAGGTTGACGTCCTCCATCTGAACTCCAAAGGCACATCTACTAATAGCTGTGAAAATTTATTTTTACTAAAGGTTGTTTCGGCATCAATAATCGAATAGACAGCCCTTTGGTCCGTTTTGTAAATGGCGAGATTTTGGTTGTAATTATTATACGAAAAACCAATTCCTGATGCAATTGCAATGGTTCTGTTTTTATTTATTGGCATATCTCTAAGAAAACCAGCAGAAAAACCAGTTGATAGTTTACTCTGGGACAAACCTTCCGGTTTTTTCGTCAAAGTATTGTATGTAAATCCAAAATAAAACTGATCTTCTCTGTATAGCGAATCAATTTTAACTTTTGGATTATTTTCAGCAATCACATTTTCTTGAGAAAAAACAGGAAAAACACATAAGAAAAGAAAACAACTCAGATATAATCGCATATTCTTTGGGTTTAAAATTGCTGAGGGATGATTTCAAACAAAGATTAGTTTTCTCTTCACATTTCAGCCTTACAAATATACCCTTTTGATAGTTTTATTATATCTAATGCTGCTAAAATAAACTTTTAACGCACTAAATTAATGGAAGAATTTAAAAAGGAGATTTAAAGAAAACCCAGAATATTCGATTCCCTTTAAATCTCCTTCTTTGATCTTCCCATTGGCAAACCCCTGTCTTTTGACAATAATCGTTTGAATCCACTCTCTTTCTCAGTTTCTGCCCACTTCAATATTTTTAAATCGAAACAAACAAAACGTACTTTATCAAAATAAAGAGTTATGGTTCCGTATTCCTGTTTTTAAATAAATCAATATGAACCCCGTCAATCACGTGTGTAATCCGAAGCTCTATATGTAATGATCTAAATCATCAATTGAATCCAATGTTCAGACTTCTCCATTAGCGTTACGCAACTATTTTCTTCCAGTTGCACAATGGCTTCTATTCTGCTTTTTTCTTTAATAAAAATCGTTATCTCCTTTAAAATTAATCAAGCGCAATAATAAGAATCTAATTTTGTAGAACTATCCTGTTGCTATAATTATATCAAAGTCATTAAATTAAACCGACTCAAATTAATCTATTGGTTTAAAGAAGTTTAAACATTTTTCAAAAAAATTGCTTGTTAAAAAATTAAAACCAATATTTTTACTTTAAAAATTTTTAACGATTACTCGAAAATGTCTTCAAATCAGACTTAAAACAATACAACGATGCAAATTGGAATTATAGGATTAGGAAAAATGGGCTTTAACCTTGCCCTTAACTTACAACGAAATGGTTACAAAGTAGTAGCCCAAGATGTCAATACTGACTTTGTAACAAAAATTGGTCAGGAAGGAATCACAACTGCACATTCCGTGAAAGAATTATGTCAAAAACTGAACGACCGAAAAGTGATTTGGCTAATGGTTCCGGCAGGAGAAATTGTAGACGGAGTGATCACTTCATTGCTTCCTTTTTTAGAAAAAAACGACATTATCATTGACGGAGGAAATTCTAATTATAAAGATTCAAAACGTCGTTATTCGCAACTCAAGGAACTAGGCATTGACTTTTTAGATTGTGGAACTTCGGGAGGAACTTCAGGTGCCTTGAATGGCGCTTGCACAATGATTGGCGGTGACGCGCAAGTATTTGAATATATCGCACACGTTTTCAAGGCTATTTCTGTCGATAACGGACATTTATATACTGGTGCAGCAGGAAGCGGACATTTTACTAAAATGGTTCACAACGGTATCGAATACGGAATGATGCAATCTATTGCTGAAGGTTTTGAGGTTTTTGAACACTCTGAATTTGATATTGATTTCGAAAAAACGGCTAAATTGTTCAATCACGGCTCTGTGGTCCGCAGTTGGTTAATGGAACTAACCGAAAATGCTTTTTCGAAAGACCCTAAATTAGATGGCATCAAAGGAATTATGCATTCCTCTGGCGAAGGAAAATGGACACTCGAAACAGCCTTAGATTTAGGCGTTCCTACTCCAGTTATTGCACTTTCAATCATGATGCGCTACCGTTCCCAAATGCAAGATACTTTCTCCGGGAAAGTCGTAGCAGCACTTCGCAATGAATTTGGAGGTCATGCAGTAGAGAAAAATGAGTAACCTGACTACTCCAATACCCGAAACCAATTCGAAGCTAATTTTTAATTTTTCAAATTCAAGTACATGTCAATATTGATCTTAATTGCAAGTATTCTTTTATTACTTGTCTTGATATCCGCAGTAAAACTCAATGCGTTCCTTTCATTGATTATCGCTTCTTTTTTTGTGGGAATTACCAAAGGCATGCTCTTTCCTGACATCATAAATTCCCTTCAACAAGGAATAGGAAGCACACTAGGTTCTTTGATTTTGATTATTGCCCTTGGAGTTATCTTGGGAAATATCCTTTCAGATAGCGGCGCAGCACAACGAATAAGTTCGGTAATGATTCGGTCTTTTGGTATAAAACACATCAAATGGGCGATGTTGCTTACGGGTTTTGCAGTAGGGATTTCGATGTTTTACAATGCCGGATTTGTGATTTTGATTCCAATGGTTTTCGCTGTGGCAAAAACTACTAAGCAACCCATTATTTATCTTGGAATTGCCATGGCATCGGCACTTTCTGTAACACACGGTTTTTTACCACCTCATCCTGGACCAACAGCCATTGCCGTGATTTTTAAAGCTGATATTGGAAAAACATTACTCTATGGATTAATAATTGCCCTTCCTACTTTAGTGATCGCAGGGATTATTTTTCCAGAATTCATTAAGAAAATTATCGCCAATCCACCCAAAGGATTATTCGAGAGCAAAACATTTGACGAAAAAGAAATGCCATCTTTTGGCATCAGTTTCCTGACGGCGCTAATTCCTGTCATTTTAATGGCATTGGCAACAACAAGTGAATTAACCCTACCCGAAGAATCCTCTTTACGTCATATTCTTGGATTCATTGGAAACCCAACCACTTCAATGCTTATTGCGGTCTTGTTTGCGATTATTTTTTTAGGCATTAATCACGGAAGAAAGATGCAGGACATTATGGATAAATCCAGCTCGGCACTGAGTTCTGCTACCATGATTATTATGATTATTGCTGCAGGTGGCGCTTTCAAGCAAGTATTAATTGACAGTGGTATCGGCACTGATTTAGCTGCTTCTTTCGAACAATCAACTCTTTCTCCTTTACTTTTAGGTTGGTTAATCGCAACGATTATTCGCATTGCATTGGGTTCAGCAACCGTAGCAGGATTGACCGCAGCAGGAATTGTACAGCCTTTAGTTGCTAGTTCAGGAATAAATCCTGAATTAATGATATTATCAATTGGAGCTGGAAGTTTAATGTGTTCCCATGTGAATGACACGGGTTTCTGGATGTTTAAAGAGTATTTCGGAATTAGTATTTCGGATACTTTTAAAACATGGACCGTCATGGAAACTATCATTGGAATAATGGGATTAATTGGTGTTCTATTGCTGAATTTACTGGTGGGATAAAAAATAATTAAACTAAAAAAATGAAGTCATTTTACATAGGAATAGACATTGGTACCACAGCAACAAAAGCCGTGTGTTTTGACATAACTGGAAAAGTGATTCGGGAATGCAATCAATCTTATCCAATGTATCATCCAAAAGGCGATTGGAGCATCCAAAAACCCGACCAAATTGTAGCAGCTGTTTTAGGATGCATCCAAGAAATCACAAAAGGGATTCAGCCCCAATTCATCAGTTTTAGTTCGGCTATGCAAAGTATAATGGCAATAGATGATACCGGGAAACCGCTCACCGATGCCATATTGTGGGCAGACAATAGAGCACACTTATTAGCTGAATCATTAAAAAAATCAGAGCAAGGACTCCATTTTTATCAAAAAACAGGCATTCCTATTCATACTTTTTCTCCTATGACTAAAATTGCTTGGTTGAAAGAAAACGATGCTACAACTTTTTTAAAAGCGTATAAATTTATTAGCATTAAAGAATACATTTGGCACCATCTTACTGGCGACTACGTAATCGATTCCGCCATGGCATCAGGAACGGGCTTGATGAATATTCAGACACTGCAGTGGGAACCGGATATTTTGGATTATTTAAAAATAAAAGAATCTCAACTTTCCATTATTGTTAGTCCAACCCATCAAAGTAAAGGGCTTTCGGATGGTTTTGATTATATTCTAGGTGGCGGTGACGGAGTATTGGCAAATTTAGGAACCGGAGCTATGGAAACTGGACGTATGGCATTATCCATTGGAACCAGCGGTGCAGTCCGTTTACCAGTTGACAAACCTTATATTGATTCCTCAATGCGAACGCAATGTTACCATTTGATGGACAATCAATACTTAAAATTAGGAGCGGTTAACAATGGTGCAATTGTTTTGCAATGGCTGAAAGAATCCATCTTAAAAACAGACGAATCTTTTGAAGAATTATTTGAACAAGCTAAAATAATTCCTGCGGGATCCGAAGGATTGCTTTTTGTTCCTTACTTATTGGGCGAAAGAGCTCCTATTTGGGATGCTTCTGCTCAGGGAACACTTTTGGGTATCCGAATCATCCATACCAAAGCCCATTTGATTCGAGCAACTTTGGAAGGCATTTTATTTGGACTATTGAGTATTACTGAAATCTTGCTTCCTGATCCGGAAGAAAGACACCAAACAACTATCATGGCAAGCGGAGGTTTTGGAAAAAGCGAACTTTGGCTACAAATGGTGGCTGATATTTTTCAAATGAAAGTAATCGTCGCCGAAACAATTGAAGCCTCAGCCTGGGGAGCTGTTGTAATTGGATTTAAAGCCACTGGCATTAGTAATTCCGTTCATAACCGAATTGAAAAAACCTTTGTGCCTTACGAAGGCTACAAAGAAATATACGAACAGCGTTTTGAGAAATTCAAACGAGTTTATCCTTTGTTGAAAGATATTTAAACCGAATTTTTTAAATTAATTTGAATGTGTGCTGTAAAAAAAATCTAAGCTGTAACTAGAGATTACCTACGGTACCCAAAAAGAAGCTTCTCACATAGAAATCAATGCTTGGCATTTCATGCCGTGATGCCTTTTTGCATTACAAGCTTAGGCAAAAAGTTTATCACGCTACAAAACAAAAAATGCTCCCCTTTCGGGAAGCATTAATTTCTTTAGCTTATGCAACAATCGAATGCTTTGACGATAACTCTTCCCGGTAATGCGCTGTATGTCATTTGGGTAGATACATATTCTCTTTGGTTCAGTTTTCATACACTATCTATACTGTTGACTAGGCTTTGAGTAGCTTTAAATGCGCAATTAGCAATATGATCGCCTAAGTCAATTTGATTAGGCTTGATGATATAAGTACCTAGAATCTCTCCATTGTCGCCAATGGCAACAAATGTAAGTTCGCAAACCAATTTTTGCGCAATAACTCTTTAGGTGAATTTGAATCAAACACATAAGCATCTCCTGTTTTAATCACATTTAAAAAAATTACCTTACCCATAAAATTAGTGCTACTTATTATATATCTGATATTGCTAGTTACTTCAAATTAGTCCTATAAAAATTGAACTAAATGAAATATACTAAGCATGGTATAACTTCTTTTTTGATTATGCTACTTAAGCATCATATATTTTATTATTTCCTTTTCTGAAATTTCAGGATTAGCCCCCTCGTGACCAGCTACTAAAGCCCCAACTGCGCATGCATAATTCAATGCTTTTTGTGGCGATTTACCTCTCAATAATCTAACTATCAAAAAGGCCAGAAAAGAATCTCCTGCACCAACGGTATCAACCACTTTTATAAAATAACCACTGTTGTAATAAAATTTTTCATTAAAGTACAAAACAGCTCCAAATGCACCTTTAGTAACACAAATTTGTTTTGTATTTGTTTTTTCAGCTATGAATTTGATATTCTGCTCAAAAGAATTATATGGCGACCCTAATATTTGACTTATTTCCCATAATTCTTCATCATTAAGTTTAATGAAATCAGCTTTTGACATCAATTCCTTAAGCACTTCTGTAGTATAATATGGTGCTCTTAGATTAGCATCCAAAATTTTGTATTTAGCGTTGTCCAAAAGGTCATACAAAGTAGATCTGGAAACTTCATCACGACATATTAAACTCCCGAAAACAAAAGCATCTGATTCCGAAACTTTTTCATTCATTTCATTTGTTCGTGTAATTTTATCCCAGGAAGACGGATAATGAATATCATAAGAGGCATTCCCTTTCTCATTAATCATCACATTAACGACTCCAGTTTTATATTCTTCCCCTACTTGTATAAAATCTGAACTGACATCCATATTATTAATAAAGGATATAATTTCATCACCATCTTCATCATTACCCACTCGACTTATAATAGTTGAATTAACTCCTAAAGAATTCATTCTAAGAGCAACGTTCAGTGGAGCACCTCCAATTTTTTTATGAGATGGAAACACATCCCATAAAACTTCCCCAAAAGTTACAATACTTAAAGTATATTTTTTTTCCATATTTATTAAAATTAAGAGCTGGTAAAAAAAATTCACAAGCTCATCTTATTTATATTTTTTATTTTTATTAACATCAAGCTCCCCTCATTTTTCTCATATCCCAATATATAGAATTGAAGAAACGTAAAAAAACCTTTCGTAAAAGTCAATACTAGCATTTATTTGACAAAATAAAATTATTTCACTTCGTTTATCTCCAAAACCACACTGCTTCTTTTTAAAGAAACATTAGGATTGATTCAGGCTTTCATCAAGAAATTCCCGGAGTAAATTTTGTAAGAATCGATTGTTGAAGTAATGCCAGGAAACAAGTTAATTTCTTTTACACTATACTTTTTATTTGGATTCAATTCGTTTAATACTACTGGTCGTTCAGTTGCTGTTAAATTAAATCGGTTATTTACTAAATAGTTAAAAACAATTGCTTTGTTTTTTTCTGGATTTACATACATCAAGGCTGCAATATTATTTTCATGAGGGTTCACCAAGCGGAACATATCGCCATGCCAAACGACATCTTTAAAAGAGTGGTAATTTGTTATCGCTTGTTTACAAAATAATTTATCCTCACTATTTAATTTACTCGCTACAATATCAAAACCCAGTTTACCCATAGAAGCCACATCTACTCTAAATTTTAATGGTTGTTTCCCCCAGTCGGTAACATGGTTGTCCGAAGAAATGGAAGGAAAGAAATATGAGTAATCCCATTGAACAAAAATTCTTTCTAAAGGTTCTGTATCATCTGTTGGCCAAAACTCGGTAAAATACTTCAGCAATTCATAATCGCCGCGACCACCACCACCGGAACACAACATCATTGGAACTTTTGGATATTTTGCCCTGATTCGTTCAAGTACTTTATACAAACCTCGGGTATAATCTACATACAAATTTGATTGAGGCAATCCTGTTTTATGCAGATAAGCCGAATAAGCATTATAAATAACCGCATTACAATCCCATTTTATAAACGCCAATTCCGGGTTTTTCACAAAAAGATTGTCTACAATTCCAAAAACGAAATCTTGAACTTCAGGATTAGACAAGTCTAAAACCATTTGATTTGTATAGTAAATCTCCGGTCTTTCAGGTTGTCGGATGACCCAATCTAAATGTTTTCATACAATTCGCTTTTTGGATTTACCATTTCTGGTTCTATCCAAATCCCAAATTTAATACCTTCTTTTTTAGCTTCTTTTACCAAATAACCCAAACCACTTGGTATTTTTTTTTTGTTTTCCTGCCAATCGCCAAGCCCAGCATCATCGTTATTTCTCGGATATTTATTACCAAACCAGCCGTCATCTAATAGAAATAGATCACCTCCCAAATCTTTGGCATCTTTAAATAAGTCTACTATTTTATTTTCATCAAAATCAAAATAGGTGGCTTCCCAATTGTTTAGTAATGTAAGCCGTTACCCTTGTCCATCTACAAGTCTGTATTTTCTTGACCAATCATGTAAATTCCTACTGGCTGCACCTGTGCCATGATTAGACAAGGCATAAATTAAAGAAGGTGTTTTGAATAGTACGTTTGGAGCTAATGAGTATTCAGATGTAAACGGATTAATTCCTGCAATAAATCGAAGGTTTTTATTTGAATCGATTTCGAATTCCAGTTTAAAGTTGCTACTCCAACCTAATTGACCAATAATCACAGTTCCTTCATTTTCTGAGGCGGGTTTACCAAAAGACACCATAAAATTAGGTGTTTGTAAAAGCATTGCTCTTGTTCCTAATTTTGAATCTACCGTTCTGATGCCTTGCACCAATTTAGTTTCAACTGGCTGCATCTCTTTTAGATATTCTCCTTGAAAACTGGTGAGATAAAAATCTTTGCCTGCAAAATATAAATTTGCAGAAGCATATTTTTGCAAAAGCAATGCTTTCTTCTCTTTGTTTTTTATCTCGGTCCATTGTTCGATTATGTTTTCTTTGGCCCAAACTTTATAAAATAAAGTTACCTCAAAAGGATAGATAGGGTCTTTAAGAACGATACTAGTGGTAGAAATATTGGCGTCTATTTTTTCGATTTTATGACTTACATATTTTAGTTCCAAAGAAGTGTTTCCATCGGCATGTTTTACTTGTATGGCTGGTTCAGAAAGGTTCCATGTCCCTGAAAAAGTATAGGATGAATTGTAAATTCCTTGATTCGAAAGATCATAATTATACCCTGCTGAAACAGCTACATACTCACTTTCAATTTCAAGTGGTTTTCCAAAATAAACAGTCCTTAACCTATTATTGCTATCCGTTTGTAGCAATATCATATTGTTTGAAGTCACAATAGGAATGGTTACGGTTTGCGCAGATAAATTAATGATTGTTATTAAACTAAATAGGAATAACCTTTTTTTGTAAAAATAATGGGTGATTTTATTTTTCATAATTCATATTAAAAAACTATTTTTTCTGATTTAAAAACTTAATTATTAAACATTTCTGTTACAAAAACATATTTAGCAAAAGTATTTCAGTTTCGATACTAAAAGTTAAAGGCAAGTAAAAATACTTGCCTCCAACCGAATTTACTAACCAAAACTTATTTTAAATTCTATTATTAATACTTAGGATTTTGTTTGTATAATCCTCCAGTGAAATCAATTTCTCTTTGAGGAATTGGATAATACTCATCTCTACCTGCCGTAAATTTGGCATTTGAAAGGAAATCTCTTTTTGTTTTCTCAACATTAAGGTAGGCATTCAAAACAGGTTCAGCGATGCCCCATCTTACTAAATCAAAGAATCTTGGTCCTTCCATTCCAAACTCCAATCGTCTTTCAAACATTAATGCTTTCATTGCGTAGTCTTTTGAAGGGAAAGAAGCATACGGTTGAACTTTATAAACATTTGAAGCTCCTGCCGCTAAAGTCATTGCAGTACTGGCTGCAGCTCTTGCTCTAATTTGATTAATTATTGGCAATGCTTCAGCAAATCTGTTTAATTGTATTAATGCTTCGGCTTTGAATAATAAAACATCCGAATAACGTATAAAATCAACATTCTTTGAAGTCCCAATGAATGGCCCGTTCTTCACATAACAAGAACAGTCGGGAGATTGTTGCTCTTTCATGTTTCCAAAGTATCCATAAACTCCTGGATCTCTAGCCCAACTCAATTTGTAGACCATATCTCCTGAAGTTTTCAAAGTATTTTTATATTTAAATGGTCTTCCCGGAACACCAACAGTATGGTCAATTCTTGGGTCTAAAGTAACTCCGGCTGCTAATGGAGCATTACCATTGGTTATTGTATTAAAAATATCTGAATTATTGAAAGTATCTAATAATGGTAAGCCATTAGCATCCGTTCTAAATGCATTCACCATATTTTGGCTTGCCATATGAAAGCCACAACATCCGTATAGAGGCGTTCCATGAGGAGAGTTTAATCCTGTAACAAAACTTACTCTTCCTGTATTGGTCCCGTCATTTATAGAGAATTGTACAGCCCAAATAGATTCTGAACCATTATCATGACCATCTAAAAAATTATTTCCAAAGTCAGGCTCTAAACTTCCTGTCACTTTATCAGCATAATCTATTACTTTTTGCAATTTTGCTGCATCTATACTAGTTACTTGATGCGCATCATTTTGCTTGTATGCCTGATATAAACTTAATTTTGCTAAGTAAGCAGCTGCAGCATTTTTATCGGCTCTACCTACCTGATCCTGGCTCTGTTGTAAATTATCAAATGCAAATTGAAAATCAGCTGCAATTTTGTCCCATAAAGCATCACTTGACAAATCATTTGACGTTTTTAATATGTCTTCTTGAGTAAGCTCTTCTGTGATATAAGGAACTTTATTAAACAATAACTTTAGCATAAAATGAGAATGGGCTCTTAAAAAACGCAATTCTGCTTGTCTCACTTTTTTTAATGGGTAATCCGCATCTGGAATTGCATTGATAACGGACAAGGCAAAGTTAGCTCTAGAAATCGCTTTATAATGATTTGTCCAAGTTCTAGGTAACATCCAGTCACCGTAATCTGCAATAGTTGTATTGTATTGTTCATAACGGTCAATTACATCAACATCGCCACGACCACCACCTCCTTTATAGGCATCATCAGATCGTACACTTCCGTACACCCATTGGTTTGTTATTGGGCCTACCATTTCGTCATTCCCTATTGCAGCATAGGCAGCGTTTACAAGTGCTTCCGCATTTGTAGCTGTCGCAACATTTACAGAAGACAATACTCCTGTTGGTTCATAATCTAAAAAATCGGAGCTACATGATGTCAAGAATAAGATTGACAAGCAAAGGGTAACTATAGTATTATATTTCTTCATGATAATTGATTAAAAATTAAAGTTTACACCTAATGAAAATGTAGTTGGTACTGGTATTCTATTAACATCTGTTCGTTCTGGATCGGAACCAATATATCCTTTTGGAGTAAACCAAAATAAATTTTCTCCTTGAGCATAGATTCTACAACTTGTAATGAATCCCGATTTTTGAACTAACTCATCTGATAATGAATACCCAATTTGGATGTTTCTGACTTTGAAATAAGAATTGTTTCTCAAAATATAATCTGACATCTGAGTATCATTATTAGCTAATGAAAGAGAAGGCACATTTGTATTAGTATTAGTAGGAGTCCATGCATTTAATGTTCCTGGACCTGCATTATCTCTTCCTTGAACAAAATTATTCCAAAAAATATACGGATCAACTCCAACTCTTCCAGCTACACCAGAACCAAAAATGGAGAAATCAATATTTTTATACGCTAAACTAATATTAATACCGTATTCTAATTTTGGAAGTGTTGTACCAATAAAAGTTCTATCATCTGAATTAATCACATTATCTCCATTGATATCAACAAATTTAATACCTCCCAATCGAGAACCAACTTGAGTAGCATGAGCGTCTATTTCAGCTTGATTTTGAAATAAACCTTCTGTTTTATATCCAAAAACTTCGAATTGTGAATGCCCAATTATTGAATTAGCTGCAGTTCCTGGATACGCTGCTCTTACCTCTTTTGGCAAATCTGTGATTTTATTTTTAGTCGCACCAAAATTTGTGGTAACATTATAAGACAATCCATTATCTAATTTATCTGCATATCCTACTGTAAGTTCCCAACCTTTATTTGCAGTCGAAGCACCGTTGACAAACCGTTGCTGACCTTCTCCAACAGCAGATGCAACTGGCGGTCTAATCAAAATTCCAACTGTCTTTCTTGAGAAATAATCAAATGAACCTGATAATTTATTTTCGAAAAAACCAAAATCCAAACCTACGTTAACCTCTTTGGTAGTTTCCCATTTTAACCCTGAATTCGCCGCTTGTATAGATACAAAACCCGAAGCTAAATTTCCAGTATTAGTTCCATTTAAATCATAAGCAGTTCCAACATTATAATAAATATTGAAAAAATCTGGATAATATACATTTTGATTCGGACCGTATCTAGCTTCGTATAAACCAAAACGGGCATTATCTCCAATAGATTGATTTCCTACTTCTCCATAACCAGCACGTAGCTTCAAGTTTGAAACTGCTGTTACATTTTTAAGGAATTGTTCATTATTGATTCTCCATCCTGCAGTAATCGCTGGAAAAATACCATATCTATTGTCTTGACCAAATCTTGATGAACCATCTCTACGAATAGTGAAAGAAGCTAAATATCGGTCAGAGAAAGCGTAGTTAAATTTTCCAAACTGAGAAAGTAGTCTACTTCCAGTTGAAATTCCATTGTTTGTTCTAGCTCCAGTAGCCGCAGATAGTGTAAAATAAGATTCTGATTCAACTGCGAATCCCTCAGCACGAGCATACAAAGTATTCAAATCCGTTTTGGTTGATTCAGTTCCAATGAGGATCCCTAATTTATGTTCAGAAATAGTAAGATTATAATTTAAAGTATTTGAAATTGTTAAACTAGAATACTTATTGGTATCAAAAGTTAAACTATTATTGCCTCTATTAACAAATCCATTTTTCACAATTGGTTCAATGTCTTTTCTGTTGAAATCATTAAAATCCATCCCAATACTATTTCTAAAGGTCAACCCTTTTAAAATGTCAATTTCAGTAAAAACATTACCGTACAAAGCCATTTTTTTGCTATTATCCCATCTGTTCAAATATTGCATTAGTAAAGGGTTGTTTCTATCGGAATAACCAGATCCTAATGGCCCAGCATAATCTCCAGATGCAGTGTAAACTGGAATCGTTGGCGCAAGGGTTATTGCTAAACCTGGTGTTGGTGCGTTTCCAACATCATTGGCAGCAGCTCTTTCATTTGACTGTGTAAATTGTGAATTAACACCAAATCTTACTTTGTCATTGAACAACTTGAAATTGGCATTAAGTCTTGCTGAATATCTCTCATAATTAGTATATTTTAGCATCCCAGAATTATCTAAATACCCCATATTCAATACTACATTTGCTTTATCAGATCCTCCAGATACAGATAAATCATTATTGATAAGAAGTCCAGTTTTGTATACAGTATCTTGCCAATCTGTATCACCAGAAGGGACATTAGTATCTCCACCTACATATGGCTTTACACTTACACTATTCAATACTGGATTACTGAAGTCATTATTCCAATCAAAATTATAGATTTCTCCATATCCACCAGACGGACTTGCACCATCGTTAACAGAAGCTTGCCATAAAACTTTTCCTCTGTCTAAAGCATTAAGCATTTTGTATCGTTGTTTTTTCTCTGAAAGAATAGAAACGTTTGTGCTGTAAGATACTTTTGTTACTCCACCTTTTGCTGCATTTTTAGTAGTAACGATGATTACCCCATTAGCAGCTCTAGACCCATAAATAGAGGAAGCTGAAGCATCCTTTAACACTTGAATAGATGCAATAGCGCTTGGACTCAAACTCGCAAAAACCTCAGGTCGTACTGTAGGAACACCATCAATAACATACAATGGATCTGTATTACCTAGTGTACTTACCCCTCTAATTAATATTCTACTACTTCCTCCACTTGGATCTCCTGATTTCTCTATAGTCAAACCAGCAACTCTTCCTTGCAAAGCTTGCATAGCATTTCCAGAGCTCATGGTTTGCCCAGTAATAGGTTTCAGTTCTACTACCGTAACTGCACCGGTTAAATCGGCTTTTTTCTCTTTACCATAACCCGTTACAACAACCTCTTGCAGTTTTAAAGACTCTGCTTTTAATGCAATTTTTAAAGTAGTTTGTCCATTAAGTTTAACAGACTGAGATTCATATCCAGTAAAACTGAATACTAAGGTTGCATTTTTATCAACATTAGTAATCGTAAACTGACCGTCGAGATCAGTTGAAGTTCCGATTTTAGTTCCAGAAACCATTACTGACGCACTAGGAAGAGACATTCCGTCTTCGGAAGAAGTTACCACTCCTGTGATTCCTATATTTTGGGCCGATACAGAAAAAAACGACCCCATCAGGATTAAGTAAAGAATAATTTTGTGTTTCATAATTTAGTTGCTTTAGTTAAAATTTAGTTGGTTAATAATTAAGTTTTCAATGGTATATTCCGTATTAGCTTTACTAACTGAAAAATATTCCATTGGTTTATCTGGAAAAAATATTTCAGTCATAACTGTTTTTCCATTGTTATAAAAAATTTCTATTGATGTTTTATCAACAATTATTCTTACTTCCATCGTATTGAAATCTTTCGTAAATGGAGCTTTTGAAATTGTGTGAGCAAATAAATCTGAAAAAGCTGTATTCCCAGATTTTGTTCTGTCAATGAAAAAATAGTTGTCTTTTTTATTGATGCCAAATTGTATAGTATTAGTACTTTTATTGGAAAAAGAGAAAGTATAAACGTCCTTTTTTAAGTCCTTTAATGTAAAACGAATTTCTACTTTTGATAAGTCTACCAAAGATTGATCAGTTATTACTGTTTCCTTGTCTATTTTAAGAGATTCTTTTTTGATAGTCTTAGCAATATAATTTTGTAATTCCTTTACAGGTTTAGAGGAAACAATATAATGACCACCATCATTTACAAGTACTAATTCTCGTGGTATAGTCATACTGCTTCTCCATGTTTCTGTTGGCACTTTTTGTGCATATTGCCAATTTGACATCCACCCTATGAATAATTTTCGCCCATCAACCTCAGAGATGTTAGACCAAGTAACTCCTGCATAATTATCTCTTCCATAGTCGATCCAAAGCCCATTTTGTTGTTTTACATCTTTTGAAAAAGTATCATCAATAGTAAATGTTTTCCCATCGAAATCACCTACAAAATATTGTGTAGCAGAACCACCGTTAGGTCCCCCTGGATTAATGCTTAACAGCATAACCCATTTGTAATCATCTGTACCTTCAACTAGCATCGGGAAAAAATCTGGACATTCCCAAACACCACCATGAGCCCCAATGTCTTTTCCAAAATCTGACAGTAGCTCCCAGTTTTTCAGATTTTTAGACCTGTAAAACATCGTTTTATCTCCCGCTGCTAAAACAACTAACCATTGCTGGTGAATGGCGTCCCAAGTGATTTTCGGATCTCTAAAATCTTTTAGATTTGGATTTTTAATAATTGGATTTGCCTCATATTTCGTCCAAGTCAAGCCTTCATCTAATGAATAAGCGATACCTTGAGATTGGTAATTGCTTTCTCCAGCTTTTTCTTTTTTCATGTCATGATACGTAAACATGGCTATAATAGGCGGATTTTCTAAACTACCAAAACCCGAAGTGTTTTTTATATCAACAACTGCACTTCCCGAAAAAATATATCCTTTTTCGTCCGGATAAAGCGCAATGGGTTTTTCAGTCCAGGTTATAAGATCTGTACTGATGGCGTGACCCCAGTGCATGGGCCCCCAAACATTTGAATCCGGATAATATTGATAAAAAAGATGGTAATACCCGTTGTAGTAAAACATCCCATTAGGATCATTCATCCAACCCTTTTTAGGAGTGAAATGAAAATTAGGCCGATACAATTCTTCTTCAGTATATTTCTTGTTTGCTAAAGAACCATCTTTACAACTAAATATCGTTGTAAAAATCATTGTGCAACTTAACAATCCAACATATTTAATAATTTTTAATTTGCTCATAATTTTATTCGTTTATTAAATTTTTACTTAACTCCTCTAAAGAAATTCCTTTGGTTTCTGGCATCATAAATCGAACAAACAAGAGTTGAAAAACCATCATCACTGCGAAAAACATAAATACTACTCCAGGTCCAACCGTAGAAAATAGATATGGTATTAACGATGGAATGATAGCCGCCAAAACCCAATGTGTGGTACTACCAAATGATTGGCCTGAAGCTCTTAGATGATTTGGGAAAATTTCTGATATAAAAACCCAAATTACAGCACCTTGACCTATCGCATGTGCAGCAATAAACAGGAATAAGAAAACAGGAACAGCCATTCCTTCCCAATGAAAAAGGAAAGCCATTGCAACAAGTGAAAGTGATATAATATACCCCACAGAGCCTATATACATTAATACTTTACGCCCTAATTTGTCGATTAAGAAAACGCCCAATAGTGTGAAAAGTAAATTCACCACTCCTATTCCAATACTACTTAGTAAAGCGGTACTTTCACCAAGACCCGCCTCTTGAAATATTCTGCTGGAATAATATAAAAAAGCATTAATTCCAGATAATTGATTAAAAAAAGCCATTAAAAAAGCCAATACTAAAGGTGTTCTGTATTTCTTTAAAAATATAGTATCATTAACCTTAGAAGCATCTTTATTATCTCTATATATCTCTTCTTTTATTTTTTCATAATCAGCTTCTTGCCCTATTAATTGCAACACTCTTCTAGCTTCGTCATTCTTGAGTTTGGACAATAACCATCTTGGGCTTTCAGAAATCGAAATAATTAATAAAATATAAATTACAGATGGAATTGCTTGTACTCCCATCATCCATCTCCACGAATTTTCACCCATATCGTTTAAAAGATAATTAGACAAAAAAGCCATAAGAATCCCTAAAACAATATTGAATTGATAAAAAGCAACCAGCTTCCCTCTATCTTTTGCAGGAGCAATTTCTGATATGTAGGCGGGTGCTGCAATTGTTGATGCGCCAACTCCAAGACCACCAACAAATCTAAATGCGGCAAAAACAAATGGACTATTTGCAAAAGCAGATCCAATTGCAGAGAACAAGAATAAAATACCTATCCATAATAACGTATTCTTTCTCCCAATCTTATTAGTAGGAATTCCACCAAATATGGCCCCAAGTACGGTTCCCCATAATGCCATCCCCATAACTACTGTTCCATGGAAAGCATCAGAGGAATTCCATAAACCTTGCAGCTTTTTATCAGCTCCTGAAATAACAACGGTATCAAACCCAAAAAGAAACCCTGCTAGTGAAGCAATCAGAGACCAAACAATAATTTTTTTCATTATCAAAAAATATTAAATTAGATTGCTAAGATATCCGCATAAATTTTACTTATATTTTAAGGATGTTACAATTTCATTTAATACGGTTTCACAATATCGAATAAAGAATAAAATACTTATTATCAGATATTTGTAATTTAAAATAAACAAATAACTACTTCGTTGTAGTTCGATTATGTTACACGTGTTACAATCATGTTACACGTATTTTTAAAAAAAAATGGATATTCAGGAATAAAAAAAGTCACTTGATGGATTTTATTCGATTAATAAAATTTTAAATTTATTTTTATAGAAAGTTTAAAAAAAATCGATAAAAAAAATGAATTTATTAAGAAATTCTATATTATGAAGTATTCTTAAGCTTATAAGAAAAATTACACAGATGAAATGCAATGTGAGCTCAAGATTCAGGGATGTTTTTATACCTGAGTAAAGGAATTACAACAAGAATAAGACAACTTATATTAAAACAATCCCAATAGATCTTCTACTCGGTTTTATTACGCAAAAGCCACTCGAACCCAGATTCCCTATAGTTACATACAGCGTGGAAAGCAGCAGAATTATTGCATTGAAATAAAGCCATAAAAAAAACCATCAAAATCTAATTTTGATGGTTTTGATTTTGACATTACATAAATAAGAAATATAAAAAAAATAGAATTAATTTTAATTACTAAACCTTTATAGAAACTAGCGTTATAATAAAGATTAAAGTCATACTTTTCTTTACTCCTCTTATTTAAAAATTTTTAAGTCTGAAAAAGTGACTTCACCATTATCAGCAAAAATAGCCCAAGCATTTTGATTCATTTTATAGATACGGTTTGTAAAAGCGATTTCGTCATTAATGTATATCACACATACCGAATTTTCAGAAATGATTGTAACATCAAACTCTTTATTAGCCGGGACATTTAGCGGAAGCTGCGTTAGATTTAGGGAGGACGCATTTTTTATAACCTTATCTAATCTTAATTGATTTTTGGCTAAATCCAATACAATGGCAAATACTTCATTTCGCGTTTCACACGCTCCAAATTCAAAACCAAATTGAGTGGATGATGTCGCTTTTATATGTGTTTTAATTTTAAATGCGCCCGTTTTTCTGTCAAATACTGAAAATGCTTTTTTAGCCCCATTACCCTTCAATGTATAGGCATCTCCTTGCTTTGTAGTTCCAAAGCCTATTTTCGCATTTAAAACTTCATTAACAATAAAATTGTTGTCTACACCATTGGGTATCGCAATACCTAATGTTCCATTTGGATGCTGAACAAGTCGATGCGTTACAAGCGATCCAGCCCAATCAAAATTAGCGGCATCACTGTTTTTGTTTTTAGTAGGACACCATCCTGCTATATACCGGTTTATGCCATCGGTGACTGTTTTTCCAGCATAGTAATCAATTCCATCTAACGCACTATTTACAGGAGTAATCCAAGTATTGGCTGTCAGTAAACGGTATTTATAGTGTACCATTCGATCATCAATATTTGAGTAAATCAAATACTGATAATCACCCATCGTGAACACATCAGGACATTCTGTTATAAAGGTAGTTGTATCCTCACAAAATGGCTTTTCCAAAGTCCAATCTCTCAAATTTGCAGAACTGTATTGCGCGATTACTGCTCGCCATGGCACAGTACTATTAGAAACTATACCAACCTCAGAACGTGTCGCAATCAACATTTTATACGTTCCTGTACTTTTATCTTCTATGACGATTGGATCTCTAAATTCATTGCGATCATATCCCCAAGAAGCCTGCAATAAAAAGGAAGGATCTTTGGTCCAATTTTTTAAATCCGTAGACGTTGCAAGCATAACTTTTTCTTTAGGATCAAGATTTCCGTTATGACCTGTATAGAAAGCGTAATAAATTCCATTCCTTTTAAAAACGGATCCTGTACCCAATGCACCATCCTGCTGATTCTCAGTTCCTGTGGCAATCATTTCACTAGTGTCGGTGAACGTTGCAAAATCAGACGTAGTTACCTTATACCATGGGTGAAACGTGGGCATTGTATTTCTTGCATCGTACAAATAGAAAAGATGGAAGATACCATTTTCATAAAATGGTATGGGAACACCAACCCAACCCACAGAAGGCTTAAAGAATGTCCGATACGTATTATTCGATTCATTAGGAGTTTGACACGCCGGAGCGTTTGTTTCTACAATAAGGGTTTCAGTTGGTTTATCCTCTTTGGTGCAATTATTAAATAATGCTAAACAAAGTGGAAGACATAAAAACGTGCGATTTATTTTCATATTGAATGGTTTACGAGAATTATAAGTGCGCAAAAAGATTTGATACACTCAGATTAAATACTTTTTATCAGCAAAACGAAATCAATTAAAGGAAATAAAAAATTAATTATGTTTAGATCTTAAATTCAATTACTAAGATATTTTTAAAAAATCGGCTTTTATATCAAGAATGGTGTGGTTTAACACAATGCTTTATAAAACAATTCAAAATATTAATTATCAATACATTAGACATAAACAAAAAAAGCAACTACTTCGTTGTAGCTGCTCTTATGTTACATAAAGTACAATTATGTTATGCTATTTTTTATTAGGAAGAAAATGGCTACATAGAAAATATCTACTTTTTACTTTTATATTCTTTAGGTGTAACTCCAAATTTATTTTTAAAGGAAGTTGAAAAATAATTTGGTGAGGAGAAACCAACCGCATAGGCAATTTCTGAAATGTTTAATTCTGACTTTTTCAGCAGCTCCTTTGACTTATCTAATCGAATATTATTAATATGGTCACTGACACTAATTCCTAATATAGCTTTCACTTTTCGATACAATTGCACCCGAGAAATAGTTAAACTTCGTGCAAGATCTTCAACAGTATAAGCAGAATTATCCAAGTTTTTTTCAATAAGATCATTCAACTTTCTTAAAAAATCTTGTTCAGAAACACCAAAATCACCATCCTCAATATTTAAAATATTATTGGTATAATAAAACCGAAGTTTTTCTCTGTTAAAGAGCAATCCTTTAATAGATTGCGCCAATACTTTTAAATTGAAAGGTTTTGTCAAAAAGATATCGGCACCACTTTCTAGAGCCTTCAAATAGGAATCTTGGTTATCCGAAGCGGTAAGCATTATAATAGGAATATGTGACGTTCTTAAATCTTTCTTGAGTATTTCACAAATTTGGAAACCATTCTTTTCAGGCAAATTCAAATCACAGATAATAATATCTGGAATTAATTCCAATGCTCTTTCAATTGCATTGGTACCATCAGATGCAAAAAAAGTATACTCTGCAGAAAATTTATGAGACACAAAATCTAAAAGCTCGGAATTGTCCTCTATATAAAGAATCGAATATTTATCTTCGGTGTTTTTTGGTTCAACACTTTGAATAAACTCGGAATCCAAATAATCCGGTTCATGAACAAAATCTACTATTGGCTCTTTTATTATATATTTTTCATCAAGATGCTCTTTTCCTAACGGTAAAGTAATTATAAATTCTGCTCCATTTTTTGAATTGATATCTATTTTCCCTTTATGCAGATCAATAAAACTTTTTGATAAATAAAGCCCTATTCCAGAACTGTTCCTGTAATTATTTGAACCTTGATAAAAAGCAGTAAAAACCTCCTTCAACTCATTTTCGGGAATCCCTATACCTGAATCTTTAAAGTGAATTTTAACAATGTTATTGGGTTTATCTTCTTTTATTACAATCGAAATTTTACCCTTTTCAGGAGAGAATTTAAAGGCATTTGACAACAAATTAAAATAGACTTTATCCATAAGATTTCGATCCATATAAACTTCTAATTCCGGATTGTTAGTTGTCAATGAAAAATCAATATTTCTTTTCTTCGCTTCCCGATCAAAATCACTAATAATACTTTTTGAAAAATCTAAAATATTAGTTTTTGATGCTTTTAAAGTAAATTTTTGATCTTCTGTTTTTCTATAGTCTAATAATTGATTAATTAACCTGAGTAACCTTCTGGAGTTGTTATACATCAAGTTAATTTCTTTGTTTACTGAACTACCTTTGGTCTTTAATTCACTGCCTAATGATTCTACTGAACTTAAAATTAAAGTCAAAGGCGTTTTGAATTCATGAGACAAACCTGTAAAAAAATTAAATCGTGCTTCATTACTTAGTTTTAATTCTTCAGAAAATTTTTCAATTTCATTTCTTTGGCTAACAATTTTTTTATTTGTCTCTTCCAATTCTTTCTTCTTACGACGAATTGTAATTCCCGAATAAATACTATATATCGCTAAACTTAGTACAATTATAAATAAAGAAATTAAAAGTTTCAGAAGATTACTCTGAGTCGAATATTTCTTTTCCTGATTTTTAATAATCTTTTGTTGTTGCTCAATATCAGATTGTTGGATTGTTATCTTATCAAATTGATTACTCATAATATCTGCATTAAGAGAGTCAATTAATATGGTGCTAAGGTTGTTGTTTTTAGGAACAATCTCTTTATTAGCTATTTTCAATGCTAATTTAATAGCTTCACTACCTCCTGTAGGATATAAAACAGTGGATTCTAAAACTCCGTCTTTAACAAGTTGAATACCCCCATTTGGCCCATTAATTCCATCAACGCCTATGAATTTTATTTTGTTATTTGGTATATATATTTTTGTCTCTTTCCAAGCCTGATATGCAATTACATCATTATAAGCAAATACATAATTGATATCGGAAGAACTTTGTAAAATTTTCACAAATGCTTTTTTGGGCAATTGATCTTTTTGCGCATCTATGGTAATTACCTTAATATTAGGATATTGATTTATAATTTGATGAAAACCCATACTTCTGTCTAAACCAGGTGATGTATAGGAAGCTCCTTGAATTTCCATTACATTTGCCATCCCCTTAGACAAAGAAACAATATGCCGCCCAGCAATTCGTCCTACTTCAACATTATCTGCACCTAAATAGGCCGTATAATTCGAAGTATTTACTTTTCTATCAATTATAATTACCGGAATCCCTATAGCATTTGCTTTCTCAATAACTGGAATTATAGAATCTAATTCAAAAGGAGAAATGATAATAACATCTACTTTATCAGATATGAATTTTTCGATATCCTTAATTTGCTTTTTTTCTTGACGATTAGCATTGTAAATAGTTAGTTTAACCTCTGAATGAAGTGCTGCTTCTACCTCCATAGCATGATCCATAGATTTTCTCCAAATATCATGATCTATGCTTTGTGAAAAACCAATAGAAATAGTATGTAAATCCTCATTACGAGAATTACACGAGCACAATAAAAGTATATTACTAATTAGAATTATATAACTAAGTTTTCTTAGCATTGGTTTTTATTAAATAGTTTATCCTTTAAGCCACAACAAAAACATTAAAATTATATATTGTTGAAATGGAGTGTTATTTTAAAAGACAATTGATTTTTATTTATGACTAATTTTTATAAATCGTTTTAAAAATGTAAATATATAGAAAAGCACTTTACGTTAAAAACATTCAACCTATAAAGTTAATTCCTTTGCTACTTATCTTCTATTATTAAAAGATACAAAATAATTAAAAGACTATTAATTGATTATGCCATAATTAACAATTTTCCAGAATAGATACTAAAACTTAACATTATTTATTGGATTTAAACACAATATGCTGACCCCAAAAATTCGGACAATATTCCGACTAATTTAGATAGGAATAAAAACCTTAAATTAGCAATAATATGTCAAGAACAAGAAGAACCTTCGGAAAAGACTTCAAAGCCAAAGTTGTTTTTGGAAACCTTAAAAGAGAAAGATAACATGGAGGTATTAGTAAAAAAATACGAGTTGCTGCCCAACCAAATTAGAGTAAAGTTTCATAGCGTTCATATTTTCCAGCTGCAACTCCAAACCAACTAGTTCTTATATTTTGCGGTTGTGTTCTTTGAAGATAGGAATCAAGAGTCGTTCTCTTTGTTTTGTTCACAGAATTCGGTTTTTAAATTCCTCGATATTTAACGAAATGTTATCTTTTAAAAGTTCGAACTGGATATCGTTTATTCGGTTTTTCATGAAGTCAAGTAAGTTGTTTATTGAACAAGCTTCTTCTGAATTGCCATTCATCCTACTCAATTTGTTCGACCATTTTGATGGCTGGATGAATTTTTTGGTACTGTATTCGAATCTTTTTCCGTCGACAGTTAGTCGCACATAAATTGGGAATAGCCCTGCTGAATTGGCTTTTGTTGATTTTATATAGAAGTGCAAGGTGGTTTTTACTTTCATTTGGGTAACCTTTAAGTTATACATTAATTTACTGTAAGGTTTGCCACAAAACAAGATGCTCATTTATTGATATAGTTATTGAATTGATTGCTGCTGTTGATATAAGCATAATAGCAATTCAACATTCTTTCAATTTAGGGAGACTCTAATGATGACGATTTTCTAGGATCTCGATTAAGTACCTTGATTTATAATAAACAATGAATATTTTGGAAGGGTGTTAAACGAAAAAACCCCGAAAAACGTAAGGTTTTCGAGGTTTTGAATTATTTTGAAGGGTGTTTCAGCAGAGAGGAAGGGACTGCAAATAACTCAAAAATACAAAACACAGCAATCTCTTTTTTTATTCAAAACACCTCCTAAAGTCAATAAAAATAAACACTTATTGACATTTAAATATTTGATGTAAATTGAACTGTTTTGGGGCAAGTTGGATTTTACCGTACAAATATCGTACAGATTACATATATTTGTATGGCTTAATTATATCAAAAGATGGCTACCATTAATTTTTTATACCGCTCCACAAAGGAAAATGCGAATTTAATTTTACGATTATTGTTTCGATTTAATGAGACTGACTATGTTATTGGTGCAAGCACTAAACTAGAAGTTTCAAAAGACTATTGGAACAAACTACATAAAAAAAATACGAAAGATGCTGACTTAAGAACAAAACAGGTAGATATAAACAAAGACCTCAATGAAATTGAAAACCACATCTTAAAAGCATTTAACACGACAGTCCCAGAGGAAATTTCTAAGGATTGGCTTAAAATGCAAATGGATTACTATTACAATCCGCCTCAAAAAGCCAAAGCACTTCCATTAGAACTAACTAAATACTTTGCCTATTATATTGACTACCGTAAGCATGAGTTAAAAAGCACATCAGTTCAAAAATTCAATGTTATTAAACAAAAATTAGAAGAGCTCCAGAAAATAAGAAAGCATGTAATTCTTATAAAAGATGTAAACGAAAACTTAAAAAAAGAATTCGTAGATTTCTACAAAAAAAACAATTACGCACAAAATACTATACAAAGAGAATTAACATTTGTAAAAACAGTTTGTAGACATGCACGTTTTTCAGGACTTGAAACAAGTCCACAATTAGATGGCTTACGTATAGATAAAGCAAAAGTTGAAAAAATATACCTGAACTTTGATGAACTGGAAAAACTAGAAAATATTGAGAAAGATAAATTAACTGATAGTTTAACAAATGCCAGAGATTGGTTAATAATTAGTTGTTATACAGGTCAAAGAGTATCTGACTTTATGAGATTTAGTGATAGCCAAATAAGAATTGAAAATGACAAAAGTCTAATTGAGTTTACTCAAAAGAAAACAGAAAAAGTTATGACAGTTCCTCTTCACAGTAAAGTATTAGAGATATTAGCTAAAAGAAAAGGTAAGTTTCCTTATGCTATATCAGACCAAAAGTATAATGCCTATATAAAAGTCGTTTGCGAGATTGCGAAGATAACCCAAATGGTAAGTGGAAGCATACAAAAAGAGACTGCACCTAAAAGCAAAATATTTCGCAAAGAAACTGGAATATATAAAAAAAGTGACCTTGTTACATCACATATTGGTAGAAGGTCATTTGCGACTAATTTTTATGGAATAATACCCACATCTTTACTGATTTCTGCAACAGGACACTCAACAGAAGTGATGTTCTTAAACTACATAGGAAAAACCGACACACAAAAAGCAAAACAACTTGCTGATTACTTTTAATATTAAGAATTATGAAATCAGAAAAATTAGAAAAATTAGTTATTAAAGAATTAAGTACATGTTCAAATATTAATGAAAATATTTGTTTTTACGAGGGTCAAGACCGTGAAATTATTGACACATTTGGAAATGTTCAAAAAACTATAGATAATCAAAGTGGCTACGAAATAAATTACAACATTTTTAAAAATGAAGCACATAAAAAAGAAATTTTATCCACTTCAAAGTCTTTGATTGGAGAATATTTAGAAGACTTATTTAAAATAAGTAAAGAAGAAAATTATTTCTGGGAATTATGCAGTTTTACTGTGTACAAAGACCACTACAATAAGAGGCTAGAAAATTTTCTTTTTAAAAATGACAATGAATTTTTTGATGAAATAACTTTTATTGAAATGGAATTAAAAATTTTAAATAATTTACATAAACAACGTTTTTATGACTTTTTAAGAGTTCCGACTTTAGAACTAATAAAAAAAGCAAGCTCAAAAAAAATATTTTTTTTGAATGAAAAACTTTCTATGCAAAAACAATCTGATGACATTGTGCAATTATTAGATTTAGACAAAATTTCAGGTATTGAAAAAATAATCTATCTCCAAAAACTTGGAATTATCGACTTTTTAAGTAAAAAACAACCTTTTATCTCTTCCATTAATAGTCTTGCAAATATTCTAAGTATAATAACTAGTGTCAAATCAGGAACAATACAACCTATGATAAACCCAATTATCAATAACGACACCACTTCAAAAAACCACCCATTAAACTCCAAAAAAAATGTCCAAAAGATAGAAACACATTTAATAAAAATCGGTTTTGATTTAAATGAAACGAATTAGGGAATCCCTAAAAATTCCCTAATTCTACTTGCATCATAATTATAAAAAATTAAAATTATGACAAGTACAATCATGATACATAACTTAGATGTACCACAATTCGAAGAGCTAATTAAATCTACTGTAAAAGAACAGATAGATGAACTAAAACAATCCTTAAACAAGGATAATCAAGACGAACTCCTAACAAGAGAGGAAACCTACAAACTTCTTAAAATTGATTCAAGCACACTTTGGGCTTGGACTAAGATGGGAAAATTAAAAGTTTATGGAATTGCCAACAGGCGTTATTATAAACGAAATGAAGTATTGGATTGTCTAATCTTAGTAAAACAAAAGACGACATGAAAAATAGTAAATTTTGGTTTATGAAAATTAATGGTTTAACCTGTAAGATTAATTTCGAAAAACTACTAATACAAAGTGAACTTTTAGGTTTTTACACTTTTAACAAAGCTCTAGTGCAAGTTGTTAATAATGAAATTTACTTTCGAGATGAGAATTTTTTCTATAATTTCCTAAAAGCTATAATCAGCGAAAAAAACAAAGTTCAGCAAGATGTAGCTAAAGACAAATTTGAAAGAGATATGCTCTCTCAAGGAAGAAAATTAATTACTCGACTTAGAGAATTAGACAAGTCACTTATTCTAGTAGATGAAAGAGAATCAGCAGTTAAGTTTTTCAGAAATGGCTATCTAACAATTACTGCAGAATGCATTATTCTAAACGATTATAATAGTTTAGGAAATAAGCTTATTTGGCATTACAGAAAACAAGAGAGAGATTGGTCTTTAGAAAACATTACAGACTCCCTTTTTAGATCTTTTGTTGATAATTCAATAGGTATTTCTGATTACACAAAACTTGTTTTAGGATACCTGACTCACGATTTTAATGAGGAAGGAAAAGGGTACTTGGTTGTCTTAACAGACAAAACCCAAAACCGGATAGAAGGAGGAGGAACCGGTAAGAATTTACTTTGTACTATTTTGGAATTAACCATTTCTAAAACGGAAGTGTCAGCAGAACAACTTAAATACGATTCTAGTCTTTTGCAATCTTGGGATTTTCAAAGATTATTTATTATTTCAGATGCTGGAGCAAAATTTAATTGGCTTTTTCTTAAAAATTTAATTACCGGTAATACTCAACATAAAAAACTATATCAAAATGAAGAGCAGATTTCTTATGAAGAAATGCCAAAATTTGTTGTTTCAACAAATCATAGTGTCCCCGAAGATGATGGCGGATTAAATAGAAGATTTAGGATTTTAGAATTTTCTTCTTTTTACAAAGAACATGGAGGTGTTGATGTGTATCATGGAGGAATGTTTCCTTCTATATGGAGTGATACAGATTATTTTGGTTTTGATCAGTTTATTGCTGAATGTATTCAGCAGTATTTTATTAATAAAGGTCAAATTAAAGAAGCAGACATCAGTGAAAGTGGTAATATTAAGAGGTTTATAGGTAACTATGGAGAAGACTTATATGACTTTATTGATTCAAATTTTGAAAATTGGTTAGAGAAGGGAATGTTCACAACTCAGGAATTTAACTACGAAATAAATAAGTTTTTAAATCAAAAAAGTAATCAAAAAGATTTCAGCAATGCTAAACTGAATAATGCTATTGAAAGTTTTGTTGTTCTAAAAAATGGAAAAGAAACGGAATTTAAATATGCCTATTATAAAAGCAATAAAATCAGCAATATAAGATACCGAGTATTTGCAAAAAAACCAATTGGGGAGCTAGTAACTAGTATTAATCATTTGAACTCAAATTAAACATTAGGTTACTCTTATAAATTTTTGTAGTACAAGAATACATACTTTTTATATATAAACTATATTGAAAATATAATATACTAAAAGAGTAACGACCATTTTTCTTTGGATTTATGTCCAATAAAATCTTCTTAAAAGCGACTATCATAACATATTGTGATAGTCGCTTTTTCATTTTAATCTAAACAAACTTAAATACAACTCTTTAAAATTATAAATCATGGAATTAAAAAAATCAGAAAGAAGTAAAGCCAAAATAAAAATGGCGTTGCAGGCTCCATCAGGAGCAGGAAAGAGTTACAGTGCTCTATTATTAGCTCAAGGTCTAACCAATGGAAATCTTTCTAAAGTAGCTGTCATTGACACAGAAGCAGGTTCGAGTAATTTATATGCTCATATAGGTAGTTACAATGTTTTGAACCTAGAGTCTCCTCATTCTCCTGAAAGATATATTGAGGCAATAGACTTATGCATTAAGTCGGGGATGGAAGTGATAATTCTTGATAGCATCAGCCATTGCTGGGATTTCTTATTGGATTATCATGCTTCTTTAACAGGAAATTCATTCACGAATTGGAACAAGATAACTCCAAGACAAAAATTATTTGTAGAAAAAATCCTTCAAAGTAATATTCATATCATCTGCACTATGAGGGTGAAACAAGACTATGTATTGAGTGAAAGAAATGGGAAAATGGTTCCTGAAAAAGTAGGACTAAAAGCCATTCAAAGAGATGAGATTAGCTACGAGTTTACCATAGTATTTGACATCGATTATAAACATTTTGCAACAGCTTCCAAAGACAGAACCAATTTGTTTGAAGGGAAACCTCAGTTTGTTATTAACTCAAATACAGGTAAAAAGATTTTAGACTGGTGCAACAGCAACATGACTAAAGGAGAGTTACAGGTTAAAGTAAGTGAATGTAATAACCTTTCAGAGCTTACAAACCTTTATAATGCAAACCTAGAATTGGCAAAAACTATTGAACAGGACTTTGTAGCCAAGAAAAACCTTTTACAACAACTAACCTCAAATGTATCATCAAATGGAAATGGAACTCACTAAAATCAGAAACGAGGAGACTCTTTCACAAGTACCTGGAGTCTTTAAACAGATAATATCTCCAGGTTTAAGTGACTCTTCACAAATGCACATAAATAGTTCTTTTACTGAATCTAATTCAGAAAATAGAAGTACAAATTTTGGAGAAGATAGACAAGTTTCACCTGTACCTGTATTCCTTAACTATATAGAGGATCCAGGTTTACACGAATCTTCAAATATCATACATAAATCACCTTTTATAGAGGCTAACACAGAAGAGGTTAGCCTTTTTCATTTAAAAGAAAAATGTGTGATTCCAGTTTTTACAAAGGATAATGAAATTACTTTAAGTCATCAGGAATTTATAGAAACTGCACTATCAGCTATTGGTAAGATGTTCCCAAATGAAAACCTAGATACTCCTGAAATTAGAGTAAGCCACCAAATTAAAGGAAGAACTCCTGATGCTTTACATATTGCTGCTAAAGATTTGGAAGAGCATCAGAGAACTTCTTATTTTGAGAGGATGGCTTTTATTATACGGGTTCCAGGTATTACTGAAACCATAAATGGCAACAAGTTATCACTGACAATAGGAGGTGTAAGAAGCTACAACCTAGAGAACCTTTATAATAAGAAAACTTATGAAAAGTTCAAATTCTTTATAGGTTTTCAAAATATGGTTTGTTGCAATCTTTGCGTCAATACAGATGGTTTCCAAAGTGAAATTAGAGCCATGAGTTATTTAGACCTTGAGGATAAAATGCTACAAGTAATTCAGGGTTATAATGCCAATCAGCATTTAAACACTATGAAAAACCTATTAGAATATTCTCTTTCTGAAAGGGATTTTGCTCAAATTATTGGTAAAGCTAGATTGTATAATTACCTGCCTAAAAAAGAAAAAGCACTACTACCTGAACTGCTCTTGAATGATGGACACATTAATACTGTAGCTAAAGACTACTACCAAGATGAAAGCTTTTGTAGAAATGCTAATGGTGATATAAGTATTTGGGAGTTTTATAATTTGTTGACTGGCTCTAATAAGACCAGTTATGTAGATACTTTCCTTGAAAGAGGAGTGAATGCCTTCAACTTTTCTGAAGGTGTCTCAAATGCACTGAGTGATAGTTCTACCAACTATTCTTGGTTTTTGAGTTAATGCCACCCAGCCTCTTTAGTTAGGGGTTGGGTTTTTAAAATATAGTTATTCTAAAATATAAGAAAAAGATTAATTTTTTTTTAATTCTTTAAATAAGTTGTATATATTTGATAATATATCATGTTAATTATTATTTAACAAAAAAAAATAAAACACAGACAATTTCTATGAGTAATGAAGCATTAAAATTACAAGTTGACAATGAAATACAGAAATATTTAGAACTTCCAACATCTGAATTATTAGATTTATTTGGCCAGGGCAGTCATATTCCAGGTTCAGGAAGTGCCGCAGCACTGTCTGCATTAATTGCAATTGAATTATTGAAAACTGTATGTATTTTAACTCGTACAAAAGAAACATATTCAAATGTTCATATTCAAATGGACTATATCAAAGAAGAATTAATCACTGTTTATAAACCAAAATTAATCGAATTATTTTATAAAGATTCTAAAGAGTTTGCAAGGGTTTCAGAATTAAGAATGTTAAGGGATAATGAACAAAACCAAAAACAGAAAGAGAAATATGGAAGAGAGGCAATTGATCAGTTAAGAATTGCAACTGAAATTCCAATTGAAATGTGTAACACGTGTATTAAATTAATGGAATTTGCATTGTCTATATTTGACAATGGTTATAAAGCAACAAGAGGAGATGCAGGTGTTGCAATAAGTAATTTACTTGCAGGAATTTCAGGAACACTATTTGTTATATTATTAAATATTAAAGTTTCTAGGAAAAGTAATTGGACAGAAACTAAAAGAAAAGAAGCAGAAGAACTTGCTTTAAAATATATCAAGATTCAAAACGATGCCTTTTCAAGAGTTGTAAGTTTATATAAAGATGGTATGCCAGATGGACAAACAGAAATTCCTTTTATATAAAAAAAATAACCATTCAGCAGGTTTCATTTTGTTCTTAATAATCTATTTATGATATGGCAATAAATTTTGGTGATTTAATTTCAATAGATAAAAATTGGGTTGATAAGGAACTAACTCATCACTATGATGAATATATAAATGATAAACTTAAAGTTCGACTTTATACCATATCTCCATCAGGAACAACTATAGATTCTATTTCTTTGGCTAATGCCTTACTTGATTTGTTACCTGATTACTTTAAAACTAAATCTGAAATTAATAAACAAGTCCAAAGAAAAGTAGATGAAACAATTCAAGAAGGCACAACAGCTTGCGATATTGATTTAAGAGAGCAAGCCATAAAATTAATAAGTAATAGAAACTATAGGAAAGCAGCAAAGTTTTTTAAGAAAAAAACATGTGATTCCAAGAGCGGAAAATATGGCGAACTTTTATTATTTGGATTAGTGGAGTCAATTTTTAATTGCAAAATGATTGCTCATAAAATTACTAATATTACAAACTATCATGATGAAATCAAAGGGGGGGATGGAATTTTTCTGGGGGACTACACATTAAAAAATGGCACTAAAAACCCAGCCTATCTAATTGGAGAATCTAAGGTTTGGAAAGACTATACAGGAGCAAAAAAAGATGCTCTAGACTCAATAAATAGATTTTATGATACTGATTTTCAAGCCAATTTTAAATCTTTAGAACTGTTTATTGCTGAAAAAGATATTGATAAATTCTGTGGAGAAAATGATATTGATGAACTTTATGGAAGGTTGAATCCAAGTTCAAGTTTATTTAAAAGCCAAATAGCTGTTCACCCAATTCTGATTATGTTTGAAACAAAAAGTTACGATAATTTAATGATTAAAGCTTCAAATAATTCGGATCTAATAGATTTGATAAATAAAGATATTATAAAAAAAATAGACAAGACTTTAACGAGTATATCTAAAAAGGTAAAACAGTATCCCGAACTTGAAAAAGTTTTTTTAGATTTTATTCTAGTTCCTACGAATAGCATTGAAAATTTCAACAATACTATGGACAGTTTGATATAATGAAAAAAGAAAATCTTTCAGTACAAGCTTATAACCATAAAATTTTAAACAAACTTATTTATGATTTTTCATTAGTGATTTTGTCTGAAAAATTTAATTCAATAAGAAAAATTACAATAGAGGAAGAAGTATTAAAAAAAGGAATTTGGTTAGCTTCAATTCTATGCGATAGCATTGAAGAACATCATAGAAGAAAAGGTCAGCTTTTTTCTTCATTATTATTTTTAAACTTTAAAGACGATGTTAGTATTTTACAAGCTTGTTATATTCTTTTTTCAAGATTAGGTAATTTAACCGCCACAAAGTTTTTAAATGGATTATATGAAACTCAAGAAAAGAATCCAATTGATTTTAGAGCTAAATATGAATTTGGAGATTTTATTACAAATGAACTTATATATGAGAGGGAAAGCAGAATAATAGAAGCACAAGACACTTCATATCTCATTACCGATTTTCAAAAAGAACTTTGGAATGCCCTGAATAACCAATCCGAAATTGCAATTTCTGCCCCTACCTCTTCAGGAAAATCATTCATCATTAAACAATTTTTAATTAATGAGTTCTCAAATGGAAAACCATTCAAGGTCCTATATATAGTCCCTTCACGAGCATTGATAAACCAAGTTAATGAAGAATTTAAAATTGAAATTAGTTCTGATGTGCATGTCAAAACATCCTTTGTTAAAGAAAATGAAATCTTTGAAAAAGAGATATATGTATTAACACCTGAAAGATGTATAAAAATTTTAAATAGTAATATTGAAATCGATTTTGTGTTTATTGATGAAATTCAAGGAGTTGAAGATATTAATGGAAGAGGTTTAACTTTTGAATATGTATTTAATGAAATTTAAATAAAATATCCAAATGCAAAGTTTGTTACTGCAGGACCCAATATTGAAAATCCCCAAAATACTTTTTCAGAAATTTTCAATAGAGACTGCTTATCAGTAATGACCAAATTATCCCCTGTTTTTCAATTTAAAATTATCCTAAAAAATAATGTAGAGAATATTTTTGAAATCGAATTGCAAACTGAAAAAGGTAAATCACAAACCTTTATCCATGAGTTTGATTATAATTTTGCTAAATCAACTTCTTTAGGAAATAAAATGGCTAATTTAGTTAACTGTATAGCTCCAAATGACTTCAATATAGTGTATGTTCATAATGGAGATTTAGCTCAAAACTGGGCTATGAAATATGCGAAAATTAAAGTATTTGACACGGAAATTGATGATGAAGTTAAAGAACTTATAGATTTTATAAGAGAAGATATACATAAGAAATACTTCTTAATTGAATGTTTACAAAAAAAGATAGCTTATCATCATGGAAGTCTTCCTGATATTGTTAGAAAAGAAATTGAGGATTTGTATATTAATGAAAAAATATCAACAATTTTCTGTACATCTACATTGCTTGAAGGAGTTAATTTACCAGCAAATAATCTTTTCACTTTTGAGCCTAAAAAAGATAATACACCATTAACCAAATTTGAATTTGGAAATTTAATAGGAAGGGCAGGTAGATTAAAATCATCTTTATATGGAACAGTCTATTATTTAGAAAAAAGCAGTGATAAAATTAAGGCTAGTGAGTATTTTGAAGCTGACTATAATAAAGAAATTGAACTGTTTTCATCCAATGCATTAAATGATTTAGAAGTAAATGATTTAAATACACCAATCAATTTAATTCAAAAAGACACTCCGAGTTTAACTTCTAAAACCAAACAACTTTCTATATTCTTAAGACACAAATATTTAAAAGGTGAAAGTTTTGCGTTAAAATATTTACAGAGTAAAAACTTCAGTAAACCTGAGATTAAATTAGCAATGAAATATTTAGAGAATAGTTTATCAAACATAACAGTTCCAGAAAATATTTTAAGAAATAATCCTTCAATTGACCCATCCTTACAGAATCAACTTTACCAAGCAGTAAAAGAATCGGATATAAGAGAGTGGGTAATAAATAAGAACCCAAATTATAACGAGTACCTAAATGCTAATGCAGCTTGTATTCTTCCTGTTCATAATAGACCTTTTTATTGGCAATTAGTTAGTATTGTTGAAAAATTAGATGCAATTTTCGAAATAATAGAAGAGGGGAAAACAAAATATCATAAGTGGGTTTCCGCTAAATCAATGTGCATACATGCTAAGAATTGGCTAAATAGTAATCCAATTGGTCAAATTATAAATGATAATATTAAATATAATTCTGAAAAAGTTGATGAAAGATATAGAATTGACCCTGACAATTTGGATGATATAAACAAAGTAATTAATGCAACAATAAAATACAATTCTTCCATCACTACTTATTTGTTGCCTAAATATATAAAAGTATTAACGGATATTTTAGAAGTAATTCTTACTGAACCTCAAAAGGAGGAATTTAAATTAACTTTAAGTTTGCCAACAATGTTAGAACTGGGAACACAAGAACCTGTAGTTATTCAGCTAATATCTTCTGGAATTACAAGAAGTGTTTCAATACAAATATTTAACATATATAAAAAAAATACATCAAAAGAGTTTAGAGACACTAATGATGTTTTGATTTGGCTGTCTACTAAAACACACATAGGAGAACTAAAACCTATTTACAATAGGTACTTAAGAAGATTAAAGATACTTAAATCAGATTAAATAAGTTGAATCAAAATTGATTCTTTTTAAAAATTTAATTTTTTACTAATAATATATTTTTGAAGAAATTAGATTACAAATTTAAAAAAAATTATTTTCTTTTTGTTACTATTTTAATATCCTTATCATCATGTTTATCTGATGAAATATTATGATAATAAACACTTTTTAAGTTATCTATAAATTCAGTATTAATAGCATTCTTTTCAATTTTAAATTCAGTCCATTTATTTAATATTTCAGAATACGGATTACCTAATTTGGATAAAATGTTTTCAAGTTTAGTAATGTCATTTTTAAACAAATCGAAATAAATATTAAACAACAATATATTGTTCTTAATGAAGGTACTCTTGTCAATAAGTGATGATAAAAATGGATAATCTATTTCTATTTTTTTATTATTTGATAATATTCCCGTTACTATATTACTTAAGACCTTATTAGCTCTTATCTGTTCTGCCTCTAATTTTAGTATTAAATCAATTTTGTTATTTGAGGTTAACTTAGGTGAATTTAAAATAGAGATATATTCATTTATTTCAAGTTTAATTTCTGTTTTTAAATATTCACTAAAATTAAGCTCAACTAATAAGATTTGTTTGCCTTCAGAGTTTTCTTTAACCAATTCAAAATTTTCTTTATCTAAAACAATAATTTTTGCTGTAATTAACATGTGTATTTTTGTATCATCAATTTCAAATAAATCTAAGTCCTTATAACTATTAGAAACACTCTTTAATAATAAAGAATACGATTCGTCATCTATTTTATTGTTTAAAAGGAGAGCTCTAATGAAAGTATGGTTTACAGTTTCTTCAAATTTGGTGTCTGCAATTTTTGACTCTGACAGTATTTTTGAATTTTCTAAATTATTTAAAAACGAAATAAGATTATCATCAAACTTAAATTTTGAAAAATAATTTATTAAATTATCCCAATTAGAAACAAATTTGTCTATAGCAATTAAATCCTCCCAAAGAGTGTCTATTACTTCTAATACATTATTAATTTTTACATTTTCCTTGTGTGCTATTTTGATTTTTAAATCGTTATTTAAAATTTTATGGTTTAGTAATTTAATTACATTCTCTTCCACTTCTTCAGTATTCTCTTCTATTTGAAGAAAAACATTTGAAATGTAATTGTTAATTTCACTTTCAATATATGTTTTTAAGTAATCGCATTTAGAATTTTGGATTGTAGTGTAATTTGCAAATTTCAACACATCTATTTCATTTTTACCTCCATTTCCTTTTACTTTCAAAATAAATTCAATCATTATTTCATTTAATTTATATAAATTATTCTCATATATATAATTAAATAAATTCTCTTTTTTCTCAATTTCTAAAGGCTGTATAAATTTAATTTTCAGCAGTATTAAATTTTTAATAATTTTCTCAACACCTGCGCTATCACTGCCTATAAAATTTAAAAAAGTATTTTTATTTGAAATATATTTAGATAAATTTCCATTAGTATTTTGTTTGATGATTACTTTACTTTCTACATTTAATAAAATTATCATTAAAATTTTATCTTTTAAATCAATGGCATATTTACTCTCTTTATCAACATCAAGATAGTCCCAAAATTCTATCCAAGCGATACATATCTTTTTAATGAATTTATCTAAATATTTCCCTTGATGAATATATAAATTGATGAAATTTAATTTTCTTTCTGATTTAATATGAAATAAAGAAAACAAATCTGTAATTTGATCATTAATCTTATTAGTAAATAAATAATCTAACAAATCAAGATTTAGTATAATTTCTTTATCAAAGTCATTTGAAACCTTTTTTAAAATTCTATCAATATTATTTAGTTTATAATTTAATTCACGTGGTTTTTTATTTCTTATTCCTAGTATGAAATTTTGATCATTTTTGGATAATCCATTTTCTGTTTCATGGAATAATGAAATGTAGTTCCAGTAGTTTTTATCAATTAATCCATTTCTTAAAAAATAAATTAATATATCTTCTTTTGCAATACTTATATTCAATCCAACTGTAGATTCTGATATTAATTCCCCTAAAGTTAATTCATTTGTTTTTTTAATATTATAGTCCTTTTGTAAAATATCTTGTTTTAATTTTTCGAATGTTTCATCTGATTTATTCTTTATTATTGATTCCCTTTCAATATAAGAATAGTCATTTCCTATTTGTTCTTCAATTTCATCAAATGATATATTTTGGCGTTGATTATCCCATCTTGCATGATAACTATTATATAATACATGAGTATAATTAACCATTCTTGTTTTAATTAATTCTTCAAATACTACATCAGAGAGTAAATTATTAATGTCATTATAATGGTAGTTCCTATCTAGATTAATGGTTGTAACTTTTTGATCTTTAGGGAAATTTTCTATAATTTTTAATATATACAACTTCCGGAGATTATCTATATTTTCAATTTGAAAATTTTCGATTTCAACTTTTTTTAATTTAATTTGCTCAATTTCATTCTGATATTGTGATATTATGTTTTGCTTGATTAAGTGTTCATCTGTATTAAATACCTCGTAAATTATACCCTCATTATAATGAAGTTTAGCAAAATCTTCTGGATATTTATTCTTATATATAATAAATGATAAGAGCTTACTTTTGTCTAAATCAATGATTGTTAATTTTTCTTTATAAATTTTAAATTCATTTACGATATTCTTGAGTAAACGCATATCATCAATATATAATGAAATATCATCTAATAATTGATCATTAATATTTTCATGTTTTAATTTTTCACATAATAAATCATATGAGTTTGATGGATTAATAATTGGGATTACCGGAACTATAAAATCAAAAAACTTAGTTCTATTTCCATCCTTAAACATTTCATCTTTGAGGGCATAAATGAAAGTTATATGTCTATTGACTTGTTTGGAATTATTAAGTAAAAGATTGATTTCCCTTAGTTTTGTGAAAATCTCAGGCTCTTTGAATCTGTCTAAATCTTCAATAACCACAACATTATAATTTGTTTTCTCAAAAAAGTAGATGATTTCATCCAAATTTTTATTTAAAATAGAATTATTATCTACTTCGCGATTAAGTTCCACTTCACCTTTTAGATTAATTTTTTGAAACTTAAAATGATATAATGATTTAATAAAGCTTTTCAAAATAAACAAAGCCCCAATACTTAAAATGATTAAAGAGCTTAACTCAATTGTTATTTTTATTTCTTTAGAGATAGATTTATAAAAGGTTAAGTTTTTAAATAATTCTTGATAAAATAGATATGTGAAGCTTAATCCAACAAAAAATCCAACAATTGTAGTTAGTACTAAGGAATAGTTTTTAAGATTTCTTATCCTTTTAAATCTTGAATTAGGTAAACTACTGCTTTTTTCAAGATATAGCATTTGTTGAAGAATACTGAGTTCAATTTTTTGGTTTAATTCTTCTCTTTTTATTTTCATTTATTTGGTCTACTGTTATTAAATTTTCACTATCTATTTTATCAACTTCTTCTTCAAAAGTTGCTAAAGAAATATTTAAATAATTATATTCTGGATGCTTATATTTCAATGTTTTCAGAATACTACTTTTTCCTGAACCATAAGAACCAGTGAGTGCAATATTATTTACGCTTGAATTTGTTAAAGCCCAGTAAAGAGAATCTATATATATTGTATCATTAACAATTGATGGTGTTAAATCATCAAAGTTTTTTGGGTTTTTTGAAAGTGGATATCCTAAACTCCTATCAAATGCATTTCTTTTCTTTTTGAAATAACAAAATATGGTTTTTAAAGATTTGTTAAAGATGATTGCTAAGTAGATATACATGCTGTTTTTTAAGATTGATGTTTTTATTTTTGAAAAAAATCTAAAAATTAAAGATTTTGATTTAATAAAATATATAGTAATTATTTTTTTATAGAGATTAATTTTTTCAATTATGCAGTATTTATTCATGTAGTAAAGTAAAAAAATTAAAGTTATTTTTATTTCAATATCTAAAATATTCAAAGAATCATCTGCTAGCTTTAATCTTCTTTCTGAAATGGTTTTTTAAATCAATCTGATTGTTCCAGATTTAATTTAGAATATGTTACCAACTTTATTTTAGTGCAATTTCCGTTTTGAAATATTATTTTTAGACATGATTTTAACAAATATTCATTCCTTACAATTGTTACAGTAAGAATATCTAAATATTAATTTATTAAAAGTAATAAAAAAAAAACCTACATATTTTTTTTTGGACTCAAAATTACTCGTGCATAAACTACCTTGACACCACTCGGGTCTCCTACTAACCCCAACTCAATACCCCCACCCATCACTAGCATATCAGAAAATTATCCCCGTAGATATATTTACAAGTTGATAGCTGTATTTTAGCTACAGGTTTATGTGTTTGAATGCTAAAATGTTTAACTCAAAAAAAATCAAGAAAATGGTAAGAATTTTTAACTACAAAAAAAGAGAAACAGAGGACGGGAAAGAATTCTTTATACTCGAACTTCAAGGCGGAATTGAAATGGTTAAATCCAAAGAAACAGGCAAATTCTATGTTACTGCTAGAAAAGCATCTATCTCTTCAACCTTTGATGAATTAACTTGTCAAGCTTTAATCGGAACTGAATTACCTGGAAAGGTGGAAAAAGTAGAGTCTGAAGCTTACGAATATGTAATCAAAGATACTGGAGAGGTTATTACCTTAACCCATAGATTTGAATATATGGAAGAAGAAAAAGCAACTACTCCTAAAGTTGAAATGAGCAAATTGTCATTTAATGATGTTATGAAAGACAGTCAAGACGAAAACTCTTTTTCAAGTAATGGTCAATTGCAACATTAATTTCATTTAAAATATCCTCTATTCGTGTAAACCTGGATGGTTAAAATGTATAGAGGGTATTTAATTTATTTTCAAATTTTCTAAATACTTCCAAATTATGACAACAACCAGCTCCATAAATGAATTAGCAGAGATACAGGTTTACTACTCTACACAAAATATACAAAAGGAGAAGATTAATTCTGTTCAAACTGCTTACGAATTCTTATTGAATTCTTGGGATATAGGTACACTGGAACTACAGGAAGAATTTAAAGTAATCCTACTCAATAGAGCCAATGAAGCTCTAGGTATATATTCTTTGTCTAAAGGTGGAATTACTGGAACTGTAGTAGATGTTAGATTACTATTTGCAGTAGCTCTCAAGTGCAATGCTTGTGGTATCATCATTTCACATAACAACCCATCTGGCAATACAAAACCAAGTGATGCTGATATTAGTTTAACAAAGAAAATTAAAAAATGTTCAGATTTCCTTGACATAACTTTAATAGACCACTTAATAATAACTAAGAATGTTTTTTATAGCTTTTCAAGTGAAGGAATGTTAACGCGAAAGTGTAAACTAATAAAAGGTACGTCTTGAAACATCTAAATTTTGAAGATTTGCTTTTTTACAGATTACTATTAATAGCGTTTTACTTAATTTGACGCATAATTTCCCTTGAATATTTCACATATGGTTATCTATGTTATTAATTAAAATAAAGTAATTTAGTTTTTTATATTTCTCAATTTTGAAATATAAAGGAATATTTATATTTACGATTTTAACGTAGAACAATATGGCTAATCTTCAGGATTATTTTGCAAACTTGAGAATTGAAAAGTTTGATAGTTTTAAATTTAACAACAGCTTATCTAGCTTTAATATAGAACAAAACGCTATTATCTTCTTTGACTTAGAGAATAACCCGGAGATTAATAAATACATTAAAAATCAATATTCAGTATTAAATAAAAAATTTGCTGAAGGTGGTAAAAATTTCATCTATTTATCAAATTTAGGTTATCCCAAAGACATTAGAAGTCTTTTAAAATTCTACTCCCCTTATCTATCCGCAACTGATCTAAAACAATTCTATTCTGAAAAGCATATTGCTTTAACTTTTACAAAGCAAATCACAGAATTATTTAATGAAGAACCAGATGTTTCTTCTTTCCTATCAGAATATCAAAGCATATTAGATTACATAGGTTATACAGGGAATATTAAATGTGGTTTTCTATTTTTTGATAATGATACTACTTTAATTTTAGAATGTAATGACTTTGTTGTCACAGGTAATACTGAAGTATTCTTCAATGATTTAATAGCCTTTTTTAAGCATGTAAAAGGGGAGATTGAGGAATCTGATTCCATGATTGGAAATACTCAGGCATATGACCCTTATGAAAATCTCGATGAAGATGCTAAAGAGAAGATAAGAGGAATACAAATTCAATTAAGAGAATTAAAAGATAGTGGACAATTATTATTTGCTTTACCAATTCTTAAAGACATTTTGAATAATGAAGCCAATAAGATTAACCTGGATTCTACAAACACCATAGCAATTAGTTATGACTATAGAATTGTATTGCCACATTTTGATAATTTAGAAATACAGTTAAGTCACTTGACAAAAGCTGTTTACATTTTGTTCTATAATAATCCTTACGGTATAAATATTAAGGAACTCTATAACTACAAAAAGGAACTGGAGAATTTATATTCCAAAATTTCTAATCAATTGGATTATGATAAAATGATGCAAAGTGTTGAAGACTTAGTTAAGCCCGAAAGCAAAGCCATTTATACTCATATTTCAAGAATAAAGTCAGCATTTTATAAACAAATGGATTTCGTTTATGCTAAAAACTTTATTGTAGCGGGAGGAACTTTTGGGGATGATTTCAAATACATTTCAATAATAAGACCTAAAATAGTTTATGACCCCGAATTTGATGATTGAACTTGCAAATTTGCAACTCTACAAACTGAATTCAACTAGACTATACATTTGCTCTACCTTAATTTAAAAAGTGTAGCAAAATGAAAAGATTATTATTTTTAGTGTCGTTTATGTTTATTTCTGGGATTGTGTTTTCTCAGACCAATACGAAAACCACCTATCAACAAGGTTATATAAAACTAAGTACAAGTACTTATGTTCAAGGACATTATAAAACAGTTTCCAATAACACCAATACGGATAATTTTTCTACTACAGGAAATACAAATATTTACACAGGTACATCTGGGACAAAAGCTAAAGATTATTCTACCCAAGCTACAAATTACGGTAGCGAAAAGGCAATTTACACAGGGTCAAATGGAGGTCAATATTACATAAACAGTAACGGTAATAAAACCTATCTGCCAAAACAATGAATGATTCTTTATTTTGTAGAAGGTATACTTACTAAATCTTGAACTGAAACACCTAATGCTTCGCTTATTCTATAAAGAGTATAAACTGTGGGATTGGTTCTCCCAGATTCTATTCTTGAAATATTAGTTGTGTCAATGCTGCCTTCAATTTTACCAACTAAGTCAACTTGAGACAAACCCTTGCTCACTCTAATATCCTGTATGTTTTTACCAATAATTTTAAGCAAATCAGACTTCTCCATACTTGACATATTTGACAAGTCAAAAAAAGAGGTTATATTCGCTTTAGTTAATGCCATATATGACAAGTTTTATCGAAATAAATAACTTGTAATGTGTTAATAGTTGGTAATTAAGCTACACTCAATGATGTTGAATGAATCTTATTAAATCAAAACTTATTTAAAAAAGCTATGAAAAATTTCATATTGTATAATTACTTTCTAAATCAGACGAATCTCAGTTTTTTGGAGATGTTAAATATCAGGACTCAATTAAGACATGAAAATCCTTTCGAGAATGTTGGTTGTTTTGAATTATGGAAAAAGATATATGGAAATAATCGCGATTACATTTATCAGTTAAAAGAGGAAGATTTAGAACAAATCAAATTCGTAATTATTGATGATTTTTATTTTGATGGGAATCTTGATTTTTTGAAAAAGTGTGTCAACCTGGAATTCATATATGTATGTGGTATTAATGGAAAGGGTAAAACAAAAGATTTGACACCGTTACAGAATCTAAACAAAATTAAATACTTGGACATAAATTATTCTTTAATAGATGATTTAACTCCGATAAGCAACCTAACAGAAATTGAAGAACTATACCTATTGGAAAATCCTTTAACAACCATAAAGCCAATATGCAATTTTAAAAAATTAAAAAAATTAAAACTCCATTATAATAGTTTAAATTATGATGACCTACAATCTTATGCTTTTGATGAAAATGAGATTTTAGAATTAAAAAGTAATTCCCCCAACTGCAAAATAAACTAAGCTCATTTAAGAGAGCCCTTGCATTGTTATTTTCTTTTTCAAAATGAGGAAAACCGTAAAGAACTTAACCTGGGGAAGCGTTGATTTGTAAATTATATTATTAAGCTTTAAAACCAATTACTTATGTTAGACTCTTTTTATCCGCATTTTATTTTAGTTCAAGAAAACACCTTATAACTCCTAATTTTTAACATATATTTCAAAACCATTATGACAGATATTACACAATTTTTTTTGCCCTTTTTTAGTTCCGTTTTATTCAATCACTCAAACCTAGCATTAATTGAACTATCTTTTTTTACATCAATATTAATGTTTGGGACAGTTGGGAAATTGGTAAACCAAAAGCCTGAGACATCCTTTGCTTCAATAGGATATTTAGTTTCAGTATCGTTATTCTTGAGTGCTGGTTATCTTGCATTCCATGAGCTTACTTGGTGGAAATCCACAATAAACATTATAGTAAGCACTATTGTTTTTCTGATAGTATCAGAATTAATTTTATTTGTCTTTATCCTTTTGTTTTCTGGTTTATATAATTATAATCATCAATCTTCTAAGAATGAAATAACACTAAAGAGAAGTGCTGCTTTATTCATTGCGACTATTACAATTATTGCCATTGCTTTATCGGTACTTCTTGAAAAACAAATATTTTAAACTAAGGAAAGATAAAGATGTGATTCCAGAAAGGAATCGCTTTAAAAGACCTCCAATAATTCAGTCAAAATGAAAAATTTATTATTAAGCTTTGCTCTCTTCTTTAGCTATGTCATCGTAGCACAAGAAAGCAATACAATTAAATATGGAAATCTATTGGAATTTAAAATTCCTGAAAAATATGAATTAAGAACAAATGCTGAACTAAATAGAAATAAAGATTTAATATTGAAAGAATTAGATTTCAAAGGTTCTCAATCACAGTATATTCTTCAGCCTAAAGGGATGAATAAAACGGCTGGAAAAATTGATTATTATTCAAAAATTTTAATTAAAATTGAATACGGCAATTTTGAAAGCAACAACAATATTGCAGAATATACACAAGAAAAATTAGACAATCTTGAAAAATACTTTAAGTCTGCAATAGAAAAATTGCCTAATACTCGCAATATTTACATGTCCCCGGTCAAAAAAATTATCCTTAAAAACAAAAACTTTATAGATTTTGAAACTTTAGGCGTAACAAATCAGGATCCTTTAATTTCAGATAGAATAATGACTTTTATGGACAAAACTTATTTGATTCGTTTTACAATAAGCTATAGAGTTAGTGAAGAGGAATATTGGAGTAATGATATTCAAGAATTTTTGAATAGTATAATTATAAAAGATAAAGTAATAAAAAGAGTTTTGCCTCAAAAGGTGCAAAAGGTGCAAAAGAAGAAATTAACTCCGATGCAACTAAAAGTGTTGCAAGATTCTCAAAATCCTAATAATGACGCTTCTTTAAGAAGTATGCAGAGTATAAATAAACAAAACATCTAGATAATTGGTAATTATACAATTGTTAAGAGTAATAAAAAAATAAATATTTTATGAGAAAATTAATGAAAATTATGTTAATAATTTTAGCTTTCATTACAGCAATAATTCTAATTACTGTAACTGCAGGAATTTTTAGATTTGTAATATTTAATGCATTTAAATCAAGCGCAAAATCAATTTGGGAATATAATCCGGAAGAAAAAATAGAAGAATCTACCAATGCTGATAAATATGAACTTGATAAAAGATAACTTAAATGTTTGTAAATTATTATGCTCTTTTGGAGATTGATGAAAAATCAGTTGCTAAAGAAATTAAAATAGCTTTTAAAAAACAAGCTTTAAAGTGGCATCCAGACCGTAATTTAGGAAATGACACTAACAAAAGAATGCAAGAAATAAATGAAGCATATTTAATTCTTAATGACCTTGAAGCAAGAAAAAGGTACGATATTGAATATCAGAATTTTAAACAATTCCTACAAAAAAGTAAACATAAAGATTTAGAAAGCCAGAAAAGTGAAAAATCTTATGAGTATTCTAATTATGAAGTAAAGGATGAGATATTAAACAAATGGATAAATCGTGCTAAAAAACAAGCAATTGAGCTAGCAAAACAAACAATTGAAGATTTTAAAGGTATGGTATCTATTGGGGTTAAATCGGCTACAGATGAAATAATAAAAAGAATTGTCCCTTACTTAATTATTGGAATTGTCATATCTCTCATTTCAGTATTATATAAATCTTGTAGCAAATAATCTTTATGAAAGAAATTAAATACTTTGTAGTTTTAATCATGGTCCTGTTTTTATGTAATAGCTGTAGCTATTTTACAAATGATAAGGAAGAAAAAAGAAAAGCAACGAATTTAAAATATAAAAAAGAAGAGGAAATTTCAGAGAACAAAAACTATCAATATCTAAGTCAATTAGTATCGTTTAAAAATAACATTTCAAAAGACACTGTAGATATTGTTTTAAAAGAATATTACAAAACATATAAAGGATTTGTCTTCAATAATGATACAGGTAAGTTAGAAGAAATGGGTACGTTTTCTGAAGATGAAATGCATAAACTAGATTTTTTACAGGATATTGTTGAAAAGTATAAAATCTCTGAAAAAGCAGCATATCTTATCTTGTATGAAATTGATTCTATGTTTAGTATGGAAAGCATGAAAGATGATATAGAAACTATAGATTATACTGTAGATGAAATAGAAGCAAAATTACCAGAAAATTAAACTACACTAAAGATAACTTGCCCTTTTTAAACATCTGATTATAAAAATGAAATAGAATAAGTAAAAAGAACAAAACTTAGAATCTTTAAAAGTAAATTTAAGCGATTTAAAACCTTAAAAAAATATTTGCCAGAATCAACTCCTAATTCATAAACTAAGTTAAAACATACATCAGAATAGCGATTAAAGCACATTGTCCCCCAACCCACAGATAAAATTTAATCATATACTAAAAAATCTTGGATATGATATTTATCTTAAAAAAGAATATACTAAAGGAAAAAATAAGGTAAACAAAATCACAGCAATACAGAAATCGTACAACTATTAAAAACAAAAAACCGTAAAAGCTTGTTTTGCAGCTAATTACGGTTTTTTTAAGCAGAGAGGAAGGGATTCGAACCCTCGATATGTTGCCATATACACGCTTTCCAAGCGTGCGCCTTCAGCCACTCGGCCACCTCTCTATTTTCATTCAAGGTTGCAAATAACATAAAAAAAACTGACTTAGAAAAGTAAAATCTTAATATTATGCTATTTCACCTCGCAAAGCCGTTTCAAATATAGTTTTGAAGTCTTTTGGAGCTATTTTTTGGCTTAACAAATACATTAATTTTGTGACTGCCGCTTCGGTAGTGATGTCTTTACCTGAAATCACACCTATTTTTTTCATTCCTGTACTAGTTTCATAATGCCCCATGCTAACACTTCCTCCTGAACATTGAGTAACATTGATGATGTGCAATCCTTTTTCAATGGATTTCCTTAAAAGCGCTATAAACCATTCTTCGGTAGGAGCATTTCCAGATCCGTAGGTTTCTAGGACAATACCCTTAAGACTTTGAATATTAAAAATAGCTGACAGAACTGTTTCGTTTATTCCAGGAAACATTTTTATGATAACCACATTATTATCTAAAGTTTTATGAACCTTTAATTTTCTGACCCTTGGTATAGGTAAAAATAATTCGGGATACATATTTAAATGCACACCAGATTCTACCAAAGAAGGATAATTTGGGGATGTAAATGCCTTGAAATTTTCTGCATTTATTTTTGTCGTTCTATTACCACGGTATAATTTGTATTCAAAATAAAGACAAACTTCTCTTATAACCGATTGTCTGTTTTCACGTAAAGAAGCAATTTGGATGGCCGTAATCAAATTCTCTTTAGCATCTGTACGCAAATCTCCAATAGGCAATTGTGATCCGGTAAAAATGACTGGTTTTGATAAGTTTTCCAGCATAAAACTCAATGCTGATGCCGAATACGACATGGTATCCGAACCATGGAGTACTACAAATCCATCAAATTCAGTATAATTTTCTTCGATAATCGAAGCTATTTTAGCCCACTCTTGAGGATTCATATTGGAGGAATCGATGGGGTTTTCGAAAGAAATCGTTTCGATCTCACAATCCAATTGTTTCAATTCCGGGATTCTCTGTAATAATTTACTAAAATTGAAGGCCTTAAGCGCACCTGTTTCAAAATCTTTCCTCATACCAATGGTTCCACCAGTATAAATCAAAAGTATTTTGGGTTTAGATAACATTATGGTATTTTAATTTATTCACAACCGGATTGGCGTACATGGCTAGGAAACCTTCCAATGCAATAGGATTATCATGATCAATACGCATTTCTAATCTACGCTCAAAAAGTGATTTTTCGTTTTCTGTGTATAAATGCGAGTAAGTATTGGTTTTATTTACAATATCATAAGCAATGAAATTCGTTGGCCACAATTTGTAGTTACTCAATACCGCATCATCAATAACTTGGGCCAATGCGACTATTTGCTTATTACAATTTTCATTTTCAGCAGCAATTACATCTATTTCAGTATTTAAAACTTTCCCTATGTGAATATGAATTCTTTTCTTTTGTCCCAAAGCACCACTAAGAATTGTCATGAAATCTTCATTTTTTTCTTTAATGTAAACTTCATTATTTGCTTCGGCCATCAATTGAGGCATTTTCAACGCATCCGTCGGATCGTATTCATAGGAAATAGAAACGGGTACGATTTTGATTTTTTTGAAATAATCCATCAAATTCTTTTCATCAGAAGCCATTCCCAACATTTTCAAAACACCCGGATTTGTAGCATCATTTCCGTCTTTAGTCCTTCCTTCCCGTTGTGCAATCCAAACCGAACGGTTTTCATGAAGTAACAAGTGTCCTATATATTCTGACAACAGTTTTGAACTCTGTAACATTTCCCTGGGCGTTAAGCCACGTTGTACCAGAAAATTACGATTCAATTTGGCTAGAGTCTTCAGGAAAGATTTCTTTACTAAATTATCTCCTATTGCAGATGCTGTCATCACTAATCCATGCTCAAATAAAGCAGAATTTAATAATGTGGTATCCAAAAGAATATCCCGATGATTCGAAATAAACAAATAAGAAGTATGAGCTTCTAAATTCTCGAACCCTGAAGTGGTTAGCCCTTCCGAACTTTTTTCTAATACTTTCTGAACAGAATTGTAAATAAAATTACATTGAAAATCACGAATAGAATGCGTTTTTCTGAGTTGTTCTTTCCAAACTTCGTCAGCAACATCTGGAAAAGAAAAATTCATTAATGCTTTCATCATCGGATGATGAATCACATCTTGAAGTGCTTCGTTTATCTCGGAGTCATAAAATGGCCGAATAGCGTCAAATTTCTGCATTTTTAGTTTTCTATGTTTATGTGGGCAAATGAACAAAAAAAATATGAAAGTTAAGTCAATTCTATTTTAAATACCAAAAATAGCTTTAGAATTTTCAGTGGTTATTGTTGCAATTTCATTTGCCGAAAGGTTATAAATTTGCGCTAACTTATCGACTACTTTAATTATATAACCACTTTCATTACGTTTCCCTCGAAATGGAATGGGTGCTAAATACGGTGAATCCGTTTCTAAAACGATATGCTTCAAATCTATTTGATTCAAAAATTGATCTATTTTCCCGTTTTTGAAAGTAACTACTCCGCCAATTCCAAGTTTCATATTATAAGAAATCGCCTGTAATGCTTGCTCATAAGTCCCTGAAAAACAATGAAAAATCCCAAATAAATCCTCAGATTTTTCTTCTTCCAAAATTTCGAATATTTCATCAAAAGCTTCGCGACAATGAATCACGATTGGTAATTTATAGTGTTTTGCCAGTTGAATCTGCCTTCTGAAAGCAATTTGTTGCTGAAGCAAATGCGTTTTATCCCAATACAGATCAATTCCGATTTCGCCAATAGCATAGAATTTTCTTTTAGCCAACTCTTCTTCCACATGTTGCAACTCTTCCAGATAATTTTCTTTTACATAAGTAGGATGCAAACCCATCATCAAGAACACATTATTTGGATATTTATTCTCTAAATCATACATAGATTCTGTACAAGTAGAATCGATTGCAGGAATAAAAAACCGGGAAACTCCAGCATCAATGGCTCTTTGAATCATTTCGCTACGGTCTTTATCGAATTCCTCTGAATATAAATGCGTATGTGTATCCGTGATTATTGCGTTTGTTTTCAAGTGTAAAGTTTAAGGATACAAAATTACAAGAATAAAGTTGTCGAAAAAATGGTTTTGAAAAGATTTGAATAGAAAAAAAAATTCTTATGACTGCTTCAATAACTACATGTATCTTTGTGAAGAACAAAATAATTTACTGAAATAAATTCAGCATAAATGAAAAACCTCCACGATATTCTTAAGAAAGAAAACTATAAAAAAGTAAAATTTAAGATTACCAAAACACAGCATTTATTAATAAAAGCAAAGATTAACGGCGTACTAGGCAACTTTATTCTTGACACAGGCGCTTCAAATAGTTGTGTAGGATTTGAGAGTATTGATTTGTTTTTATTGGAAGCAAAAAAATCCAAAACCAAAGCATCCGGTGCGGGAGCAAACGGAATGTTCACTCAAATTGCTTTTAAAAATCAATTGCAACTGGGCAACTGGAAAGATGCAGCGTTTGATCTTGTAATTTTCGATTTATCCCATGTAAATGAAGCACTCCTGCAACACAAATCAAAACCCGTACATGGCATAATAGGTGCCGATGTTTTAATGAAAGGAAAAGCGATTGTGGATTATTTTAATTATTGCTTATATTTACAATAATAACCGTCATTTAAACCTCAAAGAAACATGAAAAATATTTTCAAAAAACTATTGATATTTACGGCATTATTTTTATTTTCTTGTTCTCCCGATACTATAACCAACGAAAATGAAACAATAACTAATTCAGATTCCAAAAATCCCAGTATTTTGAAAACCAGCACTTTGAAAATTTCAAACACAACCACTTCAAAAATTTGGAACTTCGATAATTTAACGGAATGGGAAGATGCTACCCAAGTTGGCAATCCAAATTACTGGATTGAAAATGGAAATTTGCGCATTTTCACCAATCCAAATACTTGGGAAAGATCAAAAGTAAAAACGATTTCAAGTTTTGCCGCAGGAACCTACCGTTGGACTGTTTTTGTGCCCGAAATGGGTGTTGGCGACATGGCAAGCATTGGAGCTTTTTTATACAATAACGACACACACGAACTTGATTTTGAGATTGGTTACGGAAAGCAAGCCGTCCGAGATCAATTAGCGGCACAACCAGACGATCTTATTGTATATATGACCTCACAAGGCTATCCATTTCAATCTGTTCAAAAGAAAATCAAAAGAGGGCAATCGTACAATCTCACGTTACAATTAACACTAACCGCAAACGGGCGTTATACTGTAAGTTGGAAAATCAATGATGCAATTATGGCAACTGTTCAACTTAGTTATGGTAAAACCACCAAATTTAAGATCTATTGCAGTGTAGAGAATTTACAATTTATAGGAGAACACATTCCACAAAGCCAAAACTATGCTCTTTTTGATGCGGTGGAATTTAAAGGGATCTAAAAAAAATCCCGTTTAGCAAAACTAAACGGGATAGAGATTCTTCCTTCGTCAGAAAGACAACGTATAAGTAATTACAATTCTAATGCTTTTTTAGGATTGTTATCCAACAATAATTCTAATGGATTTTCTAGAGCTTCTTTTACCGCTACTAAGAAACCAACAGACTCACGTCCATCAATAATTCTATGATCATACGATAAAGCTACATACATCATTGGGTGAATTTCCACTTTGCCGTTTACGGCAATTGGACGTTCTATAATGTTGTGCATTCCAAGGATTCCAGATTGTGGAGGATTGATAATTGGCGTACTTAACATACTTCCAAAAACACCACCGTTAGTAATCGTGAAGGTTCCGCCAGTCATATCGTCAACTGTGATTTGCCCGTCACGCGCTTTTAATGCTAATCTTTTAATATCCGCTTCAACTCCACGGAAAGTCAAGTTCTCCGCATTACGAACTACAGGAACCATTAATCCTTTTGGTCCTGAAACTGCAATTGAAATGTCACAAAAATCGAAAGCAATCTTATGATCACCATCCATCATTGAATTTACATCCGGGAATAATTTTAATGCTCTGGTTACTGCTTTAGTAAAGAAAGACATGTAACCTAAACCAATTCCACCATGTTTTGCTTTAAACGCATCTTTGTATTCATTACGAATCAAGTTGATTGGCGTCATGTTTACTTCATTGAAAGTAGTCAACATCGCTGTTTCGTTTTTAGCAGCAACTAATCTTTCTGCCACTTTTCTACGCAACATCGATAATTTAGTACGCTCTGTTCCACGAGATCCACCTGTAGGTGTTCCCATAGATGGAACTGCATTTACGGCATCATCTTTAGTGATTCTTCCGTCTTTTCCAGTTCCTGTTACTGAAGCTGGAGCTATATTTTTTTCGTCTAATATTTTTCTTGCTGCTGGAGATGGAGTTCCTGAAGCGTAAGTTGCTGCTGGAGCTGCTGCTACCGGAGCCACTTTTGGTGCTTCAGCTTTTGGAGCTTCTACTGCAACTGCTGGTGTATCACCTGCTGGTTTTGCAGCGCTAGTGTCAATTAAACAAACTACTGCTCCTACTGCTACAGCATCGCCTTCTTCTGCTTTTAATGTAATGATTCCGCTTGCTTCTGCAGGCAATTCTAATGTTGCTTTATCAGAATCAACCTCAGCAATTGCTTGGTCTTTCTCTACATAGTCTCCGTCTTTTACCAACCAAGTTGCAATTTCAACTTCTTTTATAGATTCCCCTGGTGATGGGACTTTCATTTCTAAAATCATGTTCTATTATTTTAAATTATGAATTTTAAATTTTAAATTGTTCTAAAAACAACCTGCTTATTATATGTACCATTTTAGCTCAGATGGAAGCGGCTCCTATTATCTAAATAAGTTTTTATCGAATACCATTCGTATCGCATCGGCCTGACGGCGTTTTGCTCTGGTGTAACTTCCTGCTGCCGGTGCTGCATATGCTTTTAGTGAAGCCAATCTCCATTTTACTAAATCGAAATTCATCAACATATAACTGTAAGCCCCCATGTTTTTTGGCTCTTCTTGTGCCCAAACATAATCATCAGCGTTTGGATATTTAGCGATAATGGCTTTTAATTGCTCTACCGGTAATGGAAATAATTGTTCGATTCTAACTACAGCAACATCATTACGACCGTTATTTTCTCTTTCGGCAGTGATGTCATAATAGAATTTACCCGTACAGAAAACTAATGTTTTCACCTCCGATTTATTTACTGTTACATCATCAAATGTTTCTTGGAAACTACCCGTTGCAAATTCTTCAACAGAAGAAACTACCCTTGGATCACGCAATAAACTTTTTGGAGTGAACACAATAAGTGGTTTACGGAAAGTCGTTTTCATTTGTCTTCTCAACAAGTGAAAAAAGTTGGCAGGCGTTGTACAATCAGCAACATACATGTTTTGTCTGGCGCATAGTTGTAAATAACGTTCCATTCTGGCAGAGGAATGTTCCGCTCCTTGTCCTTCATATCCGTGAGGCAATAATAAAACAATACCATTTTGATTGTTCCATTTATCTTCTCCACAAGAAATGTATTGGTCAATCATAATTTGGGCTCCATTACTGAAATCTCCAAACTGTGCTTCCCATATTGTAAGTGTATTTGGGTTTGCTAGGGCGTAGCCATAATCAAAACCTAAAACACCATATTCAGATAAAAGAGAATTGAAAATATTGAATTTTCCTTTTTTACCTTCTAAATTATTTATTAAAACCACTTCTTCTTCTGAATCCTCCACTTTTACAACGGCATGACGATGGGAGAAAGTACCACGCTCCACATCTTGTCCAGAAATACGAACATCATATCCTTCTTGTAATAATGTTCCATAAGCTAAATGTTCGGCCATAGCCCAATCCAACTTATTGGTATCGAAAAACATTGTTTTTCTGTCGTTAATCAATTTCTGGATTTTGCTGATAAACTTTTTATCCGAAGGTAAATTACAAATAGCATTTGCAACTTGTGTAAGTCCTGCTGCAGAATACGAAGTATCTACATTTAAAAGCATTTGTGTATCCGTTACTTGCTCAAAACCTTTCCATTCATTTTTCATAAATGGAGTAATAATTGTCAAGTCTTTTTTACGGGATGCCTCAAGATTTACTTCAAGATTAGATTTGTATTCTTTTTCTAATCCGTTCACATAAGTAGCGTCAATAATTCCTTCTGATAATAGCTTTTCCGCATAAATATCTCTTGGATTTTGATGTTTTGCAATAATTTTATACAAAACTGGTTGAGTGAAACGAGGTTCATCACCTTCATTATGTCCGTATTTTCTATATCCTAATAAATCGATAAATACATCACGACCAAATTGCATTCTAAAATCCAACGCAAATGACATGGCGTGTACCACTGCTTCTGCATCATCTGCATTTACGTGTAATACCGGTGAAAGTGTTACTTTGGCAACATCCGTACAATAAATTGATGAACGAGCATCCAGATAATTAGTTGTAAAACCTACTTGATTGTTGATTACAATGTGAATTGTACCTCCCGTTTTATATCCGTCCAATTGTGCCATTTGCACTATTTCATAAAGAATTCCCTGACCAGCAATTGCGGCATCACCGTGAACAGCGATTGGCAATACTTTAGAGAAATCATTAGGAAAATATTTATCTTGTTTTGCTCTTGTAATCCCTTCAATTACGGCACCTACTGTTTCAAGGTGAGAAGGATTTGGAGCTAAATTAATATTTATCTTTTTTCCTGTACGGGTAACTTTATCCGCTGTAAGGCCTAAATGGTATTTTACGTCTCCGTCAAAATATTCCTGATCGTAATCTTTACCGTCAAATTCTCCAAAAATGTCTTGGGTAGATTTGCCAAAAATATTTGCCAAAACATTCAAACGACCTCTATGAGCCATTCCCATTACAAATTGTTCCACTCCTTTTTCGGCCGCTTTTTCAATCAAAGCGTCCAAAGCTGGAATTACTGATTCTCCTCCTTCAAGCGAAAATCGTTTTTGACCAACATATTTTGTATGCAAGAAATTCTCAAAAGAAACGGCTTGATTCAATTTATCAAGAATGGATTTCTTTTCATCAGCAGAAAAATTAGGCTGATTGTCATTAATCCCAAGTTTTTCCTGAATCCAGTCCACCACTTCTGGTTTTCGAATATACATATACTCGATCCCAATATGCTGACAATAAATACTCTCCAAGTGCATTATAATTTCCTGAAGCGTACAAGGCTGAATACCGATTACCTTTGCCGCATCAAAAACAATATTTAAATCAGCTGCCGAAAGCGAAAAGTTTACAATGTCCAGTGTAGGCAAAGTAGCTCTTCTTTCTCTTACGGGATTTGTTTTTGTAAACAAATGTCCGCGAGAACGGTACCCGTCAATCAATTTTAATACGTTAAATTCTTTTTGAAGTTTTTCCGATACATTTGTACTCTCCATGTTCCCAGAAGCTACATTTGCGATGTAGGTTACGGGGTTTCCCTCATTATAAGTAGTCATTCCAAAGTCGAAACCCTGAAAAAAACCTCTCCAACTTGGCTCTACGCTATCTGGATTTACTAAATATTGATCGTATAATTGTGCGAAAAATTCGGTGTGTGCTGCGTTTAAAAATGAAAACCTATCCATAATGCTAGTGAATATACTTTTTGTTAAATAGTTTGACAAAAGTACAATAATCAATTCTATCTAAATCGATTTTTTACGTACTTTTACGTAAAAATTTGTTAAAAAAACCCTTAAAACATGAAAAAAAATCATCAATTAGCGATTTTAAGAACTTTTTTAATTTCGATAACCTTATTCTCTTCCGGTTTCTTATCAGCACAACAACAAACGATTGATTCCCAATCACAAAGTGATTTTTGGAAAAAAGTTCAATTTGGTGGTGGAATCGGATTAAGTTTTGCCACTGGTTACACTGATATTTCCTTAGCCCCAAGTGCCATTTATAATTTCAATCAATATATAGCTTTGGGTCTTGGCGCGCAATACATTTATGTAAAACAAAAGAATTATTATGCATCTCACTTATATGGAGGCAGTGTTATAGGACTCTTTAATCCTATTAACGAAATTCAACTTTCCGCAGAATTAGAACAATTAAGAGTCAATGTAGATTTAGATGGTTCCAATAGCAATTCACAAGATTACTGGAACACCGGTTTATTTCTTGGTGCCGGCTATAGAACTGGGAATGTAACTATTGGCGCTCGTTACAATGTATTAAATGACAATAACAAGGTTTATGGCAACGCCTTCACGCCTTTTGCAAGGGTTTATTTTTAATTCCTCTCCCCAACCCTCTCCAAAGGAGAGGGAGCCAAAACCATAGAAAAAGCGATTAACGGCACTTATTACGGAATTTTGGAAAGAACACAACCCTGAAAGAACAATGATTCCCAAAGAAAAAGCGTAATCAACGATATTTATTACGAAACCACACTTTTTGCCATTCTCTTTTTAGAATTAGAAAAGCAACTTCTTCGGCAAGAATTACTAAATCTGAACCATCCAGCTTTTTTATTTGTTCTTCAGAAACATCAATTATGTAAAGTAAATTGAGGTATTCGGCAAATTTATATTGAATTAGTCTGTAAATTTTTTCATGTAATTGCAGTTTCAATTCATCAGGAGAAGTACTCAACGGAAAATCAATTCCCTCATTAGCGAGATTAAAATCCTTATTAATCTGTTCAATTAATTTCAAATATAGATTTTCTCCTTCCGCTTCGACAAGCAGTAAATCTGCATTTTTTGGAGCTACAAACATTTGATTTCAGATTAAGAATTAACGACTTTATATTTTTGATTTTAAAACTGCTCTAAATTTTTAATTTTTTGAATTAGACTGATTTTTGAAATAAATCATTTTTATCCGAAGTAAAACTTCTGCAATCAAAAATCGTTAATCTGGAATCAAAAATCTACACTTTTCTTCCCATTAAATTCTCCCCAAAAGCCCTTAGTATTGCTTTTTTATCAGCACTTACATTCATTTTGTCTAATGTTTGGAAAGCCTTAAAAGTATATTCTTGAATGGCATCTTGTGTTGCTTTTGAAGCACCTGAACTATTAAAAATTTCTTTTACTGCATTAATTTTATCTGAATTATCTTCTGGCTGAATAGAAAACCAATCCATCAGTTGTTGTTTCTCTTCTTTTGCTGAAAAAGCTACTGCTTTTAGATACAAATAGGTTTTTTTATTTTCAATAATATCGCCACCAACTTGTTTACCAAACGTTTCCGGATCTCCAAAAGCATCTAGATAATCATCCTGCAATTGAAAAGCCAAACCTAAATTTAGTCCAAAATCATAAATTAAATTTGCATTTTCCTTTGTTGCATCTGCAATAATCGCACCCATTTTCATTGCTGCAGCAACTAAAACGGCTGTTTTACATTCAATCATTTTAAGATATTCGGCAATCGTAACATCATCTCTAACTTCAAAATCTACATCCCACTGTTGCCCTTCACAAACCTCAAGCGCCGTTTTACTAAATAGTTTTGCTAAATCTCGAAAAACAATTGGTTCATATTGTTCAAAATATTGGTAGGCCAAAATGAGCATGGCATCTCCAGATAAAATTCCGGTATTTATATTCCATTTTTCGTGAACGGTTTCCTTGCCTCTTCGCAAGGGAGCATCATCCATAATATCATCATGAACTAACGAAAAATTATGAAAAACCTCAACAGCTAAAGCCGCTGGTAATGCTTTTTTATAATCTGCATCAAAAACTTCGGTGCTCATCAATGTAAGTACCGGACGCATTCTTTTCCCTCCAAGATCTAGAATATAATGTATGGGTTCGTATAAATTTTTGGGCTCTCTGGCTTCATATTGGGCTTGTAAATAATCCGAAATGAACTCCTGATACTGATAAATGGTATGCATAAATTAATTTTTGGCTAATTTACAGTATTCACTCTTTATTCCAAACTACGTTTCTTAATCAAATGTTAAATAATTACAAATACAATGGAAACTATTTTGGTATTCAAAGTTTCCTGTCTACATTTGCACCGAAATTGAAAATTCAATTAAAAACATTTCAAACCGTCCTGAAATGAAAAATCCAACCTAATTAAAACCCCATATTATGACAACAACCTGGACCATTGATTCAACCCAATCTGATGTTCTGATTAAGATAAGACACTCCATAATTGCATATTTAGCAGGAACAATCAACAAGTTCAAAGGCCATATAGACATTCAGAACAATGAAATTGAAGACGCTTCTATCGAATTTTCCTTAAACGTAAACAACACCGATACAAGAGTGGAACAAATTGATTCACATTTAAAATTGAATGATTTTTTTGATATAAATGAATCTCCAATTATAAGTTTTAAATCTACATCATTTCAAAAAGTCAACAGGAACATTAATTTTTTAAAAGGGAATCTAACCATCAAAAACATCACAAAAGTGGTCGAACTTGATGCAGCGTTTGTTGGAATTAACTCTTACAATGGAGATCAAAAAGCTGCATTTGAAATAACTGGAGATATCAATCGAAAAGATTTTGGTTTAACATCAAATGCATATACTCAAACTGGTGGAATAAATCCAAGGCAAGACATCAAACTTATTGCAAATTTAGAATTCACAATTTAGTTCGTTTATGTAAATGTTAAATAATCACAAAAAAAAAGGAAACTATTTTGGTGTTCAAAGTTTCCTTGTTATATTTGCAGTCGAAATTTAACATATTTCTATAAATTAAATAACCGGTAACAGGTTAAGAATAAATAAAATGAAAGAGAAAATTATATCAAAAGCAAGTGAGATGTTTTTAAAGCTAGGTTTTAAGAGCATTACAATGGATGATATTGCAGGAGAAATGTGCATTTCAAAAAAAACGATTTACAAGTATTTCTGTAACAAGGAAATACTCATTGAGGAAAGCACTGCAACAATTCATAAAGAAATACACCAGATTATTGACGCTGTTATTTTAAAAAATTTCAATGCAATTCAGGAAAACTTCGAGATTAGAAAATTGTTTAAAGAAATGTTTAAATCATCAGATACTTCTCCGATATATCAATTAAAAAAGCATTACCCAGAAATATACGAAAAGGTAATGTCCAGAGAAATTAACGAATGCAACACTATTTTCAAACAAAATATTGAGAAAGGGATTCAACAAGGATTGTATCGAGAAAATGTAACTATTGCAAGCTATATCCGATTTTATTATCTGTTAGTTTTTAGCATTAAAGAAACTACCAGTTCTGAAAAAGAAGCTCAAAAATTAGAACTTGAAATTTTAGAATACCATACCAGAGCTTTGGCAACACCAAATGGAATTATTGAACTTGAAAAACACATACTAAAACCTAATGTATAATGAAGAATATAATTTTAACCACTCTCTTAATTTTTGCAATCACTGCAAAATCACAAGAAATTAAATCGTTAACGCTAAAAGATGCGATTACGTATGCTTTGGAAAATAAAGCAGATGCAAAAAAAGCAAAATTAAAAGTAGAAAACAGCGAATATCAAATTCAAGAAGTACGTTCTAGAGCACTGCCGCAAATTTCTGCAAATGGAGGATTAACATACAACCCAATTTTGCAAACTACTTTCCTCGACGCAGGTTCTTTTGGCGGAGAACAAGGATCAATTATTCAAGCTAATTTTGGCCAAAAATGGAATTCAACGGCGGGTGTTTCTTTGACACAAACTCTTTTTGACCAATCTGTTTTCACTGGTTTGAAAGCCGCGAGATCAACCCGGGAATTCTACCAAATTAACGAACAATTGACAGAAGAGCAAGTAATTGAAAGAGTGGCAAATAATTATTATCAAGTCTATGTACAACGCCAACGATTAAAGGTACTGGACAGCAATTATGTCAACACCAATAAAGTGAAAACCATAATTAAAGGACAATTTGATAATGGTCTAGCTAAAAAAATTGATTTGGATCGGATTTTAGTGAAAATTTCAAACATTAACACCCAGCGCCAACAAGTTTTAAATGCAGTTCAATTGCAGGAAAACGCTTTGAAGTTTTACATTGGAATGCCAATTGAAACTAAAATCAGCATTCCTCAAACAGAATTTCAAGTCACACCTGAAGCATTAGCTGAAGCACCAAATACGGCAAACAGAACGGAATATTTGCTTTTGAAAAAACAAGAACAATTATTAATGTTTCAAAAGAAAGCAGATGAAGCGGCATATTACCCAACGCTTTCCCTTTCGGCGGGTTACAACTATATAGGACAAGGTCCAAAAATGCCTTGGGGAGCAAAACCGTCTGAAGGTGTTTATTGGTCTGATTTCTCTTCAATTGGTTTGAATTTAAAAGTGCCCATTTTTACAGGATTTTCAACTCGAGCAAAAGTGAGACAAGCAGATGTCAATTTAAGATCCCTGAAAGAAGACATAAATGACACCAAATTAAGCCTTGATTTAGCTTATGAAAATGCAAACATTCAAATTAATAACAGCGTCATTACCATCAATAACCAAAAGATAAATGCACAATTAGCACAAGATGTTTTAAGCAACACCAGAAATAATTACGTGCAAGGTTTAGCTTCATTAACTGATTTATTGGATGCGGAAAATTCATTGACAGAGGCACAAAACAATTACACTTCTGCAATATTAGATTACAAACTGGCAGAAATTCAATTAATCAAATCAAAAGGGCAATTAAAAACTTTAATAAACAACTAACAACATGAAAAAAAATATAATAACCGGAATAATTATTTTAGGCGCAATAATAATCATCGCAGTAGTTTTAACAAACAATAAAAAAGAAAATGAAGCAAAAACAGCTATTGTAGCCGAAAAAAACGCCAGTGTTTCTGTTAAAATTGAAACGGTGAAAACGGAAGAAGTTTCACTTGATTTTTCAGCAAATGGAAATTTTGAGCCATTACAAGAGTTGAGTTTTTCTGCAGAAAAACCAGGAAGAGTAGTGCGTGTTTTAGTAGATGAAGGATCGACAGTGCGTGTAGGACAAACCTTAGCCATTATAAGAAGTGAACAGATTTCTTCGGACTTAGAAACAGCGCAAGCTTCCTATCAAAATGCATTAAGTGATTACAATCGTTTTGAAAATGCATACAAAACGGGAGGTGTTACAAAACAACAATTAGATCAGGCAAAATTAGGGTTAGTAACTGCAAAATCAAGATTACAACAAGCTAAAGTTAATATAGGTGATACTAATATCAAATCTACCATTAACGGGATTATAAACAAAAAATATATTGAGCCAGGTTCCGTTCTTGGAGCGGCAACTCAAATGTTTGACATTGTAAATGTTACTAGATTGAAATTAAAAGTTAGCGTGAATGAAAACCAAGTTGCCAGCTTAAAATTAGGAAACAATGTAAATGTTAAAGCAAGTGTCTATCCGGATGCTACTTTTTCAGGTAAAATTACTTTCATAGCCCCAAAAGCGGATTCCCGTTTAAACTTTCCTGTAGAAATAGAAATTGCTAATAATTCGTCTAATGATTTGAAAGCGGGTATGTATGGAACAGCTGAATTTGCTTCGAGCCAACAAAAAAAATCATTGATGATTGTTCCTAGAAATGCATTTGTAGGAAGTGTAAGCAGCAACCAAATATTTGTAGTAGAAAATGGAATCGCTAAACTAAAAACGGTTACTGCTGGAAGAATACTTGGTGATAAAGTAGAAATTTTAAATGGTCTTTCTGATGGTGATACCGTAATTGTTACAGGACAGATAAACTTACAAGACGGATATAAAGTAGATATTATTAAATAATTATTAATGGCAACAATGGTTCGTTAAAAACAATTGACCTTGAAATTATATGACCATTAATACTTAATAATCAACAATAAAACATATGAAATTAGCAGAAATATCTATAAAGCGTCCCTCCTTAGTAATTGTATTGTTTACAATGCTAATTTTAGGCGGACTGTTCAGCTACAGCCAACTGGGCTACGAATTAATTCCTAAATTCGAACAGAATGTAATTACCATTGCAACTATATATCCTGGAGCTTCTCCAAGTGAAGTTGAAAATACGGTAACCAAAAAAATTGAAGATGCCGTTGCTTCTTTAGAAAACATCAAAAAAATTGATTCTAAATCCTACGAAAGTTTATCTATCGTATCGATATCTTTGACTTCAACAGCCAAAGTTGACATTTCGATGAATGATGCACAACGAAAAATAAATGCTATCATCAGTGATTTACCAGATGATGCCAAGACGCCTTCGTTATCCAAATTCTCGTTGAGTGATTTACCAATTATGACTATTGGTGCCAACGGAAAAATGGACGAAGTAGCTTTTTATGACTTAATAGACAAAAAAGTGGCTCCCGTTCTTTCTAGAGTTGCAGGAGTTGCGCAAGTAAACATTATTGGAGGACAAGAACGTGAAATTCAAGTAAATCTTAATGCGGTAAAACTGCAAGGGTACGGACTTTCGGTTCCGCAAGTGCAACAAACTATTTTGAGTTCAAATTTAGATTTTCCAACAGGGAATATTCAAACTCGTGATCAAAAAATATTAATTCGTTTAGCCGGGAAATATAAAAATGTTGAAGAATTGCGACATTTAGTAGTCTCGTCCCAAAACGGAGTCCAAGTTCGACTTAGTGACATTGCAGATGTTCAAGATACCCAAAAAATTGCTGAAAAAATATCGCGTGTCGATCAAAAAAGTGCTATTGTTTTACAAATCATTAAACAATCTGATGCCAATGCGGTTGCCGTAAGTGAGGAATTGGTTAAAACCATTAATAAACTTACAACCGATTATAAAAAGAATGGATTAGAGCTTCAAATAGCTAAAGATAGTACCATTTTCACACTCGAGGCAGCTGATTCTGTTGTCCATGATTTACTTATTGCAGTACTTTTAGTTGCCTTTGTAATGTTGTTTTTCTTACACAGTATTAGAAACGCACTTATAGTAATGGTTTCTATTCCAGCATCATTAATTGCTACATTTATCGGGATTTATTTAATGGGATACACTTTAAACTTAATGAGTTTACTTGGACTATCTCTGGTAGTTGGTATTCTGGTCGATGATGCGATTGTGGTTCTCGAAAATATTTACAGGCACATGGAAATGGGTAAAAACCGTGTTCGTGCTTCCTACGACGGAACAGCTGAAATTGGCGGAACAGTAGTATCAATCACTTTAGTTATTGTGGTTGTGTTTTTACCAATCGCCATGAGTTCAGGTTTAGTTTCTAACATTATTACACAGTTTTGTGTAACCGTTATTATCTCAACATTATTGTCATTGGTAGCTTCGTTTACCATTATTCCTTGGTTGTCTTCTCGTTATGGAAAATTAGAACATATTGAAGGCAAAAATCTTTTTGGAAGAATTATCCTTGGATTTGAAAGCTATTTAACCCGTTTCATCAACTGGATTTCAAGTTTATTGACCTGGAGTTTAGACCACTACAAAACCACCTTAGCGATTGTTATTGTTCTGTTTTTCGGATCAACCATGGGATTGGTTGGTGGAGGTTTTATTGGTGGTGAATTCTTTGCAGCGTCAGATAGTGGTGAATTTTTAGTTCAAATAGAAATGCCAAAAGATGCGTCATTAGAGCAAACCAACTTTATGACACAAAAAGCAGAAGCATTTTTGAAAACGCAAGAATATGTTCACAGTCAAATTACAACGGTTGGTCAAACCAGTGAAGGCTTAGGAGGCTCCCAAGCAACAGCTTACAAAGCCGAGATTGATGTAAAAATGATTGAACAAAAAGATCGTACTGATGGAGCATCCGTTTACGCAGCAAAAATCAAACGAAAACTAGAAAAAGTACTGGTTGGTGCAAAAGTAAAAACGGTTCCGGTTGGTATTTTAGGAACAGCTGAAAATGCCACTTTAGGTTTAATTGTAACTGGACCAAACGTGGAAAGTGCCATGAAATTTGCCAAATTAGCAGAAGCTGAATTAAGAAAAATTCCTGGAACAACTGAGATTAAACTAACTGTTGAAGATGGAAATCCTGAAATTAATGTACAAGTTGACAGAGATAAAATGGCCCTTCTTGGACTTTCTTTGCAAACTGTTGGTTTAACCATGCAAACGGCTTATTCCGGAAATACAGATGGAAAATTTAGAGCAGGAGAATACGAATATGACATTAATATAAAATACAATAGTTTTGACAGAAAAAGTATTGAGGATGTTAGTAATCTAATTTTCATCAACGCTTCGGGTCAGCAAATTAAATTATCTCAATTTGCAACAATCAAGGAAGGTTCTGGACCAAGTCAGTTAGAGCGTAGAGACAAAACCCCTTCAGTAACGGTACAAGGTCAAAATGTAGGTGTCCCTTCTGGAACAATTGTAAATCAATGGCAAGAAAAGCTTGACAAGCTAGAGAAACCAACTGGTGTAAACTACATTTGGGGTGGAGATCAGGAAAACCAAAGTGAAGGTTTTGGAACATTAGGAATTGCATTATTAGCAGCAATTATCTTAGTTTATCTTGTAATGGTTTCTTTATATGACAGTTTTGTGCACCCATTTGTGGTATTGTTTGCTATTCCGCTTTCGTTCATCGGAGCAATGTTAGCCTTGGCGTTAACTAATAATACTTTGAATATTTTCACCATTCTAGGAGTAATTATGCTTATTGGTCTAGTGTGTAAAAATGCGATTATGCTAGTCGATTACACCAATCAGCGAAGAGCTGCAGGAGAATCAATAAGAACGGCATTAATTCAGGCCAATCATGCGAGACTTCGTCCAATTTTGATGACGACCATTGCAATGGTATTCGGTATGTTCCCAATTGCATTAGCATCTGGAGCAGGAGCCGAATGGAAAAATGGTTTGGCATGGGTAATTATTGGAGGATTGATTTCATCATTGTTTTTAACCCTGATTGTTGTTCCGGTGATATACGAAATTATGGAGAAATTAATTTCTAAATTTAGTAAAGGAGAAAAAACAGATTACGAAGCTGAAATGGTAGCCGATTATGTCCATACAGAATTGAGTGAAGATGGTTTTAATCCAAAACACACCGTGTAATCCTAATATTTAAAATCTCGTCCTAAAAAACGATACTCATTAATTAAACCGTTGCAAGAACATTCTTGCAACGGTTTTTTGTTTCAATATGATTTTGGCATTGTAAAAAGAATAAATATTTTCATGTTTCAGATTGTGTCTAATTAAAAACCCTATTTTTGTGACGAATTAATGTCCCTGTTTTTATTCAACTCCGATCAATATTTTACTCAGTCAATAACTAAGAGAACCCATGAATGACGTTTTTTCGATAAAAGAAGCCATCCATAAGATAGAGCATTTTTGTGCCTATCAAGAAAGGTGTCATCAAGAAGTGGTGCAGAAATTACGAACGATGAAGATGGATTCTGAAGAAATTGACACTATTATGGTGCATCTTATCAGTGATAATTTTCTCAACGAAGAACGTTTTGCCTGTAGTTTTGCAAGAGGCAAACACCGCATAAAACATTGGGGGAAAATCAGGATCGTAAACGAATTAAAGTCAAAAAAAATAACACAAACTCTTATCAATATTGCTCTAAAGGAAATCGCTCCTGAGGAATACGCGACAACATTTCACACATTGGCAGAAAGACATTGGGAATCTGTACGAGAAACTAATTTGATGAAAAAACGTAAAAAATTCTGTGATTATCTGTTACGCAGAGGATTTGAAAGCAATTTAGTCTTTGAAAAAGTCAAAGAACTGGAAATTTTAAAAGAAGAGTAAAAAGCAATTCATCCTAACTATAAACTCAATAGCACGCTTACCGCATTCCCACCAAAACCTACAGCATTAATTAATACTTTTCTAATGGGTTTTGTCTGTAATTGTGCTTCCACAAAAGGGACTCCGATGAACCTATTGTGTTGCATCATCATAATCGCCAATTCCATACTGAGTATTCCTGAAGCGCCAAAAGTGTGTCCAATCTTCCATTTATTGGTCGTCAATAAAGGAAGTTTTTCACCAAAGACTTTCTCAATAGCTTTATATTCTGTCAAATCACCTTTTATCGTTCCTGGAGCATGCATGACAATCACATCAACTTCAGATAAATCCGTATTTTGCAAAGCCATTTTCATTGATTTCTGGAAACAGGTCGCTTCTGCCGAAATGGAAATATTATGTTCCAAAATTTCTGTCGCATAACCAATACCTTCGATATAAGCCAATGCATTTTCTTTTTTACCTATTTCGAGACAACAAACTCCGGCACCTTCGCCAAGAATCATGGTGCTTTGTTTCTTTTCTAAGTCAAGCGCGCGATTGGGATACGTCTCGTCACTATTCGAATAAATTTTGAGCGCCCGCATTTGCGCAATCGTAAAATCAGTTAAAGGCGCTTCGCTACCACCAACCATAAATTTATCCGCCATTCCGGAGCGCAACCAAGCCACGCCATTCAGCACAGCGTGTAAAGCAGTCGAACACGTAATGGAATGTGAAATTTCCGGTCCTGAACTATGCAGATCATGGCTCACCCACGAGGAAATATTCCCCAAAGTAGTTGTAGGGGAAGCTAGTGTATGGGCTTTTCCTGTTTCTAAATATTCTTGATAGTGTTTTTCGAATAAATCTGTTGCACCGCGAGAAGAACCAATGTTGATTCCGAAAACATCATTTTGAGTCCAACCTGCATTTAGCATCGCTTTTCTTGAAGCCGCCATCGCATATAAAACGGACTTATCTAACGATTTGTATTTGTTATCTGATTCTCGTAATTCGTCAACAACTTGTTCTGAAGTAGTATCTAAAGTTGCTACAAAAGTTTTTTTATTATCTAAATTATGCTCCGTAAAACAATGATTTTCGTTGAGATAATTTTCCCAAATCACTTCTGGTGTAATTCCTAAAGGTGAAATGGAAGCAATAGCAGTTATAGAGATTGTTTGAGACAAAATAGTGTTGTTATTTAAGCGCAAAGGTCGCAAAGTTTTTGCAAAGTTCACGAGGGTTTGAAAATTTATACATTCAAAATACCGCTTTATTGTTATAAATTTAAGCTATTTCTAAAGCCTTTTCGACCACTTGATATACTTTTTGCAATTGCGTATCGGTAATAATATAGGGTGGTAAAATATAAACTATGTTCCCAACTGGACGCAGAATTATCCCGTTTTCAATAAAAAAATCATAGAGCTTGTTACGCAAGGTTCCATAATAACTGGCAGTACTCTCGGTTTTTATTTCTAAAGCAAAAATCACTCCGAGTACACGAGTGGTAGTTACTTTTGGATGGGTTTTTATATGTTGTTGAAAATCCAAATGCCTTTTATTTACTCGAATAATATGAGCTTGCATTGCATTGGTTTGCAACAACTCAAAACTTGCCAAAGCCGCCGCACAACCCGTAGGATTTGCCGTGAAAGTATGTCCGTGAAACAACGCTTTATTGATATCATCATCATAAAAAGCCTCAAAAATGTCTTGGGTAAAAGTGGTAATGGCCATAGGAATTGTCCCCCCAGTCAACGCTTTTGACAAACACATCATATCTGGTTTTTCTACCTGATAATCTGTAGCAAACGTTTTTCCTGTTTTTCCAAAACCGGTCATTACTTCATCAGCAATGGTTAGCACTTTATTTTGCTGACAAATTCGCATCAATTCATCTAACGCTTCCGGCTCATACATCACCATTCCTGCCGCTCCTTGAACCAAAGGCTCGTAAATAAAACCAGCGCAGTTATTATTTTTTATAACTGATTCTAATGCATCATAACTTTCCTGTTCTTCTCCTTCTACCGGAACCGGTATTCGAACTACATCAATGAACATCCCTTGAAAGGCCTGCGTATAAAACGAAATTCCGCTTGCCGCCATTGCTGCAAAGGTATCGCCATGAAAAGCATTTTCGAAAGCAATTATTGTAGTTCTCTTTTCCCCTTTATTGAAAAAATATTGCAATGCAACTTTAATTGCTACTTCAACCGCCGTAGAACCATTATCAGAAAAAAATATTTTTTGTTGGTTTTTTGGTAAAATTTCCATCAACTTCTCGGCAACCAAAATAGCCGGCTCATGTGTAAATCCACCAAAAAGTACGTGTTCTAATGTCGTGAGTTGTTTGTAAATCGCATCGGCAATGAATTTATTCGAATGCCCATACGGATTCACCCACCAAGAGGCTATTGCATCAATATATTCTTTATCATTTTCGTCCCACAGCAAAGCGCCTTCGCCTTTTTTAATGGCAATGGGTAACGCTGCAGTTTTGTGTTGTGTATAAGGATGCCAAAGATATTGGTTGTCTCTTTCGGTTAAAGTCATTTGAATTTTTGATTAACGATTAACGATTTCAGATTTTAAAATTAGAAGTTACAACTCCAACAGTTTCTCCCGAAACAAATCAGCATATTCTTTTATTACATTTTGGTCAAAATAGGGTTCTTGTTCAATTCTTCCAATGCATTTTATACCTGTTTTATTCAAAATTATTGTTTCCGTAGCTTTGTTTTCTTCTCCACTAAAGATGATTCCCGCAATGTTTATTTTTCGGTTCTGCAGCGCTTCAATCGTGAGTAAAGTGTGATTGATACTTCCCAAATAATGTCGGGAAACAACAATTACTTTATAATCGGGTTGAATCAAATCAATAACCAAATCCTTGTCGTTCAACGGGACGAAAACACCTCCAGCTCCTTCAATTACTAAATGATTAGCTGTCTCAAGCTCCGTAATTTTCTTTAAATCAATAACAATTCCGTCTAATTCTGCTGCTAAGTGTGGACTTGCTGGCGTGTTCAAAGCATAACTATTAGGATGGATTACCGTCTTTTTATTAGACAAAAACGATTTGATTTTATGACTGTCCGAATTTTCTAAATCGCCAGCTTGTATGGGTTTCCAATAATCCGCCTCTAAAGCTTCTGTTATAATGGCTGATGCAATGGTCTTGCCGACATCGGTTGAAATTCCTGTAATGAATAGTTTCATATATTATAATTTTACCTTTCAGGGTTTGAATCCTTATAAGGTGTTTTAAACTAAAAAACAAAGGTACTCAACAAACGCAACACTTCAGAGATTTCTTCTTTTGAATTAAAGCTGTGCAAACAAAATCGCAATCGTTCCTGACCTTCGGGAACGGTTGGTGAAAGTATCGCCTTTACATCAAAACCTTTTTCTTGTAATTTTTGGGCTATGGATTTAACATTTTCATTCCCCGGAATAATAGCGGATTGTATGGCTGATTTACTTCGAACAAACAACTGTTTTAACCCCAATAAATTCTTCTCCTGATTGAAATGAATAATATTTTCTCGAAGCAGTGCTATATTTTGTTTCTCTTTGTCTAAATAGTGGTAACCCATCAAAATTGTGGCCACCGAATGTGGTGAAAGTCCCGTAGTGTAAATAAAACTTCTGGAAAAATTTACTAAATAATCCCTCAATTCTGGAGAGCCTAAAATGGCAGCGCCATGACATCCCAATCCTTTTCCGAAAGTCATAATCCGGGCGAATACCTGATCTTGCAGATTTAAATTCTGAACCAATCCTTCCCCTTTTTCTCCAAAAACACCCAAGGCATGCGCCTCATCAATAACTAAATAACAATTGTATTTTTGGGACAGATGAACTAATTCTTCAAGATGGGGCGTATCCCCGTCCATCGAAAAAACAGATTCGGTTACAATATAAATGACTGTGTTTTGATTTCGAAGAATTAATCGTTCCAAATCCTCAAAATCATTGTGATTGAATTTATACCCTTTGGCATTCGACAATTGAATCCCATCTCGAATGGAAGCGTGACATAATTCATCAAATATAATTAAATCCCCTTTTTGCGGAAGCGAACTAAAAAAACCAATATTAGCGTCATAACCTGAATTAAAAATTAATGCCGATTCAGATCTATGAAACTGTGCTATGAAGTTTTCGGTTTGGGTATATAGCTTATGATTTCCAGATAATAATCTGGAACCAGTCGCACCATTTTGAATCTCATTGTTGTCAATTAAATACCGGTGTGTTTCGTGAAAAATAGTTTCTAATTTGGATAATCCGAGATAATCATTGGAAGCAAAATCAATCCCTTTACTCGATAAAGGCAATTGTCGCAAAGCATTGTTTTGCTTTCTATTCTCCAATTTAGCGGATAGATTTTTTGGAAATTTTCTCATACTTCACAAAAATAAGCATCTTTTCCGGTTTATATATTTTGTACCATTTTTGTTTTATACATTTTTAAAATTAAATTAATTTTAAGGTATTGATTCTGTTTTTAAATCACATTACATTTTTCATAAAAATTAAATTCTTTAAAAATTAACAACTAAAAAATAATAGTCGAAACATAATTAATAAAAATTTACGAAAACGGTTTCGATTCAACCTATTGTTAAAAATATGTTAAAATTATATTAAAATTTACTTCAAAAATATTTCATTGTAAAATAGTTTTCTACTTTCGGCGATTATGAAACGAATTCCATCACTTTTCTTATTAGTAACATTGTTTTACAATGTTCTGGGATACTATCTGATGTTTGCTTATCAAGAAGAGCAAGCATGGGTGACCCGTATGGAAAAAGCACCTAATTCAGAGATGCATGTAATACAATTAAATGCTACTTTATATTCTTTCATTGAAGACACTGATTTTGAATATGTAAATGAAGATGTCGTTATTAACCATAAAAATTATCATATTTTTAAGAAAAGAATTCAAAACAACATTCTAAGCCTCTATTACCTTCGCAATTCACATCAAGATGCAATAGGGAAAGACTTAAAAGACATTGTTGACAATCAATTATTCAACGGATCTTCTTCTAAAGAGACACCTTTAAAAAAACTGATGAAATCTTTTCTACAAGATTACATCCCAAACAATTCTGTCGCGGTTGATTTTTCTCCAAAAACAGCTATAGGTTCTATTATACCTATCATTTTGCCAAACCAGGCATTAGATTCCGGATACATTTCCTTATCGTATTCTCCACCAGACATCGCTTAATTTTTCTATTTTTTTAGTGAAACAATTCCCTTTATTTGGCATTTTTTTAGTCAAGATAATTCATGATTACTTTAGCTAAGACCGTACACTTATTACAATTTTATTGAAAATTAAGCCCATTACAAATACAAAACAGTCTTTTTGTATTTTCTTAAATCACTTTTTTAAAAGGACTCACAGGCGTATTTTACATTTAAATTCTGTTTTATTTTGTATGACTAGGTTTCAGAATCATGGGTTAAATTCATTTCCAAATTCAAAAATGAATTTCTAAAGGAGCTGTTTATTTCTAAAGAATCACTCTTTTCATTTTTCCGCGTAAAATCAAACGAAACTTTTTGGGCGAAAGCCAAAAAACAAATCTTGTTTTACAACAATAACACTATCAATTAACTTCTGTTTTTTCAACAACAATCCTTTTAGCAAGAAGTGGTTGTTGGCATATTTAACACTATTAACCATTTTAAAAAAACAAACCTTGAAAAATTTATCTGCTATAAAATCCGCTTATATTTTTATCTTATTCCTTACAATTGCTTTTAGCACCCAAAACATGACTGCACAAGGTTGTGTAGCTGTGCGCCAAATGGGAGGTCAAAATTTAAACACTTCAAATTCTTACAATCTTGATAGTGGTGCATTTCAAGTAGGAGCAAATTATCGCTATTTTCACTCTTGGAGACACTTTATTGGTAAAGAAGAACAACGACAACGTCAACTAACAGGTGGTGGATTTGATGCAAACGGAAAAGAACGTGGAAATGCAGTAAATATCTATTCTCATGCCGTTGATTTAAATATTTCTTATGGATTAACCGACCGTATTCAGCTAAACGCAACATTACCCTATGTAAACAATGAGCGTTCTCAAATACTGAGACAAACAACACCTGTAAAAAACACATACCGTTACAGTGTTTATGCTGAAGGAATTGCTGATGCTCGTTTAAGCGTTAACTATTGGGTTGTTGATCCAAAAAAAGCCGAAAAAGGAAATATTATGGTAGGATTGGGTGTAAAATTAAACAATGGTAGTCATGACCGAAAAGACGATGCTCCACAAACTGATGGAACCACCAAAAGTGTTGTAATGGATCAAGCCATACAACCTGGAGACGGAGGCCTAGGTTATTCAATAGAACTTCAAGCATTCAGACAATTAACAGGACGCCTATATGGTTTTGCTAACGGATATTATTTGTTTAATCCAAGAGAATCAAACGGTACATTTAAATCAGCCCCAAAAGCAGGTTTGGAAGGATACAATATTTATGCATCTCCTGATCAATATTTTGGTCGTGCAGGTTTTATGGCTGCAGTAGATAAAAAAGAAAATTTCACTATATCATTAGCTGGACGATTTGAAGGAATCCCTGCTTACGACGCTTTTGGCGGCCAAGTGGCGTATCGCCGTCCTGGATATGTTATTGCAGTTGAATACGGCTTTTCATACCGAATAGGAAAACATGGTTTCAGTTTTTATATTCCTTATAATGTTGTGAAAAATCGTATTCAAAGCGCTGCCGATATTGCTGATCAAAATTTACAGAATTCAGTAATTACAGATCCAAGTAAATATGTACACATACAAGGAGATGCGGCATTTGCAGACTACTCAATCAACGTAGGTTATTCGTATCGTTTCAATTTAAATAAAAAAATGAAAGTAACTATGAAGCATTAGATTAAAGTTAAAAACAGAAGACAAGGCGCCTTACTTATTCTTTAGAAAAAGATTTAAAATCAAAAGATTACATATGCTATTTTATAATTAAAATATTTATTAAAATGAAAAAAAAATACCTGCTTTACCTATTATTAGCGCCTATTTTCATCAATGCCCAAACAGATATTGACGGCATCATGATGAGCAAAAATAATTTTTGTGTAGGAGCAATATATCAATACAGTAGTTGGGATCAGTACTGGGAAGGCAATTTTAAAAGAGAGAATCTAAATCTTGGCACCGTATCAACAAAATCAATTAGTCTTATGGGAAACTATGGTATCTCTGACAAACTGAATGCAATTTTCAGTGTGCCGTATATAGAAACCAATGCTTCAGCAGGAACCATGAAAGGTCAGAAGGGAATACAAGATCTTTCGCTTACGCTAAAATACATGCCATTAGAAAAAACAATTGGCCAAGCAACTTATTCCATTTATGCTTTAGGAAGTTTTACTGCTCCTTTATCCAATTATTCTGCTGATTATTTACCGTTGAGCCTTGGTTTAAGGAGCAAAACAGCTTCATTACGTTTAATGGGAGATTATCAGCGAGGAAACTTCTTTACGACAATATCAGCTGCTTATGTAAAAAGAGCAACTATAACTATCGATAGAAATGCGTATCTCACTGACGAAATCCATTATACAAATGAAGTAGATATGCCTGATGCTATTTCGATAAATTTTAGAACTGGTTATCGCTCTACTAGGTTAATTGCCGAATTTGTAATAGACAATTGGGTAACTCAATCTGGAGGATTTGACATTACAAAAAACAATATGCCTTTTCCAAGTAATACTATGAATGCATTAAAATATGGCATTAATTCTAAATATACATTTAAAAAAATACCCGAATTATCTCTTGTAGGTGGATATAATTATATAGTAGAAGGAAGAAACGTGGGAAAATCAGACACCTTCTATGGCGGTGTATTTTATGTGATTAATTTTAAAAAATAAGCAAACAAGATGAAAAATAATATACAAAAAACAGTCTATACTACTCTTTTAGCTTTATTCCTTGCCTGTAGCTATTCGTGTAGTGATGATATTACGGAACGAAACGAAGAATTTCGCGCTTTAAACCCAATAAATACAGACGATTTAGCGGGAACCTGGAAAACTTTTTTATTGACTGCCCCAAACGAATTTGCACTAGATGTACCCGTTGCCACAAACACACCAGCTTTTACCAGAGAAATTAATGAAATAAAAAGTTACCAAGTCAACATATCAGCAGATCAAAAAAGATTTATAAAATATTGGAGCGCTGGTGGTGTTTTACGTTGGAATGAAATCATGCGAACTTTAGTAGCTAGACATAATCGTCCTCCTTATCAAAATGAAGATGGAACTTATCCTGCACCATCGGGGGCAAATCCATTTGCAAATCCCCAATTTCCTTTTTCAAATCCACCATATGCAGCTAGAGCCTATGCCTATGTAAGCGCAGCCCAGTATGATGCAATGATTGCTACTTGGTACTATAAAAAATTATACAACAGAGCAGCTCCTTTTAACGTTGACGCAACTTTACAAGTTTTAATTCAAAAAAGCACTATGCCTTCCTATCCTTCCGAAGATGGTGTCCTATCTGGTGTCACAGTTGAATTATTAAAATTATTGTTCCCAACTGAAATTGCATACATTAACGAAAAAGCGGAAGAACAAAAACTATATCGAATTATAAGCGGCGCCAATGTTCGCAGTGATGTAGAAGCCGGCATCATTTTAGGAAGAAAGATTGCAGCAAAATTTATTACCAGAGCTGGAGCAGATGGAGCTGCGGCTGCGATAGGAAACCAGGCCCTTTGGACACAATTAGAAACACAAACTGCAGCTACTGGAGAAACGCCTTGGCGATCATTAGATTTACCTGCAAGACCGCCAATGCTACCCTTATTTGGCAAAGTAAAATCGTTTCTCATGACTCCTGAAATGGTTCTTGCCAGCCGACCTATTCCACCTCCAGCTACAAAATCAGAACAATTTGCAAAAGAATTAACTGAAATAAAAAATTATAGTACTAATCCATCTCGAAAGAACATGGAAATTGTTACTTTTTGGGCTGATGGTGTAGGAACTTACACACCACCTGGTCACTGGAATGCTATTGCATCAGAGACATTTGTAGATCAAAATTATAGTGAAGTACGATGGGCAAGAAATATGGCATTATTGAATATTGCAATGATGGATGCTGCTATAAGCTGTTGGGATGCTAAGTATACTTATTTTAATCCAAGACCATCACAAATGGACCCTTCTATAAAAACAATTACTGGAGTTCCTAATTTCCCCTCCTATGTGTCGGGGCATTCTACTTTTAGTGGTGCAGCCTGTGTAGTTTTATCCCATTTCATTCCTGCAAAAGCGCAAAATTTCATAAACATGGCAAAAGAAGCATCTGATTCTAGAATGTTTGGCTGTATTCATTACAGAAGTGATTGTGAGAAAGGACTTGAATTAGGCAAAAAAGTAGGTGCCTTTGCTGTTGCAAGAGCCATTACGGATGGTGCTGAATAAAATAATTAAGGTTGATAATTTATTTTAATGGTTGTTTAAATATCTCATTTTATCAATTACAGCCTAACAGACGTTGGAAATCTATTAGGCTTTTTATTTTTCAGATTTAAAGTTTAAAATAGAAAAAATATTTTCTGATCAAAAAAAAAGAAATACATGACCTAAAATTTCATTATGAAAACAACATTCAACTCGTTTTATTTTAGATTTAGTAAAAAAATGGAAAAACACAGTATCAATATAATGCGAATTTCTCTTGCTATTGTTTATGTCTGGTTTGGTGCTTTAAAAATTTTCGGTATAAGCCCTGCAGGTGAATTAGTTGAAGAAACTGTGTATTGGTTTAAACCAGAAATATTTATTCCAGTTCTTGGCATTTTTGAAGTAATTATAGGTCTTGGTTTGCTCATAAAACGATTCATACCTTATACAATTGTATTGTTATTGATGCATATGGCAGTTACCTTTTTTCCAATTTTCATACTAAAAACAATTTGTTTTGACGCTTTTCCATACTGTCCTACTCTAATCGGCCAATACATTATTAAAAATCTTATCTTAATTTCGGGAGCCTTTGTAATTGCAGCAAAATATAATGAAAAGTATTATGCCGAAATGAATTCGAAACTACTTATAAAATAGTTGTCAAAACATAACTTCTAAATAAAACCTTTAAGGGAGTTTATAATCGGACATAAAAAAAGCCTAACGGTTGCGTTAGGCTTTTACTTATTATAATGTAAATTTCTTTAGTCTGCTAAAATGATAACTTTATTATCTTTCATTTCAATTGTTCCTGAAATGATCGCTAAGGTATAATTTTGATCATCTAATTTCATGAATTTACTTGCGACTTCTTTTGCGAAAGCAAAACTAGAAGCTGTAATTTTCACAACACCTTTTCCTAATATAGAAACGATTGGCGCGTGGTTATTCAAAATTTGAAAGCTTCCATCCACTCCTGGCAATGTAACCGAAGTCACTTCTGCTGAAAATAATTTTGCTTCTGGTGATACTATTTCTAATAACATAATTATGAGTTTTGAATTATGAGTTATGAGTTTTCAAAATTTGAAAGAACTCATAACTCATAACTTATAATTTTTAAGCTTCCGCTAACATTTTTTCTCCAGCTTCGATTGCTTCTTCAATAGTACCTTTAAGGTTAAAAGCTGATTCTGGCAAGTGATCTAATTCACCGTCAATAATCATATTAAATCCCTTTATAGTATCTTTAATATCAACTAAAACTCCTTTCAATCCTGTAAATTGCTCCGCAACGTGGAAAGGTTGAGATAAGAAACGTTGTACACGACGCGCTCTTGAAACGGATAATTTATCTTCTTCAGATAATTCTTCCATACCAAGGATCGCGATGATATCTTGTAATTGTTTGTATTTTTGTAAAATTTCTTTTACTCTTTGTGCACAGTCATAATGCTCATCACCTAAAATTTGAGGAGTAAGAATTCTTGAAGTTGAATCCAATGGATCCACTGCAGGATAAATACCTAATTCCGCAATTTTACGAGACAAAACTGTTGTTGCATCAAGGTGAGCAAAAGTTGTAGCTGGAGCCGGATCCGTTAAATCATCCGCAGGAACGTAAACCGCTTGTACAGATGTAATAGAACCTTTGTTTGTTGATGTAATACGCTCTTGCATCGCACCCATTTCAGTAGCCAATGTTGGTTGGTACCCTACTGCAGATGGCATACGACCTAAAAGTGCCGAAACCTCAGAACCTGCTTGTGTAAAACGGAAGATATTATCCACGAAGAATAATACATCTTTACCTTGATCAGTTCCTGCACCATCACGGAAATATTCCGCAATAGACAATCCAGAAAGTGCTACACGAGCACGAGCTCCTGGAGGCTCATTCATTTGTCCAAAAACGAAAGTAGCTTTAGACTCTCTCATTCCTGGCATATCTACTTTAGATAAATCCCATCCTCCATTTTCCATAGAGTGCATGAATTCATCCCCGTATTTTATAATTCCTGACTCTAGCATCTCACGAAGTAAGTCATTTCCTTCACGTGTTCTTTCTCCTACTCCTGCGAATACTGAAAGTCCACCGTGGCCTTTTGCAATATTGTTAATCAACTCCTGAATCAATACTGTTTTACCAACACCAGCACCACCGAACAATCCAATTTTCCCCCCTTTTGAGTAAGGCTCAATTAAATCAATTACTTTAATACCTGTGAACAAAACCTCAGAAGAGGTCGATAAATCTTCAAATTTAGGTGCTTGTCTGTGAATAGACATTCCGTTTTCACCTGTTTTTGGCAAGTTCCCTAAACCATCAATGGCATCTCCAATTACGTTGAATAAACGACCGTAAACATCGGCGCCGATTGGCATTTGGATAGGATTTCCTGTTCCAACTACTTCATAACCCCTACTCAAACCATCTGTTGAGTCCATCGAAATGGTACGAACGGTGTTTTCACCAATGTGAGATTGCACTTCAAGTACCAATAAAGTACCATCTTTTTTTGTGATTTCTAATGAATCATAAATTTTTGGAAGTTCAACATCCTTACCGTTGAAAACAACGTCAACTACTGGGCCAATGATTTGGGCAACTTTTCCTATTACTTTTGACATTACTTATGTATTTATTAAATAGCTATTTAGGTTTATGAAATAATCCCAATCGAAACTTATCGATTAGACACTTTTTTCAGTGCGCAAAGATAATTTTTTAAAATATAAAATCAATATTTTTTTTTATAAAAAACAGCATAATTTTAATGCTTTGTATTTAATATTGTTTTAAAACAAACAAAAATCTATTATTTGGATAAAAATAAAAAGCCACACGTTATAAAACGGGTGGCTTTTCAAGTCTGACCAAAATACGATTATTGAATTATGGCTGGGTATAATATTGGATAACGACTTAAATCAACCGGTTTTAATGTTGAAGAATATTTAGCATTAATGGCAGCCATAAATGCATTTGCTATCAAAGCATACCCTCTAGGGCCGGGGTGAACACCATCAAGCGAGAATGCTCCACCAGTTACATACGTAGACGTTAATGTAAAACTATTACTTACAATTCCACCACTTGATAATTGAGTCATAATCACTTTTGTATCAACAAAAGCCAATCCTTTAGCATCAGCGATTGTTTTTATAGAGACATTATAAGCATCAGTAGCAACTTTAATTTCGGCAACTTCAGTTGGCACTAACACATGCTTATCTTGTAATGGATAGGTAATTCCGAATTTATTTAAAGGTGATGATGGCGACATTCCAATACCAGAATCAGTTGCAGTAGGAGCTACACCAATTGCAGATTGTGTTGGCAAAAGCACTAAATCTGCAGCAGTAGCTTGACGAGCTTGTCCAAAAACATTTCCATAAAAAGTTGCAGTAGCCTCACCCAAACTTGGAGTAAAGGCTGCCTTTAATTGAGCCGACAAATTTACCAAAAACTCATCTTTTATCAACATTGGATTAGCAGCTGTTGCAGAAAGAAGGTTAATTCTATCTCCCGCTCCAAATTTCGTTAAAACTTGATTTAATGGCCCATACAATTGAGCATTCAAAGCAGCAATCGTAGCCTGACCTATAACTTCGCTACCTCCACCAAGAACTTTAGCCGTCAATGGATTGTAAGGAACCGTCGTAAAATACGGAAGCGTATTTACATAAGGCAGGTTTGCAACTACTCCTTTTGAGCCATTCGCCGTTAAATTAGTAACTAAACCAGAATAAACATTTGCAAAAACAGTAGGATCTGTTATATCATTACCACCATAAGTCGCTGGATTTAAATTTCCGGTTTGATTTACACCAATACCTCCAGATGTCGCATAACCCAAAACATCATTACCACCAATCCATAAAGAAAAGAAAGTAGGCGCTTGAACCAAAGCATCCGCTAAAACTGTTGTTCCAGAGGCAGTAGCAAATCGCGCAAAATAAGGATTTGCAGCACCAGTAGCAACACCTGCAACATTTCCATATCCTGAAGCCAAAAGATGATAACTTTTTGCCCCAGGAACTCCTAAATTATTAAATGGCCCTGTAATCTTAGTCGTCACTTGAGTCGTAGGAGTCCCACTAACCGGCACAGGCCCTTTACCGTTAAAATACAAACGAACACCAGCTATTACATTTCCCCCTAAAAGCAACCCTCCAACATTATCCGATGTAAAAGGCGTCTTAAATTCACCCCCTCCAGCTGCTGCAAATTGTTGCGATAGTATAGTAACATAAGAACCCTCTTGTCCTTTTTTGAAAAGGGCCCCATCACTATATCCAGCAGCAAATGAATCCCCTAACGCTACATATTTTGAAAAACTCGCTGTTCCAGAAGTGACTGGCTCTTCAACAACTACTGTATTGTCATCATTATTACATGCTACAAAGCTTAAAGAAACCAATAGTAGCCATTTGAAATTTTTTATCATGGTTGTGTTTTTTATATTATTGACTTCATTATGGGTTGATTGTCCAAGAAGCAAAAAATTGCTGCCCAATTAAACCCGCACCTAATACTTGAGTATATTCTTTTCCACCAATATTCGAAGCTCCTAGTTTAAGCGTTGATTTTAGTTTTGGCATATTGTAATTAACTTGCGCATCAATTACTGTAGCTGAAGCAATCATACCATCAACCATTGTAGATTGCCACAAATACGCGGTATTCCATCTTCCACTTACGTTAAATCCAAAATTACTGAATAATTTTTCGTTTCCAAATGATGCTTTAACTCTGTGTTTTGGTGTATTAAAACCTGCTTCAAAGCTTGGATCTTTTTCTTGATCGAATTTAAATTCCGCATAATTATAGTTCACACCAACTTCAAAATTTCTATATACTTTTTTAGAAAGCCCTAGACCAAAACCAAGTGATTTAATCTCTATGTTAGTATTCGTATACAATTGATATGCTCTGTAATTACCATTTTGAAGTGCATGCAAAGATTGAGCTCCCGAATCTGTAGGCCCTGCTAAAGGATTTGGAGAATCTGCTGCTGTACCGTAAAAAGGAGCTACAACATTTAAATTTCCGATAAAATCATTATAAATATTATAATATCCATTAACGTCAATAGACACATCTTCTATAAAAGAACGATATCCAATTTCAAATGCCTTAACCTGTTCCGGTTTTACATAATCCACATTTGTTTTTCTCAACAAAGCCGATCCAGCCACAGGATTACTGGCCGCTAAAGCACTAAATGCGTTTACAGAGGAAGCCGTATAGGAATTATTATACGCATTCAAACCAGTCATAACAACCGAAGTTCCACCAGCAAAAGCTTGCCCGGCAACTGTAGAAACTGGCAAAGTTTCGCTGTATCTCGTTAGATTATCTGGAGCGGAACCAAGTAGTATAGCACTTCCTACATTAAACCCAATGTATTGATCTTGTGTTGATGGATTTCTAAAGCCTGTTTGAAAAGACGCTCTAAAGTTATGTTTCTTGCTTTCACCGCCAGAATATACTAGAGATATTCTAGGAGAAACACTACCATTGAAATTTTTTGATTTATCATAGCGAACAGATCCTGTAAATTTCAATCTATCTTCTATAAATCTTTTTGTCAATTGCGTATAAGCACCATATTCATTGTAATTAATAGGACCATTTGCATCGGTATAAATTCTACCGTGAGAATTTAATTCATAAAGTCTAAAAGACCCTCCAACTTGGATCTCAGCAAATTTTATAATGTCTTTAAAATTATAATTAGCGTCACTATGATATATTTTAGAATTATCAACTAGTCTTGAACCAGTAAGTACACTTGGCTCATTAATTACACTATTAAAAGCAGCTTTAAATTCAGGAGTACCAGGAAGAAATCTTCCGGTATCAGCCGTATTTCTTGCTATTATGTGTGCATTTTCAGGCGCCATTCCTGCTAATGTAGATTGAATATAAGCTCCTGCATATTGCCCAAACCACGTTTTATCATCTTTCCATTTTCTATTGATGTTTATTCCCGTAAAAAGCATATCATACGATTTCCCTCCATCCTCATTAGTTGTATAACCTCTTACAAAGAAGTTTTTCCCTTTTATTTCTAATTTATGCTGTTGCATAAAAAAATCATTCAGATAATATCTATTGGCTCCTTGATATACTGCGTTTCCGAAACCAAATTTACTTTGCCAAATAACTTCTAAATTTTCATTCCCAAAAGGTCTATAATGAAGAGAGAAATCAATTTTAGTATTACTTGCTTTGTTATCTGTTAAATCCACTTCATTGTATCCTGTTCTACTAACATTATAATTTGGAAGTAAATTAACAGCTCCTGCTGGTATTAAACCCAAAGAGGCTAAAGATTGTCCAACTCCTTTTATATTAGTCGTAACTTCATCACCATAAACATTAATACCATCATAATTTACGTTGCTTCTATCTCTTCCCGCAACCTTCTTGTCATCATAGTTTGTAGCATGCCAATCCGTACCATGCATATAAGTGAAATTAACTTTTCCAGCTAATTTCGGACTAAACGCATGCGCCATTCTCACTCCATAATCAACGAAATCGTTTGACCCTGCAGCATCTTGAACAGTCTGTCCAAACTTTGCGTAAGCAGTAATTCCCTGACTTGTAAAAGGGTTTTTACTATTCATAAACAAAATACCGTTAAAAGCATTTGCACCATATAATGCAGACGATGCTCCAGGCAACAACTCTACGCTTTGAACATCAATTTCAGAAACACCAATCATATTTCCTAATACAAAATTTAATAATGGTGAAGAGTTATCCATACCGTCAACCAACTGCATAAAACGGGTATTTGCAACAGTAGCAAAACCACGTGTATTTATTGATTTAAAAGACAAACTACTCGTATTCATTTGTACTTCCTTCAAGTTTTCCAAACCATCATAAAAAGTTGCAGATGCACTCTTTTTAATATCCGCAATGCTCATTCTTTCAATTGTAACTGGAGATTCTAATACTCTTTCTGGGGTTCTTGAAGCAGAAACTACAATCTCATTCAGTTTTGTTTCTTCATCAGCAAGCTTAACCATAACTTTTTGATTATTTGACGAAACAGTTATTTTTTTAGAACCATAACCTACGCTGGTAACATAAATCACATAAGGTGGCTTTAATGATGAATTTAAAGTAAATTTTCCATCGATGTCGGTAATACTACCAGCTGTTTCTCCAACAATTTTGATGTTGGCTCCAGGAATCGGTTGATTGCTACTGTCTGTAACAATACCTGAAATTGAATTTTGAGCAAAAGTAAGGCTACAAAAAAACAATGACAAAAAAAGTAAATACACTCTCATTCGGTTATAATTTGTTGGTTTATAATGCCAAAGTACAAATATTTTTGATATTATTAAAAAACTGCCATTAAAATTTAATAATTATCAATGATTTTGACTCATTTGAACTTATTCTACATTTTACGTATTCTGTATTTTGTAAAAAATTAAGTAAAAAAATCAAAATAACATTATGCATGCATATAATAAATACATTAATCTTAATAATTTTATTAATTATTAGCTATTCAATAAAAATGAACAGATCGAAAAAAAAAATGATTTTTAAAGATGTTTTTTAAATTAGCCAAAACAAAACATAAAAAAACCTCGAAAGAAAAATCTTCCAAGGTTTTATCTATTTAAAATAAATAATATCTTACTATTCTACTGTGACTGATTTAGCTAAATTACGCGGTTGATCTACATTACATCCTCTCATTACGGCAATATGATAGGATAAAAGTTGTAAAGGAATCGTAGTGATTAGCGGAGACAATGCATCTGAGGTTTCAGGTATTTCAATTACATAATCTGCCAATTCACGAACCTGAGTATCCCCTTTGGTTACTATTGCAATAATCTTTCCGCTTCGGGATTTAATTTCTTGAATATTACTTACAATTTTATCATAATGACCCTGTTTTGGTGCAATAACGACAACAGGCATATGTTCATCTATTAATGCGATCGGACCATGTTTCATTTCAGCAGCAGGATAACCTTCGGCATGAATATAAGATATTTCCTTAAGCTTCAATGCCCCTTCTAGAGCTACCGGAAAGTTATAACCTCTTCCTAAATACAAACAGTTAGGTGCATCTTTAAACACAGCTGCAATTTCCTTTGCCCTGTCATTTGTTTCTAAGGCTTCTTTAACTTTTTCAGGAATAATTTCTAATTCTTGCAAATACCTGTGGAAATCTGTGTTTGACATTGTACCTTTAGCTTTCGCCAAACGCAACGCCATCATTGTCAACACAGTGATTTGTGTGGTAAATGCTTTTGTGGAAGCAACCCCTATTTCAGGTCCCGCATGAGTATAAGCCCCTGCATTTGTTTCTCTAGAAATAGAAGAACCTACAACATTACAAACCCCAAATACAAAAGCACCATTCTCTTTTGCTAATTTTATCGCAGCCATTGTATCAGCCGTTTCTCCTGATTGCGAAATTGCAATAACGATATCTTTACTATTTATTATAGGATTTCTATATCTAAATTCAGAAGCATATTCTACTTCTACCGGGATTCTAGCAAACTCTTCAAATATATATTCTGCTACTAAACCTGCGTGCCAAGAAGTACCACATGCTACTATTATTATTCTGTCAGCATTTAAAAATTTTTCTAAATTATCCTCAACTCCTGACATTTGGATAATTCCTTCATTTGCATGAAGTCTTCCACGGTAAGTATCTTTTATAACATCTGGTTGTTCGTAAATCTCTTTCAACATAAAGTGATCGTAACCTCCTTTTTCAATTTGCTCCAAGTTCAATTGAAGTTCTTGAATATACGGATCAACTAAAGAATCATCTTTGATTTTTCTTACTTTCATTGGTTTATGCAGCCTGATATTTGCCATCTCACCATCTTCTAAATAAATAGCATTAGAAGTATATTCAATAAATGGAGAAGCATCAGAAGCTATAAAATATTCCCCTTCTCCTACACCAATTGCTAGCGGACTTCCTAAACGTGCCGCAACAATTTCGTCAGGATTCTTTTTATCAAAAACAGCAATTGCATAAGCACCAACCACTTGATTCAGAGCTACCTGAACTGCTTTACCAATTTTAAAATTTTCTTTTTTCTGAACTTCTTCTATAAGATTTACAAGAACTTCAGTATCCGTGTCAGAATGAAAGACATATCCTCTTTTCATTAACTCCTTTTTTAATGGAGCATAATTTTCAATAATTCCATTGTGAATTATAGCCAAATCACCTGAATTAGAAAGATGGGGATGCGAATTAACATCGTTTGGAACTCCATGTGTTGCCCAACGGGTATGTCCCATTCCTATAGTTCCATTTATTGAGATTTCTTTAGTAGCCCTCTCTTCTAAATCTACAACTTTACCTTTAGTTTTAGAAATTTTCAAGTTCTCGCCGTCATATAACATAACACCAGCACTATCATAACCTCTATATTCTAATCTTTTTAGCCCTTTTATGACAATAGGGTAAGCTTCTCTATATCCGATATATCCAACAATTCCACACATAATTTTTACTTAATTAGGTTTTGTATAAAAAATTTCAAGTTTTAATCTTTTGTCCTCCGGAACTGTTGCTTTTCCCCCATAAAGAATGGTTCCTAGTGGATTCATCACGCTTGCTTTTGGAGCTTGAGAGATAAATGCATTTGGAGTTTTCATTTTATAAGAAGCAATAGTAGTTATATCTTCCGTAACTACAATACCTAATTTAACATTTGTCGAATCGGCATTTCTAATAAGATTTCTGATCTGATTTGTAATTCTGATTTTATATGTCAATCCTCTTTTAGATGTAACATCTGTATTTATATTACCATCAAATACTAATTTTGATTGTTTAGCATTAATACTTGTGGTCGCATCATTATAATAATCAACAACAGGTCTGTTATTTGTTAAGTCATACAAGTAAACTCTTTTTGGCTCATAACTATTTGCCATTGCACTTGCATCTATATGGAAAACTAGATTCGCTTCATTAACCAACCAACCTTTACTTTTTATGTTTTCAAGTTCACCGGCAGTACTAAAAAGATTTAAAACAGCAAGAGAACCTTCTCCGCCCTTTAAATATAATTTTTCATCCCCAGCTGAAGTACTTCCTGTATTTGGCAACGCATTATAAGCAAGCCCACTGCTTCCAAAATTATTATTTAACAAACTCACGGAATTTCCAGTCATATTAAGAACTATACTTTTTTTAACTCGTGTTACTGTTGTAACACCACTTACTGTAGTAGATAAATCCTCATTATAATTGATGGTGATTTTTCCAGCTTTAAAATTTAACATAGCTAAATTTCCGGCGCTACTTCCTGATTTTTCCATTTTAAAGTACAATCCTCTAAAGTACTCCTTGAAAACATCATTTGTCGCTAACTTACCTGCTGCGACAGCGTCAATAATTCTAGTTTTAAAATAGCTTTTATTCAAATTTAATTGCATTCCCGGAGGTGTTCTTGCCGTCGTAACAACTTTTGTAATAGAGTCAGTTGAAGTTACAACATGTTCCGCAGAGTCAAAGAAGAAATTATCGTTCTGAGCCAAATTCGAATCCGTATTTAAACGACTTCCAACTTTCACATTGTCAAAATCTGCGTTTTGATTTGTAAAATATTTTTGAGTTTGTTGAAATCCACCTACAGGATCAGTATCTCTCATGTAATACCCGGACTCATGCACACTTAATTTCATTGGTGCCTTATCCGCTCCATAAATCGAATCTAATGTATAAACATGGCTACCATCTGTATTTGTAACTGTTTTTGAGGTATTATAATAATATGGTATTGTCAAAACCACGCTTACCACATGAGGTCTGGTGCTAACAGCAGTTAAAATAGATGACAAAATCAATTGCGTATTAAAATTGGCAGTAGTTTCACCAAAATTAGGATTATTGTAAATTCCTAATGGATTTACAGGAAGATCATTAGACTGAATAGGTCCAATTTTCTGATTGTAAGCTACTACACTTGATGTATACTTGCTAAGATCAAAATGGTTATCACCAATTAAATCACCGCCAATAACATTATAATCTTTATCACATGAATACAAAAGAATAATGCTAGCCAAAACCAGCATTTTCTTGAAAAAAGAATTATTGTACATATTTAATAATAAAAGTTTAATTTTAAAGAACTTCGTTTTTATAGAAATTAGTATACGCTTCCGCGAATTTGTCTTTCGGGACGAAAGATAAAAAAGGTTTACCCGAAGATTCTATAAATTTTGTTAAACTTGAAGACAGGTTCTCTGAAGCAATAATTACAGCATCAGAATGCATGACAGTTGCTTTTATGATATTCTCATAATCCGGAATTTCTAAATCCGCAATTGCCTCATTAGGAATGCCGTCAAATTTTACCTTATTAATCATTTCTACATCCAAAGTTCCTTCAAAAGACTGACTGTAAACCGACGTAACTATCTTTGTTTCTGAGAATAAAGCTTCATTTTTATAAAAATGTTTCAGATAAATTGGCAACATCGCCGCCATCCATCCGTGAACATGAATAATATCCGGAACCCAATTCAACTTTTTTACAGTTTCTACAACTCCTTTTGCAAAGAAAATAGCCCGTTCATCATTATCTGGATACATAACGCCTTCCTCATCGGCAAATGTGGCTTTTCGCTTAAAATATTCGTCATTGTCAATAAAATAAACCTGAATTCTTTCTTTAGGAATTGAAGCCACTTTTATAATCAATGGCATATCTAAGTCATTTACTACCAAATTCATCCCCGAAAGTCTTATTACTTCGTGTAATTGGTGTCTTCTTTCATTTATATTTCCATATCTTGGCATAAAAATTCTTATCTGTCCTCCCTGATCATTAATCATTTTCGGAACGTCATAAGACATTAAAGAAACCTCATTTTCAGCGAGATAAGGCACCACTTCAGATGATACATATAATATCCTCTTATCTTTCATATTGTAATTTACTTAGTTTATTGGTAATAAAAACCATGCAAAATTACAAAAATTTATGGAGTTATTAACTAAAATATTATGTTTGCATTTAATTTTAATAATACCACCATGCATATTTTCTATGGAAAAGCAGCTTTGAGAGATTATTTGAAATCTATCAGAACTGCTGATTCCACCATTGGATTTGTTCCAACTATGGGCGCTTTACATGAGGGTCATCTGGCTTTAATGCAAAAATCGTTACTGAAAAATGAATATACTGTAGTGAGTATTTTTGTAAATCCTACCCAATTCAACAATCCGGAAGATTTAGCAAAATATCCAAGGACTTTAGAAGAAGATGTGAAAAAACTTACTGCATTGAGTCCAAAAATTATCTTGTATGCTCCAACTGTCGAAGATATTTATGACGGACAGCCCCTGTCTCAATCTTTTGATTTTGACGGATTAGAAAATCAAATGGAAGGAGAATTCAGACCCGGACATTTTAATGGTGTCGGGACTATTGTAAAACGTCTTTTTGAAATTGTAGCACCTACAAATGCCTACTTTGGCGAAAAAGATTTTCAACAATTGCAAATTGTCAAAAAAATGGTTGCAAAAGCCAACTTGAAAGTAAATGTAATTGGTTGTCCAATTTACAGGGAACCCAACCATCTAGCAATGAGTTCCCGTAACGAACGTTTATCCCTACAGGAAAGAGACGAAGCCGCAATAATTTATAAAACACTAGCTATTGCAAAAGAAAAATTTAAAACAGAAACTCCCGAATCCGTAACGGAATGGGTTAAAAAAGCTTTCGAAAACAACACTCTCTTCACATTAGAATACTTTGTAATTGCTGATGAGGAAACACTATTGCCTGGCGTAATAAAAGATACAAATAAGAAATACCGTGCTTTTATAGCCGTTTTTGTCAACAATATTCGTTTGATTGACACCATTTCATTAAATTAATTTACTTTTGTAGCATGCAAATTCAAGTCGTAAAATCAAAAATACACCGAGTAAAAGTAACTGGAGCCGATTTAAATTATATCGGAAGTATTACTATTGACGAAGCTTTATTAGCGGCTTCTAACATCATAGAAGGTGAAAAAGTCTCTATTGTAAATATCAATAATGGCGAGCGTTTTGATACCTATGCTATCAAAGGCGAGAAAAATTCAGGAATTATAACGCTAAATGGTCCGGCAGCCAGAAAAGTGCAAAAAGATGATATTATTATCATCATATCCTATGCAACTTTAGAATTTGAAGAAGCCAAAACCTTCAAGCCTTGGATTATCTTTCCAAATGAAAATGACAATTCACTGACCTAATTGTTTTAGAAGTTTATACACTAAAGGACTCTTTTATACTCTTTTTTAGAAATATTGTAACCTATATTTTCCAAAATTAAGCGCAAGCCAAATAAGTTCTGGAACTGTAGTATTATTTGCTATTTCTATTTTAATAAAAGTATTATATTGCTACTCCATTTAGAATAATTTAAATTTCTAAAACACTCCAAAATCATGAAACAGACATTACTCATACTACTCTTTTCTATTTCAGTATTTTCTCAAAAAACAACCCAACAATTCGATTCAAATAAACTAGGCGAGACTCGGGAAATCACAATTGGCTTACCGCCATCCTATGAAAAAAAACCAAACAAAAGATATCCAATCTTGATTTTACTTGATGGGGATTACCTCTTTGATCCATTTTACGGAGCTTTAAACTATGGCGCTTATTGGGATGATTTACCTGAAACCATAATCGTTGGCATCACTCAAAATAAAAAAGACGAGCGCACAGAGGACAGTACTTATGATGCTACAAATGGTGTTCCATCAGGAAAAGGGGCGCAATTTTTCGAATTTATAGGTGGTGAATTACTCCCATATCTTGAGAAAAAATATCGTACGGCGCCTTTCCGAATTATTGCAGGACATGATACCACAGCAGGTTTTTTAAACTTTTTTCTATACAAAGACACTCCATTATTTAACGCCTATATTTCTTTAAGTCCGGAACTTGCTCCTGGCATGGAAAACCATATTCCAGAAAAACTTTCAAATATAAAACAACCCATTTTTTATTATCAATCCACTGGAGATGGCGATGTAAGACAACTTCAGGAACCTATAAAAAAATTAGACGAAAACATGAAACTGGTTACAAACCCGTTAATCAATTATAAATTTGATAATTTCAAAGGAGCCTCACATTATTCACTCGTACTTTATTCGATTCCAAATGCGCTCTATCAATTTTTCGACTCGTATAAACCAATTTCATCAACGGAATACGCGGATAAAATTGCTGTCCTTCAAACTGGTTTTGTTGATTACTTGACAAATAAATATGACGTTATGTCAAAAAATTTAGGCTTAAAAATCCCCATTCGAATCAATGATTTCAAAGCAATTGAAGCCGCAATTCTAAAAAATAAAGCCTATCCAGAATTGGATAAATTATCTGATATTGCCAAGAAAAACTACCCGAAATCGATGCTTGCCGATTATGAATTGGGACTTATGTATGAAAAAACAGGTGACACAAAAAAAGCCGCAAAATCATATCAAACAGCATCCCAATTAGAAGAAATTGGCACTTTAACAAAAGACATGATGTATCAAAAATATGAAGATATGAAAAGCCTAACACCAAAAAAATAATGTCAAAAGTAAAAACTACTTTTTTTTGTCAGAACTGTGGAGCCCAATATGCCAAATGGCAAGGACAATGCAATTCCTGCAAAGAATGGAATACCATAGCGGAAGAAATCATTCAAAAACAAGAAAAAGTAGCTTGGAAAAGCGAACCAACTTCCACCAACAAAGCACCAAAACCATTACGAATAAACGAAATTGATTCCACTCAGGAAATCCGTATGGACACTACTGATGGTGAACTCAATCGCGTACTTGGTGGGGGAATAGTTCCCGGTTCTCTGATCCTTTTAGGTGGTGAACCCGGCATAGGAAAAAGTACCCTTTTACTTCAAATCTCCTTAAAATTACCCTACAAAACCTTGTATGTTTCGGGAGAAGAAAGTCAGAAGCAAATAAAAATGCGTGCCGAAAGAATCACCCCAAGCGGAGATAATTGTTATATTCTTACCGAAACCAAAACCCAAAATATTTTCAAACAAATTGAAGCCATACAGCCTGAAATCGTCATTATCGATTCCATTCAAACGCTTCATACCGATTATATCGAATCGACACCCGGAAGTATTTCTCAAATACGGGAAACCACAGCCGAACTAATAAAATTTGCCAAAGAAACCAATATTCCCGTGATTCTTATTGGTCATATTACCAAAGATGGAAACATTGCCGGACCAAAAATATTGGAACACATGGTGGACACCGTTTTGCAATTTGAAGGTGACAGAAATCACGTGTACCGTATTTTACGTTCGTTAAAAAACCGTTTTGGTTCCACTGCTGAAATTGGTATTTATGAAATGCTGGGCAATGGTTTGCGAGAAGTTTCCAATCCGTCAGAGATCTTAATTTCGCATAAAGACGAGGAATTATCAGGAACGGCAATCGCCTCTACATTGGAAGGGATGCGCCCTTTGATGATCGAAATTCAATCGTTAGTGAGTACCGCTGTTTACGGAACTCCACAACGCAGCACAACAGGTTACAATGCCAAAAGATTGAATATGATTCTGGCAGTTTTAGAAAAAAGAGCCGGTTTCAGGCTTGGCGCCAAAGATGTTTTCCTCAACGTAACAGGAGGAATTTCGGTAGACGATCCTGCAATTGATTTGGCCGTTGTGGCAGCCATTTTATCATCGAATGAAGACATTCCCGTAAATAAAGATTTTTGCTTTGCAGGTGAAGTGGGTCTTTCCGGAGAAATACGTCCTGTTAACCGCGTAGACCAACGCATTCAGGAAGCAGAAAAACTAGGATTTTCGACCATTTTTGTTTCAAAATACAATAAAATTGCGCTGAAAAATACTGGAATTAAAATTCGATTGGTAGCCAAAATTGAAGACATCGCAAGTGAATTGTTTGGGTAGAATTTCTCTTTATAAAAAAATTACACGATAAAACACATATATTATGAATCTGAAAATTAAATGCATTGGGTTTATGCTATTGGCAATCCCCTTCTTTTCCATAGCGCAACATGCCGAAAACCCAAATGCTTTCCCTGTTCAAATAACCACTTCAAATGGAATAATAGAAGGTGAATTTGATGTGAAAACAAATATTCAAAGCTTCAAAGGAATTCCCTTTGCACAGCCACCAGTGGGTAATTTACGATGGAAAGCCCCTCAAGCTTTAACGAATTGGACTGATATAAAACGAACTAAAAAATTTGGACCAAGAGCAATCCAATCCTACATATTTGGCGATATGGGTTTTAGAAGTGACGGGACGAGCGAAGATTGCTTATATCTTAATATTTGGTCTCCAGCTAAATCTGACAATGAAAAACTTCCTGTTTTAGTCTATTTTTACGGGGGTGGTTTTGCCGCTGGCGATGGTTCCGAAAATCGTTATGATGGCGAAAACATGGCCAAAAAAGGAATTGTAACCTTAACCGTAAATTATAGATTAGGGATTTGGGGATTTTTATCCCACCCGGAATTAACCAAAGAATCACACAATCACGCATCTGGAAATTACGGATTATTAGATCAAAATGCTGCTTTAAAATGGGTACAGGCCAATATTTCAAAATTTGGAGGTGATCCAAAACGCGTGACAATCGCAGGAGAATCAGCAGGTTCTATTTCGGTGAGCGCTCAAATGGCTTCTCCATTATCAAATGGACTTATCGCAGGAGCTATTGGCGAAAGCGGTGGTTCCATCTTCCCTACATTATCTCCGGTCCCTTTGGCAGAAAGCGAAAAAATAGGCCTCGAATTTGCCAAAAAAATTGGAGCTTCATCCTTAAAAGACCTTCGTGGAATGTCCACTTTTGAACTGTATCAAAAATCATTGGGAACAAGTCTGGGCGTTTTCAAAATAACTATTGACGGTTATTTTTTGCCAAAATCGTTACCGGAAATTTTTGAAGCCAAACAACAAACTATGGTTCCTTTATTATTGGGATGGAATTCAGAGGAAATGAACTACCGTGCTTTAATAATGGGAAAAGATCTAGACAATGAAAGTTATATCCAAAAAATAAAAGAATTATACGGCAACAAAGCGGATGAAGTATTGAAATTATATCCCACAGGAACTCCTCAAGTAACCGAGCAATCTGCCACCGATTTGGCTGGAGACCGTTTTATCGCATACAGTACTTGGAAATGGTTTGATTTGCATCGAAAAAACAGCACCCAGCCTGTATATCGTTATTATTATGTGCATCCAAGACCCGAAATACGCGACAATGAACTTGAAGCAGCTCTTGCAGGAGGCGTCATTAAAAAAGACAAAAACACTCCAAGAACTCCGAAACCAAAAGGGGCGGTTCACTCTGCTGAAATAGAATATGCAATGGGAAATTTAGCATCTAATAAAAATTATGCTTGGACTGACGATGATTACAAAGTTTCGGATACCATGATGAACTTTTTTGCCAACTTCATTAAAACAGGAAATCCAAACGGTGATAAACTTCCTGTTTGGCCTATCGCAAAAAATGAAGAAAGTCCAGCGATTATGGTTATTGATGTAAATTCAAAATCAATAAAAGCAGAAAATGAAGCGCGTTATCTTTTTTTAGAAAAAGAATATTCGAAAAAATAATTTTTTCTGCTTTTGCAAAAAAGAGGATGTCATTAAAAACGGCATCCTCTTTTTTATGCCTCATATTATAATTCGCAAGAAGCCATAATTAACCCGAATCATTTAAACAAAAACTTTTATTTTACCTGAAAATCAAACGATTATATTTTATAAAATAAAAATATCGCTCAATAAAAAATTAAAATCTAGAATAGGAATCATTATTTTGTTGTAAATTTATATATTGTTTTTTATCTAAAGATTGAAAAATGAAACCATCGCACCAAACCATGATGCATCTCTATGAACACTTAGGAAAAGTGTTTTATTGTATTGCGGCCATAGATAAAACCATTCGTGAAGAAGAAATAGAACAACTCAAAGAAATTGTAAAGACAGAATGGCTTCCGTTTGAAAACACTTTTAATGAGTTTGGGGACGATACCGCCTATGAAATCGAAATTATTTTTGATTGGTTTAAAGAGAGCAATTGGGGCTTTGAAGAGGTTCTTCCTGACTTCAAAACTTTCAGAAAAGAACACAAAAATCTGTTCACCCCGCAGGTTAATGCTCTAATACGAAATACTGCCAAAAGCATTGCGACTTCTTTTTCGGGGAAAAATAAATCGGAACGCGTTTTTCTAAGTCAATTAAATACTATTCTGTCACAACAAGATTAAATCAATATTGAAACCCTATTATTCAATCAAATTTAAAGCTGTTTGAAAACAGTCCTTTTAACATAAAAAAATAAAGACATGAAAAAGCAAACCGGCATCTGGATTGATACCTCAAAAGCAATTATTGTTACTCTTGATGGTGGAAAAGAAAAAATAATGGAAATTGAATCCGACATTGAAAATCGTATTCATCATAATGACGAAGGGAACAAAGGAACCTTCTCGGGAAGTCATCATGGAAATAATGAAACAAAATTAGAGGAAAGAAAAAAAAATCAAATGAATCATTTTTTAAAAGATGTTTTATCGCATGTCCACGGATCAGATGAACTTTTTGTTTTTGGTCCTGCTGAAACCAAAATAGAACTAGAAAAAAAAATAAAAGAGGATAAATCCATCAACAACAAACTAAAATCTGTAGAAACAACTGATAGCTTGACATCAAATCAAATTGTGGCTAAAGTGAAAGATTTCTATAATCACACCTAAAATGCTATAGTGAGATTTTGTCAGCTTGTATCCTTATCTACAAATTTAAAAAACTACAATATCAAAAGTATTGTAGTTTTTTTATGCCCTAAAAAAGACGAAATCTAATCGAAATTATAAAGAAAAATATAAAATTACATCTGTTAGGAATATTTTTCCTTTTCTTTATAGATAAAGATTGCAAACCAATTGATCTTAGGCCTGCTTCCCAATTTATCAAACTGTTTATGAGAACCGGAAAACAAAAAATAATTCTAGTGGCAAAAATACTTTGTGTATTATTTGTGGCTCTAATTGTTGCTTTTTACATCTTTCGTGATGCGGTTTTACAGCAGACCATTGCCAATGTTTCTAATGAAATGGAAGTCGATTACAACAGTACTTTTTCAGTAAAAAAAGCTTCTTTTGACGGAATCTTAGGTGTAAATCTTTCCGATGTAGTATTAGTGCCGAAAAATGCCGATACCCTTTTTAAAATACAAAAATTGAAAACAAGTGTCAATTTATGGCAATTAGTAGTCGGTGATCTTCAGCTTGGGACTTTAGAAATCAAGAATGGCTTTGTGCAATTAGTGAAAAAGGGAAAAGTGAGGAATTTTGATGCTTTTCTAAAAAAAGACAAACAAACAGAAATAAGCAACGAAAAAAGAGATTACGCCCAATTTGCTTATAGAATCATCTCGAAAGCGTTGGATTTAGTTCCAACAGATATGGTTATGGACAATCTTTCGTTTCGGCTGGATGACAACGGAAAAAAAGCGCTGATTAATTTCCAAAAATTACGATTGGTCAACAAGAAGCTTGAAACTTCGATAAAAGTCCAAACCAATACTTTTACACAACGCTGGAAAATCAAAGGTTTTGCAGATCCAAGAAATAAAAAAGCCGATATTCGGTTCATAAATATTGACACTGGCGCCATTAAAGTTCCTTATTTTGATGAACGTTTCAATTTAAAATCGAGCTTTCAATCCATCCGGTTGAATATTGAAAATATCGATAAAGATGGTGATGAACTTCACATTGATGGTTTTATGGCTATTGCCAATTTAAAAGTAAATCATCCAAAAATTGCCAATAAAGATGTTGTCATCAAGAATGCTAAATTTGATTACCGATTCTTATTGGGTTCTGATTTCGTTTCAATAGACAGTACTTCAACGGTCCAATTCAACAAAGTGAAATTCCATCCCTACGTCGCTTACGAAACTGAGGAAGATACCATTTACAAACTCAAAATAGCTATCCCAAAAATGAAAGCGCAGGACTTTATCTCTTCACTTCCTGATGGTTTATTCACCCATTTTCAAGGGATGAAAGCGGAAGGTAATTTTGACTACAACTTGAATTTCGTATTCAATAAAAACAAACCCAATAAACTGGTTTTTGAGAGTAAATTGAATAAAGAAAATCTAAAAATAACAAAATATGGAGAAGCCAATCTGAACAAACTCAATGGAGAATTTGTATATAGGGCACTTATAAAAAACGTAATGCAACGACCTGTACTTGTTGGCTCAGCGAATCCAAACTATACGACTTTAGACCAAATATCCACTTATTTAAGAACGTGTGTTTTAACAACTGAAGATCCTTCGTTCTTTTCGCACCATGGTTTTATCAGCGAAGCATTCAAACAATCCATCGTAAAAAATATAAAAACCAAAAAATTTTCCCGTGGTGCCAGTACCATCAGCATGCAGTTGATAAAAAATGTATTTCTTACCCGAGAAAAAACAGTATCGCGCAAACTGGAAGAAATTTTACTGGTTTACATTCTGGAAAACAACAGAATCGTAAGCAAGGAACGCATGCTAGAAGTGTATTTTAATATCATAGAATGGGGGCCAAATGTATATGGAATTGGTGAAGCGAGTCGGTTTTATTTTCAGAAAAGCCCGTCTCAATTGAACTTAAATGAATGTCTTTATCTTGCCCGAATTATTCCAAGTCCAAGAAAATTCATGTACCAGTTTAATGACCACGGAATGCTAAAAGATTTTGCCATGAAACAAGAATCTTTTTTAACGAATATCATGTTTAGAAGAGGGCTTTTGAATCCTGATGACACCATTTACAAAACACAACCTATAATTATTTCAGGGCCTGCAAAATCTTTTCTAATAATAAAAACACAAGACACGACGCAAATAAAAATCGATTCTTTGGCAGTCGATGAAGAATTTGATCTTTAAAATCTGATTTGTGAACTCCTATAAAAGGCAAAGACAAGCTTTCCGAAGTATTTTACAATTTGGCTTGCTACACTAATTCTATTTATACTACTAATAAACAGCAAGTTAAACGATTTGAGAATGAATTTATTTGTAAATTTGAGTTTAATATAAATCTGCTTGGATTATGAAAACAGCACTATTATTGCTCACATCGTTTTGTTTAAATTTTTCTAGTGCCCAAACCATTGCTTTGGAAACTTTCGCGTCAGGTTTTACAAGTCCTGTTGAAATTACAAATGCTGGAGACAGTCGCATGTTTGTTGTAGAAAAAGTAGGCAAGATCAAAATATTAAATGCAAATGGAACTACAAATACCACCTCTTTTCTCGATATTACTGGTCAGGTAAGTACGGGTTCAGAGCAAGGGTTGTTAGGCTTGGCATTTCATCCCAACTATTCTGCTAATCGTGTGTTTTTCATCAATTACACAAACTTATCCGGAAATACTGTAATTGCCAAATACACTGTAGATAGTGGAAATCCTAATATTGCCAATGCTTCTAGTGGAAGCATTATTTTAATAATCGTCCAACCCTATGCAAATCATAATGGAGGAAGCCTAAAATTTGGTCCAGATGGTTTCTTATATATTGGTATGGGTGATGGTGGGGGTGCAGGAGATCCGGAAAACAGAGCACAAAACAGCAACGTATTATTGGGGAAAATGCTTCGTATAGATGTAAATATCGGAACACCATATGGCATTCCGAGTGACAATCCGTATGTTGGAATTACAGGAGCCGATGAGATTTGGGCTATCGGATTACGAAATCCATGGAAATTCTCCTTCGACAAAATCAAGAACAATTTATGGATTGCCGATGTGGGCCAAAATAATATTGAAGAAATCAACATTGCGGGTACTACCCAAGCAGGATTAAACTATGGCTGGCGTTGTTATGAAGGCGATGCGCCATATAACACCACAGCTTGTCCATCACAAGCATCCATGAAGTTTCCAACATCCGTAATAAACCATTCGACTGGAGCCTGTTCTGTTACGGGCGGTTATGTTTATAATGGCATAACCTACCCGAACTTTAAAGGAATGTATTTTTTTTCTGATTATTGCAATCCACAAATAGGAATGCTGACTACAACTGGAACAGTTGCCTATTCCCAAGTTTTCACCGGAAACAATTTTTCGACTTTTGGAGAAGATTCTAATGGGGAACTGTATATTGCTGCTATAAATAGCGGCACCGTTTTCAAAATCAAAGATTCTGCGTTAGGCGTAAACACTCCTGAAATCTCCCAATTTATAATTTACCCCAATCCAACGAAATCGGAAATCGTTATCCAAAAATCAAACAAAAATTATCCCACAGAAATTACCCTTTTTGATTTGGCCGGCAAAATGTTACTACAGCAAAAAACGGGAGATAAGACCGTAAACATTGTCAAAACAAATAATTTACCCAAAGGCTTTTACATTCTAACAATTAAAAATGACCAAGGAAACCTTTCCACACACCGATTGATTATCGAATGATTACGGAGCCGGATCTGGAATTACAGCGTGAACTTCGTCAATTGCTTGTAGAATTTCATCTGAAAGTGAAACACCAATTGTATCTATATTTTCCTTTAGTTGTTCCAATGTTGTAGCGCCAATAATCGTACTGGTTACAAACGGCTGTTGTTCTACAAATGCCAAAGACAATTCAGTCAACGTCAGTCCATTTTTCTTAGCAATTTCCTGATACAATCGAGTAGCTTCGGCACATTGTGCGCTATTGTAGCGTGAAAATTGCGGAAATAAATTAATTCTGGCGTTTGGATGACTTTCACCTGTTAGGAATTTACCGGATAAAACACCAAAAGCCATAGGCGAATAAGCCAATAACCCAACATTTTCTTTCATACAAATTTCAGCAGAGCCTGCTTCAAAAAGTCTGTTTAGTAGCGAATATGGATTTTGGATCGTTTTTATTTTTGGCAAATTATGGTATTTACTTTCTTCCAGAAAACGCATAATTCCCCATGGCGTTTCATTAGAAAGTCCAATATGTTTGATTTTTCCTTCTTTGACAAAACTGTCTAAGGTTTCGAGAACATTGTGAATGTTGTCTTCCCAAGCATCTTCTTGCACTTTGAATCCACGTTGTCCAAAAAAGTTGGTTTTACGTTCTGGCCAATGCAATTGATACACATCCAGATAATCGGTTTGTAAGCGCTGTAAACTTTGGTCTAATGCAAACTTGATACTGGCTGGCGAAAAATCATTTTTCTCGCGCATGTACGTAAAATTAGGATTTGGTCCCGCAATTTTTGAAGCCAAAACTATTTCTTCTCTTTTACCGGTTTTTTTAAACCAGGTTCCTAGTATTTTCTCCGTACTTCCGTAGGTTTCCTGACGCGCTGGAACAGAATACATCTCGGCGGTATCAAAAAAATTGATTCCTTTTTCCAAAGCGTAATCCATTTGAGCATGACCGTCTGCTTCAGTGTTTTGTTGTCCAAAAGTCATGGTTCCAAGGCAAATTTTGCTGACTTTTATATCAGTATTCGGTAAAGTAGTGTATTTCATAAGTAAGGGAATTGTATTTTAATTTTCGAAAACAAAGATAAAATTAGTTTATCGTTTTGGCTTCCAGTTAACAGAAATTTTGGAAAGGTTTACAGGATGTTAAAAAAATAACCGCAAATTCGCAAATTAAAAACTTTCAATCGAAAGATAAAATTAGATTAGCGGTTAAAAAAAGAGACTTTTTTCAAACCATTTAGAAATTAAACTTATTAAGAATTAACGCTTATCAGTACTTAATTCCTTAATGATAAAACTTAAAAAAGATGTTTTAACCTTAATTTATCTCATTCAACATTTCGGCAATTTCATCTAATCTTGGGGTAAGAATAATTTCGATTCTGCGGTTTTTCGCTTTTCCTTCAGCGGTTGAATTACTCGCCAAAGGAGAAAATTCTCCTCTACCTGCAGCGGTTAGGTTTTCCTTATTGATTTTCTTGTTTTCACTCAAAATAGCAACCATTGCGGTAGCTCTTTTAGTGGATAAATCCCAGTTATCAGCAATTGGCCCTGAAGCCGTAAAAGCATCATCATCTGTGTGACCTTCAATAAGAACAGAAATATCCGGGTTATCACCCAATACTTTGCCTACTTCAATCACTGCTTTTTTTCCTTCGGAACCTACTGCCCAACTTCCAGAATTGAAAAGCAATTTATTTTCCATAGAAACATATACCTTCCCGTTTTTTTGTTCCACTGTCAATCCTTTTCCTTCAAAACTGTTCAACGCTTTAGATAACGTTTCTTTTAGCTTTTTCATGCTGGCTTCTTTGGCAGCAATCAAAGATTCCAACTCATCTAAACGTTGTGCACTTTTATTTAAACGCTCTTGTTCTAATGCTAGCGCTTTCCCTTTTTCGTCTAATTGTTCCAGCAGATCACGATTTTTCTTCATGTTGATTTGCAAAGCATCACTGCTATTTTTTTCTAAAGCTGCGTAGGAATCCTGCAATACTTTAAATTTATTTTGAGCGGCCGTATAATCTGCTTTCAATTTATCCAGCTCTGATTTTGATTTGCTCAAATCAGATGTTAAAGCACTTCGATCCAGTTCTAATTGATTTTTAGCTTTTAAAAAATCCTCATTCTCATCGGTTAATCTTCTATTTTCTTTTTTGGAATCGGTGTACTTGCTTTCTAAATCATTGTATATTTTTTTGGACACACAGGAGGTTGAAAGTGCCATAACTAGTAATCCGATGGAAACTTTTTTAATCATTTTGTTTTATTTATGTTGTTTCTATTGTTGTTTTGAAAGCAAAAAATCAAATTTATACTCGAATGCCCTAGCCCCGATAGAAGTGAAAATCCTTGTTGTTTTTTCTTTAAAAACAACAAGATTGTAACGGATAGTGGGAAACAGCTCCTGAAAATGCTATTCGATTTCTACCAAAATTGGACAATGATCGGAATGTATTGCATCTGGAAGGATAACGGCTCTTTTTAGTTTATGTTTTAGGGAATCGCTGACTAAATTGTAATCGATACGCCAACCCTTATTGTTTCCTCTTGCTCCGGCGCGATAACTCCACCACGTATATTGATGCGGCTCACTGTTGAAATGGCGGAAACTATCCACAAATCCAGACTTCATGAAGCCGTCGAGCCAGGTTCTTTCTTGTGGTAAAAATCCCGAAACGGTCTTGTTTCTAATGGGATCATGAATGTCGATTGCTTCGTGACAAATATTGTAATCACCGCAAATAATTAGATTTGGTGTTTCTTTTTTGAGTTCGTCAATGTAAGTCTGAAAATCATCCATAAACATAAATTTATGGTCCAATCGCGCGATATTTGTTCCTGATGGCAAGTACAAACTCATTACGGAAAACCCATCAAAATCAGCCCGAAGATTTCTTCCTTCGAAATCCATGTGGTGAATTCCGGTTCCGTGAACTACATTGTTGGGTTTAATTTTGGAAAGAATGGCCACACCACTATAGCCTTTTTTGGTTGCTGAATAATAATATTGATAGGGATATCCTGCATTTGTGATAGCATCTACCGGAATTTGCTCTTCGGTTGCTTTAATTTCCTGAAGGCAAATAATATCAGGATTTGCGTGTTGCAACCAGTCAATAAAGCCTTTTGAAATAGCGGCTCTGATACCGTTGACGTTGTATGAAATAATTCTCATTAAAATATTTTTTGAATTTCTTTCGAAAAAATTATATTGTTTTCATGTAGGTTTCAAATGTAATAAAAAAGTATAAGTTTGATTCAGAAAAAGAGAGAAAATGGAGTTTTTTGCTATCTTTGTTTCTTGCTCAAAAAAAACAAAAATACATGGGTTTAGTAACCGCCAAAGAAGTTGCCAAAGCGATAAATGTAGATAAGTACGGAGTTTTAGGTACTTTTTCCGGATGGATGCTGATGAAGGTGCTAAAAATCTCTACCTTAAATAAAGTATACGACAGAAATAAACATTTGAAAGATGTTGATTTCCTCAATGGAATATTGGATGATTTACAGATAAAATTCGAAATTCCGGAAGAGGATTTAAAACGTTTACCAAAAGAAGGTGCTTATATCACGATTTCAAATCATCCGTTGGGAGGAATTGATGGGGTTTTATTATTGAAATTAATGCTTGACAAGGAACCTAATTTCAAAATTATCGCCAATTTTCTTTTACATCGAATTGAGCCCCTCAAAAAATACATTATGCCGGTGAATCCTTTTGAAAATCATAGGGATACTAAATCTAGCGTTGTTGGAATAAAAGAAACGCTGCGTCATTTAAGTGATGGAAAACCCTTAGGAATGTTTCCTGCAGGGGAAGTCTCTACCTATAAGGATGGAAAATTAATGGTAGACAAACCTTGGGAAGAAGGCGCTATAAAAGTAATTAGAAAAGCGCAGGTTCCGGTTGTGCCTATTTATTTTCATGCTAAAAACAGCCGATTATTTTATCTTCTTTCTAAAATAAGCGGAACTTTTAGAACTGCAAAATTACCTTCTGAAGTTTTTAGCCAAAAACACCGCGTGATAAAAGTACGAATTGGCAAACCGATTTCGGTAAGTGAACAAAATGAGTTCTCAACGTTAGAGGAATATTCAGAATTTTTAAGAAAGAAAACGTATATGCTTGCGAATCCTTTCGAAAAAGAAAGCCCTTTTTTACCAACACCAACTTTAAAGATTCCTAAAAGTCCGAAGAAAATTGTTACTGCCGCCAGTCAGGACAAAATGATTAAGGAAGTGGACGCCTTGCGAAGTACCGATTGCCGACTTTTACAAAGTAAAAATTACGAAGTTTTCTTTTCGAAAGCATCTAAAATTCCCAATATTTTACATGAAATCGGACGACTTCGAGAAATAACCTTTCGAGAAGTAGGCGAAGGAACAAATGAATCGATTGATTTAGACAAGCACGACCAATATTATCATCACCTATTTTTGTGGGATGCCGATGCCAATAAAATTGCGGGTGCTTACCGAATGGGATTGGGTTCAGAAATTTATCCCAAATACGGAATAAATGGTTTTTACCTCAACGATCTTTTCCGATTTGAACCTGAATTGCATGATATGATGCACAAATCCATAGAAATGGGACGCGCTTTCATCATCAAAGAATACCAACAGAAACCAATGCCACTTTTCTTGCTTTGGAAAGGAATTATGCACACCACATTACGTTATCCAGAGCATAAATTTTTACTGGGCGGCGTAAGTATCAGCAATCAATTTTCAGATTTTTCAAAATCACTGATGATTGAATTCATGAAGTCGAATTATTATGATCCCTATATTGCGCAATACATTCACCCGAAGAAAGCCTATAAAGTGAAACTAAAAGACGCCGACAAAGATTTTATTTTTAATGAAACCGAATCGGATTTGAACAAGTTTGATAAAATTATCGATGAACTGGAACCAGGAAGTTTACGTTTACCAGTGTTGATTAAAAAATACATCAAACAAAATGCAAAAGTGGTTGCTTTTAATGTGGATCCGCTATTTAACAATGCCGTTGATGGACTAATGTACATTCGAATTGCCGATATTCCAGAAAGCACCATGAAGCCCGTAATGGAAGAATTTCAGGCTGAACTGGAAAGAAAACTGAGCGAAAAGGAAGATTGACTGCAGCATGCCGAATTATAAAAAAATCCCGAATTAATTCGGGATTTTTTATGCTTTAAAACCAGCCTTTTTTACCTACTTGATAGGTCTGATAAAACTCTTCGTCTGATTTTATCAAATAAATTACACCTTCAACAATTCCGATTAAAGCTCCTAAACCACATAAAAAACTAAGCAAAAACTGAATAATTCCTTCTTTGGTATATCCTAAAATAAATTTATGAATACCCAATCCCCCTAAAAGAATAGCAAGAAGCCCTGCTGCTACTTTTTTATTATCTTGCTGAACTGGCCGTGGATTATTCCATATTTCATTCTTCGAATTTTCCATAATTAATTGTTATTAGATTGTTTTTCAGTGATTAAAAATATAAAAAAATTATTGAAATACTTTATCAATTGATTCCCAGAGTTCTATCTTATTTCCTTCGACATCTAAAATCCAACCAAACTTTCCATACGCATAAGACTCCATATCGCCCACAATTGACACCCCTTCCTCCGATAATTTTTTTAATAATTTTTCTAAATTATCAACTCTAAAATTTTGCATGAATTGTTTTTCGCTTGGCGCAAAATAAGTAGTATCATCATCAAACGGTGACCATTGGGTAGAACAATCATTCCCATCTTTATCTTTCCACCAAAAGGTAGAACCATATTCATCCGTTTTTAAACCTAAATGTTTTCCATACCATGCCACTAGTTCTTTTGGTTTTTTAGATTTAAAGAAAAGACCGCCAATTCCCGTAACTCGTTTCTCCGGTTCCTCATCTTTGGCTTGACCAAAATATTTTGCCTTGATTTTATCTACAATTACTTGCGCCAAACGCTCATGACTTTCGAATGTCCAACCGGCAATATGTGGACTAAGAATTACATTCTTCGCTTGTAACAAATATTGAAAAGCCTCTGGCGTATTTTTATCTTGAAAAAGGGTTTCGAATGATAATTTTTCATATTCCAAAACATCCAAACCGGCTCCAAGTATTTTCCCGGATTCCATCGCCGAAACTAAATCGGCAGTTACAATATTCTTGCCACGAGAGGTATTTATAATCCAAAAAGGTTTCGCAAACCCATCAATAAAATCAGCATCAACCATTTTATCGGTTTCTGGTGTCCACGGAATATGAAGGCTTACCACATCAACTTTTTGCTGGAATTCTTTCAATGAAACTTGCCTAGTATTACTATCTCCAACATTTTCTTGAATATCATAACACAATACTTCGACATCAAAACCACGAAGTTTTTTAGCAAATGATTTTCCCATATTCCCATAACCGATAATACCAACGGTTTTACCATCGAGTTCATGACCGCGATTGCTTTCCCTGTTCCAGTGACCAGATCGTATTTCACTATCTGCTTCATTCAATTTATTAAAAAGAGATAAAATCATGCCCAATGTATGTTCGGCAACAGCATTTCTATTTCCTTCCGGAGCTGCAATAAGCGTAATGTTTTTTGACAGAGCGTATTCACAATCGATACTTTCTAATCCTGCTCCCACACGCGCTATAAATTGCAAACCAGTTGCTTTGTCTAAAAATGTTTTGTCAATTTTAAATCGGCTTCGGATAACAATTCCCTGATAATCTTGAATTTTAGCTTCAATATCTTCTTTGGATGAAGTAAAGTCACTGTGATTAATAAATCCGGAATTTTGCAATTGATCCCAAAGTAAAGGATTATTACTATCGATATGAAGGATTTGGATGTCCATAAAAAAGGTTTCTAAGTTTAGTACCCCAAATTAACAAAAAAATAGTTCCCAAATGTGTAAATTAGCATGCTTTATATTTTCAGGAAATTAAAGCTATTTATAAAAAATTCAAAAATGAAATTAACAAAAACATTCAAGGCATTCTTTAAAAGTGAAAAAGCCGGAGGATTACTTTTGCTTTTTGTAACCATTTTATCGCTTTGTCTTGCTAATTCCCCATTTCAAAAGGAATATATTGCTTTTTGGGAAATACAATTGGGTGACCACTCTATTACCCATTGGATTAATGATGGATTAATGACTATCTTTTTTCTATTAATAGGTTTAGAACTCGAACGCGAAATTTATCAAGGTGAGTTGTCCAGTATCAAGAATGCTGCATTACCAGTTTTTGGTGCTTTAGGAGGTATGCTTGTTCCTGCCGGAATCTTTCTAGCTTTGAATTTTGGGACTGTAACACAAAACGGAGCAGGAATTCCTATGGCTACGGATATTGCTTTTGCCATTGGAATTTTATCATTATTAGGAAATCGCGTTCCTACTTCCTTAAAAATATTTCTAACTGCACTAGCAGTAATTGACGATTTAGGTGCTATAATTGTCATTGCCATATTTTATACCTCAACAATAGCTTTCGTGAATTTATTCATAGCTTTAGGTATTTTGGGTGGTTTGTTTATCCTAAATCGAATGAAAGTTCATAGTTTATTCCCGTACTTAATGGGCGGTGTTATCATGTGGTATTTCATGCTTAATTCGGGAGTCCATGCTACTATTACTGGGGTTTTATTGGCTTTTGTGATTCCATTTGGTAACGGAGACAAAAAAACTTCCTCTTATAAAATTCAGCATTTTTTACACCAACCCGTAGCCTTTTTTATTCTGCCTTTATTTGCTGTAGCAAATACCTGTATCGCCATAGATCCCAATTGGCATGAAGGACTGAATCATCCCAACACAATAGGAATTATAGCTGGACTTGTGATTGGAAAGCCACTTGGAATTTGGATTTTCTCCTTTTTAGGCGTATCCCTTAGACTTTGTATTATGCCCAAAAATTTACAATGGAAGACTATTTTTGGCGCAGGAATGTTGGGAGGAATTGGCTTCACCATGTCTATTTTTATAACACTGCTTGCCTTTAAAAATAATGGCCAGGAAGTAATTACCTATTCTAAAATTGCCATTCTGATTGCTTCATTTATTGCTGGAATGGCTGGGTTCTTTTGGTTGAAATACACCTTAAAACACCAATTAAAAAATGAAGGTTAAACCCATCATTTAATTGATTTGTCTAATAAAAAAGGGTGTTTAGCTTTTACAACTAAATACCCTTTTTATTAAAACTTATGATTGTAATTGAGCAATTAGTTATCTAAATCCGCTTTCCTTACATGATCGTCCTATTACTTCTTAGCCCAATAATCAAACACCGTGACTTTCTCAGGAGCAGGATTTAACAGCGCTACAAAGGCTTTGTGATCCGGATGAATCAGATAGGCATCTCTATCACTCTCGCTACTGAAAGTAAGTATAAAGCAATGTGTCAAACCATTATTCAAGTTTTCAGGACTGTTATTGGTTCCCCATTCAAGTGATTTAATGGTTGGGATTTTATGCTTCAAATCATTCAAAGCTGTTACCACTTTAGTGATATAAGTGGCATCCGTTCCTTCTTTCCATCCAAATAGCACTACATGGCGAAGCACTTGTTTTTGTTTGGTTTGTTGGGCATTTACGGTATAGTTAGAAAGTAAAATAAGGGTAATTAGCAATAGTTTTTTCATGATAATTTTTTTTGAAATATACGAATTATTTGATTTGGATTTGCATGATCAGGTTAACGCTGGCGCAAAATTTGCCATGCAAGAAGGATACTAGCAACCTACTATGTAGCGAATAGCCCGACGCTATAAAAAAGTGGGAAGCCAAATGCCGTTTACCCCTTGATTTGTTTCAAAGAAGTTTTGATTCCTCGTATCAATGACGAACTGAATCCGTGCATTTCCATTTCGTTCAATCCCGCAATGGTGCAACCTTGTGGCGTTGTCACCCGGTCAATTAATTGTTCTGGGTGTATTTGTTCTTCCATGATCATTTCGGCAGCTCCTTTTACCGTTTGTGCCGAAATTGCTAATGCAGTTTGCCAGTCAAATCCTATTTCGATTCCAGCTTGCATCGATGCACGAATATAACGCAAGGCAAAAGCTGTTCCACTAGCTGCCAGTACAGTTGCTGCATCCATCAATTTTTCATCTATAATAGGAGCAGTTCCTAAATCTTGAAAAAGAGCCACCGTATATTGTGCTTTTTCTTTGTTTTTTTCATGAAACGCGATACAGGTTGCAGAAGCGCCAAATTGTGATGCAATATTTGGCATTATGCGAACAGCGCTATTCCCTTCGCCTATCTTATTTTGTAAGTTTTCTATTGACAATCCACTCACTGCCGAAGCGATTACTTTATTAGAAATTACAGGAAGAATTTCGGCCAAAACGGTATCTACCTGGTACGGTTTTATAGTAAGAATGATAATATCTGCATCTTGAATTTGATCCGTGTTATCTGTAGAAACTGTTACTCCTAATTGTTCTAAATAAAGAATACTCGTTGTATTTCTTCTGGTTACGGTGATTTGATTTCCTTGTGAAAATTTTGATAATCCTTTTGCGATAGCTACGCCTAAGTTTCCTCCGCCAATTATGTGTACTTTCATGCTGATTTTGGTTTTCTTCTCCCAGACCCTCTTCGAAGCAGAGGGAGCCGATATGGAAAGTGTTGCTTATAATTTTTATGAATTAAAAATCCGTGTTAATCTGTGCCATCCGTGTTCTTTTTTTAATTATTATCTTTTGCGGACAACTATAGTATATTTTTTTTTAATTTTAAATTCCTAAAATAAGATTGGCAATTCCGAAGTAAATCATAATTCCAAAAACATCATTTGTGGTTGTAATAAAAGGGCCTGTTGCAATGGCGGGGTCGATATTGTTTTTATGCAGGAAAAGTGGCACCAAAGTTCCTAGAGTAGCAGCAAATAATATAACGACAACAATAGATATCGAAATCGCCATTCCTACCTGAAATTGTCCATACATAAACGTATGATAACCCAATACCAGCAGTGCGATTATAGTCCCGGAAATCATCGCAACCGAAATTTCTTTACTGAAATAATTACGGCTAAATTCTTTCAAAGTACCATTTGCCAAACCTTGAACAATAATTGCCGAAGCTTGTACCCCAATATTTCCTGCTGTTGCCGATAGCAATGGCATAAAAATAATTAGTGTATAAAATTTTTGGGAAGTGGCTTCATTTCCTTTAATAACATAGGACGCAATAAGTTCAATAAACATTCCGATTAACAACCAAGGCAAACGCGCTTTTGTATGTTCGTAAATGCTATCGTTCGTTTCAACGTCTTGGGTAATACCTGCAGCCATTTGGTAATCTTTATCCGCTTCGTCCTTAATTACATCTATAATATCATCAATGGTGATTCGGCCTACAAGTCGTCCCAATTCATCAATTACAGGAATAGCCTCTAAATCGTATTTTTGCATGATTCTCGCCACCTCAACATCTTCGGTATCTACATTTACCGAATTTAATTTCCGGATGTACACATCACTTATCGCGGTTCTGGTTGAAGTCGTCAATAAATCCTTTAGCGATAGACGTCCTTTCAATCGGTCTTCATCATCTACCACATAAATAGAATGCACCCGAGAGATATTTTCTGCCTGGATTCGCATTTCCTTTACACAAGTTAGCACGTTCCAATTTTCGTTGACCTTAACCAACTCTTTGTGCATAATTCCGCCCGCTGTGTCCTCATCATAACGCAATAAGTCAACGATATCCTTCGCATGTTCAACATCCTGAAGTTCTGATATTACTTCTGCTTTAATTTGTTGCGAAAGTTCGGCAATAATATCGGCAGCATCATTCGTTTCTAATTCATCCAGCTCTTCCGCAATTTCTTTTGGCGAAAGCCTGCTTAATATATTTTCCCGCAAATCATCTTCTAGTTCAAGAAGAATCTCTGCCGTTTTTTCACTGTCTAATACTTTAAAAATGTAAGTTGCTTCGTCAAAATCAAGCTCGTCAAGAATTTCAGCAATATCAGCATGGTGCATGTCGTTGAGTAAGGTTTCCAATTCCTTATCATTTTTATTAACAATGTGTTGCTCTAATTCCTGGATTAGCGTTTTGCTGATTTTAAACTCCATCGGCTTCTATTTTTTGAGTGAGTTCTATGAACTGTTCTACATTTAATTGCTCAGGTCGAAGGTCAAAAACTTTATCTTCTCTTAAACTATCAGACAAATTTAAGGTTTTTAAACTGTTTCTCAAGGTCTTTCTGCGTTGTTGAAAAGCCGTTTTAACCACAGTGAAAAATAATTTTTCACCGCAAGGCAAACTGTAATCTTTTTTTCTGCGCAAACGCAACACGCCCGATTTCACTTTTGGTGGCGGAATAAATACATTCTCGTCTACGGTAAAAAGATATTCGGCATCATAAAAAGCCTGAACCAAAACCGACAGAATTCCATACGCTTTCGTTCCCTTTTTTTCACAAATACGTTGGGCCACTTCTTTTTGGAACATGCCTGCAAATTCAGGAATCTGATTGCGATATTCTAATGCTCTAAAAACAATTTGAGTCGAAATATTATACGGAAAATTCCCGATTATAGCGAATTGCTTTCCTTCAAAAATCTCATTGATGTTGTATTTCAGGAAATCCTTAGAAATAATCTTATCCTTCAATTTTGGATAATTTTCGTCTAAATACGTTACTGATTCGGTATCGATTTCTATCACATACGTAGTGATTGGTTTGTCCAACAAATATTTTGTCAAAACACCCATTCCGGGACCTATTTCTAATACATCATCATATCCATCTAAATTCAGTGTGTCAGCAATATCTTTTGCGATGCTTTCGTCTTTCAAGAAATGTTGTCCGAGGTGTTTTTTGGCTTTTACTTTTTCCATTTTGTTTGTTTTTTTGCCACAAAGGCACAAAGTATTTTATATGTTTTTGTTTTGCCACGAAGGCGCAAAGACACAAAGCGTATTTATATTTTTTTTAATATTGGAGGTCGCAATTTGCGACCTCCAATATATCTTTTTTTAAAATCCGAAGTTGATATCGTAAATTAATAATTCAAGATTTTGATTCAAAACGATACCTGAATGTGATTGCTTCATTGCCCGCAATGACTCTAATAATCCGAAATCAACTCCAATTCCGTTCTAAAAGCGAGCATTTTATCTCCAAACAATTTCACTCCTTCTTCGCGAAAAGCGGGTGCATCTTCCTGATAATATTTCTCCAAAGTTTCTTTGCTGTCCGTCGTGTATTGCACAGAATAAGTCACTCCGCCCATTTCTTCTTCAATTAAAACCCGCACCATTCTAGCCGAGGAAAATTTCCTGGTAGCCAAAATTTCCGGAATGTGCTTGTGTTGCATCCAAATCATCCATTGATCGTGAACGCTTTCATGTATGTTTGTGGTAACGTTGTATATTATCATTTCTTACTATTTAATTGTTGATTTAATTAATCCGCTAACAATTAACCGATTAAAGATTACTTATAAATTCGTATCACCCCGCAATTGCCTGAATTTTTTTCGGGCTTCCACAAAATAAATACTGTCTTCGTGACTAAAAATAATCTTTTCGTATAATGGTTTTGCCTTTTCGGGCTGATGCAATTGTTTGTTATAAATTTCTGCCGAGAAATATAAAGCCTCATCAATATAAATTCCGTCGCTATGCTTGTCTATTATATTTTGATATTGGCTTAAAGCCAAAGTAAAATCACCTGTTTTTTCATAAATTTTACCCAAACGCAATAACGTCACCGCCTCTATTTCCTGTCCATTATAGTTTTTCAGAATCGTTTTAAACTGCGTTACCGCTTCATGATTCCTGTTTTGATATAACAGGTAATCTCCTTTTGCAAATTGCTTCAAAGCCGTTTGTGTTGAATCGGCAACGGTGTTGTCATTTATCAAAAGAAAATATTCCAAAGCATCATTTGCGATCAGTTGCGTATTCGCTGATTTCAATTCCTTGAATTGTTTCAAAGCCCAAATAAAATCTGTTTTGAAATAACTTGTTTTAGCGGCTTTCAAACTCGCTTCATGCGCTACAATATCATTTTTCAAATCTAATTCTATCTGCGAATAATAGATTAAAGCCTGATTGAATTTTTCTTCGTAAAGCAAAATATCCGCCAACTCCATTTTGGCCTGAGCCACTTCATAATCGTTCAACTGTAATTCGAGTGCTTTCTTGACTATTGCTTTTCCTTCCTCCGGTTTTTTCGAATTGAAAGCTACAAAATGCGCCTGAATCAGCTGCAAAGATAAGGTAAAAGGACTTATTTCAAATTGTTTCAATAAACCCTCTAATTCCGTATTGATAGCAGCATACTCTTTTTCTTGCGCTTTTTCAATTTTCATTTTAATCAAATAGGAATTCGCCTGAATCAGCAGCTCTAAATCTTTTGTGTTTTCCAATACAAAACCCAGAATTTCTTTGGCCGCTTCCTGATTGTCTTCTTCAATAGCCAATTGTCCTAAATTCACAATATTAGAAAGCGATTCCGGATCGCGTTTGTAAATGGCTTTTTCCTGAATAAATGCTTTTTCGAACTCTTTTTGTTGGATATAAAACCAACTCAAATAATGATTCCAAAAAAGATCTTGATTTTTTTGAGCCCTTATAATTAATGCTTTTCGAAGTATTTCGCTAAAATTAGCATCGCCCTCATCAACCATAAAACGAGACAGTTGATTTTGAATCTGTATCGAGTTTTGGGGATTCGCATAGGATTCATTCAGAAAGGTATTAATCATCATTTCCTGATTGCCTAATTGACCATAAAGCAATCCGATTTGATAATTGAAATTTAAATTCGATTCTAATTCTGATGCCGCCTGATAGGATTTCAAGGCATATTCCAACAATACTTTTCTCTCAAAAGAATTGGAAATACCATATACTTCATTTGGATTTTTTTTGATTCTGTCTAATGCTTGCTCATAGTAAATTTTGGCTTTAGCATCATTTTTTTGCAACTGGAAATTGTATCCCAATTCGACCAAAAGATTCCCTTGTTTGTATTTGTCTAATCGGTCCAGTATTGCTTTTTCGGTAACAGAAAACTGCTGTAATTGTTGGTAACAGTCGATAGTTCTTAAAAAATACTCTGTATTTTGCGGCAGGTTTTCCAGTAATTCTTCATAACTGATTTTTGCTTTTTCAAAATCGCCCTTGTCATAATAATACTGCGCCAATTGTTCGTTTTGAGCAAACGCAAATAGCGATAAAAATAGGTGTATTAAGAGAACGATTTTTTTCATTTTTTATCTGTTTTTCTAATTCAGATTTAGGTTTTGGAATAAACATTTGGTGTCTTTATTCATTTCCCTTTTTAATCCATTTTCCAACTTCCGGTGCGGTGTAATTTTCCATTTTGTTCAGCAATTCCTGCGCATTATCACTGACCAAAATCATCTTTTGATTGATTTCTTTTAAAAAACCGTTATCGACCATTTTTTGAATAAATTCCAATAACAAATCATAAAATCCATCAACGTTTAGAATCCCAATGGGTTTCTTATGAAGTCCGAGTTGCCCCCACGTCAGCATTTCAAAAAACTCCTCTAAAGTTCCAAATCCACCAGGCAATGCAATTACGCCATCGCTTAATTCATTCATTCTGGTTTTTCTTTCATGCATGCTTTCTACAATGATTAATTCGGTCAAATTATCGTGAGCCACCTCTTTAGACATCAAAAAACGAGGTAAAACACCAAATACGTTTCCGTTTTCACTCAAAACACCATCTGCAACCGCACCCATTAGACCAACTTTTGCGCCACCGTAAACCAAATCAATGTTCTTCTTAGCCATTACCTTTCCCAGTAAAAAAGCTTGAAGCTCATAATTTTTTTCATTCCCAAAACTGGAGCCACAGAACACCGTAATTCTTTTCATCAACAAAATATTTTTCAGTAATGCTTTAACTAATTGATACTATCAAATCCGCAATATGGACGCAAAACCTCAGGAATTACAATGCCTTCCGGAGTTTGGTAATTTTCTAAAATTCCAGCCAAAACTCTTGGCAAAGCCAATGAACTTCCGTTTAAGGTGTGTGCTAATTGATTTTTTCCGTCTTTATCTTTAAAACGTAATTTTAAACGATTCGCTTGAAAAGTTTCAAAATTTGAAACTGAACTGATTTCTAACCAACGGTCTTGCGCGGTAGAAAACACTTCGAAATCATAGGTCAAAGCTGCTGTGAAACCCATATCTCCACCACAAAGACGCAATATTCGGTATGGTAATTTCAACTCTCGAAGAATATTTTTAACGTGTTCTACCATTTCATCCAAAGCTTCATACGATTTATCCGGATGCTCTACACGAACAATTTCCACCTTATCAAATTGATGCAAACGGTTCAACCCACGTACGTGAGCACCATAAGAACCCGCTTCTCTACGGAAACATGGCGTGTACGCCGTTGTTAAAACTGGTAATTCATTTTCGTTAAGGATTACATCCCGAAACAAATTAGTCACCGGAACTTCAGCAGTTGGAATTAAGTATAAATCATCGGTTTTATCATGGTACATTTGCCCTTCTTTGTCCGGTAATTGTCCCGTTCCGTATGCCGATGCTTCATTTACCATGTGCGGAACCTGAACTTCATTATACCCTGCAGCGGTATTTTTATCTAAGAAATAATTGATTAAGGCGCGTTGTAATCGTGCTCCTTTTCCTTTATACACCGGAAATCCTGCACCCGTGATTTTCACTCCAAGTTCAAAATCGATGATGTCGTATTTTTTTACCAATTCCCAATGCGGTTGTGCGCCTTCGTGCAAAACTGGAATCTCCCCTTCTTCAAAAACGTTTAGGTTTTCCTCTGGTGTTTTCCCATCAGGAACTATATCAGCAGGAAGATTGGGTAACGTATATAATTTCTCTAAAAGTGCTGCGGCAAGTACATCAGCAGTTTCAGCTAATTTCTTGCTTTTTTCCTTTAATACAACTGTTTTTTCTTTTAAGATTGCGGCTTTAGCTTTCTCTCCAGCTTTCATCAATTCGCCAATATCTTTGGATAATTTATTAGATTCGGATAAAATTCCGTCTAACTCTACTTGCGTAGCGCGACGTTTTTCGTCCAGTTGTACCACTTCTTCAACAACACTTGTAGCATCGATGTTTCTCTTTGCCAAAGCGGTGATTACTTTTTCTTGATTCTCTCTAATAAATGCGATTTGTAACATAGTTGATTTTTTTAACGCTAACTTATATAATAATGGAAGCAAATTTAAGGAAATGTTTGATAGAAATGAGGGAAAGTTTGTCCAAAAGTCTCAAGTCTTAATGTCTTAAAGTCAAACGCACCAATTAGTACCCGATTAGTATCGCAGGTTATTTACAATCAATAGAATGAAGTCAACAACCAACTAAACGCAATAAAAATGATCCTTTAAGACTTTAGATTAGCCTCTTTTAATCTCATGCCCTACAAATTCTTCTAAAGTGGCAAACATGTCCTCTACAGAAAGGACTTCGAAATCTGGGTGGGTTTTAAGAAAATCAGCATTCAGCGTAATTAGGTTTTCTTCTATTTCAAAAAAAGCGTCGTTGTTAAGTAAATCTCGAATAGGATTTACGCCTTCCAATTTTCCTTTTAGGAATTTATTCAGCTTAACACTGCTCATTAATTTTACTTTTTTGGACTGCTGTTGGAACAGTTCCAAATGCTTTTCGGCGCCAATCAATGCCAAACCTTCTTCAATCAATTCGTTCAGTTCTTTGTCCCAACCCGAATTATATACAAATTGAGCAAAATTTCCTTCGGTATATTGCGACGTATAATAATCTAAATAATAACTCATTATAGCATCTTCATGAATCAAATCATCCTTTACGCCTTCCTCACGCATTAAGTTGATTACCGAAATATTAGAGTGAATTACATCTTGGAGATTTTCACTGTTCATTGCTGTTTCTGAAATAATTATTCTACCGAATTCCATAGGTTTTGTGTTTGGATATTTGCTGCAAATTTCGGGTAAATAAAAACAGAAAAGAAATACAATTTGATTTATATGCTATCCGATTCGTTACTATTCTTTTTCTGATTCATTTTTGTAACCAAAGCTTTTAAGCGTGCTGCTTTTTCTTTATTTTCTTCTTGAAGTTTAGCCTTCTTTCGATTTAGCAATTTGGTGTGCAACGCCTTATTTTTGGTGTTTTTTTCGGGTCCTTTTGGCATGATTTATAATTTTTTGAACTCATTATATAATTCAGTCGACAGCAAATTATATGACTCAATATACCTATCTAGTTCTTTCAAGTTTATAAAATCTGATTTAAAATAGGGATGTTTTTTAAAAAGAAGCACCCATTTTAAAAGCCCGGTAGGAAGCCTTTCTTTTATTATAAGAATTGAATCTAAATTATTATGCAAATCCAAATGAAGCTTACTTAAAAATTCTCCTATAAAAATATTTTTTCCACTTACGGATATTTCAAATTTCCCATCAATATCAATGTTTTTCAAACCGTTTAATTGTTTCTTTTTGCCAATTATAAATACTACATCATTATTTATAATCCTTTTGATTACTTCAGAGTTACGTCTTTCGGGTAAATACATATTTATATAATAAAACATATAGCCCGCAACATACGCTAATGATAAATTATACATTACATATTCAAATTTCTCTGGATTTTCCACTAACGATGGAAGTTTATATGGAATGTAATCAATCCAAATAACTAGCATTATTGACATCAATAAACAATAATCTATTTTTCTCATTTTTCCAACAAATAGTTAGTCTGCCGCATAGACTATTTTTAATTTTCCAAATATAATCTTTTCACACAAAAAACATTAATTATCATTTTATTTCAGCAGAGAAAAGAGCTTTACAATGAATTCACCTTTAACATATATTTATTAAAAAAAATAGGTTGCGTAATCTCAAAATTATTGCAACAGGAAATATCATATAAAATCAATAGTTCATATTCCTCCTAAGCTGGAATAAAAAACATCATCGAAATCCCAAATGCCCTAGCCCCAATAGCAGTGAAAATCCTTTTACTTTTTTCTTTAAAAAGTAAAAGATTGCAACGGATAGCGGGAAATAGCTTCAAATAAAAATTCTATTGCTTATTTTTGCACCCAATAAAATTGAATCATGATACAGAATCCAAAAAGATATACGATTACAGCAGCATTGCCTTATACGAACGGACCGATTCACATTGGCCATTTGGCGGGTGTTTATGTGCCTTCGGACATTTATTCCAGATATTTAAGATTGCAAGGAAGAGACGTTTTGTTTGTTTGCGGAAGTGATGAGCACGGCGTGGCGATTTCGATGAAAGCCAAAAAAGAAGGCATTACACCACAGGAAGTAATCGATAAATACGATGGAATTATCCGGAAATCATTCTCTGATTTTGGAATTTCATTTGATAATTACTCCCGAACTTCGGCTAAAATTCATCATGATACCGCTTCTGAATTTTTTAAAAAACTGTATGATAAAGGTGATTTTATCGAAGAAGTAACCGAGCAATTGTATGATGCAAAAGCGGATCAATTTTTGGCAGACCGTTTCGTGGTGGGAACTTGCCCAAAATGTGGCAACGAAGAGGCCTACGGCGATCAATGCGAAAAATGTGGCTCTACATTAAACGCTACGGATTTGATTAATCCAAAATCGACAATTACAGGAGAAACTCCGATTATGAAAGCAACGAAACACTGGTTTTTGCCTTTGGACCGTTATGAGGATTTCTTGAAAGAATGGATTCTTGTTGGACATAAAAATGACTGGAAACCGAATGTTTACGGGCAAGTAAAATCGTGGATTGACGGCGGATTAGAACCTCGCGCGGTAACTCGTGACCTCGACTGGGGAATTGATGTTCCCGTTGAAGGTGCCGAAGGGAAAAAATTATACGTGTGGTTTGATGCGCCGATTGGCTATATTTCATCTACGAAAGAATGGGCTTTGCGCGAAGGAAAAGATTGGGAACCGTACTGGAAAGATCAGGACACAAAACTGGTTCACTTTATTGGGAAAGACAATATTGTTTTCCATTGCATTATTTTTCCTGCGATGTTGAAAGCCGAAGGAAGTTATATTTTGCCGGACAATGTGCCTGCAAATGAGTTCTTGAACCTGGAAGGAAACAAATTATCTACGTCTAAAAACTGGGCGGTTTGGCTGCACGAATATTTAGAAGAATTCCCAAATCAGCAAGACGTGTTGCGTTATGCTTTGACATCGAATGCACCGGAAACAAAGGATAATGATTTTACTTGGAAAGATTTTCAAGCGAGAAATAATAATGAATTGGTAGCGATTTACGGAAATTTCATTAATCGTGTAGTCGTTTTAACCAATAAATACTACAACGGAATTGTTCCGCAACCGAATGAACTTTCGGAAGTGGACGAAGCGACTTTGACCGAATTGAAAGCGTATCCGGCTGTGATTTCAAGTTCTCTGGAGCGTTATAGATTTCGTGAAGCGTTGAGCGAATTGATGAATGTAGCTCGTTTGGGAAATAAATATTTGGCCGACGAAGAACCTTGGAAAGTAATCAAAGACTATCCGGAGCGCGTGCAAACCCAAATGTATGTGGCGTTGCAAATTTCAGCTGCTTTGAGTTCACTTTGCGAACCGTTCTTACCCTTTACAGCTACAAAATTATCAAGAATTCTAAAAATAGAAAGTCCGTTGAACTGGAATACTGTTGCTCAAAATTCTGATTTGATTCATGCTGGACACCAAATTGGAGAAGCGGAATTATTGTTTGCCAAAATTGAAGACGAAGAAATCCAGAAACAAATAGACAAACTTGAAGCGACTAAAACGGCTAATAAAGCAGAGAATAAAGTAGCAGAACCACAGAAAGAAGCGATTCAATTTGAGGATTTTGCCAAAATGGATATCCGTACAGGAACGATTCTGGAAGCCGAAAAAATGCCAAAAGCCAACAAGCTTTTGATTTTGAAAGTTGATACTGGAATTGATGTTCGCACCATTGTTTCGGGAATTGCGGAAAGTTTTAAGCCGGAAGATATTATTGGTAAAAAAGTTACTGTTTTAGTGAATTTGGCACCAAGAAACCTTCGGGGTGTGGAAAGTCAGGGAATGATTTTGATGACAACAAATGCCGAAGGAAAACTGGTTTTTGTAAATCCGGATACGGATGGTGTTGCGAATGGAGAGACGATAAATTAAAGAAAATCAGAACCCTTTTAGGTGTTAAAACCTTAAAAGGGTTAATATATGTATACTATGAGCCTAAAAGTAATTGCTTTCGATGCCGATGATACCTTATGGATCAACGAGACCTATTTTGACGAAACCGAGAAGAAATTCTGTGGTTTGATGGAAGATTATTTATCACATCAGGGAATTTCTAAAGAACTCTTCAAGGTGGAAATCGATAATTTAAGATTGTACGGTTATGGAATCAAGGGCTATATTCTTTCGATGATTGAAGCGGCGATGACTATTTCAAACCACACACTTCCTATAGAAATCATTGAAAAAATCATTCAATACGGAAAAGAATTACTGGAAAAGCCTATTGTTTTACTGGATGGAGTGGAAGAAACTTTAGAAACTTTACACGGTAAGTACAAATTGGTTGTTGCCACTAAAGGTGATTTATTAGACCAACGCCGAAAATTGCATAATTCCGGTTTAGGACATTATTTTCACCATATCGAAGTGATGTCAGACAAGCAGGAAATTGATTATTCTGATTTAATAAAACGATTAGAAATAAAACCAGAGGAGTTTTTTATGATTGGAAATTCTTTAAAATCAGATGTTTTACCGGTTTTAGCCATTGGCGGGTATGCCGTTCATATTCCTTTTCACACGACTTGGGCACACGAGAAAATTGATCACAAAGTGGAACATGAAAACTTCAGCGCTTTTGAAAAAATAACTGATGTTTTAAAAAGATTATAATAGCTGTGAGAGTAAGATAGATAACTAAGCTAATATCAAATTAAGCATTTAGAAAACGGGTAAAAAGATCAAATCAGTTGTTTTTTAATCCAAATAATATCTATAATTGATTAAATAAGGGCTAAATTAGGTGATTTTTCAATTATTTTTTTATTTTTTTTAAAAGAATAATTTTTTTATTTTTTTTTAAAATACTATAAATCAGTGATTTACATAGAAAAATAAGTTTTTTCTATTGTGAAATTAATATTAATTCTTACATAATTAACAGTTTAAATTTTTTAATTAAACTTTGTGATGTAATTTTGCATTAAATAAAAATTGAAACAATATGAAAAAAATCATACTTACTTTAGTATTTGCTTCTGCAATGACCACTATGAGTGCTCAAACAGAAACTGTAAAAAGCACAGAAGATGGCTTTAACAAATGGTCAGTTGAATTAGCTGCCGGTTTTAATAAACCACAAAGACCAATGACTCCGGGTTACTCAACTACATTAGTGAGCCCTTATGTTGTTGACTTGGGTGTGCGTTACATGTTTAACAACAAATTTGGTTTAAAAGCTGATGTTGGTTACAACAGTTTTGAAGGAAGAAACAATTCTAAGGATTTTGACATGAAGTACTACAGAGTAGACTTACAGGGTGTTGCTAACTTAGGAAGAATCATGAGTTTTGAAACTTGGACTAACACCATTGGATTATTAGGTCATGCTGGTTTTGGTTTATCTCAAATGGAAAGTCAAAAATCATCTCTGAAAGATAGAATGGGTAATTTTATGGCTGGTGTAACTGGTCAAATAAAATTAACTAACAGAATAGCATTAACAGGAGATTTCACAACAATTCTTAATGCGAAACAAAATGTTGCTTTTGATGGCGCTAGTTCTTCTAGCACTAGAGGATTTGGTGGAATCCTTTTTAACGGTACCGCAGGTATAACAGTTTACTTAGGTAAGAATGTAAAACATGCTGACTGGGTTCTTGATAACGAGGACAGATTCATTGCTATCGAAAATAGACTTTCAACTATCGAAACAAAGATGGCTGACACTGATAATGATGGAGTAGCTGATTATTTAGACCAAGAGGCTAACACTCCTGCAGGTGCAATGGTTGACACTAAAGGTAGATCAATTGACAAAAATAACAATAACGTTCCTGATGAAACGGAAGCTTATATTTTGAAAAATTATGCTAGCAAAACTGGTGATACTACTACAGTATACGATAACGAATTAATTAAAAGTTTAATTAATGGTGGTTATGTTGCTGTTTATTTTGATTTCGATAAATCTAAACCAACTAATGTTTCTACTGAAGGTATAGATTTTATTTTAACTTACTTAAGAAACAATCCTTCTGCTTCAGTTGATATTACTGGTCATGCTGACGAATTAGGAAGATCTGCATACAATGATAAATTATCTAATGCAAGAGCTGCTAATGTAAAAAACACTTTAGTAAAAGCGAATGTTGATGCATCAAGATTGAATGTAATTGGTGCTGGTGAAGATACATCAGTTGATAAAGTTTCAGAAAATGCAAGAAAATTAGTTAGAAGAGTTACTTTCATAGTAAAATAAGCTACTTTTTTTATAATCAAAAGCCTTAGAAGAAATTCTAGGGCTTTTTTTATGCTTAAAAAGTTTCGTTTTAAGCAGTACAAGATACCTATTTCATTACCCCTTTTTTTTCTGCAAAACAATTAAAATGGATTGTATTACAGCCCGACAGCATAAAGCGCTAAAACTTCCTTTCTAACCTTTTTGCTCTAGGATTTCTAACGGCAAAATCCGAATTATGCCTTCAGTATTGGTTCTGCTTCTTTACACCGTAAAAACAGCAGCTTTTAATTTTTATTAATTGAACTCACTTTTAATTTCACTGATTTTAGACTAACCCTTCAAAAGCAACAGAACGAATTCAAAACACGACTGCTATTTTTTATCCCATAGGTAAAATTATTTGTAAACCGTTTTTTTGGTTGTTCTCTGTTTCGATTTTATTCGTTATCTTACCTGAAGCTATTTCTTTGTTACAAATCCCTCCGATTTCCATCCTCCCTGACCATCCTAGATTAATGGCAATTGGGAAATTAATTTCAAGAGATTATTAATCCGCAAAACTAAGTTTTTTGTAACTTTACTAAAAACTCACTCTCATGCTATCAAAAAATATAGAACTCGCGCTTAATCATCAGATTCGCATTGAGGCCGAATCATCTCAAACTTATCTTTCTATGGCATCTTGGTCAGAAACAAATGGTTTGGAAGGAATTTCAAAATTTATGTATGCCCAATCTGACGAAGAACGGGTACACATGCTTAAATTGGTCCGGTATATAAATGAACGTGGTGGCCATGCAAGAGTAAGCGAATTAAAAGCTCCGAAAATTAGTTATGAAACATTCAAGGAAATGTTTGAAGAACTTTATAAACACGAAATTTTTGTTTCTGAATCGATTAACGAACTGGTTCACATTTCGTTTTCGGAAAAGGATTATGCCACCCATAATTTCTTGCAATGGTATGTAGCCGAGCAAATTGAAGAAGAAGCCCAAGCTAAGCTTATTTTAGACAAAATAAACCTCATTGGGGATGACAAGGGTGGTCTTTATTTGTTTGACAGAGATATTCAACAAATGGCAAATAGCTCTACAACCAAATAATCTTTTGCATTTATAAATAAATAACTTGATTTTAATTCTTTGAAAAATTGAGTAAAAAGAAAAAAAATAAGGAAAAGAAAAAGAATGTTCCTAAGGACAAACTCAAATCAAAATGTTGTGAAAATTATAAAAAAGGGGAAGACAAGCGTTGCAAGCGTTGTCCTAGATTTGATTTGGGCAAAAAATAAAAATAAAAAGTGTTCAGTCACAGTTTACAGTCGCAGTCCACAAAATTTAAAAAAACCACCGATGACTGTCGATGGTTTTTTTGTTTGGTTTTCAGTCACAGTTTGCAACATTACAATAACTACAAACCGGGTAGCGATTTCTCTTTCTTCTCAAGGGAGAAACAACAAAATGGTGTTGAAATAATAAACTTTAAATTGAGACCGAAAACCGGGACTGCTCACTGGATGTTATTTGCCTAAAAGAAGTACATCATTGACAACCACTTCCGTAATATAACGTTTTTCTCCGTTTTTATCATCGTAACTTCTGTGGGTCAATTTGCCTTCAATCGCAATTTCTTTTCCTTTAGTAACGTAATTTTCAATAATTTCAGCTGTTTTTCCCCAAGCTACTAGTTTGTGCCATTGGGTTTCTTCTACTTTTTCTCCTTTGTCATTTTTATAGCTTTCGTTTGTGGCTAAAGTGAAATTGGCTAATTTTTTTCCTCCGTCAAAAGTTTTGATTTCCGGATCATTCCCTACGTGTCCAATTAACTGTACTTTGTTTCTTAATGCATTCATGGCGTGTAAAATTTAAATGTTAGTGTGTATAAGTTATTTGGTTAATTATTGTTTCAAATCAACACTGCAAAGATGCTGCGGGTTCAAAAAATTATTCGGTTGGTAACTATTTACTTTCGGTTGTAACTATTTGTAAACGTTTGTAAGTGGAAATATTTGATTATATTTGGGAGGAATAGTATTGTAGCTATTTTAAAAAACATTAAAAAATGATAAAGAAAGCTTTAGTTACAATGCTTCTTAGTTTGATTTTTAGCAAAACTTATTCACAAAAATTTAATGTAACAAAACTTGACAGTTTATTCAAAGCTTTAGACGAAAAAAATATGTTTATGGGAAGTATTGCCGTTTCGAAAAACGGGAACATAATTTACTCCAAATCTATTGGTAAAGCAGATATAGCAACTAATAAAGGCTTGTCGCTTAAAACAAAGTATCGCATTGGCTCCACTACAAAAATGTTCACTTCTGCATTAGTATTGAAAGCCATTGAAAAAAACCGAATAACACTGAATCAAACTATTGAAAAGTTTTTTCCAACTATTGAAAATTCAGAAAAAATAACAATTGAAAATTTATTAAAGCACCGTAGTGGAATAGCAGATTTTTTAGGAGCAGATGATTTTGCTAATGGCTATACTGAAGCTAAATCAGAAGAAGAAATGATTGGCATTATCAGTAAATTGAAAAGTGATTTTAGTCCCAACAGCAAAGCAGTTTACAGCAATTCAAATTATTATTTATTGAGCATAATTCTTGAAAAAATATATGCAAAATCATATCAAGAGCTATTAGATGAACAAATCATAAAACCATTAAAGTTAAGAAAAACTTATTTTGGAGGTAAAATAAATTTGCAGAATAGTGAGTGTTATTCGTATTATTTTTCAGATAAATGGGAAAAAGAAGCAGAAGGCAATACCTATGTTCCATTAGGTGCAGGAGGAATAGTTTCAAATCCATCTGATTTGACCGTATTTATTGAAAAACTATTTAAAGGAGAAATCATTACTCTTAAAAGTCTAAAAAAAATGACACAAATTCAAGAAAAATTTGGAATGGGTATTTTTGAACTTCCTTTTTACGGCGAAAAAGGATTTGTACATAGAGGTAAAATCGATGAATTTAGAACTGTATTGTGTTTCTTTCCAAAAGAAAAATTAGCCATTGCAATTACATCAAATGGAATGGTTTACGAACCAAAAAAAATCATAAAGGCAGTATTAAGTAATTATTTCGACAAACCATTTAAAACTACATTTAGTAATATTGTACTAAAAACAGAAGAATTGGACGATTATTTAGGTCAATATTCCAGTCCTGATTATCCATCAAAAATAACAATTACAAAAAATAACACAACGCTATCTATACAATCTATCGGACAGTCTTCATTCTCCGTTGAACCAACTGAAAAAGATCAGTTTGAAAATATATGGGAAGGGATTCAATTACAATTCAAGCCTAATCAAAACCAACTAATCTATGAAGAAGGAGGTAAAAAATTCACATTGTCAAAACAAACACAAAACCATAAATCTTAAATACCCTAATGGAAGGGAAAATCCTTTTTTGTCTCGTCTTTTTCGAGACAAAAAAGATTGGAATGACAGCAGGAACCAATATTCCAAAAAAAGCCTAATGACTGGATCAAAAAAAGAAATGATGATGTTTTAAACTAATTATCATATAAAATTCTCTATTATCATGCAAACGAAAATAAAAAAAGTAGAATTACGAAATCTGGAACTTGAAGACTACAAGGAATTAAAAAAATCAATGGTAAAGTCTTATCCAGAACTTGCAGATTCGTATTGGAAAGAAAAAGATATTGAAAGATTACTGGACTTATTTTCTGAAGGACAATTCGTAATTATTGCAGATAAGAAGGTGGTAGGCGCTGCCTTTTCATTAATTGTAGACGAAGTCTTAGTGGATAAAAATCCGGATTACGCTAAAATAACAGGAAATTATACTTTCTCTACACACAATCCAAAAGGCGAAATATTGTATGGAATTGATGTATTCATTCATCCTGACTACAGAGGTTTGCGACTTGGCAGACGATTGTATGATGCCCGAAAGGAATTGTGTGAAAAACTGAACCTGAAGGCTATCGTTTTTGCCGGAAGAATCCCAAATTACAGTAAATACGCCCAAGAATTGACTCCAAAAAAATATATCGAAAAAGTAAAACTAAAAGAATTACACGATCCTGTGCTTTCCTTTCAGTTGAGTAATGATTTTCACGTAATGAAAATTATGAAGAATTATCTCCCTGGAGACATCGATTCCAAAGAATTTGCTGTATTATTAGAATGGAACAATATTTATTATGATGAAAGCCCACAATTAATAAATACCCAAAAAAGCATAATCCGAATTGGATTAATTCAGTGGCAAATGCGTCCGTTAATAAATTTAGACGCCTTATTTGAACAGGCAGAATTTTTTATTGATGCCATATCGGGTTATAAAAGTGATTTCGCCCTTTTTCCAGAGTTATTTATTGCCCCACTTATGGCAGATTACAATCATTTAGCTGAACCCGATGCTATTAGAGAGCTTGCGAAATATGCAGACCCCATTCGCAAAAAATTTCAGGAACTTGCCATCTCTTATAATATTAACATCATTTCAGGAAGCATGCCCTATTTAGAAAATGGCGCTTTATACAATGTTGGATTTCTTTGTAAAAGAGACGGAACCTCTGAAATGTATTATAAGATTCACATCACCCCGAATGAAGTCTCACATTGGGGGATGAAAGGCGGTTCACAAATTAAAACTTTTGATACCGATTGCGGAAAAATAGGAATTATGATTTGTTATGATGTCGAATTCCCCGAACAATCAAGACTAATGGCCGATGAAGGAATGAATATTTTATTTGTGCCCTTTTTAACAGATAACCAAAGTGGTTACATAAGAGTCAAACATTGCGCGCAGGCCAGAGCCATAGAAAACGAATGTTATGTCGCCATTGCCGGATGCGTTGGAAATCTTCCAAAAGTGAACAATATGGATATTCAATATGCACAATCTGCGGTTTTTACGCCTTCAGATTTTGCATTTCCAAGCACCGGAATAAAAGCGGAAACCACTCCTAATACTGAAATGACTTTGATTGTAGACGTGGATTTGAATTTACTTAAAGAGCTTCATGAACATGGAAGTGCCAGAATCTTAAAAGATCGCAGAACTGATTTATACGAAATCAAAAAAATCAATCCATGAACAAAACCTGCTTAGAATGTGGAGAGAAAATTGTAGGTCGAGAAGACAAAAAGTTTTGCAGTGACGGTTGCCGTAATGCCTACAACAATAAAATAAACAAAGACAGCACTAATTTTATGCGCAACATCAACAATAAGCTGCGCAAGAATTACCGTATTCTATCCGAGCTTAATGTTGAAGGAAAATCAAAAACCACTCGAGCGAAACTCCTGAGCAAGGGTTTCGATTTTGAATTTTTTACCAATATTTTACAAACTAAAACAGGAAACACCTACTATTTTCTATACGACCAGGGTTACCTACTTTTGGACAATGATTTTTATATGTTAGTCAAAAAAGATATTTAATACCACAACCCATAATCTATCTTACCCATAATGAAAAAAGATTATTCCTCTATTTTTGCCAGTTTATTCATCCTATTAATTCTGGGTTTGATTTACTTTACGATGATGCCACATTGGACTTCGAATGATAAGAGTCCACTCTCTGAATTTTCTACCAAAAGAGCTTTGATTCAAGTGGAAGCGATTTCAAAACAACCCCATTATGTAGGTTCCCAGAATCATGAAGTGGTAGCAAACTATCTCCAAAAAGAACTCAACAAGTTAGGACTGGAAACTTCCATTCAGGAAGGATATACCTTGAGTGATTGGGGAAATTTGGTGAAATCTAAAAATATATTGGCCCGGATAAAAGGCTCTAATAGTTCTAAAGCCTTGCTGTTGCTTACACATTATGACAGCGCACCGCATTCATATTCTAAGGGAGCGAGTGACGCAGGTTCCGGTGTTGCAACAATATTGGAGAGTGTCCGTGCTTTCTTGTATAACAAAACACCACATAAAAACGACATCATCATTCTATTTTCTGATGCGGAGGAATTGGGATTAAATGGCGCAGCACTTTTTGTAACCCAACATCCATGGGCAAAAGAAGTGGGCTTGGTGCTCAATTTTGAAGCACGCGGTTCTTCCGGCCCGAGTTATATGTTGATGGAAACCAATAAGGGAAATACAGGTTTGGTAAAAGAATTTGCTGCAGCAAAAGCAACTTTTCCTGTTTCTAATTCCTTAATGTATAGCATTTATAAAATGTTGCCCAATGATACCGACTTGACCGTTTTTAGAGAACAAGGTAATATTCAAGGCTATAATTTTGCCTTTATAGATGACCATTTTAATTATCACACGGCTCAGGATGACGTCAATCATTTGGACAAAAACACCTTAGCACATCAAGGCTCCTATTTAATGCCTTTACTAAATTACTTTTCGAATGCTGATTTGCTTAACACTCAGGTCACTGATGACAATGTTTATTTTACCATTCCATACACTTTTATAAGTTATCCTTTTAGTTGGGTTTTACCAATGGTTGTAATCGCATTGGCACTGTTTATTTTACTGCTATTTTTGGGAAGAGCCAAACGCATTTTATCATTCCGGGAAATAGGGAAAGGATTTATTCCTTTTTTAGGCTCCCTAATCATTACTGGATTAATTACTTTTTTTGGATGGAAAGCATTGTTAAAAGTATACCCACAATACAACGATTTACTCAATGGATTTACCTATAATGGACATGCTTATATCGCTGCATTTGTACTTTTAGCTCTAGCGATAAGTTTAGCATTTTACACCTACTTTTCGGCTAAAAAAGTCACGATGAATCATTATGTGGCACCATTACTTTTTTGGATTATCATCAATGGAATTCTTGCTTTTGTTTTACAAGGTGCGGGATTCCTGATTATTCCAGTTTACTTTAGCCTTTTTATTTTTGGTGTTTTTATTGTAACCCAAAGATCTAATAAAACACTAAATCTTGTTTGTAGTATTCCCACTTTGATTATAATAGCACCCTTTATCCAAATGTTCCCTATCGGTTTAGGATTAAAAGTACTGTTTGGAAGTGCGATTCTTACCGTATTATCCTTTGGCTTATTGCTGCCTGTTTTTGGAGCTTTCGCCAAAAAAGGAATTTGGTCATTCGTTTTTTTTGTACTCGCTATCGGCTTTTTTGCGAAAGCACATTACAGTTCAGACTATGAATTTGGAAAAGCCAAATCCAACAGTTTGTTGTATATCTATAATGCCGATACGAACAAAGCCAACTGGGTAACGTATGACACCAATCTTGATTCCTGGACCAAAGATTATTTGGGTGAAAACCCGGAAGTCGCAACTGAGATGAATGAAACTCCTTTATTCAGCAAATACAATTCCGGGTTTACGTATCAAACTGAGGCTCCCATAAAAGTATTAGAAAAACCAACCATAGCATTTCTTGAAGATAGCATTGTGGGCAATCAAAGATATTTGAAAATACGCATCTCACCCAACCGAAAAGTAAATCGGTATGATATTTTTGCCAATGAAAAAATGGTTTTTCATAATTTCAAAGCAAATGGTGTAAGTTCTTTAGGTCAGAAAAATTCCTTATACCAACGAAAAGGAAAAAAAATATTGAGTTACTATGTAGTTGATAATGCCCCTTTAGAATTACAATTCACTATAAATACTTCTACCGTTTTAGACATGGAGTTAATGGAAAGTTCTTTTGATTTAATGACTAATCCTTTATTTGGAATGGCAAAAAGAGAGAACTGGATGATGCCAACGCCTTTTGTTTTGAATGATGCCGTGGTAATTAAAGAAAAAATAAAACTAAGTCCAGTAGCACTTGTAAACACTTTGAATAATGACATTGTAACTCCTGTTGTAAAAGATAGTTTGATGATTGGGAGAGACAGTTTGAAAGTCAAATAATTTAAAAAATAAAATGACAAAAATTAGCATTCTAGGTTGTGGTTGGTTGGGTTTGCCTTTGGCGAAAGCTTTATTAGGAAAAGGATCTTCAGTAAATGGATCAACGACTTCAGTGGAAAAATTATCAGTATTGGAAAATGCAGGAATCAATCCTTTTTTAATTGCGCTTTCAGAACGTAAAGTTGACGGAAATATAGCCGATTTTCTGAAGAAATCTGAAATTTTAATAGTTGATGTTCCTCCTAAGCTTCGTGGTCCAGAAAAAGAAAACTTCGTTTCAAAAATTAGAAATGTGATTCCATTTATAGAAAAATCTAACATCAATAATGTGATTTTCATAAGTTCCACATCGGTTTATGGTGATACACATACTGTCGTTTCAGAAGAAACAACACCTCACCCGGATACCGAAAGCGGCAAACAATTACTGGAAACAGAACAGCTTTTGCAAAGCAATAAAAATTTCAAAACTACTGTGTTGCGTTTTGGTGGTTTAATTGGTAAAGACCGGCATCCTATAAAATTTCTGGCTGGCCGTGAAAACCTCGATAATCCGGATGCACCTATAAATCTAATCCATCAGGAAGATTGCATCGGTATTATTCTAAAGATTATTGAGAATAATTCTTGGGATGAAATTTTCAATGCGGTAACATCTTCTCATCCTTCACGAGAAAGGTATTATACCCAAAAAGCTATAAATTTGAATTTGCCTTTACCCAAATTTAATCATTCGACGCCATCAATAGGGAAAACCATTTTGAGTACTAAAATAGAGAGTATTTTAAACTATACTTTTACCAAACAAAATTTATAAAGTGAGAACTAAAATTAAAAACGCTTTTTCATCTAAAATTAACGCAATTGGATTACCCATATTAGCGTTATGTTGGGTTAGTTTTTTTTGGGGCACCACATGGATTGCTTCAAAAGAAGGGGTAAAACACATGCCCGCGATACAACTTGCCGCCATCAGACAATTTATAGCTGGGTTTCTTTATATTTCCTTTTTTATGTTTAAAAAAACGCCTTGGCCAAAAGGAAAACAGTGGAAAACAATTATCATTCTCAGTATCCTTAATTTTGTTTTAAGCAACGGATTAAGCACTTGGGGTGTAAAATACATTAGTAGTGGCCTAGGCGCCATTATTGGGGCTCTTGTGCCTTTATGGGTTGTCATCATCAGCTTTTTTAGAGGCGAACGATTGGCACGATTAGCAGTTATTGGTTTGATTGTTAGTTTTGGCGGTGTCTGTGTCATTTTCTACGATCATTTAAGCGATTTCCTACTACCTGATTTTAGGTTTGGAATTTTTATTTCGATAATTTCCACTTTAACTTGGGCATTTGGAACTTTATATACTAAAAAGAAAGCTGCTAGTTTTAATCCTTATTTTAGTTTAGGATTGCAAATGTTCCTGTCCAGTATTTTGCTTTTTGCAATTACAGGTGCAACTGGCACATCCGTCAGTTTAAGCTCTATTCCTATGATTTCGTGGTTATCCATTACTTATTTAATTATCATTGGTTCTATTCTTACATTCATTGCCTTTATCTATGCGCTTCAAAACTTACCGGCAGAAATAAATAGCATTTATGCTTATATCAACCCAATCGTGGCCGTAATTCTAGGCACAATTATTTTTGGTGAATCGCTTACAACTGCAATAGCTATTGGCGGTACAGTAACATTAACAGGGTTATATATGGTAAATTATTCCTTGAGAAAAGGCCGTAAGATATTATAAACAAAAAGTCCCATCTGAATAATTACCAAATGGGACTTTTTATCTCTAACTAAATTTAATCTTTTACCAAATTTTTACTCGATTTTCCGGTTCAATAAACATACCATCTCCTTTCTGAATTCCAAATGCTTTATAAAATGCATCTAAATTTTGAATTGGAACATACGCACGGAACATTCCTGGAGAGTGCGGATCTGTTTTCACCTGACTTTTTAAAGCTTCCTCTCGCATTTTTGTACGCCAAACTGTTGACCAAGAAATAAAGAAACGTTGTTCAGGTGTGAAACCGTCTATTAATCCTGGATTTCCGTTTTCTTTTAAATACATCTGCAATCCATCATAAGCAGCATTTACACCGCCTAAATCACCGATGTTTTCTCCTAAAGTGAATTTTCCATCCACATGAATTCCGGGCAATGGTTCTAAAGCATTGTATTGTTCAGCCAAAGCCATCCCGAGAGTAGTAAATTGTTTTAAATCCTCCGCTGTCCACCAGTCTACAAGATTTCCGTCGGCATTGTATCGCGCTCCTGAATCATCAAATCCATGAGAAATTTCATGTCCGATTACAGCGCCAATTCCACCATAATTTACTGCTTCATCTGCTTGATAATTGTAAAAAGGGGGTTGTAAAATAGCTGCTGGAAACACAATCTCATTATAAGAAGGGTTGTAATATGCGTTTACCGTTTGCGGTGACATACCCCATTCTGTCTTATCAACTGGTTTATTGAGTTTATGTAACTCTTTTTGAAAACTCCAACGCGAAAGGTTTTTTACATTTTCAAAATAACTACCTCCTTCAGATGGGCTAATTATTATTAAAGCCGAATAATCTTTCCATTTGTCTGGATAACCAATTTTTACCGTGATTTTATTTAATTTTTCAATTGCTTTAATTTTTGTTTCGGCAGACATCCATGTCAAATTATTTATTCTATTTTTATATGCCAGAATAACATTTTTAATCATTTTCTCCGCTTTGACTTTGGCTTCAGCCGGAAACATTTTTTCAACGTATAATTTCCCTAGTGCCTCACCTATCGTATTATTTACCGTTTGCAAGGCTTTTTCTTCACGAGGTCGTTGCTTTTTAGCTCCGGTTAAGGCTTTGCCATAAAAGTCGAAATTAGCCGCTTCTATAGCCGCTGTCAATTGTCCGGAAGAATTATTTAATAAAGACCATTTCAAATATTCTTTCCAATCTGCCACTTTATTTTCTTTGAAAATAACATGAATGGCTTTCATGTATCGTGGTTGGGTAACGATTATGGAATCCAATTTTGAAAAGCCAATTCCTGCAAAATAATTTTCCCAATTGATTATTGGTATCATTTTTTGCAAATCGGCAATCGTCATCGGATTATATTGCAATCTGCTGTCTCTTCTTTCAACACGGTCTAATCTGGGTTGTGACATTGCCGTTTCTAATGCCAATATCTTGATTGCACTTGCTTTTGCCTGCGCTGGTTTTTCACCAATAAACTGGAGCATTCGCTCTACGTGAAGTACATATTTATCTCTTTTTTCTTTAGAATCTTTATCATCTGAAGTATAATAATCTTTGTCAGGTAAACCTAATCTTCCAACTTCCAGACTAACGGAATTCTTAGTACTATTCTTGTCATCAGCACCTACGCCTACGCCAAAAAAACCAACACCACCAATCGGCTCCATTTCAATCAACAATTTTTGTAAATCTTGAATGTTTTTTACGGCATCAATTTTTACCAAATATTTCTTTAAAGGTTTTATTCCCTCTTTCTCTCTCGCTACTGTATCTAGGATTGATTTGTAAAGATTGACCGCTTTTCCTTGATCTGTATTTGACTTGTAAAGAGGATTCAATGAAGCCTCTTTCAGGATGGTTAATGCATCTTTATCGGTCTTTTTTAATAACTCATTAAAACTTCCCCATGAAGTTCTGTCACTTGGAATTTCTGTTTTATCAAGCCATGTTCCATTTACATATCTAAAAAAGTCATCGTTAGATCTAACTTTTGTATCCATATTAGAAAGATTAATTCCGGGTTGCCTATGTACTGGGACATTCTGCGCATTACTAATACTGAGTCCAAATATTGCGGGAATCACAAAAAGAAACTGTTTACTAAATTGTTTTTTCATTTTTTATAATGGTTAAGACGTATACACAAACTTATCAATAATATTTGTTAAATTTCACATTCGAACAATATTTTGTTAAATACAAAAAAAGATCTTTTTTCGTATTTAACATCAAATTACTTTTTCCTTCGTGTTTCAATTTTACTACTCTAAATTTCGATTGTAACCAATAGGCCATTTTTGAAAGCTTCTTCTTATCCACTTTTATCAAAAAAAATAGCCACTGAAAACGAAAAATTCACTAACTATATTATATCCAAACCAAAAAAAGTATCAACATCGAAACCAATAAAAACACTGAAGTATAGACTACTTCGTCGTTTATTTTTAAAAAAAGGCCCAAGATGGAGTCCGACTTTGACGCTTGTTACTTGCTCGATACATCAGATAATAAAATTATTTTTAAATAAAAGAAGAAAACCCAAAACTTCGAGCTATAATAAGGTACACACATATAAATTTAAACACCAGTTACCATCCAAACACTATACTTAGAGCAAGAAGAACACTTATACTGAGGCATTAAAATCGTTTTTGGTATTCTACTCAGCATGCTTTCCAAATTACAAATGCTACAAACCTATTTTTTAAGACCGTTTTATCAAAAAAATAGAAATTGAGCCAAATCGATCAAACCGTGCCAGAACCAGTAGTTATTAAAGGCAACAGAAAAAAATATTTCATAGCGTTGATTGAGATTAGTACGTTTTGTCTGTTTTAACCAATTATGAAAAAAGAAATCTTATTTGTCATAAAATACAAGTGATTTTAATTTTTTTGACATTGAAATTTGATAAAATTAAAAGAGATTCTTTTTTAAAATTACCTTTTCGTATTTTTGTGCCAAATTACTTTTATGAAATCTATTTTTTATAAATACCGAAAATTCTTTGGTGTTTTATTAGTCTTCTCCATCATAACAATTTACTTGTTTTATGTGGCTCTTAAACCCAGCAAAACACTACCTATTTTTAATCCCGCAGATGTAAACCCGGAATTAGTCGATAGTACCGTTCAATATATCAGTAAATACCACACCATTGCTGATTTTTCATTTGTAAACCAAAACGGAAAAATCATCACTCAAAAGGATTACGAAGGAAAAGTATATGTTGCTGATTTTTTCTTTACTACTTGCGGTTCTATTTGTCCAAAAATGACAACTAATTTAGCCGAAGTTCAAAAAGCCATTATTAATAATCCAAAAGTAATGTTGCTTTCCCATACCGTTTTTCCAGAAACAGACAGCGTTCCTGTTTTGAAAGCGTATGCGCTAAAAAACGGAGTTGTTGACAGCAAATGGAACTTGGTTACCGGAGACAAAAAAGTCATTTATACGATGGCAAGAAAATCCTATTTGGCAGTCAAATTAGGAAAGCCAGAACAATTATATGATATGGTTCACACCGAAAATTTTGTTTTGGTCGATACTAAAAGACGCGTTCGTGGTTTTTATGACGGAACTAAAAAAGAAGACATGAAACGTTTAATAGAAGATATTAATTTTTTGTGTACCGAATAAAATTCGATTAAAAAACTAACTCCCAGCTCCTTTCTCTCATTATCATTCCAATTTACGGAAGTAATTTACCTTGTTTAATTTATCCAAATGAGTTACAAAAATGATAATTATCATTTGTATTGGTATTATAATATGTACTTTTACAATCTTAATTCAATCTAAATAAGTCTTGCGAACAACGATACAATCCCTCAAAAAAGGCGAAAAAGCCATTATCAAAGATTTTGATATTGATATCGTTCCTTTAAAACTATTAGAAATGGGTTGTTTACCCGGAAATATGGTAGAATTACTTCAAGTTGCTCCTTTCGGAGATCCCTTATATATAAACATTAACGGTTCACATGTTGCTATTCGTATTGAAACCGCTAGAGAAATCGAAGTTGAAATTATGAAAACCAACTTATGGTAAGCAATCGAAACATTAATGTCGCTTTAATAGGAAATCCTAATGTAGGTAAAACTTCGGTTTTTAATCAATTGACAGGTTTAAACCAACAAGTTGGTAATTATCCCGGAATTACGGTTGAGAAAAAGATTGGATTTTGCAAATTACCCAACAATGTAAAAGCCAATATTCTAGATTTACCAGGGACTTATAGCTTGAATGCCAGTTCCATTGACGAGAATGTTGTTATTGAATTGTTACTGAATAAAAACGACAAATTATATCCAGACGTAGCTCTTGTAGTTACCGATGTAGAAAATTTGAAACGTAATTTACTTCTTTTTACACAAATAAAAGATTTAGAAATCCCCACTATTCTAGTCATAAACATGGCTGATAGAATGACGTATAAAGGGATAACACTAGATATTCCTTATCTTGAAGAGCATCTTAAAACTAAGATTGCATTGATCAGTTCTCGAAAAGGTTTTGGAATAGATGAATTAAAAAAATTGATTGTCACTTTCAAAACAATTTCAAGCGAACCTTGTTTGAATGCATCCAGTATTGACCCTGAATATTTCAATACACTTCGCAAAACATTCCCAAATCAATTGTTGTATAAATTATGGTTAGTAATTACACAAGATGTGAATTTCCTGAATTTAGATCGTAATGAAATCCGTAGCTCGTTGACTAAATCACATTCGGATTTGAAGCGATTGCAGCAAAAAGAAACCATAAAGCGGTATCAGTTTATCAATGATGTGCTGAAAGTAGGACTAAAAGTAGATGAAACTGTCGCTAAAGATTTCCGAAGCAAACTGGATCGTGTACTCACGCATAAAGTGTGGGGCTATGTAATTTTCTTTTTAATCTTATTTGTCATTTTTCAATCTATTTTCGAATGGTCTAAAATCCCTATGGATTTCATCGATAGCACTTTTGCCTCTTTGAGTTCTTTGGCTGCTAACAATTTACCAGCTGGAGTTTTAACCAATTTAATTTCGCAGGGAATTATTCCCGGAATTGGTGGAATTTTGATATTTATTCCACAAATTGCCTTCTTGTTTATGTTTATTTCCATTCTAGAAGAAAGTGGCTATATGAGCAGAGTAGTTTTCCTGATGGACAAAATCATGCGAAAATTTGGTTTGTCCGGTAAAAGTGTTGTACCACTTATTTCAGGAACAGCCTGTGCAATTCCAGCGATTATGGCAACTAGAAATATAGAGAATTGGAAAGAAAGATTAATCACCATACTGGTAACGCCTTTTACAACCTGTTCTGCCAGATTACCTGTTTACGCCATCATTATAGCACTGGTAATTCCTGATACGCGTGTTTTTGGGATTTTGAATACGCAAGGAATGACCTTAATGTTATTGTATCTTTTGGGTTTTGGAATGGCGATTTTTTCGGCTTACATTTTAAATAAGATTCTAAAAATAAAAGGGAAAACATATTTTGTTGTTGAAATGCCCAATTATAAATTACCCCTTTTTAAGAATGTGGGAATTAATGTAATCGAAAAAACAAAAGCATTTATTTTTGGCGCAGGAAAAATCATATTAGCTATTTCTATTGTTTTATGGTTTTTAGCTTCATATGGACCTGGAGAAAAATTCAATAATGCAGAAACTATTGTAGTTGAAAAAACCAAAGAGAAACCGTTGTCAAAAACAGAATTTGAAAATGCAGTTGCCTCACAAAAATTAGAAAATTCTTATATTGGTTTAATGGGAAAAACCATTGAACCTGTTATTTCCCCTTTAGGTTATGACTGGAAAATAGGTATTGCCATTATCAGTTCATTTGCGGCCCGAGAAGTATTTGTGGGAACATTAGCGACCATATATAGTGTTGGTGGCAGTGATAATGAAGTCACCATAAAGAATAAAATGGCTGCTGAGATCAATCCTGAAACAGGGAAGAAAATATTCAATTTCGCTTCAGGGATATCGTTATTGTTATTTTATGCTTTTGCACTGCAATGTGCAAGCACACTAGCTATTACCAAAAAAGAAACCAACAGCTGGAAATGGCCATTAGGACAACTTATATTCATGAGTGGCTTTGCCTACGTTGTAGCACTGATTGCCTATCAAATTCTAAAATAAAGATTATGGATATTCAGGAAATTATAGCTTTTGTAGCACTCGCAATTGCACTTGCTTTTTTAATCCGAAAATTCTTTTTCAAAAAGAAAAAATCAGATAAAAATTGTGGTAATGATGATGATTGTGGCTGTCATTAAAATTATTTTATAAATTCATTCATTTCTAACTTTAAGAATGAAGAGACAATTAAACTGGATAATTTAAAAAATAAAATCCGGCCATTTATTTAAACTATTTGATTTAAATTAACTAAATTTACATAGCATAAAGCGTGTTTTAGTCTTAAAATGAGTCACTTCCATTTTTATTTCAAAAAAAAATGTATTCTGATTTTTACTTGGATTAAGATGCCTTTTGATCATAATTTCAGGACTTTTAGCTTTACTCCTACCCAGCAATTGGAATTATAGAACCCCTACAAATTGGTAATCGGTATCTTTTAATGATTTAAAGGAGAAACTACAAGCAACCTCGATATAGCACCTATTCGTTATAAAAAAATAACCTGTCTTTTTTCATAATTATTCATTTCATTGGCTATTTTTTAAATAAAAAATGGGTTAAGAGCCTAATTAAAGCTTCTTACAGTTATTATGTTTCAATTGATTTCACTTTAGCCAATTGAAAACTTTATTTAGCTTGTCATTAAGCTATAAATTCTAATTTTAGAATTTATAAAAACACATATAGAATTAATGTTTACAAATCATGCCGAAACTTCGTTAAAAATAAAATGTCATGACACTTAAAAATCACATCTTTTATTGGGGAGCAATTATCATACTGATGGGAGGAAATCCATTAGCAGCCCAAGGAAATGCCGGAGGAAAGGAATACGCTTTAAAAGCTGCTTTTCTTTATCGTTTTATAGATTATGTAAATTGGAAAGATTACCCTAAAAATCAAGTTTTTAAGATTGCAATTCTGGAAAAAAGTCCAATTACCGCTTCACTGCTTGAGATCCCTAAAAATAAAAAAATTGATATAAAGGAATATAACAGTTTGGACGAGATCAGTTTTTGTAATATTCTGTTTGTTCCTTACAATAGTACCATCCCAATTGAAACCATTCTTTCTAAATTTTCTGGTAAGCCAATATTGATCGTAACAGAACGAAATGGTTATGGCAAAAAAGGGGCACAGATGAATTTTATTGTAGTAGAAAATAAATTAAAATTTGAAGTAAATCTAAAAGCAATAAATAAATCGGGAATTGGAATCAGTTCGTTCTTACTGCAACATGCAATTATAGTGCAATAATCGGCTTAAATTACACATTTGTGAGTGAATTTGAAAGACGCAAAAAAGTGACTTTACAGCGTATTTATAGGATGCCAAGTACTCTATTTTAATATTAGAAAACAACAAACAAATGATAAATCTTCGCAACATCTCCATTAAAAATAAGCTGGTACTCATGCAGGTTTTCACCTCCGCATTTGTATTAGTGCTTTGTATTACAGCTTTTGTTCTAATAGACATAAAAGGGTTCAAAGACCGGAAAATGGTAAGTTCAATAGCCATTGCACAAGTGGTAGGTTTTAATAGTGTTTCCGCTCTTGAATTTTTGGATAATGCAGCCGCTAAGAAAATTCTATCCGAATTAACAGTACAAAACGATATTTTAAATGCAAGTATCCTCGACAAAAAAGGTCATGTTTTTGCATCCTACACTAAACCAGGCGCCAATCCTAAATTTCGGTTTGTTGTACCTGCGATGGATCAGAAAAGTTTTCTGTTTACCAATAAAAATCTTTTTGTCTACAACAAAATAAAAAAAGACAATAAACCAATAGGATTAGTTTGCATCAACTTTGAACTATCAGAATTGAATAAAATAAAAATGGATGTTTTACATCTGGGAATCGTATTATTAATTGTCGGAATCGGACTCGCCTTTTTAATTGCCATGATCATTAAAAAATACATCTCAAAACCCTTGTTAAACTTAGTAACAGTCATACAACAGGTAAAGGACACTGGTGATTATAAAACCCGCATGGATGTTGAAGGAAAAGATGAAATTAGCATCCTTTCTGTGGGACTTAATAATATGTTGGAAAATATTGAAAAGAGAGATAATGAAGTGGCACAGTCCAAAGAACAGCTGAATAAACAAAACACTCTTTTACAATCGGTTATACAAAATATGGGTGATGGCTTAATCGTTACTGATGAAAACAACAAATTTATTCTCTGGAATGCTGCCAGTGAAAAAATAATTGGAATTGGCCCCTTGGATATTCCTATAGAGAGATGGACTGAAACCTATGGTTTTTTTATGCCCGATTCCAAAACAGTTTTTAATACTAATGAACTTCCTTTGGTAAAAGCATTAAATGGCGAAGAAGTGGATAATATGGAACTATTTATTCAAAATTACAAAAAACCTGAGGGCCTTTCTGTACTTGTAACTGCCAGACCTTTAAAAAATCCTGGCGGTGGAATAACTGGCGGAGTTCTGGTTATTCATGATATCACCGAAAGAAAAACTTCAGAAACCGAAATTAAAAACCTAAATGAAGAACTGGAACGAAAAGTAACTGAACGTACCGCACAATTAGCAGAAGCCATAGAAACCCTTCGCAAAAGCGAAGAAAAATATCGTGAAATCGTGGAAAACATCAGTGATGTAGTCCATACTTCTGATTACAAAGGTTATTTTACTTACATCAATCCTGCATGTAAAAAACTAACGGGTTACAATCAAAATGAAATTATTGGAAAACATTTTTCTGAAATCCTTGCTCCGGAATGGAAAGACCGTGTGGCTGAGTTCTATTTCAACCAATTTAAAAATAAAACAGATGAAACATTATTCTCATTTCCCATCCTTACCAAATCCAGAGAAGAAAAATGGGTAGAACAAACGGTGATGCAGTTAAGAGAAGGAAATAAAATAACCGGACATAAATCTATTATGAGAGATATTACGGAACGCAAAGCAGCCGAACAAAAATTAAAAGAAAGCGAAGGTCAATTGCAAACCATATTTAATGAGGCACCAGATGCTTTAATTGTAATAAATGATGAGGGAAACATTATTAGATGGAATCCACAAGCCGAAAAAATATTTGGATGGTCATTAATCGAGGTTATGGGAAAACCCATGCATACGTTAATTATTCCTCCACAGTACAGAGAAAATCATATTAAAGGGCTTCAAAATTTTCTTATTACAGGTGAGGGAACTATTATTAATAAAACAATAGAAATCACAGCCCTTAACAAAAATAATGTTGAATTTGAAGTTGAATTAACTATATCGCCAGCCACTATTTTAGGTAAATATATTTTCATTGCTTTTATCAAAGATATCTCTTTGAGAAAAAAAATGGAAAATGAAAAAAAAGAAACTGATAAGTTAGTGCATCTTAATGAGCTAAAACTTAAATTAATTCTAGAAAATATTGGCGAGGGAATTATTGTAACTGATAACCAAAAAAGAATTGTTTTATCCAATCACATGGCGGAAGAAATCATAGGAATAAAACAAGATGCTACAGCCCCCACAACACTAGATTGGTCAACTAAATATGAATTATATTATCCAGACGAAAAAACCATTTTTCCTGCCCAGAATCTTCCACTGGAAAAAGCACTAAAAGGAGAATCAACGGATGATGTTGAGATAATAATCGAAGATTCTGAAACTAAAGAAAAAAAACGGGTTATCATTAGCGGTAGACCAATAATAGATGAAAACAACTATGTAATAGCAGCGGTTGCTAATATAAAAGACATTACCTCTTACAAAGAACTTGAGGTCGCTTTAGAAGAAAGCGAGCAAAAATATAGAAAATTAATTGGTTTTAAAAAAGGATAAAAAGAGTCATACTTGCTGTTGTCCTACACTTATTTCAAATACCCGATTTTGATAAGATAGTCTTTTTTAACAACGGTTACGCCATGTTTTGGATAAGGAAAAACACCCGTTTTTTTTATTTTTCTTTGTTTCTCAGGCAGATATTTAGCAAACCATAGGTTATTTTCTTGTTCATTTTTTAGAGAAAAAACGATGGTTTTATCCTCAGCAAATTTAGAATTTTTGTACACGGAAATAACTGCTGAAGCTTCACCAGCCCATACACAATTAACTCCTTCCGGACAACGGGAATCAGAAATAACTTCTTTCAAGACCAATTGATATCCTGTTTTTTTAAGGCATATTTTTTGAATAATATTTACGTGTTTTATGTTTTTATTATTGGTGTTTTGAGCAAAAACGGAAACATAAAAAATAAGTAAAAAGGCTAACAGACTATTTTTCATTTGATTTTTCTTATAATTATAGTGCCTTTGATTAGACAGTTTTTACAAAAAGATTGCTGGCAATTTTATTCGAAATGGTTAAATCCTTGTGATCCACTTTTATTTTTAAGGACAAGTCAAAACTTTCTTTACTGATTATTTCAATTTTAGAGCCCAATGCGATTCCTTGCTTGTCCAGATACTTAAGAAACTCTGAGGATGTGTCTTTTACACCCACACATATTCCGTTCTCATTTTCATGTAATTCAGAAAGCAGCTGTTTTTCAATTTTAATCATGCGCCCGTTGGCATCCGGAATGGGGTCTCCATGTGGATCTTCGGTAGGGTTTCCAAGAAAATCATCCAATTTGTTGATCAGTTTTTCTGATTTTATGTGTTCTAATTGTTCTGCAATATCGTGAACCTCATCCCAGGAAAAGCCTAATTTGTCCACTAAGAAAACTTCCCAAAGACGGTGTTTTCTCACTATCATTTTAGCCGTTATTTTTCCGTGTTCTGTTAAAGAAACCCCTTGGTATTTTTTATAATGGACCAAATCCTTTTCGGATAATTTCTTAAGCATATCGGTAACCGATGATGCCTTGGTTTCCATCATTTCAGCAATCGCATTAGTGCTTATTTCTGAATCAGAAAGAATCGTTAGATGAAATATGGTTTTGAGATAATTTTCTTCTGAAAAAGTCATTTTGTTATAAGTTTTAAGACTACAATTATTTTAATAATGCTGGCTCTATAACTTTTTGCCAGATAGAATATCCTTGCGCATTCATGTGCAAATTGTCTTTTAAAAAAATTGTTGATATGGGTTTTTTATTGGCATCAAGCATTTTTTCCCAAACAGAAAGAAAGACAGTATTATCTTGCCTTTTGATAAATTTTCTTATTTGTTCATTTCCATCAATTAGTCTTTCGTTCATTTTCCACCTACTTGGACTTGGCTTCATGGAGATATAAACAACTGCTGTTTTGGGAAATTCCTTTCGAATGTCCTGATATAATATTTTAAATCTTTCAAAAACAATTTTCCCAGTGATTAAATCGGACGAAGCGATATCATTTTCTCCACAATAAATTACAATTTGTTTGGGCTTATAAGGAAAAACAATATCGTTTTCATATCGGATAACATCCAACAAAGTTGACCCTCCGAAACCTCTATTAATAATCGTATGATTTGGAAAATAAGAGGAAACATCGTTCCATTTTGTAAATGAAGAACTTCCGATAAGCAGGATAGCATCACTAGGCGGAAACAAAATCGAATCCTGCTTTTTAAATGCTAAAATATCGGCCTTAAATTCTTGGGAATGTACTGTGTTCAGAAAAAATACAGTAAGTAAAAAAACGATCCATTTCATTTTTAAATTCATAATTTTTTGAAATTTAATTTTTAACGATCAGCAAAGGTATCGAAATTTTATGGCGTAGTTTATCAACAGTAGTTCCAAAGATTAAATCTTTGAATCCAGTATGTCCGTGTGTCCCCATGACCAAGATATCAAAATTTCCTTCATTGATTATGTTAGGGATCACTTTACTGGGTTTCCCAAATCCCAATTTTGTCTGCACTTTAAATCCTTTTTCCGATAATATATTTTTGTATTCGTTTAATAATTTTTCGTCTATTAAAGTTTCATGATCATCAATTTTTTCGCCATATACTTGTGCTCCAACACTTTCTACCACGTGAATTAAGGTGTATTTCGCATCAATTCCACCTAGTTGAAAAGCGTTGTTTAATGCTATTGCATCAGCGCTGGAAAAATCTACCGAAACAGCAATTTCCTTTTTACTATAGATTCCAGTTTTAGAAAATTGCAATTTTAATTTGTGCGGCGAATGGTTTAGAATGCTGGTTTTTGTTTTGACAATAAATGGTTTGAATACAATATAAAGCAACAAAATCAAGAAACCAAATGCTAAAGGAACTACCGTAAACCATAATATAATTGGATTATTAGAAGTTTCAAGCCAACCGTTTATTTCATCAAAAACTAATTTTGCATTCAGCGAAACGATAATGGTTGCCACAATCCAAGAAGTAACTTGGGTAACCTTACCAATGTGAAATCCCTTCATTTTTGATTTGTCGCTTACAAAATGAATCAGCGGAATAATCGCAAAACCCAATTGCAAACTCAAAATCACCTGACTTAAAATCAGTAATTTTCCCGTGACGCTTTCGCCAAAAATAGAAATTACAATTACGGCTGGAACAATGGCAATTAAGCGGGTGATTATTCTTCGAACCCAAGGTTGGATTCGTAAATTCAAATAGCCTTCCATAATAATTTGACCGGCTAATGTTCCTGTAACGGTCGAACTTTGTCCTGCCGCAATCAAAGCCACCGCAAATAATATTGGTGCCCATTTACTCCCTAAAAGTGGAGCTAAAAAGCGGTGCGCATCTTGAATTTCGGCGACTTCGAACATGCCGTTTTTATAAAATGTGGCTGCAGCCAATATTAAAATAGCGGCATTTACAAAAAAGGCCAAATTTAACGCAATAGCGGAATCAATGAAATTGTATTTTAAAGCCTGCTTAATACCCGCATTGCTTCTATCGAAATTTCTGGTTTGCACCAATGAGGAATGCAGGTACAAATTGTGTGGCATAACCGTTGCCCCAATAATCCCGATTGCGATATAAAGTGCTGCTTCGTTAGGCATGGAAGGAATCAATCCTAATAAAACCTTGTCCATCTCAGGCTGGGCAAAAATCATCTCAAAAATAAAAGAGAACCCAATGATTGCAACCAATACAATGATAAAAGCTTCCATTTTTCGGATGCCTTTATTGATTAGAAAAAGCAATAAAAAAGTATCTAAAACGGTTATAAGCACCCCTTCTATTAGCGGAATATTGAACAATAAATTAATCCCGATGGCCATTCCCAAAACTTCGGCAAGGTCACAGGCAGCAATAGCGATTTCGGCAAGAAAATACAGGATGTAATTGATAAATGGGGAATAGGTTTCCCGTGAGGCTTGCGCCAAATCGCGTTGGGTTACAATTCCCAGTCGTGCGCTCAAGCTTTGCAACAACAAAGCCATTATGTTACTCATCAATAAAACCCAAAGCAAGGCATAACCAAACTGGCTTCCACCGGCAATATCAGTAGCCCAATTTCCCGGATCCATATAACCAACACTGATTAAATAGGCTGGTCCAAAAAAGGCTAATATTTTTCTGAACACTGATTTTTTATCCTGTGTAACTACCGATCCGTGAACTTCTTCTAAAGATTTTCCCATGGCTGTTTTTAAATTATTGATACAAAAGTAATTAAAAAATTTGTTTTGCAAAATATAATTTTTAGCTTTGTCTAAATTTAATTTAAGCATCGTGAAAAAAATATTTATTTTATCCCTTTTTCTTGTTGTAGACTTCAGTTATGCACAAGAAAAAACTTTTATTTCAGGATTCGTCTCATCAGAAAAAAAAGCGATTCCTAATGCAAGTATTGTTATAATGGGAACTAATTATAAAACTAAATCCGATAGCTTAGGCAACTATACATTAAACAATATTCCAGAAGGCACTTATAAAATTCAGGTTGTAGCCAACAGTTTTCAAATATCCAGAAAAAATATAATCGTCAAAAAAGAGGGAAATACAATTGTAGATTTTGAACTCTCCAATACTGAAAACCAACTGAACGAAGTAGTTGTTTCAGGAACTTTAAAAGCGGTAAAAAGACTGGAAAGTGCCGTCCCAGTCGAAGTTTATTCCCCTATATTTTTCAAAAAAAATCCTACTGCAAGTATTTATGAAGCACTTCAAAACGTAAACGGAGTCCGGCCACAGCTTAATTGTGGCGTTTGTAATACCGGTGACATTCACATTAACGGACTGGAAGGTCCTTATACTTTGGTTTTAATAGACGGGATGCCCATTGTAAGCAGCTTATCAACAGTCTACGGATTATCCGGAATCCCAAATTCCTTGGTAGAAAGAATTGAAATTGTAAAAGGTCCTGCATCTTCATTATATGGCAGTGAAGCTGTGGGTGGTTTAATTAATATCATCACTAAAAATCCAATAAATGCACCATTATTTTCCGCGGATGTTTTTAGTACTTCTTGGCTGGAAACCAATATTGACTTAGGTGTAAAATCGAATGTTGGTAAGAAAGCAACTGCGTTATTAGGTCTAAATTATTTCAAGTACAACAATAGAATTGATAACGATAACGATGGATTTACCGATGTTTCGCTTTCCGACCGAATTTCACTTTTTCAAAAATGGACTTTTGATAGAAAAGAAAATCGATTGCTCACTATTGCTGCACGTGCGGTCTATGAAGATCGTTTTGGCGGAGACATGCGATGGGAGAAAAAACACCGTGGTGGAGACGAAATTTACGGCGAAAGCATCTATACAAAACGGGCGGAACTTATAGGAAGTTATCAATTGCCATTTCAAGAGAAACTGATGCTTTCATTTTCTGGAAACGTCCATTACCAAGACAGTCGTTACGGCCTGACAAACTATATAGCCAACCAAAAAATTGGTTTTATGCAATTAACCTGGGATAAGAAATCAGGAAAAAATGACCTGCTCACAGGAATAGCAGCTCGTTACAATTATTATGATGACAATACTCCTGCGACAGCAGTTCTTGGAGATAACAATCCGGAGAGAACTTGGCTACCCGGTATTTTTGTTCAAGACGAAATCACTTTCACTGAAAAACACAAACTATTATTAGGAATGCGTTATGATTACAACTCCTTTCACGGAAGTATTTTGACACCACGATTAGCCTATAAATGGAAATTGAATGACAATAATATTCTTCGTTTAAATGCTGGAACGGGTTTTAGAGTAGTAAATTTATTCACTGAAGACCATGCAGCCTTAACAGGTGCCAGGGAAATTGTAGTGACCAATAATTTGAAACCAGAACAATCTGTAAACGCAAATTTGAATTACATCAAAAAAATAAATTTCGGCAATGGTACATTTATTGGAATTGAAACGGCGCTTTTCCATACCCGATTCAGTAATAAAATTGTTTCCGATTATAAGACAGATCCCAATAAAATAATCTATGACAACATCAACGGATACGCCATAAGCCAAGGAATTAGCACCAATATAGACATCAATTTCCCTAACGGATTAAAAATTATAACAGGTGCTTCCTTACTTAATAATAAAAATGTTGAAAACGGAATTAAAGAAACACCTTTTCTAACCGAAAATTTTACTGCAACATGGAGCGTATCCTATAAAATAAAAACTATCGATTTGAATATTGACTATACCGGAAATGTATATGGACCAATGAAATTACCTCTATTAAGTGCTTTAGATCCTCGAAGTGCTAATTCACCCAAGTATAGTTTACAAAACATACAACTTACCTATTCTGGTTGGAAAAATTTTGAGTTCTATGCCGGAATTAAAAACATTTTGAATTTTCTGCCAAAACAGAATAATCCATTTTTGATTTCCAGAACAAATGATCCTTTTGACAAAAATGTAACCTACGATTCTAATGGACAAGTACTGGACACACCACAAAACCCTTACGGATTAACATTTGACACTACTTATGTTTATGGGCCTAACCAAGGTATTCGGAGCTTTTTTGGATTGCGCTATAATCTAAAGAAATGAGAAAAAAACTTCTATTACTGTTGCTTTTATTTTTGGTGATTCCATCTGGTTTTGCACAGCTAAACTTAGTATCTTTTGAACAAATAGATAGTCTGCAAAATATTGAAAAAAGGAAAGTTGTCGTTTTCATTCATACCAATTGGTGCCAATTCTGCCATGCGATGAAAAACACGACTTTCAAAAACGAAAGCATCATAAAGGAACTAAACAATACTTTTTATTTCATTGCTTTTAATGCTGAAGAAAAACGGACAATTATTTTTAACAACGCTACTTTTAAGTTTAAATCTACGGGGAATACTTCCGGAATTCATGAACTCGCGATGCAACTAGGAACCATTAACAAACAGCTGAATTATCCTGCTTTATGTGTTCTAAACAGTAAAAACGAAATCATTTTTCAAGATAACAACTACATAAAACCAAAAGAGTTTAAACTCATTTTAGAGAAACTAAAAGAATAAAATGTCTATTTTTGGTGTAATTGTCAAAATTCCCAATGAAACACTTCGATTACATCTTTACTGGAACTGGGCTATCGGCTTTGATGACCATTTATAAAATGGTGCTTTCGGGAAAATTCCAAGACAAAAGCATGCTGCTCATTGATGAAAACGCTAAAAAAACGAACGATCGAACGTGGTGTTTTTGGGATCAAAATGGCACTATATGGGAAGATTCAATTTCAAAAAAATGGAATTCGGCTTTATTTGTCAATGAAGACTTTCGTCGGAATTTAAATTTAAAACCGTATCAATACAACATGGTGAAAGGCTTGGATTTTTACAACCAAGTATTTGATTTGATTTCGAAACAAGAAAACATCACTTTCGTCAATCAAAAAGTAATCGAAATTGAAGAATCCGAAAATATTATTTTGATACAAACTGATGCTGAAAGCTTCTCCTGTTCAAAACTATTCAATAGTATCTACAACAAACGAAAAGCCGAAAATCAAACTAAATATCCTGTTTTACAACAGCATTTTATGGGTTGGTTTATAAAAAGCGAACAGCCTGTTTTTAATCCTGGCCAGGCCACATTTATGGATTTTTCAGTAGAACAAAGAGGAAATACGCGCTTTATGTATGTATTGCCCACTTCCGGGACCGAAGCTTTACTGGAATATACTTTGTTTTCTCAAAATCATCTTGAAAAAGCGGAATATGAAACTGAAATCAAAAAATACATTCAAAATCTGGGTATAACTAATTACGAAATCATAGAAAAAGAACAAGGAAGTATTCCTATGACCTGTTATCCTTTCTGGAAATTAAACACCAAAAACGTAATAAATATTGGGACTTCCGGAGGATGGACTAAAGCCAGCACTGGGTATACTTTTAAAAATTCTAATAAAAAATCTACTGAATTGGTTTCCTTTCTTCAAAGGGAAACCGACTTTACCAAGTTTCATAAAAGAACCAAATTCTGGTTTTATGATTTATTACTTTTAGATATTTTAGACTGTAAAAACGAAATCGGCTCCACCATTTTTTCTTCATTATTTAAAAAAGGAAATCCGCAATTAATTTTTAAATTCTTAGACGAAGAAACTTCTCTTTCAGAAGACATTCAAGTAATTCTAAAGTGTCCAAAAACACCTTTTCTTCAAGCGTTATTTCATGTGGTTTTTAGAAAAAAAAGATAACAATAAAACTATAACAAAACTTTATAGTTCAAATAAACATGTTGATTTTAAACTTTGTAACTTTGTAACTTGAAATTATAAATTTTAATTTAAAAAATATGTATCCAGAAGAAATGGTAAAACCGATGCAAGCTGAATTAACAGCTGCAGGTTTTCAAGATTTACATAGTGCTGAAGCAGTTGAAAACGCAATGAAAGCGGAAGGTACAACACTAGTGATTGTAAACTCAGTTTGTGGTTGCGCTGCAAGAAATGCACGTCCGGGAGCAAAAATGAGCTTAGATGGGGCAAAAAAACCAGACCATTTAATTACTGTTTTTGCAGGAGTTGACAAAGAAGCTGTTGATGCTGCCAGACAACACATGTTCCCTTTTCCTCCTTCATCGCCAAGTATGGCTTTATTCAAAAACGGAGAATTAGTTCACATGTTAGAACGTCACCATATAGAAGGTCGCCCTGCAGAATTAATTGCTGAAAACCTTAAAGACGCTTTCAACGAGTATTGTTAATTCAATAAAAAGAAATAAAAACCACGATTTGCTTATGGTGAATCGTGGTTTTTTTTATAACTATTTCTTAATAAGAAAACATCAAGTAACAGTGTCGCCCCCTTTTCTAAAGCCAATTAACTGTCTGTACTTTAATTCTGTCTCTTTTAGTTCTTCTTCCATCTGTTTGTATTTGCTGATATCTTTTATAGTAACAACAGCTGCAACTACCTTATTATCCTGATCGACTAATGGCCTGCCGCTAATAAGAACCCTTCTCTTTTGTTGTGCAACAGGATTCCAAAGGACGACTTCAACATCATTAGTTTCTTCACCATCCAATGCTCGTTCCATTGGTAATTTTTGGGAAGGAAAAACAGTTTTTTCATCAGGAAAATACAACTCAAAATGATCTGTTAAATTAGATGATATTTTGTCATCCTCTTCAATTCCAAAAATTTCATTGGCCATATAATTTGCCATTACTACTTTCCTGTCAGCATTGGCAACTATAACACCCTCACTAATATTCTCTAAAATCAATCGTAACTTTTCTTTATTTTCATACAATTCGTCAACCGCTTTTTTACTTTCAGTAATATCTCTTACAAAACCAATAAAAAAATATTTTTCTCCCATTTTGATCGGTGAAACACTAATAGACACAGGAAATTCAGCTCCTTCCTTATTTACGGCTTCTATATCATATGTTTTATTTAAAATAGCTCCGATTCCAGTCGATAAAAAATGTTCCATCCCTGTCTTATGCTCTTGTAGGTAGCGTTCCGGAATAATGAAATCATAAAGGTGTTTCCCCATAACTTCGGTAATTTTCCATCCAAAAACCGATTCTGCCTTTGGATTCCACCTTACAACATTACTTTCACTATCAATGACTATAACTGGATCAGGAGCACCATCAAAAATGCTTTGTATTTGCTGTTCGTTATCTTTCAATTTCTGAGTATAATTATTTAACAAGTCTTCATCCAGTCTTTTTTGTGTGATATCACGTAAAACTGCATAAATCATTCCTTCTTTGATATCTGTTGATATTACTGATTCAGTCCATTTATAGGAACCATCTTTGCATAGTAATGGAAACATAACATCTGACGCTACTACTTCTCCTTTCAAACGTTTTTCCCTTCGTTCACTGACTATTTTTATATAATCCGGATGCAGCAAATCTAAAAGAGATATTCTCTCTAAATCATTTTGATCATAACCCAAAATTTTAGTGAATGCAGGATTAATTTTTATGATTTTATTTCCTTTTTCAACAAAAAAAGCATCAAAAGACATCTCAAAAAAATTATTGACTATTTTCAAGGATTGTTCATTTTTAACTTTGTCGGTAATATCCCTTGCAACAGAATACATTACCCCTTGCTGCATATCAATGGTACTGTGCCAGTCCAGCCATTTGTATGTCCCATCTTTACAACGAACTCGATATTCAAAATTAACAATTTCATCCCCTTTTAGAAGCTTAGCCAATACTTCATTAACTATTTTTTTGTCATCCGGATGGGTTAATTCCGTAAATTTTATACTCTTTATATCTGCTTGGGTGTAACCCAGTGTTTTGGTAAACGCTGGATTTATTTTTATAAAATGCTCTCCTTTTGAAACGACAAGCAAGTTATTAGACATATTGAAAAATTTATCGGCAACGACGAAAGAGTCTTCAATTTCTTTTTTAGCGGTAATATCACTGGCAATAGAATACAGTAACCCAGTTGAGGGGTCTGGATAAGTTGACCAAGAAAGCCATTTTATTGAACCGTCTTTACAGATATATCTATTTTCAAAATTCATTGTTGCGACACCTGTCTGAAGTTTAGCAACTTCTTTTTTTGTAACATCATTATCATCAGGAACAGTAAATTCCAGAAAGGGCCTACTCAATAACTCTTCCTCAGAATACCCTAAAATTCTACTGACCGCCGGATTAATTTTTATAAACTTATCCTTAGTAGCAATAACCATCATATCTAATGACATGTTAAAGAATTTATCTGCCGCTTTGAAAGACTCTTCTAATTTCTTTCTTTCTGATATATCAGTCGAAATTCCGCCAATCGCATAAATCCTCCCAGTGGAATCATATAAAGGAAATTTTACCGCGATATACGTATGAGGACCATCCGGTTGCTGGATGGTTTCTTCTGTTTTTAATTCTTTTAATGCTTTTGCCACTTCAAGATCAGAATTTCGATAAACATCAGCCACTTCCTTTGGTAGAAAATCATGATCAGTTTTCCCCACTATTTCTTCGTTCGGGATTTGAAATATAGATCCAAATTGTTTATTGACTAATAAATATTCTCCATTTATTTTTTTTATAAAGATGGGATTCGAAGTGTTATCAATGATAGACTGAATCAGTTGTTTACTTTCTAAGAGCAAGTTTTGGGAAATATTTTTAGCCCGTAATTGAGCCTTAATTATAAAATAGACGATAGTTAGTAAAACCATTGAAAGGACAAACAAGGAGAGTTCTATCCAATTTAATACGGAATCATTTGTCAGATCTCTATGCTTGTCAAGCCGAGAAATAAAAACCCATCCTGAAGCAATTACAACTAGTAAATTGATAATAAACCCTAATAATATTTTTTTTTCAAAAGAAATTTTCATGGTAAAAAAGATGTTAAATTTAACATTCATTAACCTTAATAAACTGAATAACAATATACTTATACAGATGAAAGTTAGTGAATTATATTCAATAATCAAAAACGATTTTAACATCTCCGCTTCGTCAAACTCATCATGGATTTTTGTTTGAACCAATTTTCCGTTATCCGTTATAAATGAAATTCACTGAGCTCGAATTAAAATAAAAGTATAGTGTTGTAATCTTTTTATTTAAAAAAAAATAAAGGATTTCCACTACTATCGCGGTAGGCATTTGAGATTAGGAAATTATTTCATTTCCAAATTATTTATTACTTTTGCACCGTTCAAGAAAATTCACTTGACTATTTTACCGAAAATAAATTTCTCAACTTAAAACTGTTTATAGCATGCAACTGTATAACACCTTAAGCGCAGAAGAAAGAGCCATCATGATTGATGATGCCGGCAAACAACGTCTAACGCTGTCTTTCTATGCTTATGCGCAAATCTCAGATCCAACACAATTTCGTAACGAATTATTTCTGGCTTGGAACGCACTTGAAGTTCTTGGTCGAATCTATGTAGCCCGTGAGGGAATAAACGCCCAATTGTCGCTTCCTGCCGATAATTTTTATGCCTTCAAAGATGCTATCGAAGTCTATGATTTCATGAAAGGAATGCGTTTGAATATTGCCGTAGAACAAGATGATCATTCGTTTTTGAAACTGACTGTTAAAGTCCGTGATAAAATTGTCGCTGATGGTTTAATGGACGAAACTTTTGATGCAACAAATATAGGAATTCACCTAAAAGCCAAAGAATTCAATGCACTTCTCGAAGATCCCAACACTATTGTGGTCGATATGCGAAATCATTACGAAAGTGAAATTGGACATTTTACCAAAGCCATAAAACCAGATGTTGATACATTCCGTGAAAGTTTACCAATCATAGAAGAACAACTTTCTGAACACAAACAAGACAAAAAACTATTGATGTATTGCACCGGAGGAATCCGTTGTGAGAAAGCCAGTGCATATTTCAAACACAAAGGTTTTGAAAACGTATACCAACTCGAAGGCGGAATTATAGAATACACCCGTCAGGTAAAAGCCGAAGGTTTAGAAAGTAAATTTATTGGGAAAAACTTTGTATTTGATCACCGCTTGGGCGAAAGAATTACGGATGATATCGTTTCACAATGCCATCAGTGCGGAGCACCTTGTGATGTCCATACCAATTGTGTAAACGAGGGTTGTCATTTACTTTTTATCCAATGTGACTCTTGCAAGGAAAAAATGGAAGGTTGCTGTTCTGCAGAATGTGTGAGTGTAATCCACTTGTCTGAAGAAGAGCAAAAAGCCATTCGAAGAGGAATAAAAAACGGAAATAAAATTTTCAAAAAAGGAAAATCAGACGTTTTGACTTTTAAAAACAACGAAGAAACGTACGGTGTTTTTGTTGCTGAAAAACCAAAAACTAGCGTCAAAAAAGAACCAAAAATCAAGAAAATTTATATTGGAAAAGGAACCCATTTTTTTCCAAAACCTAGTATTGGCCAATTTCTTATTGAAGAAAACGAAATCAAAACTGGCGATACCATTTTAATCAAAGGTGCAACAACCGGCGAACAAATAGTAGTCGTCGTAGAAATGCTCGTTAACGATTTGGCTCAAGAAAAAGCAGTTTCTGGAGACACTTGTACTTTTAAATTGCCGTTCCGGATTCGATTGTCTGATAAATTGTATAAGATTTTAGATTGAAAATTAGGATTAAAATCTCATGAAAAAAACCCATTACAATTTGATTTGTAATGGGGTTTTTTATAAAAATATTTATGATTTATTGGTGCTTTTATGCTTTGCGACTTAAAACTAAAAAATACTATCTTTACACATTAATCGTTTTAAGAACTTAAGTTGTGCCAGTCACAACACTATATATAAAATTATGGCATGTACAAGTTGTTCAACTTCTGATGGTGGCTCACCTAAAGGTTGTAAAAATAATGGGACTTGCGGCACCGATAGCTGCAATAAATTAACAGTTTTTGATTGGCTTTCTAATATGAGTTTACCTAATGGCGATGCTCCTTTTGACTGTGTTGAAGTACGTTTTAAAAACGGAAGAAAAGAATTTTACCGCAATACTGAGAAATTGACTTTAAGCATGGGCGACATTGTTGCTACTGTTGCTTCGCCTGGCCACGACATAGGAATTGTAACTTTGACTGGCGAATTGGTAAAGATTCAGATGAAGAAAAAAGGAGTTAATCATTTAAGCAATGAAGTTCCTAAAATCTATAGAAAAGCATCCCAAAAAGACATTGATATTTGGTCAACCGCTAGAGACAAAGAAGAACCTATGAAAGTTCGTGCTCGTGAATTAGCCATTGCTCAAAAACTGGAAATGAAAATTTCAGATATCGAATTTCAGGGGGACGGATCAAAAGCTACTTTTTACTACACTGCAAATGATCGTATCGATTTTCGTGCATTGATTAAAGATTTTGCTAAAGAATTCAGTACCCGAATCGAAATGAAACAAGTAGGTTTCCGTCAGGAAGCAGCTCGTTTGGGCGGAATTGGTTCCTGCGGACGAGAATTATGTTGTTCTACCTGGTTAACGGATTTTAGAAGTGTAAATACTTCTGCAGCACGTTACCAACAACTGTCTTTAAATCCACAAAAACTGGCAGGACAATGCGGAAAATTAAAATGCTGCTTGAACTATGAGTTAGACACTTACATGGATGCCTTGAAAGATTTTCCAGATTTCGAAACAAAATTAGTAACTGAAAAAGGGGATGCCATTTGTCAAAAACAAGACATTTTTAAAGGGCTGATGTGGTTTGCTTACACCAATAATTTTGCTAACTGGCATGTATTAAAAATTGACCAAGTCAAAGAAATTGTTGCCGAAAACAAACTAAAAAACAAAGTCTCTTCATTGGAAGATTTTGCAATAGAACTAATTGTTGAACCAGAGAAAAACTTCAATAATGCAATGGGACAAGAAAGCCTAACCCGTTTTGACCAACCCAAAGCAAAGAAAAAGCCTAATAAAAAACGCAAACCTGCCGGTGAAAATGCTATTGTAGCAAACAACAACAAACCTGCAAACACTAACAATCGCCAGACTCCAAATGAAAAAAAACCAGTAGCTGCTAAACCTACTGAACCAAGAAAACCTATAATTATTACTAAAAATGAGGCTAAAAAATAGCATTTTACTTCTTTTGGTGGTAATTCTTTTTTTTTCTTGTGATAAAAAAAGAGTGTTTGATGAATATAAATCTGTCGGAAGCGCATGGCATAAAGACAGTATTGTAACATTCGATTTACCGGAACTGGACTCTACAAAACAATATAATTTGTTTATCAATTTGAGAGACAACAATAATTATCAATTCAGCAACCTATTTTTGATTGTGGCGCTGGAAAAACCAAATGGGTATACAAAAGTTGACACTCTTGAATATCAAATGGCAGATCAAGACGGAGCCTTGCTAGGTAATGGATTTACGGACATCAAAGAAAGTAAATTGTACTTTAAAGAAAATGCAATGTTCAAAGGAAAATATAAAGTTCATATAAAACAAGTTGTTAGAGAAACTGGTAAAATTCCTGGTGTGACAGCTCTGGATGGGATTACAGAAGTAGGTTTTAGAATAGAAAAAAAAGATTAAGAAAGTATTATGGCTATCAAAAAAAATAACAATCAGACAAAAAACATTGATAAAGATATAACCTACTACAAAAAGAAATTTTGGAAAATTTTCTTATATGGAATGGGTGCCATCGGTTTGTTTTTCTTATTTGCTTCATGGGGAATTTTTGGCTCGATGCCTTCGTTTGAAGATTTGGAAAATCCAGATTCAAATTTAGCCACAGAAATCATTTCAGCGGATGGAGTGGTTTTGGGTAAGTATTTTGAAAAAAATAGATCGCAATTAAAATATTCTGACTTACCAAAAAACTTGGTTCAGGCATTGGTAGCTACTGAAGATGCTCGTTTTTATGAACATTCCGGTATTGACGGCAGAGGAACTTTGAGAGCCATTGCAAGTTTAGGAACAAGTGGTGGAGCGAGTACATTGACACAGCAATTAGCCAAACAATTATTTCACGGGGAAGGCTCTAAATTTTTGCCCTTTAGAATTGTACAAAAAATAAAAGAATGGATTATTGCTATTCGATTAGAAAGACAATATACTAAAAATGAAATTATTGCCATGTATTGCAACGTATATGATTTTGGTAATAATTCCGTTGGAGTAAGTTCTGCAGCAAAAACTTATTTTTCAAAAGAACCAAAAAATTTGACCATTGACGAGTCAGCAATATTAGTTGGAATGTTCAAGAATTCCGGTTTATACAATCCGGTAAGAAATCCGGAAGGGGTAAAAAATCGCAGAAATGTGGTGCTTTTACAAATGGAAAAAGGAAATATAATTACCGAAGAACAAAAAGTAAAATTACAAAATCTACCCATTAAATTAAATTTCAAATTAGAAACGCATAAAGACGGTACCGCTACTTATTTCAGAGAATATTTACGTGATTACATGAAAAAATGGGCCGAAGAAAATAAAAAACCGGATGGCTCTGATTATGACATTTACAAAGATGGTTTAAAAATCTATACCACTATAGACTCAAGAATGCAATTGCATGCTGAAGAAGCTGTTTCGGCACACATGGCAAACCTTCAGGAAGAATTTTTTATTCAATCTAAAGGCAATAAAAACGCACCTTTTGTCAACATCTCTTCAGTAGAAACACAACGAATTCTCAACCAGGCTATGAAATCTTCACACCGTTGGGAGGTTATGAAAGCAAATGATAAAAGTGATGAAGAAATTATAAAATCGTTCAGCGAAAAAGCAAAAATGACTGTCTTTTCTTGGAAAGGAGAAAGAGACACGATCATGACTCCATTAGATTCCATTCGTTATTACAAACACTTTTTACAATCCGGATTGATGGCTATGGAACCTCAAACAGGAAATGTAAAAGCCTGGGTAGGCGGAATTAACTATAAATATTTTCAATACGATCACGTAGGACAAGGAGCAAGACAAGTAGGATCAACGTTTAAACCCTTTGTATACGCCACAGCTATTGAGCAATTAAACATGTCACCCTGCGATTCTATTCTAGATGGTCCTTTTATGATTCGAAAAGGACGCCATCATGTTACCGAGGACTGGGAACCAAAAAACTCCGACAATAGATACCGCGGAATGGTTACCTTAAAACGAGGTTTGGCGAACTCTATAAACACCGTATCAGCAAAGTTAATTGACAAAACTGGCCCAGAAGCGGTTGTAGAATTAACCCATAAATTAGGAGTAAAATCCGAAATTCCGGTACAGCCTTCCATTGCTTTAGGAGCTGTAGAAATAACCGTTGAGGACATGGTAGCCGCTTATAGCACCTTTGCCAATCAAGGGGTTTACATGAAACCGCAATTTATAACAAGAATTGAAGATAAAAGTGGCGTAATAATCTACGAACCAATACCGGAATCACATGATGTTTTGAATAAAGACATCGCTTTTGCAGTCATCAAATTATTAGAAGGTGTTACCGAAGGCGGTTCAGGTGATCGTTTGCGCACAACAGGTGGCGGAAGCGGTGACAACCGTTGGACCGGTTATCCGTATTCATTCAGAAATCCTATTGCAGGTAAAACAGGTACCACTCAAAACCAGTCTGATGGTTGGTTTATGGGAATGGTTCCTAATCTTGTAACTGGAGTTTGGGTAGGCTGCGAGGATCGTTCGGCTCGTTTCAAAAGCATTACCTATGGTCAAGGGGCAACTGCAGCACTTCCTGTTTGGGGTTATTTCATGAAACTTTGTTATGCTGATCCAGGTCTTCACGTATCCAAAAGCGATTTTGACAGACCCACAAATCTTTCCATAAAAGTAGATTGTTATACGCCTCGAGCCGTTGTAAAAGACACTACCGATCTCCAACAAGACACAGAAGAATTTGAATTGTAAAATTTTTATTAGGAGCTATTCCAGCTGTACACTGTATCTTTCTAGTGCTGAATTTGTTTCAGAACATTGAAACAAATTCACCACTAAAAAGGATGCCGTTCCCATCTGGGCTAAAAAACACACTATGATCAATAAAAAAGTAAATACCGTTCAAGAGGCACTTCAAGGAATTGAAAACGGAATGACCATAATGCTTGGCGGTTTTGGACTATGTGGAATCCCAGAAAACTCCATCGCCGAATTAGTAAAAAAAGAAAACAAGGATTTAACCTGTATTTCCAACAATGCTGGTGTTGATAATTTTGGTCTTGGGTTGCTTTTACAAAAACGTCAAATCAAGAAAATGATTTCTTCCTATGTAGGAGAAAATGCTGAATTTGAACGTCAAATGCTTTCCGGTGAACTTGAAGTAGATCTAATTCCACAAGGAACTCTTGCGGAACGTTGTCGTGCAGCACAAGCTGGAATTCCTGCTTTTTTCACACCTGCCGGTTTTGGAACTGAAGTAGCCGAAGGTAAGGAAACACGCGAATTCAATGGAAAAATGCATGTTATGGAATTGGCCTTCAAAGCTGATTTTGCCATTATAAAAGCATGGAAAGGTGACGAATCCGGAAACTTAATATTCAAAGGAACTGCAAGAAACTTCAATCCTTGTATGGCCGGAGCAGCAAAAATTACTGTTGCCGAAGTAGAAGAATTATTGCCTGCAGGAAGTTTAGATCCAAATGAAATTCATATTCCAGGGATACTTGTAAATAGAATTTTTCAAGGCGTGAATTATGAAAAAAGAATTGAACAAAGAACGGTTCGTGCAAAAAATGAAACAATTTAGCAATTTTTCAATATAACAATTAATAAAAAATGGATAAAGAGAATATCGTTGTTTCTAAATCCATTGATTTTGCATTAGGTATTATAGCTTTTTGTGAAATATTAGAAAATAAACGCAAATTTATTATTGCCAATCAACTATTAAAATCAGAAACAAGTATAGGCGCTAATATTCATGAAGCACAGAATGCAGAAAGCTGAGCGGATTTTATTCATAAAATTAAAATTGCTGCTAAAGAACTAGAGGAAACAAAATACTGGCTTCTGCTTTGTGAAAAAGCAACCTCGTATCCTTTTGATGAAAGCCTAAAAATTCAAATTAATGAATTAGGATTAATAGTTTACAAAATCCTAAGCACTAGTAAAAAATAATAAGTAACATTGTCAAAATTGAAATATTGTTATATTTATAAATTGATACATTAAGATATGGCTTTAGATAAAAATCAAATTGCAAAACGAATTGCAAAAGAATTAAAACACAACTATTACGTGAATCTCGGAATCGGAATTCCAACATTAGTGGCTAATTATATTCCAGAAGGAATTGACGTTGAATTTCAAAGCGAAAACGGAATTCTCGGTATGGGTCCATTCCCTTTTGAAGGCAATGAAGATGCTGATTTAATCAACGCAGGAAAACAAACCATAACTACTTTGCCCGGAGCCAGTTTCTTCGACTCCGCATTCAGTTTTGGAATGATACGTGGGCAACATGTTGACTTAACTATCCTTGGTGCTATGGAAGTTGCCGAAAATGGTGATATTGCCAATTGGAAAATTCCTGGCAAAATGGTTAAAGGCATGGGTGGTGCGATGGATTTAGTGGCTTCAGCCGAGAATATTATTGTAGCCATGATGCACGTTAACAAAGCCGGTGAATCTAAAATACTTAAAAAATGTACGTTGCCATTAACGGGTGTAGGTTGCGTTAAAAAAGTAGTTACTGAATTAGCCGTTTTAGAAATAACGCCGCAAGGATTTAAATTATTGGAACGCGCACCAGGTGTAACCGTAGCACATATTATCGCTTCTACCGAAGCCGATTTGATTATTGAAGGCGACATTCCAGAAATGGAGATTGATTAACACCTGCGCTTAAAACACACAAAAACCACAATCCCAAATAAGTATAGAGATTGTGGTTTTTTTATACGCTGATATGCAACTCCATCCAGAAATCAAATGGCTTCAAAAATCTTTATTCTTAAAAGAACCAACTTGCCACAAAAATAGCCGTAACCACACAAATCAAATCGACTATAAGCATCGTTCCAAGTGCATAACGCGTGTTTTTAATATTTACTGAACCAAAATAAACGGCTATCACATAAAAAGTACTTTCGGCACTACATTGAAAAATACTACTTAATCTTGCTGTTAAGGAATCGGCACCAAAAGTATTCATAGAATCAATCAAAAATCCTCTTGATCCTGCAGAACTAAAGGGACGAAGTAGGGCAACTGGCAAGGCATCCGTAATTTGTTTATTTACGCCCATATTAGAAAAAATGAAAGCGATCCAATTGCTAATAATTTCAAATAAACCACTGTTTCTAAATAAAGAAATGGCAACCAGCATTCCCAATACATAAGGAAAAATAGTCACTCCCGTTTTTACACCATTATTTGCTCCTACCACAAAAGAATCAAACACAGTTGTACTTGCGGCAGCAAATTTCTTCTCATTAAGAAAGGAAAAAATCAAGGTAAAAGCTATAATTCCAATTAATATTAAAGCAGAAAGATTAGCCGTGAAATAGTTTTTCCCAATTAAATCCAAATGATTTACATACATCAACAAACCAACAATTGCAGCTATTAATGTTATCAATACGATCACCAAAGAAGCACTTTTGAAATTGATTTTTTGTTTTATTCCAACAATTAAAAAGGCTGCAATCGTACCGATAAAAGAAGTGATAATACAAGGCAACATCACATCAGCAGGATTGCTTGCATTTGCAGCAGCACGGTATCCTATAATAGAAGTAGCGATTAAAGTAAGACCCGAAGCATGCAAACACATGAACATAATTTGTGCATCACTGGCCTTGTCTTTATCTGGATTTATTTCTTGTAAACTCTCCATCGCTTTTAGACCAAAAGGAGTTGCAGCAGAATCTAATCCTAAGAAATTAGCAGCAAAATTTAAAGTCATATAAGAAATTGAAGGATGGTTTTTGGGAATACTCGGAAACACTTTTACAAATACAGGACTCAATGCTTTAGCTAATTTTCCAGAGGCTCCTGAAATGATTAAAAGTTCCATTAATCCACAGAAAAAAGCCAAATAAGCAATAAGCGGAATGATTAAATCCAGCAAAGTACTTTTACAAGTTGGCAATAAACCATCTGATTTTTGAACACCACTATATATTTTTACCGTTTTGTTTTTATAAACATAAGTCGTATCCGCATTCAGCGTATCACGATTGATAATCATGGTTTGTTTTGGTGCTTTTTTGATGCTGTCTTTAATAAAGGCAGGAAGTTGTTCTGCAAATTTCTCCGAAATCAGAATTGGATCATCTTTCTTTCCATTCAAAACATAATCAATGGTATAGGTATTGGCAGTAAACAAACTGAAAACAATAAAAATAATAGACGAAATAAAAATAACCAACCAAAATCTACTCAATACCATAATTTATAATTTTTGTAAATATAATAAATCAATGACAATAGCAATACCAAAAAGACAAGGTCAAATACAAAATCTAGATCTTTTGCCCAAGCATTGATTTTGAAATTGCCTTTGATTTTTTTTAAACATGAATAATTTCCTCCTCAATCAACAATTCTTCTCGTCGTAATCGCAAGAAAATCTGTGCTACGGCAATGGTGTCTTTCTCACAATAAGTTACAATGCGATCAATGTCTTTATCTACATAAAAAACATGTCCCACTTGACTGCCGTCAATATCACCTTTTGGAGAAGGGATTCCAAGCACTTTACACATTAATTTTAAAGAAGTATAATGTTTATAATCCCCAAATTTCCAAAGTTCTAATGTATCTAAATGTGGAATTTCCCAAGGTTTTTTTCCAAATAAATTCAGTTTGTTGGGGATGGCAATTTGGTTGATAATCATACGTCGGGCAATGAAAGGAATGTCGAACTCCTTGGCATTATGACCACACAAAACGTGTTGAGGCTGGTTAAAATGATTGTTAAGCAGATTGATAAAATCGTATAAAATTTTCTTTTCTTCTCCAAAAAAAGAAGTCACTCTAAAATTCCGAATGTCGCTTTTAATCGTAAAATACCCCACTGAAATACAGACAATTTTGCCAAATTCGGCCCAAATTCCGGCTCGGTCATAAAAATCTTCCGGAGTGTATTCGTCTTTGCGCTGGTATTGAGTTTTGTGTTCCCAAAGGTCTTTCATTTCAGCATCCAATTCATTGAAATCAGCTACTTCAGGAACCGTTTCAATATCAAGAAATAATATGTTATTGAGGTGAATTTTATCTATCATAATTCAGATTTTGTTTGACTTTTTAGATTTTAGACATTTTAGATTGTTAACTTATCAGACTTACTTGATCTTTTAAAATCTAACTTGTCTGCTCGCCAAAAAACCTATGATATCTGTTTAAAACAAACTTTGTTGTGTCGTTGGATTCTCATGTTCCAATAGCCATTTTTTTCGCCACAATCCGCCTGCATATCCTGTGAGTGAACCATCAGTTCCAATAACTCGATGGCAGGGAACGACAATCCAAAGCGGGTTTTTTCCATTGGCAGAAGCCACTGCTCGAATCGCTTTGACATCACCTAATTTTTTGGATAAATCCATATAACTACAGGTTTTCCCAAATGGAATTTCCAATAATCCTTTCCACACTTTTTGTTGAAAATCAGTTCCTTTAGGATTCAGTTCAAAGTCAAAATCGGTTCTTTTCCCCTCGAAATAATTGTTGAGTTGCGAGACCGCTTCTTGTAAAACAGTTGGGATTATTGTTGAAACAGTTCCTGCATCAGTAACTGAAATCACCGAAATACCATTTTCATCGCCACTAATTGTTGCCATTCCTAAAGGAGTTTTGATGTAAGCTGTTTCCATATTTTAAAGATAAAAAAATTAACCACAATGTTCATGAAGAATACACAAAGTTCGTAAAGAAATAAAAACTTCTATTGTATTAGAAATAAAAAAACCATTCGATTACACGAATGGTTCTTGTTTTATAGCCCCGATAAAGATCTATTTCAGATTTGAATACACATACGCTTCTAACGCCTTTAATTCTTCGTCGGTCATTGTTTTTGTAAGGACAATATTTGGTTGCATTAATGCATATTGAGCTGGATCTACAATAGGTTTGCTCTCCCCTTTCAAGAAAGTAACGATATTACCATTTTTTTCTTTGTACATTTTGGCAATGTCTTGTAAACTAGGCCCTATTAACTTTACATCTGTTTTATGACAAGAAACACAAGTCCCTTTTCCTTCAAAAATTTGCTTCCCTAATTGTTCTGGTGTTTGAATTTCTTCTGCCATTCCTTCAGAAGTTGCAGCTTCTGATGCTGTAGGTTCGGCTTGTTTCTCAGCTGGTACAGCTTCTTGTTTTTTACAAGAAAAAGCTAAAAATGCAATTGCAATTATTAATACTTTTTTCATTTTGGTTTTTTTAGTTTTTTCAAAAATAATTTATTTTTTGAAATTAAAATCAAAAAAAAGAATTAAAATTATTAGAATCAAAAAAATCTGAATTTATTTGTTTAAAAGTATAGCAGCTTCTTTGGCAAAATAGGTCGAAATCAAACTTGCCCCTGCTCTTTTAATGCACATTAATTGTTCCATCATGATTTTGTCATGGTCGAGCCAACCTCTATCGGCAGCGGCCTTAATCATTGCATATTCCCCCGAAACATGATACACCGTTACGGGAACATTTACCGCATTTTTCACCTCTCGAACGATGTCTAAATAGGCAATTCCGGGCTTTACCATCACCATATCTGCCCCTTCTTCTACATCCCACAAAGCTTCTTTGATGGCTTCAATGCGATTGGCATAATCCATTTGGTATGTTTTTTTATCTGTTGGAATATCATTTGCGTCAACTGGAGCACTGTCTAATGCATCACGGAACGGTCCGTAAAAAGCTGAAGCGTATTTTGCCGAATAACTCATGATTCCTACGTTATGAAAACCGGCAGCATCTAAACCTTCACGCAAACGCAATACGCGTCCGTCCATCATGTCTGATGGCGCTACAAAATCGGCACCTGCTTGCGCATGAGAAACAGCCATTTTGACTAAGGCATCCACAGTCGAATCATTTTCTATATCACCGTTTGCAATAATCCCGTCATGACCATAAATAGAATAGGGGTCCAAAGCCACATCAGGCATTACAATCATTTCCGGACAAACCGCTTTAATGGCTCGAATGGCATTTTGCATTAATCCGTTTGGATTCCAAGCTTCCAGTCCCGTATTGTCTTTTAAATTCTCGCTTACTTTTACATAAATATTAACCGCACGAATGCCTAAATCGAATAATTCACAGATTTCTTTTACTGTTAAATCGATGGATCTACGAAATATTCCTGGCATGGATGCAATTTCTACCTGAACATTTTCGCCCTCAGCGATAAACATAGGAAACATAAAATCCGATGGACTTAAACTAGTTTCACGAACTAAACTTCGGATGGATTCGTTTGTTCTTAATCTTCTGCCTCTGTGTAATGGGAACATATATTTTTGTTTAAAGTTTCAGGTTTAAAAGTGTGAAATTAAACCCATTTAAAATTTAAAATTCGGAATTTAAAATAAATCTAAAGCCAATCTCTAGGATTCTCTAATACGTTTACTAGTTTTTCTTCTTCGCTTCCCGCTTCGGGATGGTGGTCGTAGACCCATTGCACGTTTGGTGGTAAACTCATTAGGATACTTTCGATTCTTCCGTTGGTTTTTAAACCAAATAAAGTTCCTTTGTCATGAACCAAATTGAACTCTACATAACGACCGCGGCGGATTTCCTGCCACGTTCTTTGTTCGGGAGTATAGGCTAAATCTTTTCTTTTTTCTACAATTGGAACGTATGCGTCAAGGAAACTGTTCCCCACTTCTGAAACGTAATTGAACCAATCTTGCATACTCATTTCTGGAGTTTCTTTGCAATAATCGAAAAACAACCCGCCGATTCCTCGTGATTCATTTCTGTGAGCGTTCCAGAAATAGGCGTCACATTGTTTCTTATATTTTGGATAAAACTCGGAATTGTGTTTATCACAAGCGGTTTTACAGGTTTGATGAAAATGGATTGCATCTTCTTCAAACAAATAATACGGTGTTAAATCTTGTCCGCCACCAAACCATTGCTGGATTACATTTTCGTTGTCATCGTACATTTCGAAATAACGCCAATTGGCATGAACGGTTGGCACCATTGGGTTTTTTGGATGCATTACCAAACTTAATCCACAGGCAAAAAAATCAGCTGCGCCCACATTAAACATTTTTTGCATGGCTTCGGGTAATTTCCCGTGTACTGCCGAAATATTAACACCGCCTTTTTCGAAAACAGTTCCGTTTTCGATCACGCGGGTTCTTCCTCCTCCGCCTTCCGGACGTTCCCAAAGGTCTTCACGAAATTTGGCTTGGCCTTCAACTGCTTCCAATCCTTTACAGATTTGATCTTGGAGGTTTTGTATGTAGGTGTAAAATTGCTGTTTCATTGATTTTTATCAAGTTTTTTTAATTGATATCCTAAGACAATGCCACTTAATAACGTTGGAATAAATCCAAAAAACATTATCCAAAACATTGGTTTAATATAATAATCAAATAAAGATTTAAGTAAATCACCATTTTTTAAATAACTTGGAAAACCTTCCTCCAAAAAACCGACACTAGAACCAATCAGAGTTCCTACAATTAAAACTAAAAAAATTGCTAAAATTCCATGAACTATTTTTAAAGTTCCTTTTTTCTCTTTTATGATATTTAGTTTGTTTCCAATTATATATCCAATAAAATAGAGTCCTATTACTCCAAAAAGCAAGTTCATTTTCAAATCATAAATAAATCTAATTGTATTTTTAAAATCAAAATCTATAATTGCAGAAAATATTAAAAATGCAATTAATAAATTTATACTAATTATCAAAAAAAAATATTTGGTTGATTTTGTCAAAACTTCTTTTTTGAATTACTGATTATACTCCTTCACTGCATCAATAAACGCTTTGGCGTGATCCACAGGAATATTGGGTAAAATACCATGACCTAAATTCACGATGTATTTGTCTTTTCCAAATTCGTCAATCATTTCATGAACCATTTTCTTAATCACTGGAATTGGAGACAACAATCTGGAAGGGTCAAAATTTCCTTGCAACGTAATGTTTCCACCAGACAAGTATCTTGCATTTCTTGGAGAACAAGTCCAGTCAACACCTAATGCTGAAGCTCTACTTTTTCCCATTTCGTTTAATGCAAACCAACATCCTTTTCCGAAAACAATTACCGGTGCATCATCTGCCAAAGCTTCAATGATTTGGTTGATGTATTTCCAAGAGAATTCCTGATAATCCACTGGAGATAACATTCCGCCCCATGAGTCAAAAATTTGAACGGCATTTACTCCCGCTTTTACTTTTTCTTTCAAGTACATGATAGTAGTGTCCGTAATTTTTTGCAATAAAATATGCGCTGCTTCTGGATGTTGGAAACAAAATCCTTTGGCCATATCAAAACTCTTAGAACCTTTCCCTTCCACTGCATAACACATAATTGTCCAAGGAGAACCTGCAAAACCAATTAACGGCACTTCATCATTAAGCATTTCTTTGGTCAATTTGATTGCGTCAAAAACGTATCCTAATGTTTCATGAACATCTGGAACGATAACTTTCTCCACATCCTGAATCGTACGAATAGGATTTGGTAAAAACGGACCAAAGTTTTCTTTCATCAATACTTCAATTCCCATTGCTTGTGGAATTACCAAAATATCCGAAAACAAAATCGCAGCATCCGGAGCAATTCTTCGTATTGGTTGTACGGTGATTTCAGCAGCTAATTCTGGCGTTTGACAACGTGTGAAAAAATCGTACTTATCTCGCAAAGCGATAAATTCCGGTAAATATCTTCCTGCTTGACGCATCATCCAAACTGGTGGACGTTGTACTGTTTCTCCTTTTAGTGCTCTTAAAAATAGGTCGTTTTTGATCATTTATTTAAATTTTAGCAGATTGCTAGATGCTTTCCGGTGTATAATATTCAATAACTTCCTCAATCACCTCTTCGATAGTTGGTGTTTCGGCAATTACTATGTTTTTAATTTTCTTTGTTTCTAATGCTGATGCTGTGGTGTTGCCTACGCAAAAACAAACTTCATTCTTGATTTTATTATTTGTCAAATAACTTTCAACGGCAGATGGGCTAAAAAACATGATTCCGTCAAAATTTTCTTGGTCTGATATTTTAAAGGGAGCAAGTGTTGTTTGATACACTTCGATTTCGTTAAAAGTTATTCCTGCGCTTTTTAATGCTTCAGGCAACGTTTCTTTACGCAAATTTCCGCTCAAAAAAGTATAGCTTTCCTTATTGTAAATTAAAGTGATTATTTCGGCTAATTCTGAGGCGTAATCCAAATACACATCAACTGTAAAACCATGTAATTCAAGTAATTCTTTGGTTTTGATCCCTACACAAAAAACAGGTTTAGTCTTTAAAACTTCCCAACCGTTTTGTTCAATCAAACTTAAAACAGCATTTTGGCTACTAAAAATCAAGTTGTTGTTGATAGTCTTCAGTTCAAAAAGGTTGTTTTTTATTTCGATAAAATCTTGTTCTAAAAGATCAAAATTAGCATCAATTAATACTTGCCTTTGTTCTGCCGACAATGTTTTGGTGGATAAAATACTTGTTTGGCTCATTATTTCTTCAAATTATTTTTAATTTCTCTCATCAATTCTGCTCCCCCATTCTCTAAAATCTCTTGAGCTGATGCGAATCCTAATTTTTTCCATTCTTGCAAGGGAACCGTTTTTTCTATTTCGATTTTCTGCTTGCCATCAATAGAAAATAAAACGCCTTTAAACACTATTTCATCTTCTATAAATACTGCCAAAGCGCCAATTGGTGCCGTACAACCCCCTTCGAGCGTTTTTAGAAACTGTCTTTCGATATGCGTACATACTTCAGTTTCGATATCATTCAATTCAGAAACGGCTTCTCTGCAAAACTCATCATTTACCATGGCTACAATCACCATAGCGCCTTGAGCCGGTGCTGGAATCATCCAATCCAGATCGATATAATTGGAAGGTTTCAAATTGATTCTTTCCAATCCTGCTGCCGCAAAAATTGCTCCATTCCAATCGCTGTCCTGCAATTTCTGCAATCTCGTATTGACGTTTCCACGCAAATCGACTACATTGTGATTGGGGTATTTATTAAGCCATTGTGCCTGACGACGCAAACTTCCTGTAGCAATTGTACCTTTTCCATTAAGAAAATCAAGGTTTCCTTTGTGAACTAGGATATCTAACGTATTGGCTCTTTCCAAAACTGCTGCTTGTACAATTCCTATTGGTAAAGCCGTAGGAACATCTTTCATCGAATGCACCGCTATATCAACCTGACCATTGATCATGGCGATATCCAGCGTTTTAGTAAAAATTCCTGTGATTCCTAATTCGTAGAGTGGTTTGTCGAGAAGAATATCTCCTTGTGATTTTACCGCTATGATTTCGGTTTTGTATCCTAAATCGTTTAATCTTTTTTCGACAGTATGGGCTTGCCAAAGCGCGAGTTCACTATCGCGGGTTCCTATGCGTATGGTTTTATTCATTATTTTGTAGTCACTCCAATTTTAAAAACTTTTTCAATCCATTCGATGCTTTCATCTACCATAGTGTCATCATCTTTCAAATGATTGGCAAAGTGTGTCGTTATTTTTTGGATGATTCGGTTGCTGATGATTTCCGCTTGCTCTTCATTGAAATTTGAAATTTTCTTACTTTGAAAATCCAATTCAGATGTTTTTATCGCATTCAACTTTGCTTTTAAAGCATTGATTGTCGGTGCAAATTTTCTGCCTTTGGTCCATGTAATAAATTCTTCTTTTATTTCTTCTATGATTGCTTCTGCTGCAGGAACGTGTTTTTTTCTGTTTTCTAAAGTTTCATCTGTTAGTTGCGACAAATAATCCATGTGAATTAGCGTAACACCTTCAATTTCTTCCACATCTTCATTCACATTTTTCGGAATGGATAAATCCAGAATCAGTAACGGTTTCTTCAAATTCAGAATTGCTTTATCGACCGTAGGGTTTTGAGCGCCAGTAGCCACGACAACAACATCAGCTTTTTGCAGCTCCAGATGCAATTCCGAATAGTCTTTTACGATTAGATTCAATTTCCCGGCTAGCGCCTCTGCTTTGGCTTTGGTTCTGTTAATTAAAGTAATATGCTCGTTTTTAGTGTGTTTTACTAAATTCTCACAGGTGTTTCTACCAATTTTTCCAGTACCAAATAATAGGATATTTTTATTTCCAATGTCTTCTACATTCTTAAAAATATATTGAACCGCCGCAAAAGAAACCGAAGTAGCCCCAGAGCTGATCTCCGTATCGGTTTTTATTTTTTTACTGGCTTGTATAACGGCATTCACCAATCTTTCCATAAAAGTATTGGCTAAACCTGCAGCTTTTGATTGTGCAAAACTGGATTTTATTTGAGCAATAATTTCGAAATCCCCTAGGATTTGACTGTCTAAACCGGTTCCTACACGAAACAAATGACTAATCGCTTCTTGGTTTTTATAAACAAAGCCTACTTTTTGAAATTCTTCAACAGAACCTTGACTATTCTCGCAAATTAATTTGATTAATTGAAAAGGATGTTCCGCATACCCATAAATTTCAGTACGGTTGCAGGTAGAAGTAACTATTAAACTTTCTATTCCTTCATTCTTAGCTTGTTCCAGTAAACGCGTTTTTGCAGCTACGTCTAAACTAAACTTACCTCTAATCTCAGCATCCGCTTTTTTATAACTCAATCCAACTGCGTAAAAATAGTGATGCTTTGATGTAATATTTTTTTCCATATTTGTACTTTTCCAGAAAGTGGAACAAAATTATCACTATACTATTTATAAAAGTAACGCTAGAAGTTCTTTTTGTGTCGCTAAGTGATTTTTTAGTACTAAATGCTTATTTTATGGTAAAAAAATCTATTTTTGTAGTGAAAACAAGTTGTTTGAAGCACTTTATCTAGAATCGTTCTAAATAAAATAACTTGATAAATATCATTTTCATTTTAAAAAAATATCGCTATGGGTTCTCAGGAAATTATAAAAATTGAGGATGATTTTACCCTGATTCGTTTTCAAAATGATAGTATTGATACTTTCAATGCACAACGCGAAGTAGGCAGCGGTTTGATTCAGTTCCATTTTGGATTAAAAGGGAGTGCCAAGTTCATCTTCAATCAGGGTAATTATGCTTTGGAATTGAAAGAAGAAAAATCATTACTTTTATACAATCCTCAGAAAGAATTGCCTTTAAATCTGGAATTAGCGCCAAATTCCTGGGTGATTTCTGTGATTATATCTATTAAAAAATTTCACGCCTTGTTTTCGACAGAAGCGGATTATATCACTTTTTTAAGTGCCGACAATAAGGACAAGAAATATTATAATGAAGGCAACATCAGTCCCTCGATGGCAATTGTTTTATCTCAATTGTTTCATTACAATTTGCATCCGTCCATAAAAAACTTGTATTACAAAGGCAAAGGATATGAATTATTGAGTCTGTATTTCAATAGAACCGAAGATCCAAATGCAGAACAATGTCCGTTTCTAATTGACGAAGATAATGTCATGAAAATTAAAAAAGCCAAAGAAATCATCATTGCCAAAATGGCCGAACCGCCAGGATTACAGGAATTGGCGGATGAAATAGGTTTGAATCTTAAGAAACTAAAAATGGGTTTCAAACAAATTTATGGTGATACGGTTTATGGATTCCTATTTGACTATAAAATGGATTTTGCCCGAAAATTACTAGATAGCGGCTCCTATAATGTAAACGAGGTCGGATTAAAAATTGGCTACAGCACCGGAAGTCATTTTATAGCGGCTTTCAAAAAGAAATTTGCAACCACGCCAAAGAAATATTTGATGTCAATCAACCCAAATATGCAATAAAGAATTGATTTTTTATATTAAACAATAAATAAAAAATAGTTAATCCCAATTTATAAAAAAGTAAGTTTATTTACTTTTGTACCCAAAAAAAAAGATAACATGAAAGGTGTATTATTAGTAAATCTTGGTTCTCCAGAAAGTCCAACTCCAAAAGACGTAAAACCATATTTAGATGAATTTTTAATGGACAAATACGTAATTGACGTTCCATTTTTGTTACGAGCATTATTAGTTCGGGGCATAATTTTACAAACAAGACCTAAAAAATCAGCCGCCGCTTACGCCAAAATATGGTGGGACGAAGGCTCTCCTCTTGTGGTTATCTCCAAAAGAATGCACGAGAAAGTAAAACAACTGGTTGATATTCCGGTTTCCTTAGCGATGCGTTATGGAAATCCATCTTTATTATCTGGTTTACAAGAATTGCATGATAAAGGTGTGAATGAAGTGTTGCTTTTTCCATTGTATCCACAACATGCAATGGCTTCTACGACTACCATTCTGGTACTGGCCGAAGAATTGCGTAAAAAGCACTTTCCAGAAATGAAATTTACTATTGTTCCTGCGTTTTACAACAAACCAGATTATCTCAAAAACTTGGCAGATTCCATTAAAGGTCATCTAGAAGGTTTTGATTACGATCATTTATTATTCTCCTACCATGGAATTCCGGAGCGTCATATTCGCAAAACTGATATAACAAAATCACATTGTAAAATTGACGGTTCATGCTGCAACACGCCGTCGCCGGCACATGAGTTTTGTTACCGCCATCAATGTTATGAAACGACCAAACAAGTTGTAAAATTGCTGGGAATTCCAGAAGGAAAATACAGCCAGACCTTTCAATCGCGTTTAGCGGGAGACAAGTGGTTGACGCCTTACACGGACGTTGAAGTTAACAAAATGCCGGAAAAAGGAATTAAAAATCTTGCCGTTGTAACGCCTGCTTTTGTATCTGATTGCTTAGAGACTTTAGAAGAAATAGCCATGGAAGCCAATCATGAATTTAAGGCTCACGGAGGAGAAAATTTTAAAGCGATTCCATGTTTGAATGATGGGGACGATTGGTGTAAAACCGTGAGTAACTGGATTACGAATTGGTCTAACGCATCTTCGTCAGTTAAACTTGACTCCGAAAAAACAAACGCTTAAATGGCTGTTAGCGCCGATGAATTAGGAACACAAGGCATCAAAAAACTCTTGATAAAGCAAGCGGTTCCGTCCTCTATTGGTATTTTATTCATGTCGGTTAATATTTTAATCGACACCATTTTTGTTGGACAATGGATTGGCTCTTTAGCCATTGCGGCAGTAACTGTTGTATTGCCCATTACCTTCTTGATTTCCTCTTTGGGAATGGCAATTGGCGTGGGTGGAGGATCTGTTCTTTCCAGAGCATTGGGAGCGAATCACAAGGAAAAAGCATTGCACACTTTTGGGAATCAAATTATGATGACGTTTTTATTGTCCTCTATTTTTGTGATTATTGGTGTGTTTTTTAGTGATGAAATGCTGTTGCTTTTTGGTGCCAAAGGTGAAATAATAAAACCCGCCAAGGAATTTTTCTTTCCAATACTCATCAGCGTTCCTTTTCTTGCACTTTGCATGATGGGAAACAATATAATCCGGGCAGAAGGCAAAGCCAAATTTGCTATGATTGCCATGATTATCCCTGCTTTTGTAAATATTATATTGGACATTCTTTTTATAAAAGTGATGAATTTAGGCATGTTTGGGTCCGCATTGGCTTCAGCAATATCCTATTTTATGTGCTTTATATTTGTGTTATGGTTTTTTATTTTTATAAGCGAATTAAAATTAAAAGCGAGACATTTTAAATTTAAAATCCCCATTGTAAAAGAAATTACAGAACTCAGTTTTGTGACTTTTTCAAGACAAGGCGTAGTGAGTATTTTAGCTATAATCATAAACCATACTTTATATTCCTACGGAGGTGAACATGCTATAGTAATTTATGGAATTATCAGCAGAATGTTGATGTTCGCATTATTTCCGATTCTGGGAATTACGCAAGGTTTCCTGCCTATTGCAGGCTTTAATTATGGTGCTCAAAATTATGATAGAGTTAAAGAAAGCGTATTGCTTTCCATAAAATATGCTGCTTTTTTAGCCACGCTTATTTTTGTTGTTATTTTGATTTTTGCCAAACCAATCGTGGCTATCTTTACCACAGATCCTCTCGTTATTGCTCAAACTCCCGAAGCGTTGCGCTGGGTGTTTGCGGCTTCACCAATTATAGCAATCCAGTTAATTGGAGCTGCCTATTTTCAAGCTGCAGGAAAGGCAAAAAAAGCAATCCTTTTAACGTTAAGCAAACAAGGATTTTTCCTAATTCCATTAGTGCTGATTCTACCAAATTTTTTAGGTATTTTTGGAGTATGGATTGCATTCCCAATCGCCGATATTTTATCAACGATTCTCACTGGTTATTTTTTAAAAAAAGAAATGAATACAAAATTGATTCAAACTAACGATGGAATATTATAATTACCTAAAATCTTTACACCTCATCTTTGTAATTACATGGTTTGCAGGATTATTTTATATTGTTCGCTTGTTTGTTTACCAAATTGAAGCGGCACAAAAACAATCGCCAGAGAAAGAAATCCTGCAAAAACAATACAAAATAATGACCTATCGCTTGTGGTATATTATCACTTGGCCTTCGGCTGTTTTAGCGAGTATATTTGCCTTTTCATTACTTTATCTGAATCCTAGTTTAATTCAGTTAGATTATATGCAAGTAAAATTTGGCTTTGTTTTTGCACTTTATTTATACCATGGAAAATGCCAGCAAATTTACAATCATTTGCAAAATGATGAAATAAAATACAGTTCAAACTTTATGCGGTTGTGGAATGAAGGTGCGACCATAATTTTATTTGCAGTCGTTTTTTTAATCATTGTCAAAGATGCAGTGAACTGGATTTATGGTGTAATTGGAATCTTTTTGTTTTCCATTTTAATTATGTTGGGTTTTAAATTTTACAAACGGATTCGACAAAGAAATCAATCTTAATTATGCTTAATAGTTTCAAAACAACAATGCTTTCATTGCGGGTTAGGATTTTCCTTTCTATGATTGTATTGATAGTTATGGCTTCCATTCTATTAGCTACTATTTCTATTATTCAATTTAAAAACGAAGCCAAAGAATACCATCAAGAACGTTTAGAACGCAATGAAAATGCAGTAAAGCAACACATAAATTATGTTCTTTCAACAACAACTTATCCACTAACAACACAGAATTTAGGTCTGATTTTTAAAGATAAGATTCATGAATTAGCTCAAATTCACAATATTGAAATCAACATTTATAGCCTAGATGGAAAACTGCTAAAATCATCTAAAGAATCCTTTTCAGTTGATAAAGTATCGCCTTCAGTCCCAAAATACATCCTGAAATTAGTTCGTTCTTCTATTGAAAAAAGGTACGTTGATATCAAAACCATTAACGGTGTTAAAAATCGGTCTTCGTACAGTCAAATAAAAGACGACAAATTTAAACCACTTGGCATTTTGAATTTACCATACGTTGAAGGTGACGAATTTTATGAAAATGAATTAAATAGTTTCCTTATCCGCTTAGGACAAGTTTATTCCTTTATGCTACTTGTTGCTTTTGCGGTTGCTTATTTTCTTTCTTCTTATATCACAAAATCTCTTAAAACAATTTCAGATAAATTAAGTGAGACTAGTCTGTACCAAAAAAACGAGAAAATTGTATTAGAGGCCAATAGCAAAGAAATTAATTTATTGATAAAGGCATACAACGGAATGGTTGATGAATTGGAGAAAAGCGCCATAAAACTAGCGCAAAGTGAGCGAGAAGAAGCTTGGCGCGAAATGGCGAAACAGGTGGCTCATGAAATCAAGAATCCGCTTACGCCAATGCGACTGACGGTACAGAGTTTTCAAAGAAAATTTGATCCAAATGATACTGATATAAAACAAAAGATGAAGGATTACTCCGAAACTTTAATACAACAAATTGACACAATGAATGCGGTTGCATCGGCTTTTTCCAATTTTGCATCAATGCCGGCGCAACAAAATGAAACCTTGAACGTGGTGCAAGTAGTCGAACTGGCCATGGATATTTTCAATGAAGAATATATTGTGTTCCAAAGTGATTCCCCCGAAATTATTTCGAAAGTAGACCGAACTCAACTCATCCGTATTATTACAAATTTGGTTAAAAATGCAATTCAGTCTATTCCTGAAAACCAAGAAGAAAAATCTATTATTGTAACGATAAAAAAAGATTTAAACAACGTTCTGATTACTGTTATGGACAACGGCATCGGGATTCAACCTAAAGACATCAGCCGCATATTCGAACCAAAATTCACCACTAAAAGCAGTGGAATGGGTCTTGGCCTTGGTATTATTAAAAACATTATCGAAAATTATAAAGGAACAATTACCTTTGATACTGAATTTGGAAAAGGAACCACTTTCACGGTTTCACTTCCAATAATTAACTCCTAAAATTACCATCATGAATTACGAAAATCTTTTAATTACGACTGAGAATAATATCGCAACGATAACCATAAATCGCCCTACAAAACTAAACGCTTTGAACAAAGCTACCATTACTGATTTGAACAAAGCTTTCAAAACATTGGCAAAAAACAATGAAATTCGTGCTATTATTCTAACTGGAAGTGGTGAAAAAGCTTTTGTGGCTGGAGCTGATATTGCTGAATTTGCTAATTTTTCCATTGAAGAAGGAATGCAATTAGCGGCTGAAGGACAAGAAAAATTATTTGATTTTATAGAAAATCTAAAAACTCCTGTTATCGCAGCTATTAATGGTTTTGCATTGGGAGGCGGATTAGAACTGGCGATGGCGTGTCATTTCAGAGTAGCTTCCGAAAATGCAAAAATGGGTTTGCCTGAAGTTTCCCTTGGACTAATTCCTGGTTATGGGGGAACGCAACGTTTACCGCAATTGATAGGAAAAGGACGCGCTATGGAAATGATCCTAACCGCAGGAATGGTAACCGCACAAGATGCCTATAGAACCGGGCTGGTAAATCAGGTGGTGCCTGATGCTGAACTTTTGGATTACTGTACTACTGTCGCACAAAGAATAATGAAAAACTCCCCATACGCAGTTGGTAAAGCTATAAAAACCATCAATGCCAATTTCAAAGAAGGCAAAAATGGATATGAAACGGAAATCAAAGCTTTTGCAAAATGTTTTGGGACTACCGATTTTAAAGAAGGAACAACGGCATTTTTAGAGAAACGAAAAGCAGTGTTTACAGGAAAATAATAACACATAATCTCCAAAAAGACGGATTCTTTGATTTACAAAACTTAATTTTGCACACCCGTCTCGCGGAAATAATCCACCATAAAAAAATTTGACTATGTCCTTCCAACCCGTATTTGCCCAATTTTGGGAAAAAGTAAAAGAAAGCATCGAAAATAAAACCTACGCCAAATTAACGCTAGCAAAAACTATTGGCGACACTGAATTGAAAAATATTTATGTGCGTCCTGTGTTGAACGATGACGTTTTTAGTCTTTCGGTTACGGCGCGTTATAAAACCGAAGAAGTAGAAAGTTTCCACACACTTGACGAGGCTTTTATTGTATTGGCTCCCTATATGAACAATCCTTTTTTGACTGCTTTGCTTTTTACTACTGAGAATGATATCACATTCAAACTTAATAAAAAAAGAGTCGGAACCATTATTGAGCAAGCGCCAACTTTTAAAAACGCTTCGGATGTGATTGTGGAAATGAAAGCAAAAGGAATTTCGATTTAAAATTATCAATCAGCAATCAAAATCTTATTTCTCCCCTTCCCATTCCGCATAAAACTGCGAAGTGAAACCTTCCATATAACGGTGTCTTTCCTTTGCAATTTGTTTTCCGGTTTCGGTATTCATTTTATCTTTTAAAAGAAATAGCTTTTCATAAAAATGATTGATCGTTGGAGCATCGTTGTTCTTGTATTCTTCCTTTGTCATTCTGGTATTTGGCGCAATTTTAGGATCATAGAGTGTTCTGTTTTTAAATCCGCCATAATTGAATGCTCTTGCAATTCCAATGGCGCCAATAGCGTCTAATCGATCCGCATCCTGAACAACATCGAGTTCAATTGAAGAGAATTTCTTTTCAAAATTACCGCCTTTATAAGAAATATTAGCAATGATATTCACCACATGAGCGATAATTTCTTTGGTAACATTTTCTGATTCTAGGAATTTTCGTGCTATTTTAGGGCCAATGGTTTCATCTCCATTATGAAATTTACTATCTGCAATATCGTGAAGCAAAGCACCAAGCTGAACAATCGTTGTGTCACAAGCTTCGTTTTTGGATATCAAAATAGCATTTCGATATACTCTTTCGATATGAAACCAGTCGTGTCCACCTTCGGCATTTTCTAGTTTTGTTTTTACAAAAAGAATTGTTTTACTAATTAAATCGGGGTTATTCATTGTTATTTTTTGTAAAAAAAATGTTGATTTCCGAAGACTACCTTCAAAAACCAACATTCATTATTCTTAAATCAAAAATTTAAAGTCTCGCTGGCTCTACCCATTTGAAAATATGAGATTCCTGTGGAATAACTAATCTTTCCGATATTTTTGCCATTCTACCTGGTAATTTCATCAAATAATCACGCGCTTTCTCTGCTTCATCAGTCAAACCGGTAATCTTGTCAATTTCCCATTTGTCAATTAATTTTTGCATAATATCTACATAATCCGCTGCTGTATAGACCCCAATCCTTTGTGCCGAATCAGAAAACTGTTCGAAAGCTGTACTTATTTTTTCACCTGATTCTCTCAAGAAATGCGCTGGCATAACGATTTTTGCTTTCATCATATATTGAAATGCAAGCATCATTTCGCTTGGATCTACCTGAAAAATACGGTTTACAAATTCGCTATACGCATGATGATGACGCATCTCGTCACCAGCAATCATTTTGCACATTTTAGACAATTTGTTATCCCCATATTTCTTAGCCATTTGTGCTACTCTGTTGTGAGAAACATAAGTTGCCAATTCTTGAAAACTGGTATATACAAAGTTTTTGTATGGATCTCTTCCGGTTCCAATATCAAAACCATCGTTGATCAGGTGTTGCGTTGTCATTTCTACTTCGCGCATGTTGACACGACCTGATAAATACAAATATTTATTAAGCATATCACCGTGACGATTTTCCTCTCCAGTCCACTGTCTGATCCATTTAGACCAACCGTTTCGCTCCACATTATCAATCCCCTCTACATCCATTAACCAGGATTCATAGGTTGGTAAAGCTTCCTCTGTAATAGTATCCCCTACTAAAGTCACCCAGAAATCATATGGTAATTCTTTTGCAATTTCACGTAATTCTTTGACCTCATCAAAAAAAGTATCGCTTTGAGAATTAGGCAAAAAATCCGTTGGTTGCCATATTTTTTCTACTGGAATTAGATACTGATCGACAAAGCTATCTACGTTTTTTTCTAAAAACTGCATTACTTCTAATCGAATGTTTTTTATTGACATTATATATAAATTAAATTTTTATTCCTTGAACAACTGCGGTTTCTGTTTTTTCCATTAATTCAGCAAAATTATATTCTTTAACGGCTAATGGTTTATGTACTACAAAGGTAAGGTGATTTCCTAAACCTAAAGGAAAAAATCCGTATTTAACCATTTTCCAAGAATTATTTATGCTTATTGGAACAACATATGCCGATGGCGCATATTTACACAAAATTTTAAAGCCGCTTTGCGCAAACTCCTTTGGCTTTCCTGTTTTACTTCGCGTTCCTTCCGGAAAAATAACTGCCGTACGGTTGTATTTTTCAATATATTCTGACAATCCTTTGATGGCTGGAATGGCTTGTTTAGGGTCTTTTCTATCAATAAGAACAGAACCACCATGACGCAAATTAAAAGATACACTTGGAATGCCGCTTCCTAATTCTTTCTTACTGACAAATTTACAATGAAATCGACGGAAAAACCAAATCATAGCAATAATATCATACATACTTTGATGATTGGAGACAAAAATCAAAGGTACATCTTTAGGAATGCTTTCTATATTTTCAAATTTATAGGTTGTTCCTAAAAGATTCGTACATTTTAATAAGAAAAAATTCAGATAATCAACACTTATTTTATGGGCTTGGTAGCCAAAAAAACGAAAGCAAACCCACTGAATCGGGTGAAAAATAACCAAGGTAAGACCAAAACATAAATAATAAATTATGGATATGGGATACGAAATTAGTTTTTGCATGCTTTAAAAATTTGGCACAAAAGTAAGAAATATATTTTTAGCCCGATTTAAATCGGAAACAATATACAGGCTCAACGTTTAATTGTAACTTTGCCAATCAAAATCTATGTCTTTTTTTTATTAAAATGAACTTCACTTACCCAAAAAACGAAAAGCTAAAAAGTAAAATCACCATTGGATTGTTGTTTTCTGAAGGGAAATCAGTTTCTAAATATCCGTTGCGATTGGTTTACTATTCGGGTGCTTTGACTAAGCCTGAAAAAACAGATGAAAAAATTAAAATGGGAGTTTCCGTTTCTAAAAAACACTTTAAGAAAGCCGTAGACCGCAATTATTTCAAACGTGTGTTGCGCGAAACCTATCGCCTCAACAAACATTTACTGATTGATAGCTTAGACCAGCCTCATGCTTTTATGTTTTTTTACCAAAGCAAGGACCGATTGAGTTATGAAGAAATCAATACCAAAACCATTCAACTGTTTGAAAAATTTTTGGCACAAAACAACAAAAAAGCTTTACTAGAAAGTGACTCCAGTTTAGAAATTAAATAATTCCAATTTTACTAAATAAGACAAAATTGTATTTCCATTTAGTCTTGTATTTTTATTGTTGATTTATTGTTAATTTAGTACTCTCAAATTTAGTCCAAAAAGCCATGAACTTCTTTTTCAAAAAAAAATTCATAATCCCTGTTGTCGCTTCGGCATTTCTTTATGTTGGTGCCAGTTTCAAAGACGATTTTTTTGAAATCGCCAAACAAATAGAGATTTTCACTACTCTTTTCAAGGAATTGAACAAAAACTATGTCGATGAAACTAATCCTGGGGACCTAATGGATAAAGCCATTAAAGGCATGTTAGCCAGTTTAGATCCGTATACCGTTTATTTTAATGAGCAGGATGTGGTCAGTTTTAAAATAAACAATACCGGAGAATATACTGGAATTGGCGCTTTACTTACCCGAAAAGACGGCAAACTCATCGTAAAAGAACAATACAAAAGTTTTCCGGCAGACAAAGCGGGACTTAGAGCCGGTGATGAAATTATTCAAGTAGGAGATATTCTTTTATCTGATTTTAGAGATGATGCATCAGAGTTGTTTAAAGGTGCAAAGAACACTAAAATTGACATCAAATACATCCGTCAGGGAAGACCCTACACCACCCAAATTGTTCGTGATGAAGTGGAAATTAAATCGGTTCCTTTCTTTGGCAAAATAGATGCTGAAACTGGTTATATCGTTTTATCCCATTTCAATAACAAAGCTTCTATAGAAACCAAAATGGCATTGGAACAGCTAAAAAACGAAGGTGCTAAGCGAATTGTTTTGGACTTAAGAGGCAATCCCGGAGGACTTTTGGGTGAAGCTGTAAATATTTGCAATCTCTTTGTTCCAAAAAATGAAATTATTGTAACTACAAAATCAAAGATCGAAAAATACAACAACACCTATAAAACGACCAAAGAACCAGTTGATACTGAAATTCCTTTGATCATTATTGTAAATGGAAAAAGTGCTTCGGCCTCAGAAATTGTTTCGGGAGCGTTACAGGATTTAGATCGTGCTGTGGTTTTGGGAAGCCGTAGTTTTGGAAAAGGGTTGGTGCAAAGACCTGTTGATTTAACGTACGGAACCCAACTAAAAGTGACTATTTCTCGTTATTATACGCCTTCTGGCAGATGCATTCAAGCTTTGGATTATGCCCACAAAGACAAAAACGGGTTGGCTATAAAAACAGAAGAAAAGAATTTTAATGCTTTCAAAACCCGCAAAGGAAGGACGGTTTATGACGGTGGAGGTATTCAGCCCGATGTGGAACTGGACGAAACAAAATTAAGCCCGATAACAAATGCTTTGGTAAAAAACGATGGGATTTTTAATTATGTGACGAGTTATTATTACAAAAATCCAACTCTAGGCAATACCATACCAATTATTTCTGATGCGGATTTCTTAGACTTTAAACAGTTTTTAAAGGCACAAAAATTCTCTTTTGACACCGAAACGGAATTGGCATTGAAAAACACTTTGGCTGTAGCCAAAAAAGAAAAAATAGACGGATCCATCACTGCTGAATACCAACAATTGCTCTCTACTTTACAAAAAAGCGAAGATGCTTTATTGGATAAAAATCAAAAAGAAATCAAGAATTTGATTTTAGAGGAAATCATTAAACGCTACCAATATCAGGAAGGTTTATATCAATATTACATAAAAAATAATTCTGAGATTAAGAAAGCCGTTAGTATTTTAAGCAACACTTCCGAATATAAATCTATTTTGAAATTGTAATGCTTAAATACTTTAAAATAATATTCTTATTGCTTTTTGGACATCTTTCAGCCCAACAGATACCAGTACAAACAGTCTATTTTGATTTTGATAAATATGATCTTTATGATTCACAAATTAAGGCCATAATCGATTTTGCAAAAAAATCAGACACTACAAAAATTGAATCTATACAAATTTATGGCTATTGTGACGACAGAGGTGATAAAGATTATAATTATCAATTATCGACAAGCCGGGTGAAAACAGTTCAGGACCTACTCACTTCCAATGGTTTCAACAAAAATAAAATTGTTGTTATTGAAGGTAAGGGACGCGTGATCTTGAACAAAGACATTGAAGAAAACATCAATGAAACCAGATCTAAAAACAGACGCGTCGATTTGTTTATGGTTAAAAAAAATAGTTTCGGAAAAGGCATTTACAATTCTTTCCAGGACAAGCATAAAGTTGGTGATCGTGTTTATTTAGAAAACATACTGTTTGCTCTTGGAAGCAGCGCCTTGCCATTAGATTCGAAAAAAGAACTAGACAAAATCGCAGCAATACTCCAAAAAAACCAAAAACTAGAATTTGAAATTATAGGGCATGTATGCTGCACCCCAAGTTCTTATAAAGATGCAATAGATGAAGCTACTCATGAAAGAAAACTTTCGTGGAACCGTGCCCGAAATGTCTATTTTTATCTAATCTCCAAAAAAATTAGTCCACAACGAATGACCTACAAAGGTTGCGGGAATAAATTCCCCTTAGGAAAAGGAGAAAAGCTTGATAGAAGAGTTGAATTTGTTATTACCAAACTATAAATTATATTCTCAACATCTCAATATGCGGAATATCATCTTCTAAATACATTTCGCTAGTTTTCACAAAACCTTGACTTTCGTAGAATTTTTTCAGATACAATTGGGCACCGATAGTGATTTTACTTTCGTCGAAATGAAGAAAAATTCCTGCAATAGCTTCTCGCATCAACTCATGACCCCATTTCCTGTTGCGGTAATTTGCATCAACGGTTACTCTTCCAATAGAAGCATTATCAAAACTGATTCCTGCTTTAAAAAGCCGGGCATGAGCCACAATTTTCCCCTCAAACTCGCCAAAGAGATGCAGCGCCATTTTATCCTTACCGTCAAGATCAAGATAAACACAGTTTTGTTCTACTACAAAGATCTCACTTCTTAGTTTGAGTATATCATATAGTTCATGAACAGTAAGCGCCTCAAAAGGCTTAATTTTCCATTCTAATGCCATTTTATTATTCCTTATTTAATTTAAATTAGATTACCTTTTCTCAATTTCAACCGATTTTATAATGGATTCCAATTCATGCATCAAGTCTCGTTTTTCCTTTGAAGGCGCATAACATAAACCTTCCAAAACTAGAACTCTATTAGATTCCTTGTCTATAATGGCATAATTTATAAAAGGGCCCGCCATAAAATCATTTTTCAACTCCCAAGTTCCTTTGGTCTCATAAGCAACTTTTCCGTCAAAAGTAATCTTTGAAAGATAAGGGGCATAAGCTTCTTCGGTAATCATATTCGTATTGGGTTCTGTTCCGCTGATATATAAATTACCTATTGAATCTCGCATTTTTATGATATTTGAAATCAAATTTTGGTTCTTTTTAATGGAGTTTAAAGGAACCTGGTAAATTAGCAAACTTGTATTTCCACCGATGATTTCCTTTTTTAACCACATGAAATTGTTTTTGTGAAGTACATACATATACCCAGAAGGAATCTTTATGGAGATCTGGAATTTATTACTGATCAATTGTGGGTTAAGTAGCAACTGACTATTGATTCTCTGGCTTTCGGCTATTTCTGCCTGCTTGATCAACTGGATCATTTGGGGAGCATTTTTTTCTAAGCATGCTATAATATCAGCCCCAGTTTTTCCTGAAATGTGAAACACATTTTGAGGCGATGCGTATTGGTTTTTCTTTATTTCAAATTTATTTTGCTGTGCCTTCTTTACTACAATAATCGCTCTGGTATCTGTCATGAATCCTTCCAGAAGTTTAACCGGATATTGATTTATAGTAAAAAGTGGTTCTTCTTGTGGTAATCCGATTACTGGCGATGCAAACTTATTTCGAATACTGTCTCCTATCTCACCATTCCATAACTGATCATCAATAATTACTGAAATAGTATTGATTTTACCCTCCGTTTTACGATGTAAATTATCGTTCTTCTTTATACAAGAAAAAAACAAGAAGGGAACAAGAAGGTACAAAAAATGGATTCTATTCATTGATTCGGTTGGGCTATAAAAATGTTAATTACCAAACAAAGAGAAAAAACAGCAACTTTTATAGAAAAAAGCAAAAAACTATTTGTGGCTTTTTTTTAATTGAATGTTCCTAAAATCAATTGGTGAACCTTCATAATTTAAAGAAATCTTTCCTTCTTTAGAAGATACCTCAACACATTCATTTACTAACTTTCCGTTCAAATATTGCGTACATTTTCCGTTGAATGATCGAATGAGAATCGTATTCCATTCTCCATAAAAATTCTCATTACTGCTAAATTTTGGAGAAACTACACTTGCACCAGCCTCAATCATTTTTCTGTTTACTTTTGCTGTTACATTATCTAAAAAAATAAAATCTCCGGTACTATTCTCTTTAATTTGAAATTGAATTCCTTTAGGCCAAATGTGATTGGGTGAATTTATGGGTATGTTGTACATAACTCCACTATTTTTTTTCCCGTCTCCTCTATAAAATTCCTTTTCTATATTCCATCTGAACTCTAAACTTAACTCAAAATTTTTATAAGAACTATTCGTCATTAAATAGCCATTATTCTCGCCATGCATTCTAATCATTCCATCCGTAAACTCATATGCTTTTGATGGTGCTATTCTTTCGTTGCTGTTTTTAGTATACCCATACCAATCATTCATTGAGAAGTTTTTTTGCTTAACAGCACATGAGTTTAGGAATATAAGACCAACAAAAATTATTTTTTTCAATATTACACACTTTATATTTAAAACGGAAAATTTACGCTATTTTATTAGCGGTTGAAATTAATAAAATGAAACTTAAACCATTCTAATTTATCCATTTATTTTTAACTTCATTCCTGGTTTAATATATCCATCTCGAATATCATTCCATTTTTTAATATCTGAAATAGTTACACCAGGATATTTTTTAGCAATGCTAAATAAAGAATCCCCTTTTTTCACACAATACTCTGCTGCCTCTTTTTTAGAAACCGAAGCTATATCTTTTTTCTTAAAAGAACTAGAAGAGACTTTATCCGCCGAAATTACAATTTCATTTTTGGCCACAATCAAAATAGCACCCAAAACGATATTGTGATCTGACAAATTATTCCATTGCTGTAAATCAGTTAAAGTAGTATCAAATTTCTTAGCGATATTCCCTAAATTATCTCCTTTTTGAACCACGTATTCAATGTTTTTTCGTTCTGGATTAGAAGCCAATTCTTCTTCTTTATTAGCTTTAACCTCAGAAATCGCTGCTCTTAAACTTTCAGAAATTGGTTCTAAAGGAACTGTTTTCACTTTTGGTTCTATCCTAACTGTTCTTACGACACTTTCTTTAGAAATGATTTTTAAACTTTTACCGTAAGCAACAGCATTGCTTCTCAATTTATTCCATTTTTTAATATCAGAAACGGCAACGTCATATTTATTGGCTATTTCACTCAGATTATCTCCGCGTTTTACTTTGTAATATTTTGTTTTAGGAAGCATAATCCGTTTGGTGGTATAATTCATGGTATCCCGCGCAGCAATCGCTTTTGCAATCTGAAATGGTTTTTCTCGAAGGTTTAATTCGTGTTCAGCATACCCATAAATTCGGTCTTCATTTGAAACAAAAACAGCAATCTTATCTTGCGGCAATCTTAAAAAATGATTTTCATCATGATAAAACGGAATCACATTTAACTTATACGATGGATTCAGCAACTGCAATTGTGCAACGGGAACATCTAGCAAATCTGAAATTTGTTTAAACGACATTTGCTTTTTAATCCGGATCGTATCTGTTGCAAAATGCTTAATCACCGCTCGGTCCGGTTTTATGCCGTGTTCCTTGTGGTATTCATAAATGTACATGGTTGCTATAAAAGCAGGTACATATCCCTGTGTTTCTTTTGGAAGATTTTTTCTGATGTTCCAATAATTTTGCTGGCCACCTGAACGTCTAATCGCCTTAGAAACATTCCCTGGTCCAGAATTATAAGAAGCTAATACCAAATCCCAATCGCCAAATATTTTGTACATATTAGACATATATTGTGCTGCGGCTTCAGAAGATTTCAGAGCATCACTTCGTTCATCAATATAGGAATCAATCTTTAATTTATATTGTTTTCCGGTTTGATACATAAACTGCCATAGTCCCGTGGCACCAACTCTTGAAACAGCTTTTGGGTTTAAGGCGGATTCTACAACTGCTAAATATTTTATTTCTAAAGGAACATTTTGTTTGGCAAGCGCTTCTTCAAAAAGCGGGAAATAATATTCGGAAATACCCATTAATCGTTCAAAAGATTTCTTTCTGTATTTTAAAAATGATTTGATCATGTTTTCCAGACCTTGGTTGTACTCAATATTAAAAGGTGATTTCGCATCCATCGCCGCCAATCTTTCTTTCAAAAGTTCCGTAGGCAATTCATAATCCACTTTGTCATCGATATTGTTGTTTTTTATATCATCGGTGATATTGTTGTATAAATCTAAGTGAGTCAATTCCTTCATCCAAAGGCTATCAACACGGGATGCAATTTCATTTTTTACGAAGGTTTTCTTGATGGAATCTAAATAAGATAATTTGGGTTCTACTTTTAGAATTTCGTTGTTTTCGACAATTTCTTGGGAAAACATTGCGGTTGACAACAATAGAAAAAACGATGCGGCTGTATTTTTTATATTCATATTTTAATGATCAAATGCCTATATTTCAAACGATTACATTAGTGTTTTTTACAAACATAATAGGTTAAAACTGAAAATTTATTTAAATATTGTTAAAAATGCATTTTACAGTTCATTTATCAAGAATTTTCTGTGATTTCATTATAAAAATTACTTTTAAAACACAATTCATTAAATTTTTAAAACTAAAAAAAACCTTAGCGACAAATAGTTTATCGCTAAGGCTTCTTAGTATTATAGATACGGTATTTTTAAATCTGGATTACAGCTTAAAAGAAACCCTTTTTTAATCAATTTATTAGTCCAATATCGCAGCAATTCCTGGCAATACTTTTCCTTCAAGCATTTCTAACATGGCTCCTCCACCAGTTGAAACATAACTCATTTTCTCTTCTAGTCCAAATTGTTTTACTGCTGCTACTGAGTCTCCTCCACCTACAAGTGAGAAAGCGCCGTTTTCAGTTGATTCAGCGATAAAATTTCCAAGTGCAATTGTACCATTGGCAAAACTTTCCATTTCAAAAACGCCTAATGGGCCATTCCAAAGAATAGTTTTAGAATCCATAATTACTTTTTTGAAGTTTTCCAATGATTTTGGTCCTGCATCAAGTCCTTGCCATCCGTCGGGAATTTCTTTAACATCTACAATTTGAGTATCGGCAGTATTTGAAAAATCATTTGCTGCAACAACATCAACAGGAATGTGAATTTGAACTCCTTTTTCTTTTGCTAATCTCAATATTTCCAGTGCCAATTCTAGTTTGTCGTCTTCACAAATTGAATCACCAATTTTACCTCCTAGTGCTTTCACAAAAGTAAATGTCATTCCACCACCAATAATCATGTGGTCTACTTTATCAAGAATATTCTCGATAACGGTAATTTTAGAAGAAACTTTAGATCCCCCAAGTACTGCTGTTACTGGCTTTTCACTGTTTTTCAAAACTTTGTTCAAACTTTCGATTTCTTTAGCCAATAATAATCCGAAACATTTTTCAGTTGGGAAGAACTGAGCGATAATTGTAGTTGAAGCGTGTGCTCTGTGTGCCGTTCCAAAAGCGTCGTTTACATAAATATCGCCTAATGACGCTAATTCTTTTGCGAAAGCAACATCTCCAGCTTCTTCTTCGCTATGAAAACGTAAATTTTCCAATAATAAAACTTCTCCAGCTTGTAATTTTCCCACAGCAGTTGCAGCTTCCACACCAACACAGTTTGAAGCAAACTGAACTGGTACTCCAAGCACTTCTGAAGCTGTTTTTAGAATGTGTTTTAATGAATATTTTTCTTCAACACCTGATGGTCTGCCTAAATGCGACATCAAAATTACGCTTCCGCCTTGAGCAAGAATAGCATCAATTGTAGGTTTTGCAGCTTCGATACGAGTGGCATCTGTTACATTGAAATTTTCATCCAATGGCACATTAAAATCAACACGTATTATTGCTTTCTTAGTTGCAAAATTAAAATCGTTTAAAGTTTTCATTAAGTATATTTTTAGTTTGTTTTTTGAAAGAATAACAAATATAGAACTTTTCAGGAACTAAAAAATAAGAATAGTTTGAAAATTAGGGGGATCCACTAACGAAAACGTTGTAATTGTCTCAAATTATTTGTTTTTTAGAATTAATTTTAAAAAAATTCCGTCCCTAAAATGGTTCCTTTATGGAATTTCTAAAACGGTAAGAAGCGTATTTTCGGATAACGCATTCCTTTCTAAGGAGAAAATGCATGCGTTTTAGATGAGATAAAATAAGTGGTAAGATACATTCCCAAAAACGTACAAAATTGTTGATCTAATTAATTTCTTTATCCAAAGTAAAAATTACGTTCCCGCAAATGCAATGCCTATTAAGGAAATGTTTTTTTCATGAATCAATTTTAAAACTCTAACCAATAGCATTCAAATTATTACGGTGAAAACGTTAATTATTAATGTAATTGCAAATTATCTTAACCAAATACGGTAATTGATTATAAAATTCAACCGCTTTTTAAGAATCATTTTGTTAACTTCCTAACATGAAACTTTGCATCCTAAAGTTTTAGACTAAACCATTTTCTTCTATCTTTGCTTCATGCAATTTTCAGAAATTTTAGGACAAGAACACATTAAAAGTCATTTGACAAAAAGTGCTGATTTGGGCAGAATTCCCCATGCACAATTGTTCGTTGGACCTGAGGGAAGTGGAACTTTACCCATGGCAATTGCTTATGCGCAATATATTATCTGCAGCAATCAAAACTCAGAAAACTCGGGTTCAAACGAAGCTTGTAACATCAAATTCCACAAAACATCCCATCCGGATTTGCATTTTATTTATCCAACCGTAAGTACCGAAGATGTAAAAACGAAACCCAAAAGTATCGATTTCATCACGGAATGGCGGGAGTTTTTAAACCAAAATCCGTACGGTAGTTTGTTCGACTGGTACCAAATGTTAGGTGTTAAAAACAAACAAGGTGAAATAAGGGTAGATGATGCTCAGGAAATCTTAAAATCGCTCGCTCTAAAATCCTACGAAGGCGGATACAAAATAATGATTATTTGGATGGCCGATAAATTGAATATTGCCGCTTCCAATAAATTATTAAAACTACTCGAAGAACCTACGGACAGAACGGTTTTCATCTTGATTTCAGAAAACGAAGAAGATATTATTCAAACCATTCGTTCCCGATGCCAAGTGCTGCATTTTAATGGTTTGAGTGAAAACGTTATCTCCGATGCCCTTATTTCCAGAGAAAATATAGAATCTAAAACCGCTATAAAAATAGCACATCAAGCACAAGGAAATTATAATAAAGCACTGCAATTATTGCAACCAGATAGCGAATCTGTTTTTTTCGAAAAATGGTTTGTTGACTGGGTCCGAGCCGCTTTTAGAGCCAAAGGAAATGCAGCTGCCATTCAGGACTTGATTCAATGGAGCGAGCAAATTGCCGGTTTAGGAAGAGAAACCCAAAAGAAGTTTTTACATTTTTGCATCGATATGTTCCGTCAAGCCTTGTTGCTCAATTACCAAACGGAAAGCTTGGTTTACATAGAACCACAAGTGGAGAAATTCAAGCTTGAGAATTTTGCGCCTTTTGTAAATGGAAACAATATCAATGCTATTTTCAAAGAACTTTCGGATGCCATGTATCATATTGAACGCAACGGAAATGCGAAAATTATTTTAACCGATTTATCTATAAAACTAACCCGTTTAATTCACAAAAAATAAAAACATGAACAACATTACTTCTATTTTAATTTTGATTTTTCTGGCAATTACTTTTCTGCAATCCGGTTATGACAAACTCTTTTATTGGAAAGATAATGTGGACTGGTTAAAAGAACATTTTGCTAAAACCCCATTAAAAAACCAAGTGCCTTTGGCGCTATTGAATATTTTAATTTTAGAATTAATCTCCGGTATTTTAAGTATTGTTGGCTGCATCGAATTATTGGTAAACAATGGAAGAATCTTTGGGTTTTACGGAGCAGTTTTCTCTTGTATCACTTTATTGATGTTACTTTTTGGCCAAAGATTAGCCAAAGATTATGATGGTGCCAGAACGATTGTTATCTATTTCATACCCGCTATATTGGCCGTTTATTGGTTAAACTAGGAACTACACTATATTTAAAATAATACTTACTTTTTATACAAAAAATGACTCCAAAACATCCTTCAGAATCTCTGACGATATTAACCGATTTGGTTTTACCGAGCGAAACCAATCCTTTGAATAATCTTTTTGGTGGCGAATTGTTAGCCCGAATGGATCGTGCAGCAAGTATCGCAGCCGGAAGACATTCCCGAAGAATAACCGTAACGGCATCCGTAAATCACGTTGCGTTTAACAGAGCTATTCCACTGGGAAGCGTTGTAAATGTTGAGGCAAAAGTCTCGAGAGCTTTCAAAAGTTCAATGGAAATATTTATTGATGTTTGGGTTGAAGACCGACAATCCGGAAACCGTACCAAAGCCAATGAAGCTATTTATACTTTTGTAGCTGTTGATGATACCGGAAGACCTGTAGAAGTGCCGCAAATAGTACCAGTAACAGAACTGGAAAAACAACGTTTTGATGCAGCCCTAAGACGAAAACAGCTGAGTTTAGTTTTAGCAGGAAAAATGAACCCGCATGATGCAACAGAATTAAAAGCTTTGTTCACATAACAATCTTAGCATGTTGTTTTTTATTGAAAAATAGATTTTAAAATATTCTTGAAAGAGAAAATTTACATTAAAAAAAGAAGTATTTTTACGAAAATAAATGTTTTACATAAACGAAATTTTCAGGATAATTAGTCATTCTGTCAGTTTCTTATAGTTATAAAATAATACAAATAGATGAAAGAAAAGGTAAAAGAGAAGATGAGTACAGAGAAAGAATCTAAATTAAAAGCGCTACAACTTACGCTTGACAAACTAGACAAAACATACGGAAAAGGAACCGTAATGAAGATGGGAGATAAAGCCATTGAGGAAGTAGAAACTATTTCTTCCGGGTCTTTAGGAATCGATTTAGCATTAGGGGTTGGAGGATATCCAAGAGGAAGAATAATTGAAATATACGGGCCAGAATCGTCTGGAAAAACAACTTTGACGCTTCATGCCATTGCTGAGGCTCAAAAAGCGGGTGGAATTGCTGCTTTTATTGATGCAGAACACGCTTTCGATAGAAATTATGCAGAGAAATTAGGCGTTGATATCGAAAACCTAATCATTTCTCAACCTGATAATGGAGAACAAGCTTTAGAAATTGCTGAAAACTTGATTCGTTCAGGTGCAATTGACATTGTTGTAATTGACTCGGTTGCTGCTTTGACTCCAAAAAGTGAAATTGAAGGTGAAATGGGAGATTCTAAAATGGGTCTTCACGCCCGTTTAATGTCTCAAGCATTGCGTAAATTAACAGGAACTATCAGTAAAACAAATTGTACTGTTTTCTTTATTAACCAATTAAGAGAGAAGATTGGGGTAATGTTTGGTAATCCGGAAACTACAACCGGTGGAAATGCATTGAAGTTTTACGCATCGATTCGTTTAGATATTCGTCGTTCTACTCAAATAAAAGATGGTGATAACGTACTTGGAAACAGAACCAAAGTAAAAGTGGTGAAAAACAAAGTCGCTCCGCCATTTAAAATCGCTGAATTTGACATCATGTATGGTGAAGGAATTTCAAAAACAGGAGAAATTTTGGATCTTGCAGTAGAATTTGAAATCATCAAAAAAGCGGGATCTTGGTTCAGTTATGGCGAAACCAAATTAGGACAAGGCCGTGATGCTGTAAAGTCTTTAATAAAAGACAATCCTGAATTAGCGGATGAATTAGAAGAAAAAATTAAAGCTAGAATAAAAGAATTAGCAGAAGCATAAAACCTAAAACCCGAAAATTTTTCGGGTTTTTTTATTTTTATACCCAAAACCTTTTTTTAAAAATTTGTATCTACTTTGGAAACTATAAACCAGTTTTTATTGGGTTATACTCTGGTATAAGTTATGCTTCTTAGTTTTATCAAATACTATTAATTGACTATAAATTGTCTCCCGAACTTCTTCCCGAATTTCTTTTCGTTCTACACATTTTTTGCCCAAAGTTTCCACATGTGAATGGATTTTAACCCGCATGAGTCCGGGACTCCCACTAAAAAATTTATAAGAAAATCTTTTTTTATTGTCTGCAAAAGTAATAGGGACAATTGGTATTTCATGTTCTATTGCCAATCGGAAAGCACCATCTTTGAAAGTATCCAAAATTACGGATTCATCATCCGGAATGCCCCCTTCAGGGAAAATACAGATACTCAATCCTTGATTTATTCTATTTTGTGCTCGATTAAAAACTTCTATTTTACTTTTGGAACAATTTCTGTCTACTAAAATACAGGTTCTTTTATAGAAAAATCCAAATAAAGGAATTTTTGAGAGTTCTTTTTTACCCACAAAAACAAAAGGGTTTTTAATTATAGCGAGCATTAGCATAATATCAGTCATAGAAGTATGATTAGCCACGATCATATAACTTTTATGAGATTCCAATACTTGATTTTTATCTATTTTATAATAAAATCCCATTCCAAAAAGAATGAATTTTGCCCAAATACGAGCCATCTTAAAAAAATAAGGATAGCCCCTTTCAGACAAGATTGACATAGCCAGAAAAGGAAACATTACTACTATGGGAATGGTCATCAAAACATAAAACCATATGCGCCAAAGTGTCCAAAAAATAATTTTCAATCCTCTCATAAGGTCAAAAATAAGGAATCCTATGATACTATTATTAAAAAAATTTAATTTGAAAACGATAAGTAACAGAAAAACTTAGAAAACCTTGCAAAATTTGCGAAAATCTTTGCGAACTTTGCGGTCAAGCAAAAATATATAATGGCAAAAATACTTACAGGCGTTCAAAGTACAGGAACTCCGCATCTGGGAAACTTACTTGGCGCAATCATTCCCGCAATAGCATTATCTAATAATCCCGAAAACGAATCGTTTCTTTTCATCGCCGACTTACATTCCATAACGCAAATAAAAAACGGAGAAACTTTAAGAACAAACACATATAGTACTGCCGCCGCTTGGCTTGCCTGTGGCTTAGATGTAGACAAAGTAGTTTTCTACAGACAATCAGATGTGCCACAAACAGCAGAATTATCTTGGTATTTGAGTTGTTTTTTCCCTTTTCAACGCTTGACATTGGCGCATTCTTTCAAAGATAAAGCCGACAGGCTCGAAGATGTCAATGCCGGTTTGTTCTCCTATCCCATGTTAATGGCTGCCGATATTTTATTATACGATGCCGAGTTTGTTCCCGTAGGAAAAGACCAGTTGCAACACCTCGAAATTACACGTGATGTAGCGTCTCGTTTCAACCACCAAATGGGAGAAACTTTTGTACTTCCTGAAGCCAAAATTCAAGAAGACAGCATGCTTATTCCTGGAACCAATGGTGGGAAAATGAGTAAATCAGCGAATAATATTATCAATATTTTCTTAGACGACAAAGCGTTGCGCAAACAAGTCATGACCATTGAAACGGACAGCACGCCGCTTGAAGAACCTAAGAATCCAGAAACGTGTAATGCTTTTGCTATTTATTCATTATTAGCAAATGAAGAACAACAAGCCATTATGAGAACCAATTATTCGGGTGGAAATTATGGTTACGGTCACGCTAAACAAGCGTTGTTTGAACTGATTACAGAAACTTTCAAAACCGAAAGAGAAAAATACAATTACTACATGAATAACCTTCCTGAAGTAGACGCTTTGTTAAAAATTGGTGCCCAAAAAGCGACAGTTGTTGCCAATGGTGTTTTGAGCAGAGTGAGAGAAAAACTAGGGTTTGAAGTTTAAAAAAACAAACAATTCTATCAGTGTTTGAAACGCTGGTAGAATTATATCGCCTCAAACAATTTCCCTGGTAAAGGTCGAATCACACCCTTGAGTTCCATGTTCAATAGCATTCCTGAGATTTTATAAATAGGAAAATCACAACGCAAGGCAATAATATCCATTAACTCTTTTCCGGTTTTTAAGAGGTAATCATATACTTTTTGTTCGTCTTCTTCTAAAGTTACAAACAATTGTTTTTGTACTGGTTTTGACTCTTTTTGAATATCCCAATTCAAGATATAAATTAAATCGGCGGCGCTGGTGAGCACATTTGCTTTTTGGGTTTTAATCAGGTTGTTGCAACCCTGGCTGTATTTGTCAGTAACACGTCCCGGAACGGCAAAAACATCTCGGTTGTAATCATTGGCCATGTTGGCCGTAATCAATGAACCTCCCCTGTCTGCTGACTCAATTACAATGGTTGCTTCAGTCATGCCGGCAACGATTCTGTTTCTTTTTACGAAATTTTCTTTGTCCGGATTCGAGGAACTCCAAAACTCGGTCATGAATCCTCCGTTTTGTTCCACTTTGGCAACGTATTTCTTATGCGTTTTTGGGTAAATTTGGTTCAAACCATGCGCAACAACTCCAATCGTTTGCAAATTGTTTTCCATCGCCAATTGATGCGCCACAATATCTACCCCATAAGCAAAACCACTTACGATGATAGGATCTAACGGTGCCAAATCTTCAATCAGTTTTCTACAGAATTCCATACCATACGAGGTGATTTGACGCGTACCCACAATGCTGATTATCTTTTTGTTTTTTAAATTAATATTCCCCGAGGTGAATAATAAAAGTGGTCCGTCGATACAATGTTTCAACCGTTCGGGATATTCTTCGTCTTGAAAATAAACCGCGTTTATAGCATTAGATTTTATAAACTCAAGCTCCAGATTGGCTTTTTCGAAAACTAATTTATCCTTTAACTTTTTCAGTAGCATAGAACCCACACCATCAATAGCGGCGAGCTGTCCTGTCTTTGTATTGAAGACTTCTTCGGCACTTCCGCAATGTGTAATCAGTTTTTTAGCCATAATATCCCCAACACCTTCTACTCTTTGTAGAGCCAATAAATAAAATAAATCTTGTTCTTTCATATGTAGATTATGCTTGTTTTTTATTGGAATATGGAATACCCCAGTTTAAAGAAAATCTTTATTTATGTTTGTCTTACGATTAAACATGGCTATTTCATGCTAATCATTTGTGAGTGAAATGTATAAAATATAAAGCGGATTGTTAATAAAAATTGTGAATAAAATTTTGATAACTATTTTCGTTGTATAACTTTGTAAGTATGAAAATCGAACTTTATATCGCACAGCTTTTATACCGTTATCAATGTGTAACCGTTCCGGGTTTCGGAGCTTTTTTAACCCAAATTCAATCGGCTCAGTTGAATGAAAGCACAAATTCATTTTCTCCTCCAAAAAAAATGATTTCTTTTAATGCTAATCTAAAGAATAATGATGGCTTATTAGCGAATCATATTGCTCAAATTGAAAAAACATCTTATGAATATGCCGTAAGTGCTGTTCAATATGAAGTTTTTACGTGGAAAAAAGCATTAGAAGAAAACAACATTTTTTCTTTAAAAAACATTGGAGATCTTTGCTTGAATTCCGATAATAATTTGGTTTTCACGCCTTACGATCAAACCAATTATTTGGCAAGTTCTTTTGGTTTAGCTCCTTTCGTTTCTCCTCTTGTAAAAAGAGAACTCTTCGAAAAAGAGTTGGAAGCAATCGAAGAAAAAGAATCAATTCAATTTATTCCTGAAACAAGAACAGCAAGCCCCTATTTAAAATATGCTGCAATTTTTGTATTAGGATTAGGTCTAACAGGAAGTGTGGGTTATTCTATTTACCAAAACCAGATTGCCTCAGAAACAATGATTGTTGAAACTGCTGTTCAAAAACAAGTACAAAATAAAATCCAAGAAGCTACTTTCTTTATCAAAAGTCCAGTTCCAGCTGTAACACTATCCGTTAAATCAACCACTAAGGAAGTAAAAATGCCGTATCACATTATGGCTGGGGTTTATAGAGAGGAAAAAAATGCAGATAAGACATTTAATCAATTAATTCATTTAGGATACAAAGCCCGTCGCGTAGCCCCTAATAAACATGGATTGTTTCCTGTACTGTACGGAAGTTATACCACTTTTGCAGAAGCGCAAAAAGCGCAATCTGAAATTCAGAAAAAGCACAATCCAGAAGCTTGGATATTAATTCAATCCTTATAAAATGTAAAAAACCTATTCAAATCGAATAGGTTTTTTACATTTTATAAACTTCAATGTTTAATTCAAACTCGCTTTAAACATTTTCAGTTCATCCCAAGTAAACTTCTCGCCTACTTGTTCCTTCAAATTATTCAAAGATTCCTCTTTGTAGCCTCTAAAAGCTTCGGCTAGTCCCTCTAGCTTATCTTCTGGTAAAACATCTGTAATGGCAATGGTTCCTGCTTGAATAAGCCGTACTAAATGCCCGTCAATGGTTTGTATGGTTAATTTTCTAATTGCAGCGATTTCAGCAACCGAATTCTTCTCCAGCCACAATTCATAGGTTTCCTGCACGGTAGATTTCTTAGGGTCTTTTTTATCTGAATTCTTTTTTGAAGTATACCGTTCAACATCTTTATCACCATCAATCAAAGTGATATTTAATTTCTTAAATTGATTTTGAATCGCTTCCGTTTTTCGGCTGATGTAATTTTTAATTTCTGATGAAGTCAATTTCTCTTTCGAAATGGTTTCACCTGCAACAACGGTTTCAATCAATAATTTGGCTTTCATTAATCGCAAGACGGCTTTAGACTGCAATTCTTCCAATACGATTAATTCATCATAAAAGGCTTTTACTTTCTTGATTCGTTTTACTTCTTCCAGTTTCCAAAGGATTTCAAAAACCAAATCATCCATTGGCTCCAGAAAATAACCAAATGCCGCTTGTATTCTTTCTGAAATATGGTTTAAATCGGCGGTTTCTTGGCTGAAAAGCTTATTCAATTGGGATATGAATTTTTTGGATGGATCCAAAAGTTGTTCAATGACATCCGTTTGCTTTTTGGCCCAAACGGCATGTTTGGATTTCTCTGAATTTTCGGATTTTTCCGAATAGCTGAATCTATGATTGCGCCATTCCTGAGCCAAATCGCTCCAATCGAAGCTGTTAATCAAATAATTGTGGATGAAATTCTTAGTTTCAAAATGCAGTGCATTTTCTAAAAATGAATCCGAAGCTTTGTTCAGCGAGTAGTCCATTACATCCTGGTCGTTAGAAATTCCATTCATACGCAACGGAGAAAGTAAAATAAGCCCTTCTAACGAGCGCAAACGCGACAATGCCACATACGCCTGCCCTGGAAGAAAAACCTGCGAAACATCAAGCGCAGCTTTGTCAAAAGTCAATCCCTGGCTTTTATGAACCGTTATCGCCCAAGCTAATTTTATCGGATAATGAACAAAAGTTCCTAAAACCTCTTCTTCAATTTCTTTAGTCATTTCGTCTACTTTGTAACGAATGTTTTGCCATTCGTACTTTTCGACTTCTATGGTTTTGTTTTCTTCTGGAAAATAAACCAAAATTTCCTGGCTGGAAAGTGATTTGACAATCCCCATTTTTCCGTTGAAATAGTTTTTATCAAAAGATAAATCGTTTTTAACAAACATGATTTGCGCCCCTACTTTTAACTTCAATTGTTCTTCAACAGGGAATATTTTTTCTGGAAAGTCTCCCACAATTTCTGGTTTATAAATCACCGACTTTCCTTCTAGATCTTCCAAAGCCTGCGCATTCATGGTGTCGGCTTTGGCGTTATGGGTAGTTAAAGTGATATACCCTTTATTCGCTTTTAAATCGAAATCCGGTTTTACGTATTGATTTAAAGTCAGAATATCTTCTTGAGTAATTTGGTTGTTTCGAAGGTTGTTTAAAACTGCAATAAAAGTATCATCCGTCTGACGAAAAATTTTAGATAATTCAATGTATAACGGTGGATTTTGTTGCACAACATGGGAATGGAAAAAGAATTTTCCTTTGTAATATGTTTTTAAGGTTCTCCATTCTTCATCCCGAATCACCGGCGGTAATTGCAATAAATCACCAATAAACAGTACTTGAACGCCACCAAAAGGAGTACTTTTTTTACGTACCGTTTGCATCATATAATCCATAGCGTCCAATAAATCCGCACGAAGCATACTGACTTCATCAATTACCAACAATTCCATATTGCGAATTACGGATTTCTTCAAACCGCTCATTTTGAAATGCCTGCGCAAAGTAGCTTTGGTTTCAAATTTAGTGCTTTCAGAAAATTGAGGCGATGAATTATCCGGAATAAATCCACCAAACGGCAACTGAAACATGGAATGTATCGTTACTCCACCCGCGTTTAACGCAGCAATTCCTGTAGGTGCAACAACAACGGTATTCTTGTGCGTAGTTTGGATAATTTCGCGTAAAAGTGTGGTTTTACCAGTTCCTGCTTTTCCGGTAAGGAAAACGGATCGATGGGTTTGATTGATGAATCGTAAAGTGTAAGCGGCTGCTTCTGAAATTGTTTGCATTAGGCGTGTATATATAAAGCTAAAGTATTGAAAATAGGATTCATATTTTAATTTTCGAAAGACAATTTATGTCTTGATTCCACATTTTTTTAGCCCCGACAGCAGCGAAAATCCTCGAGATTTAGAAAGTGATTTTTTCTAGCCGGAAAAGAGCGACCGCAGGAAGCTCCTTTTATGGGTAAGAAAAAACGCTTTCTAAACGAGAGATTACTTCACTATACTTTTATTTTAATTGGAGTTCAGTGAACTACGTTTAAAGTGAAAGCGGGAAATAACTTCAAAAAAAATGCCTCCAATCTAAATTTTAGACGAAGGCATTCATTTGAATTAATGTGAAAAATTATTTTTTAACTTCTTCCTTTGGAGTTGCTGATTTGTATTTGTTGTTCAACTCTTTAATGATTTCTTTTGTAATATCATATTTATCTTCTGCATACAAAATTGAAGCTGCGTCGCCTGTTCCGTAGATATAAGTGTATCCTTTTTCTTTACCGTAGGTTTTGATAAATTTTTTTACACCGCTAACCAACGAATCCATTTCTTTTCCGCTTTCTTGTTGTAACTCTTGTGCTAATTGTTGTTGTGCAGCACCTAATTGTTGTTCTCTTTTTTGCAATTCAGCTCCTTTTTGTTGTGCCCAAGCTTGGCCGTTTGCCTGCGCTTGTGCTTGAAAACCTGCCGCTTCTTGTTTGAAACGATTAATTTCAGCTTCTAGCTGTCTTCCTTTCTCTTCTGATTTTGCTTTATATTTTGCTTCTAGGTCTTTTGCTTCTGTATATTCTTTCATCAACACTGAAGTATCTACGTAAGCTGTTTTTACTTCCTTAACTTCTGCGACTGGTTTGTTACAAGATACAATTGAAATTGAAAGTGCGATAATTACTAATGCTATTTTACTCATATTTTTAAAATTTCTTTTTTGGTATTCGTGAATCTTCGATTTCATTTTGGTGAATTTCTAGTTTTAAGTATTGGTGACAAAAATATAAAAAAATAGATAGCATTGACATAAAGTTTGAAAAATGCAAAATATTTATGATATAAGATTTTATTATTGTAATTGATAAATGTATAATTTGTGACTATTAAAAACAGACTTCATATCTTTTAAATAAACGAACTACTTTAAAAATCCGACAAACAGTTCGTTTCGCCTAAAAAACGTCGTTTAAATGTGCTTAAAATAGATTTTAGCTGTTTTTTAGGATGTAAATGTGCGAAGAATACTCAAAATCACTCGTTGCGTCCCAATTGGATTGTAATCCGATAAAAAAGGCTTTGATGAAATTCATTTTCCCTGTTTTGTATTTTTCAGAAAGCAAGCTCACATAAAAAGAATCAAATTTCATAGGAAGTACTTTTACCAATTGCATTTCCTCTTTTTCGAAAAGCATTTTTATTGCCTTTTTCGAAAAATGCCAAAAATGAATCGGTACATCATAAGCTGCCCAAAACTTCCCATAATATTTTGCATCAAAAGATTTGAAGTTTGGAACCGCAATTATTAAAGTCCCATTTGGTTTTAACAATCGTTTTAATTCTTTTAGTTGCTCATCTAAATCAGGAACGTGTTCTAAAACATGCCACATCGAAATGATGTCAAACGAATGACTTTCTAATTCGCTCGTTTCGTCAATAAATGAAACCCCTTTCTGTTTTGCAATCGCTTTGGCTTTATCACTTGGTTCCACCCCTATCGTGTGCCAACCGTTTTCTTTGGCCACCGATAAAAAATCTCCAGTTCCTGCGCCAATGTCCAAAATGCTTCCTTTATTTGGCTGCAACGAATTGATTAAATTCAGTTTGTTTTTTAGCGCGATGCTTTTTACAAAATGATACGCTTTTTCAAACAAGGATCGCTTACTGTCTGTATGAGAAATGTAATCCACACTTTCGTAATACTTCCCTAAATTTTCTAAACTGGGTTGCGGATAAGTGATTAACATATCCAACTCCTCGTCATGATATAAATCAAATGTTTCTTTAGAAACGGAATAATCTTTAACGGTTAAAAAATGCTTTTTGTTTGAAATATCCATATTGTTAGTTTTCAGTTTTCAGTCGCAGTTTACAGCTGAATCCCTTTATATAATGCAAATTTGATTTTGTTTCACGTGGAACGTATTGATTTAAGAACAAAGATTAACGATTTCTGATTTCAGATCTTTTGCAAATCTACAATCAAAAATCGTTAATCAAAAATCTACAATCCTTAACGTCCCATATAAATCAGCAACACCGAAACATCACTTGGTGAAACACCGCTAATCCTAGATGCTTGAGAAATGGTTACCGGACGAATCTTAGTTAATTTTTGTTTTGCTTCAATTGACATTGATTTTATCTTATTATAATCAAAATTTTCAGGAATTTTTACATCTTCCAAACGTGTCAATTTATCAGCATTGTTTCTTTCTTTTTCAATATAACCGGAATACTTTACTTGAATTTCGGCCTGTTCTAAAATTTCTTGGTCTACATCATTTGCAGCAACGTAATCTGCTACCTTTTCAAATTTCATCATGTCATCCAAATCAATTTGCGGACGAGAGAAAACTTTAAACATCTTATCACCTTGTGTAATCAAGGCGGTATCTTTTGACTCCAAAATAGGATTTGCTTCTGCAATAGAAACACTCGTTTCTTTGAAGAAGGCAACCATTTTTTCAGATTCATTCAGTTTGTGTTCCATCCTGCGCAAACGTGCTTCAGAAGCCAAACCAATTTCATGCGACACAGGCGTTAGTCTAAAATCAGCATTATCCTGACGAAGTAACGTTCTGTATTCCGCACGAGAAGTAAACATTCGATAGGGCTCTTCGGTTCCTTTAGTGATTAAATCATCTATTAAAACACCGATATACGCTTCGTCTCTTTTTAAAATTAACGGTGCTTTTTCATGCACTTTTAAATGCGCATTGATTCCAGCCATTAGTCCTTGAGAAGCCGCTTCTTCATATCCGGTTGTTCCATTTATTTGTCCGGCGAAATACAAACCTTCAACAAGCTTTGTTTCTAAAGTATGTTTTAATTGTGTCGGCGGAAAATAATCGTATTCGATTGCATAACCCGGACGAAAGAATTTTACTTTCTCAAATCCTACAACCGAACGCAACGCTTTGAATTGAATATCCTCAGGCAGCGAAGTTGAAAAACCATTTACATAAACCTCACAGGTATTCCATCCTTCCGGCTCCACAAATAATTGGTGTCTTTCTTTATCAGCAAAACGATTAATTTTATCTTCAATTGACGGACAATATCTTGGTCCAAGACTTTTTATTCTACCGTTAAACATTGGCGAACGATCAAAACCTTCTCTCAGAATATCATGAACTTCAAGCGAAGTATACGTCATGTGACACGATTTCTGATGAACCAATGGTGACGTTATATCCGAATACGAAAACTTATCCGGCTTAGCATCTCCTTTTTCTTCATTCATATTGGAATAATCCAAAGAACGTCCATCAACTCTAGGAGGCGTTCCTGTTTTCATTCTTCCTGCTTGAAAACCTGCATTCACTAAATCTTCAGTAATTCCATAGGCAGCACTCTCACCAGCTCTTCCTCCACCAAATTGTTTTTCGCCAATATGAATCAAACCATTCAGGAAAGTTCCATTAGTCAACACAACCGATTTAGAGCGAATCTCCACTCCAAGCGAAGTGCGAATCCCTTTTATTTTTCCGTTTTCAATAATCAAACCTTTCACCATCTCCTGATAAAAATCAAGATTTGGAGTTCCTTCCAGCATCATTCTCCATTCCTCAGCAAAACGCATCCGGTCACTTTGAACACGTGGTGACCACATCGCTGGTCCTTTGGACTTGTTCAGCATCTTAAACTGAATAGCAGTTCTGTCCGAAACAATTCCGGAGTATCCGCCCAATGCATCAATCTCGCGCACAATTTGTCCTTTGGCAATTCCGCCCATTGCAGGGTTGCATGACATCTGAGCTATGTTCTGCAAACTCATTGTTACCAATAAGGTTTTAGAACCCAAATTTGCAGCAGCGGCAGCAGCCTCAGAACCGGCATGTCCAGCGCCAACAACTATCACATCATATTCATCTAGAAACATCTTTTCGTATAATTTAATCCTTCAATTGTATTCCGGATTCTAATTTTGAAATCTATTTTATTGTTTTGTTCCACGTGAAACATTGCGTTGTAACTTTCGTCGACTGTAAAAATGTTCCACGTGAAACACGACGACCTTTTTTCTAAAAGCAAAACTATTGTTCCACGTGAAACAACACTAGCTTTTCATCTTCTTTATTTCTCATCAATAATTCATCAGTATCCCCTTTGTCTTTATATCCACAATAGTGTAAAACTCCGTGAACCAGAACACGTTTCAATTCATCTTCAAATGGAACATTGAAATCAACAGCATTGTCCTTTACTCTTTCGATTGAAACAAAAATATCGCCGCTCAACTCATTCCCCAACGAATAATCAAAACTAATGATATCCGTTAATGTGTCATGATTAAGGTATTCTAAATTGATTTTATGCAAATACTCATCGTCGCAAAAGATGTAGTTTATCTCTCCTTCTTTCTTGTTTTCTGAAATAATAACAGTAGTCAACCAAGTAGCAACTGCTTCTTCGTTGTCTAAGGTAAAGTCGGTTTCGTAATTAAAATTGATCATTTTTTATTAAAATATTCTTGAACCTTTTGATTAAAATTCGAGCGCAAAGGTAAGGATTGTCTATTTAATATTTCTATGCTATTCAAATAATCTAATAAAGCAGCTGGCAGTGCATTAGATTGATTATTAAACACCTTTTTATTGGTTTCTGATTGGCGTTTATTTTCTTCTCCTTGTTGCTGTAAAGCTGTATTTAATTTTAATAATTCCTGCTTCACATTAAGAATTTTTTGAAGCGTTTCATTTTTAAATCCCTTGTTTAATAACTGCTTTTCGATTTGCTTCATTTGATCCAAAGTACTTTGTCCATTGCCGCCCATCCCATGTTTAATAAATTCGTTTTCCAAAGCTTCTCGCAACTGCTTTTGTTCTTTATAAATCTCCATTATGGATTGGGCATCTCCTTCTCCTTCGCCATCCTGACTTTCACCTTTACCCGGTTTTCCTTCTTTACCGCTTTCCCCTTTTGGACCATCACCGGGTTTTTGACCTTTCTTAATTCCTTCTTTCACCTTCTCCCCTAAACCTTCCTGTTTTTTTATAATATCTGGCAATTGCATTCCCTGCCCTTGACCCGATTTTGGCTTTCCTGAACCCATTCCAGACAATGACAATTGCATCGTGTTAAGCATATCGCTAAGCATATCAGCTAATTTATTGGCAGCAGCTATAGAATATTGCTGATGGGATAATCCTTTAGGAACTTGAGCATCGGATAAACTCTCTAAAGATTTGTCAATATTGTAATGGACATTACCAACTTCTTTAGTCACGTCTTCAGCAATTTTAGGGTTTCTTAAAGACATGGCAAACAAACTGTCATCCACATGTTTGAACTGCTGTTTTAAATCTTGTTGGATTTTAATGTTTTTATTATAACCTGGAGAACCCGCTTTATGCCCTTTAAACTGATTCATTAAATCTTCCTGTGATACAGAAAATGCCAATAAATTATCCAGAATTTGTCGCAACATAGCAACATCCTCTTGCAGCTCTTCCTTCTCATTCCCTTCCAAACTTTCTGCCATCTTTGACGCCATCTCTTTCATCTTTTTCGAAGCGCTTTTTTGATTTGCCTTAGCCTTTGCTTTATTATCCTTCTTTAATTCCACAGAGGCTTTCTTTAAATCTTCATCGATACCTTTTTCATTAGCATCATCTTTAGGCAGATCCATAGGTGATTTTAATTCTTCATTTTCCTTTTCTAAATCTTTTAAATCTTCTTGAATCTTGTCAAAATCAGCATTGATATCTTCTTGTTTGTCCAGTTTGTTTTCCTTTTCGTCATCCGATAATTTATCTTGCTTTTCAGAAAGTTTGTTTAATTTATCGCCTAATTGTTCCGCTTTCTTTTCGACATAATACTTCTTGGTTAACTCGACTAATTGTTCTAAATTTTTAATTTGATTTTTACTGTTTTGTTTAAACTTATCTAATTTGGAAAGCAACTCTTCGTTTTTAATTTTATCATTCAGCTCTTTTAATTCATCCAACAATTTTTGGTTTTTATCAAAATCTTTATCGGCTTTGTCCATTCGCTTTTCTAACTCTTCTTTTAATTCGTCCTTTTTAACGGTTTTAAATTTATCTAAATTATCCTTCATTTTCTCCGCAAACTGTTTCATCATTTCATTTTGTAGCTTTTGACGTTTGATAAAATCATTTACTTTCTGTTGGTCTTTGAATTCAAGATTTTCTTTCTCTTTACCTGTTTTTTGTAATTTTTCAATTTCGACAATTTGTTTGTCTTGGTTTTTTAACGACTTTTCTAAACCATTAATATTATCATTTTGCAGTTGCAAAATTTCATCATCTTTCTCTTCATCTGTAGAAACACGAATGGAAAAAACCGAAGATTTTGTGCTTTTAAAATGATGAATAGCGTCGTTATCATACACTTCAAAATAATATTCATACGAAACACCTTGTTCTACGAGAAGATTACTTGGGAACGAAAATACAAATTGATCGACTGCAGCTTTTTTAACAGCAATTGTTCCACGTCTGACAAGCTTTGGTTTATTTCTTTCATAATACACAATCTGAAGTTTAGACAATCCATAATCATCGGAGATTTGTCCTAATACATAGTTCCTACCCACCTTCAAACTGTCCGGCGCATTGTCTACCGTGATCGCAGGAAACTGATCTTTAACAATAGTAAACTGATAATTCAGTTTTTCGTAGTTTTTTACCTTTTTATTTGAAGTAAGAATTTGATAATCTGTGTTTTGAAATATATTTCTAGATAAAGTAAAAGTGTTATCTGTTTTCGAAAAAGGAAAATTAGACTTTTCGTCCATCCAATCCACTTTTTGTGTGGCTTGTGTATCCATTTTCCAAGTTACACGCGTTCCTTCGGGAATAATGGCGTTACCAGTTCCTTTGATGTTCTCCTGTTTTTTATTCAAATAAGACGGAAAGTTCAATTGCATTTCGAAATTAGCTATCGAAGGAACCATAATCACTTTCAATACATAATCCAATGAAGAAACGGCATTTCCCTCCACGTGGAACAAAATGTCTTCAGTAGGCTTTATAATTTTAAATTCAAACTCCCCTCCTTTTGAGTTTTCCATAAAGTAACTTTCGTCACCAATAAAAATCATCGCATTTTCCGGAACAATTTTACCCTCAGTTTTAACTCGAAGTATAAAATCTTTTCCTTGTTCTGTTTGTAAATTCGAATTTAAAACCCGAAACTTAAAAGGAGCCGGCGGTAAAAAGACCGAATTGAAATGCACTACTCTATTCAAACTTTGCGAAATCACATTACTGTTACCGGAAAAATAAAAGAAAGCAAAGAATAAAACAGGAATTAGTGCTAACGGTAAATATTTATGGTTTGTATTGAAGTTAATGGCATTGCCAAAAGGTATAGGTTGTAACGAGTTCGCTTTTTGTTCAATTGAAGCCACAAGCAATTCCGATTTATTTTGATGATTATCCAAATCTACCAATTGCAAAAAATTCGTCAGCTTATCACTCACTTCCGTAAAATGATTTCCAATAATAGCCGATGCCTGTTTGTAATTAATTCCTTTTTGGAGTTTGAATAATTTAAATATTGGAAATAAAATAAATCGAGACAATAAATACACTTCAACGCCCACAAAACCAAAAAATAAAATCGTTCTTCCCATTGGTTTGAGCCAAAGAAAATGTTCAACAAAAAGCGTGAATAGAAAATACAACAATCCTAAACCGATAAAGAAAATTATTCCCCGTATCAATTCATTCGTGTAAAACTTTCTGATAAAAGCTTCCAATTTCTGATAAATAATATTTGAGTGCTCCAAAATTTACAACATGTTTTTATAACCAATAAAAGTAACCATTTTTAAATTCAGTCCATGTTAAAAATACAATAATCAAAAAAACGTGGCTAATTAGATTTACTGCTTAACCATAAAGTAGCTAAAGTTTACAAAAAATTAAACAATACATGGAATTTAAGATCGTATACTATTTGTATTGATATACCTTATGTAGAAATTAAATAAAAAACAACTTTGTGTCTTTGTGACTTCATGGCGAAAAGAACTTCTTATCTTTGCAAAAAAATTACAGCAATGTCTAAACAAGTTCGTGTGCGTTTTGCACCAAGTCCAACTGGACCATTACATATTGGCGGAGTACGTACCGCATTATTCAATTATTTGTTTGCCAAAAAAAACAATGGTGTTTTCTTTCTAAGAATTGAAGACACTGACCAAAACCGTTTTGTTCCAGGAGCCGAAAAATATATCATTGAAGCACTAGAATGGCTAGGAATTGCTCCAGATGAAACTATTGCAAAAAACGAAAAATTTGGTCCTTATCGTCAAAGCGAAAGAAAAGATTTGTACCAACAATATGCGGATGAATTAATCAATTCCGGTAATGCCTATTATGCTTTTGATACCGCAGAAGCGTTAGACGCAGAAAGAAAATTAGAAGAAGAACAAGGAAATACTTTTATATACAATCACCACAACAGAGAAAAACTAGATACTTCTTTAGTTATTTCTGCTGAAGAAACTGCCATAAGAATTGCTGATGGTGCTGCTTATGTGATCCGTTTTAAAACTCCTGTAAACGAAACCTTGCATTTACATGATATCATTCGTGGAGACGTAAAGTTTGAAACGAGTCATTTAGATGATAAAGTATTGTTTAAAAGCGATGGAATGCCAACCTATCATTTGGCTAATATTGTAGATGATCATTTAATGGAAACGTCACACGTAATTCGTGGTGAAGAATGGTTGCCTTCTATGCCTTTACACGTTTTATTGTACAGAGCATTTGGTTGGGAAGCCCCCCAATTTGCACATTTGCCATTGATTCTGAAACCTGTCGGAAACGGAAAATTATCCAAACGTGATGGTGACAAGATGGGATTTCCTGTATTTCCATTGGATTGGAAAACAGCCGAAGGTATTTCTTCAGGGTACAGAGAAAAAGGATTTTTTCCAGAAGCAGTTGTTAACTTCTTAGCTTTATTAGGTTGGAATGATGGAACAGAAAAAGAATTATTTTCGCTGGAAGAATTAGTTCAAGCATTTGATTTAAAAAGAGTTCACAAAGCTGGAGCTAAATTTGATCCAGAAAAAAACAAATGGTTCAATCACCAATATTTGGTTAAACAAAAAGATATCAATTTGGCGAAATCCTTTGCTCCTATTGTCGAATCTAAGAATGTTAACCGATATTATTCTTTAGTAGAACTGACAAAGATTGTTTCTTTAATTAAAGAACGAGCCCATTTTGTCTCTGAATTTTGGGAATTAAGTGATTTCTTTTTTATGTCACCAAAATCGTATGATGAAAAAGCACGGAAAAACTGGAAGGAAGAAACACCAACATTGATGCAAGAATTAATTTCTGTTTTACAAGAAATCACTGATTTTACTTCAATGAATATCGAAACCATCGTAAAAGATTGGATGACGAAAAACGAAATTGGAATGGGTAAAGTAATGCAACCATTTCGTTTGAGTTTAGTTGGTGCATTGAAAGGTCCTCACCTATTTGATATCGTTGAAGTAATTGGAAAAGAAGAAACGATTAACAGAATTCAAAAAGCTATAGCTACTTTATAAAAAATAACCCTTTCAGAATTTAAAACTCTGAAAGGGTTTAATGATAAAAAGCTTCTAAACCTCAATCTGAATTGGAATCTTTTTTTATAAATAAAGAATCAAATCTCCATTGATAATTCCCGGATTACCTTTGAAATTTACTCCTAAATTTTTAGTGTTCAAATTACCCAGCATATTATTGATTCCATATTGATACGAAATAGCAGCCCTAAAATGGCGAACGCCAAAAGTTATTCCAACTGTTGGATAAAAATTAAACTTTGAAATATCTATAATATCTTTGGCTAATAATGTGGTTCCAGAAATGTTGTTATTTTCTTTATTAGAGTCAATTTTAAACTTTCCGTTTACTTGAACCAAAGGTCCAAACTCAACACTCAAATGATTTTCGATCAATTTATAACTTAATTGCAATGCTATTTGAGCAGAAGGCAGTTTATAATTTACATCTTCATTTACTGAAAAAAAGTTTTTTGTGGCTACTGAAAAATTATTTTCGCTGAACTGCATTGCGTAAACCATGTCCCAATTATTGTAAAAATTTCCTCGCATAGAAAGTCCTGCATTCCATCCTATTCCAGGTTTAGTCTGGAAATTAGTAGTGCTCATCGTTAATTGATTAACACCAAAACTGATACCAATTCTGTTCGAATCTCTGTATCCATATTGTGAAAAAGCAGTTATGCTAATTAAAATAAAAACTAAAGTAATATATATCTTTTTCATAAAATTTAAATTAAACAAAGGCAAACCTAAAGATTTTTTGTAATTTAACCCTAATTTTTTAACTAATTTATTCATACTATGGACATTCCGTTGATTATCTTTATTGTATTTGCGTTATTTATTTTACTTTCCTCCTTTTTTACTGTCAAGCAGCAAACCTCTGTTGTTATTGAACGGTTCGGTAAATTTTTAAGTATTAGACAATCAGGCCTCCAACTTAAAATTCCTTTAATTGATAGAATTGCCGGACGTGTTAATCTAAAAATCCAACAGTTAGATGTGATCATCGAAACCAAAACCAAAGACAACGTTTTTGTTAAACTGAAAGTTTCAGTTCAATTTATGGTTGTAAAAGAAACCGTTTACGATGCTTTTTACAAATTGGAATATCCACACGATCAAATCACTTCGTATGTATTTGATGTGGTTCGTGCCGAAGTTCCAAAACTAAAGTTAGATGATGTTTTCGAAAGAAAAGATGATATCGCTGTAGCTGTAAAAAGAGAATTAAACGAAGCAATGACCACTTATGGGTATACGATCATCAATACATTGGTAACCGATATTGATCCTGATATTCAGGTGAAAAATGCGATGAACAGAATCAATGCTGCCGACAGAGAAAAAACTGTCGCAGAATTTGAAGCAGAAGCATCCAGAATTAGAATTGTTGCCAAAGCTAAAGCAGAAGCAGAAAGCAAACGTCTACAAGGACAAGGTATTGCTGACCAAAGACGTGAAATTGCCAGAGGTTTGGTAGAAAGTGTTGATGTTTTAAATAAGGTTGGTATAAACTCTCAGGAAGCTTCGGCTTTGATTGTGGTTACGCAACATTATGATACCTTGCAAGCTATTGGCGCAGACACTAACTCCAATTTGATTTTATTGCCCAATTCTCCTCAAGCCGGAAGTGATATGCTGAATAATATGGTAGCTTCATTTTCTGCATCAAATCAAGTGGGCGAAATGATGAAGAAAACCAACAGAAAGGCAAAACTAAAAACTCAGGAACATACTAGTTATCAAGCTCCGCAACCTCCAGAAAATCCTGAAATAGAAATATAATATTTGAATTGTTTTAAATAAAAAGAGGCTTAATTGCCTCTTTTTCTATTTGATAACCAATTTTTAATAAACGGAACTGCTTTCGAAACAAATGGAATAGCTTTCGTAACGTATGGAATTGCCAGATTAATTAGCGTTCCATAATTTCCAGAAAAAGCATGTAAAGAGGAACCTATAACTCCACTTACAATATTTTGCGGAGTAAAACTCTCCTTGGTTTTTTTAATTCCGAAAACGAGTTTTTGATAACTGATTTCTTTTTCAATTTTCAAAATTTCTAGTTCCCTATCAATTTGAGCGTAGGAAGAATATTTTTTGGTTTCCATAATTTAGTCGTTAAAAAATATTTCAGAAAATTTTTCTAGTACTGATCCTTCAAAAAATTTATCTCTAATTGTAAATAAAAGACCTGTTAACAAAAGGTATATTCCTCCTATAATTAAAAATCCTAAACAGTACGAATCTAAATAATTTCCAATTGCTAAAGCACCCGCTACAGAACAAAATAATAAAACCATACTAAAACACAAAAAAATCAATGTAAACTTAAGAATCATGGTAGTAGATTTCATTGCTACTTTAAAACCCCATAATTTATAATAAGAAACATTGCTTTCAATGAAAGCTTGAACTTGCTCTTGTATATTTTCCGTATTTTCTTTTAATTCTTCAAAAGCCATAATTTTATTTTTTTAATACCAATTAGAAAAAATAACCAATATTATTTTTGAAACTTAGCATTCTGTTCTTTCAATTCAGTCAATTTTGATTCTAAAAAAGAAATTACATCTTCCGCTTTATGACTTACATTCGAAATCAAATCATCGTATGTTTCTTGTAAATCATAATTTTTAGTAAAAGCAAGTTTACTTCTTAGTTCATCTGATGCACTATCGAATTTATCTTTTAAACCTTTTTTAGCATCATCGTAACCATCTTTAAATTTTTCTCTTGTTCTGGAACCTTTATCAGGAGCAAACAAAATTCCTATCCCAGCTCCTATCACTGCACCCGTTAATAGAGCAATTAATGTATTTCCTGCGTTATTCGACATGTTATTGATTTTTGATTGTTAATAATCTAAAATTACAAATTTTATTTAACATATAGCTGTTAACAAGCCGTTAATTTATTTTGAATAACTCTAAAAAACGAAATGAAACCCGCTACTGAAACGAATCTTTAACAGCTGTATAAGAAGTCATAAATCTTAAAAAAAGGCTTTAAATATGATTTATTAAAGCCGTTTTAATTGATAATTATTATGATAATTTAAAATTGTAATACTAAATAACAATCATAAGAAAAGCGCCTTACAAAAGACGCTTTTAATCAATAAAATCTATACCGTAGATTTAGTTCTAAAATTTTAGTTCGTTTAATAATTCCAAAACTTTTTCGTTTTTTTCATTCTTTTTTAATTCTGAAAGCTGAATTTCGAAAAGACTGAAATTATTCAAATCATTTTGTAAATACTGAATTGCCAAAATTCTAACGGCAGCCATTTGACTTTTTAATGACATCGTGTATAATTTTGTCAAAGATTCTTCTTCAATATCTTTAACGTGTACTTTATCTGAATGATGTAAAATTAAATTAGAAAACAACAACGAGTTATTATCATTCTTAATATTTTTAACAATAGTCTGAATAATTAAACTATAGTTATCAATACTTTTTATGTTTTCAATAATCGTATTCAATATTAAATTAGCACTCTTTTCATCTTTTTCCTTTACATATTTATTGATTTCTTTTTGAGTATTCATCAATAAATTTTCTTCTTTTTTGCCTTTTTCTTCCCAAGCATCCTTCAATCCAACGGTTTTATTAAAGACAATTTTACCTTCGGTTGTGTCTTTATCAACATTGAAATAACCCAAACGTTGAAACTGGAATTTCTCATCGGATTGTACCGTTGCCAAACTTGGTTCTACAAATCCTTTTACAATTTGTAACGAATCAGGATTAATAAACTCCAAGAAATTTTTCTCTTTATGACTGTCTGGTGCTTCGTCAATAAACAAGCGATCATACAAACGAACTTCCGTTTCAATTGCATGTTTTATAGAAACCCAATGCAAGGTTCCAGCCACTTTTCTTTGACTGGCTTCACTCCCGCTTCCGCTGCGACTGTCTTCATCATAAGTCACGTAAATTTCAGTAATAGTTCCTGCAGCATTTTTTACAACACTTTCTCCTTTGATGATGTAGCCATTTTTTAAACGTACTTCTCTGCCTAAACTCAATCGGAAAAATTTAGCAGGAGCTTCTTCTAAAAAGTCATCTCTTTCAATGTATAATTCTCTCGAAAAAGGTACTTTTCTAAATCCTGCACTTTCATCTTCTTGATTATTTTCGGCTTCTAACCATTCTTCTTTATCTTTAGGATAATTAGTAATTACTAATTTAATTGGATCTAAAACTGCCATAACTCTTGGCGCCGTTTTATTTAAATCTTCCCGCAAACAAAATTCTAAAAGTGAAAAATCAATAACATTTTCTCTTTTGGCAACACCAATAATATCACAAAACTTACGAATAGAAGCAGCTGTATAGCCTCTTCTACGCAATCCTGAAATAGTTGGCATTCTGGGATCGTCCCAACCATTTACAATATTTTCCTGAACCAGTTGCAATAGTTTTCGCTTGCTCATTACCGTATAATTCAGGTTCAAACGAGCAAATTCATGTTGATGTGGCCTTACTTTTGATTCATCATAAATCTGGTCTAAAAACCAATTGTATAATTCCCGATGCATCACAAATTCAAGTGTACATATAGAGTGCGAAATTTGCTCTATATAATCACTTTCTCCATGTGCATAATCATACATGGGATAGATATTCCAATCATTTCCGGTTCTATGATGATGACGGTGCAAAATACGGTACATTAATGGATCACGCATCAACATATTAGTTGATTTCATATCAATTTTGGCACGTAAAACATGACTTCCTTCCTGAAAATCTCCATTTTTCATTCCTTCGAACAAAGTAAGATTTTCTTTAATCGAACGGTTTCGATAGGGTCCATCAACTCCAGGCTGTGTTGGCGTTCCTTTTTGAACCGCCATATCTACAGAAGATTGACTGTCAATATATGCTTTTCCGTTTTTAATCATGGCAACCGCCCAGTCGTATAACTGCTTAAAATAGTCTGATGAATACAATTCTTCAGTCCAATTAAAACCCAACCATTTCAAATCTTCTTTGATAGCATCTACATATTCCTGCTCTTCTTTGGCGGGATTAGTATCATCAAAACGCAAGTTAACTGGCGCATTGTACTTTAATCCTAAACCAAAATTTAAGCAAATAGATTTGGCGTGACCAATGTGTAAATACCCATTAGGCTCCGGCGGAAAACGAAAACGTAATTTATCTTGTGGGAAACCATTGGATAAACTGTCTTCAATGATTTGTTCTATAAAATGGAGTGATTTTTCTTCGGTTGACATTTTTTTGTTTAATTTTAGCAAAGATAAATAAATGGTTTAAAATTTACTGTTTAAAGTTGACCAGAGATAGCTTTAAGCCTAAAAAATTTTGAACAAAAAATTAAAAAATGGGATTTATAAAATTAAAAAATATCCGAACCTACTCCTACCACGGTTGTTTGATTGAAGAAGGAAAAATTGGTTCTGATTACTCAGTTGATTTAAAAGTAAAAACAGATTTAAGGAAATCTTCCATCAGCGATAACCTGGCTGATACAGTTGATTATGTGTTGTTAAACCAAATTGTGGTTGAAGAAATGGCTATCAGAGCTAACTTATTAGAAAATGTTGCACAGCGTATCATTGCCAGAATTATGAAAGAAGTTCCAGAAATTTCAAGAGTTATTCTGAGTGTTTCAAAATTGAATCCTCCTATAGGTGGTGATGTCGAAGCGGTTACAATAGAAATGGAAGAATATAGAAGTTAAATTAAAAACGTTTTAAAGGGCTTACGAAATATTTTTTGAAATTTTTAAACTTTAAACTTTTAAACTTTAAACTTTTTAGTTACTTTTGCCATCCGTTCAACTACGGCGTCGTGGCCGAGCGGCTAGGCTGGGCTCTGCAAAAGCTCCTACTCCGGTTCGAATCCGGACGATGCCTCTAAAACCTTCAAAGCAATTTGGAGGTTTTTTTTATGTCTAATTTTTAAGAAAAATATAGAATTTAATACTACTCTTCTAAAACTTTAATGAACTTATATTCCTTAAATGGTTTCGAATTTTAAACATATAGAGAATATGAGTTCATAAAACAAATAGTATAATTATTCAGTTGTTACAAAAAAAGTCTAAATCTGAATTTTTCTATCAGATTTAGACTTTTTTTATTTTTTAAAACAAAAATACCTTTACTTATTTCTCAATCTTCTCAAATGCATTTTTAACCATTTCTTTTTCTTTTGGAAACCATCCTTGTGTGATCAAAACCACTCCGAAAATCATCATCACGATGCTGATTCCTTTCTTAATTTTAAGAATATTAGTAGGTGTTAATTTAGTTTTTAATTGTTTGGCTAGTACTATTTTAATACAATCAATTAATAAATAAGAAAGTATTACACTGATAAAAAAAGTAATCATTCTGGACGTTTGCATTTCTAATTTTGGCCCTACTGAAATAATAATAGCCAGCCAAAAACCAAGTACTCCAATATTGATAATATTTAAGAAAAATCCTTTTATAAAAAGACTTCCATAATTCTTTCTGATAATCTCATTGTCTATTGCTTCTGTATTTATTTTTTCTTCTTTTTTTAGCCTGACAAAAGAAATTATACCATAAACTAACATCAAGATTCCACCAAAAATAAAAAGGGCAGGTTTATCTTTTAAACTTTGGATTAACCTGTAACTACCTAAATAAGCAATTGCGATAAAAACAATATCTCCTAAAACAACTCCTAAATCAAAAACTAAAGCAGCTCTAAATCCTTTTATAATACTAGTTTCAAGTAATATAAAAAATACGGGACCAACCATAAAACTTAAAAAAATTCCCCAAGGAATACCGGATAAAATATCGTTTATCATTAAAATTTAAAATTTATATGAATAGAAATGCAAAACTATTATTTTTCTAGGATTGTTCCACCAATGAAAACTTCTTTATTAATTTGTTTTGGTTTACCATAAATGTAAATAGAGCCTCCGGCCTTCACTTTTGCATTAACCAATGTAGTGGCATAGATTTCAGATTTTCCTCCTGCAGCAACGCTTATTGATGTTTGAGTCGTATGTAAATTGGTTGCTTTTAGAATTCCACCAGAAGTAATGACTACATCTTGATTTGTGGCTTTACCTGATACATTGATTATTCCACCTGCACTAGCCTTTACATTGACTTTCTCAACATCTATTTTAATGTTTATCGTTGCTCCTGATTTTGCATTTAAATCCAACATCGTTTGCTTAAAATCAGTTTCACTTGAAATAGAACTTCCCTCACTTGCACTAATACTTTCAATACTATTAAAAAACAATTTTACTATAATGTTATTGCCTGATAATAATTGTGGAAAAGGCATTCTTATTTTTAATTCCCCATTTTTATTAACCGTTTCAACTTCATCTGCTCTATCTCCAGTTATGACCACTTTATTTTCTGAGGATGAAATTAATTTTACATTAATTTTATCAAATACTTTTACTTCATCAAAATCTCCTAAATTTCTACTTACCTGTGCATTTGTTATTTGGCTTAAAAATACAAAGGCAATAATCCCTAATTTTTTCATTTTTTTATTTAATTGGTTCTTCAATTCTTCTTAAAAAATTAAAATCCAGTTGTTTTTTAACTAAATCGGCATTTTTTACTTTAACGTAAATTTCATCTCCTAATTGTAATAGTTTACCAGAAGTTGCGCCAGTTAGTGCATATTGTTTTTCATCAAAGGTGTAATAATCGTCTTTTATATCGCGTATTCTACACATTCCTTCACATTTATTCTCTATAATCTCTACATAAATTCCCCATTCCGTCACACCAGAAATAACACCTAAAAACTCTTGATCCTGGTGATCTTGCATGTATTTTACCTGCATGTATTTGATAGAATCCCGTTCAGCATTAGTAGCTAAACCTTCCATTGTGGAAGAATGAACACATTTAGTTTCATATGTTTCTTCATCCACTGATTTTCCACCATCCAGATAATGCTGTAATAATCGATGCACCATTACATCTGGATAACGACGGATTGGCGATGTAAAATGGGAATAATAATCAAAAGCTAAACCGTAATGTCCTATGTTATCTGTAGAATATTTGGCTTTACTCATACTTCTAATCGCAAGAGTATCAATTAAATTCTGTTCTTTTTTACCATTTACTTCTTCCATCAAAGCATTCAATGATTTAGAAATATCGCCTTTATTACGGAAATCAATTTTGTAACCAAACTTAGCAATTACCGTTTGCATGGCAATTAATTTATCTTCATTTGGCTCATCATGGATTCTGTAAATGAAGGTTTTCTTTTGTTTTCCAATGAATTCTGCCACTTTTTTATTGGCCAAAAGCATGAATTCTTCAATCAGATGATTGGCATCTTTAGAAACTTTAAAATAAACTCCTTGAGGTTCACCTGCATCATCTAAATTAAATTTTACTTCCACTTTATCAAAAGAAATGGCTCCATCGGCCATTCTTCTTTTTCTAAAAATTTTAGCTAATTCATCCATTTTTAGAGTCGCTGAGACAATTTCATTAGAAACTTGATACGAACTTCCTGTAATCGAAATTTCTTCCGGAATCACATCTTCTTTCGTTTCTATGATATACTGCGCTTCTTCATATGAGAATCGTTGATCAGAAAAAATTACAGTTCGACCAAACCATTCATTCACTACCTGAGATTTTTCAGTGATTTCAAAAATAGCCGAAAACGTATATTTTTCTTCATTTGGACGCAACGAACAAGCAAAATTTGATAATACTTCAGGTAACATTGGTACTACTCTATCTACTAAATAAACGGATGTCGCTCTTTGATACGCTTCATCATCAAGAATGGTTCCTTCTTCAAGATAATACGAAACATCGGCAATATGAATACCAATTTCGTAATTTCCATTCTCTAATTTTTTAAATGATAAGGCATCATCAAAATCTTTGGCATCTTTTGGATCAATGGTAAAAGTCAATGTATCGCGCATGTCACGACGTATGGCAATTTCACTTGCTTCTATCGATGTATCTATTTTTTGGGCATAGGTTTCAACTTCAATAGGAAATTCAGCTGGTAAGCCATATTCAGCAAGTATAGCATGAATCTCTGTATCGTGTTCTCCTGGTTTCCCTAAAACTTTTATAACGGAACCAAAAGGACTATCCGCTCTGGCTGGCCAATCTTCGATGTGAACTAAAACTACATCTCCTTGCTCTGCCTCGCCTAATTTATCTTTTGGAATAAAAATATCAGTATACATTTTTGGATTTGCAGTAGAAACAAAAGCAAAATTAGCTTGAATATCAATTACACCAACAAAATCGGTTTTATTTCTTTCAATTACTTCAATTACTTCGCCTTCAGGTCGTTTCCCTTTTCTTCGATTGTAAACATAAACTTTTACAATATCTTTATCTAAAGCGTGATTTAAATTATTGGTGGGAATGAAGACATCTTCTTCTAACTCTGAACAAACAAAATAGGCTGTTTTACGACCTGTCATATCAATCTTACCTTCGTAATAGTCTTTGCTTACCGCTTTTACTAAATACTTTCCAGGTTCTGATTCTATAATTTTATCTTGAGAAGCAAGAATCTTCAAATCTTTTATAATTTGATTTCTACTTTGGGTATCATCAAGTTCCAGTTTTGCTCCTATTTGTTTATAATTGAATGCTTTATTAGCACTTTGAGACAATATTTTTAATATTTTATCAGAGAAATCTTTCTCTTTTTTGATCGGCTTTCTTAATCTTTTACTCATACATCTTTTCTTATAGCGTATAAAATTACGAAATAGTTAATCGTTATCAATAACCGGCTAACAGTTTTAAAGAAAATATAACTTTACAGAATAGTTGTATCTTTATAAAAACAATCAAAATGGAAGATTTTCAAACAATTGCAAGTTTTAATTATTCGCATGAAATTATTGTTCTAAAACATATTTTAGATCAAGAGGGAATTTCTTATTTTTTTGAAAATGAAATGACTTTATCCGTTGCTCCTTTTTATTCGAATGCTTTAGGCGGAATTAAGTTAAAAGTACATTTAAACGATTTTGAAAAGGTTCAGCAAATTTTAGATCGTTTGAATAACAATCTAACCATCGTTTAATTCAATTTGAAAGTTTTATTTTTTCAAAGTTGTCAACATATATTAATATAAACAAAAAGAAAAATTAAATTTAAATTATTTTTTGGTTGTTATTATAGCTTGTTAATAGCTACAATAAATTTATTTTTAAAGGTATTGAAATGAAGTTTAAAGTTGTTATACTGACTTATCAACAATGCTGTTTTAGGGTAAAGGATTAGTTTTAAGTTGTTTTTAGATTTTAATTAACAATGGTTAATAATTCAAATAGAATTGATTTTGTAAATAAGTATTTTTGAATTTTTGTTAATAAACTCTTTTTTTGTAATGATAACTATTCCAAAAATTCATCAAACAAAATTAGGATTTGTAATGTGGGTTTTGGATTAGTTATTTTAAAGTTAGAACCAAAAAAAACTTCTAATATTCTATCCAAAGTTATGAACATGTTTTGTTAATTTAAAGTTAACTGAATATCAAGTGATTGTGTTTTACTATTAACAATGTAAAAAATTAACATTTTAAATATAAAAAACACATTGATTAACAGTTACTTATATATTCATTAGAATTGTTAATAAAGCATAATCAAATATTATTCTGATAGTTATAGCATCTATTTTACTTTGATTTTTAAAGACTTATTTGAATTGAGTTATGCTATTAAAGAAAGCGAGATTTAAATTCAATAAAACTAAATTTCTTTATTTAAATTTGCACCACACAACTTATATATAGTAAAAATGAAAATATCCATAGGAAACGATCACGCTGGTCCAGAATACAAGAAAGCAATCGTTGAAATGCTTAAAGCAAAAGGACATGAAGTAACTAATTACGGAACTGATTCTGCAGATAGTGTAGATTATCCTGATTTTGGACGTCCGGTTGCTATAGATGTTTCTGAAGGGAAAGCTGATTTTGGAATTGTAATTTGCGGAAGCGGTAACGGAATTTCTATGACAGTAAATAAACAGTCTCAAGTACGTGCTGCTTTATGCTGGATAAAAGAAATTGCAGTATTAGCCCGTCAGCATAATGATGCTAATATTATCAGTATTCCTGCGCGTTATACTTCAATCCCACAAGCAGTAGAAATGGTGGAAGCGTTCCTGAACACAGAATTTGAAGGTGGAAGACACCAAACAAGAGTAGATAAAATTAGCTGTTAATAATTATTTAAAGGAATATCTTTTCATAAAAATAAAATAATCCAACAGCAATTACAATTTGGATAATTACAATTCTGTAAAACTTAAAAAGATAGTATTTCTTAGAAGTTTTATGATTGAAAATATACATGGCTAATGCCGAACCAATTGTACCACCAACAGCAGCAAATGTTAAAAGGGTTTCTTCGGAAATCCTTTTTTTATGATCAATAGCCAAACGTTTATCATAAGCAGTAATTATAAAAGCTAAAATATTCAACGTTAAAAAACTATATAATAAAGTCATAAATGATATAAATTTCAAGTTTAAAGCTATTATTTTAGCTGAAAAATTAATTAGACAATTTCATTTTTTTCTAATTAAACATTTTCAATATTAAAATATTTAAAATTATCTAATTAGAGGATGACCAATATACAATTTATAGCTAAAACTGTTCCAACAGCAGCAATTAATATACAGAAAACCGTTCAATTATTACAAGAGGATTGTACAATTCCGTTTATTTCCCGGTATCGAAAAGATACAACAGGTAATCTTGATGAAGTGCAAATAGAACAAATTGCAAAACTTCAAAAAGAATATGAAGTGATTGTAAAACGAAAAGAAGCGATCTTAAAATCCATTGAAGAACAAAATGGACTTTCGCCGGAATTAGAAAATAAAATACAGCAAAGTTTTGATTTACAGGAACTAGAGGATTTTTATCTACCTTATAAAAAGAAGAAAAAAACGAAAGCTGATGTTGCTCGTGAAAACGGATTAGAACCTTTGGCAAAAATCATCATGACACAAAATAATGATGCAATAGATTTTATTTCAACCAAATTTTTGAATGAAAATGTGATTAATGAAGATGCCGCTTTACAAGGTGCCCGAGACATTATTGCCGAATGGATTAATGAAAATATTTACGTTCGAAAACAACTTCGAAGATTGTATCAACGGAAAGCCACAATTACAACAAAGGTTGTAAAGACCAAAAAAGAGGATGAGAAAGCACAAAAATTTGATCAATATTTCGACTGGTCCGAACCGTTAAATAAAATACCATCTCATCGTTTGTTGGCCATGCTTCGTGCCGAAAATGAAGGTTTTGTGAAAATGAAAATCGAAGTCGATACGGACGAAGCCTATGCTATTATTGATGCTTTAATTCTAAAAAACTCAAATAGTACAACACCTCACGTACAATTAGCCATCGAAGATAGTTACAAACGATTGTTAAATCCGGCAATTTCAAATGAAACTTTGCAAGAGGCAAAAGCTAAGGCTGATGCCAATTCTATTCAGGTTTTTGCAAATAATCTTGGACAGTTATTATTAGCACCTCCTTTGGGTGAAAAAAGAATTTTGGCGATTGATCCAGGATTTAGAAGTGGTTGTAAAATAGTTTGTCTGGATGAAAAAGGCGATTTGTTGTACAATGAAACGATTTATCCGCATGCGCCTCAAAAAGAGGAAGCCATGGCAATGAAAAAAATCCGCTCGATGGTGAATTCATATAAAATTGATGCGATTTCCATAGGAAACGGAACAGCTTCTAGAGAAACGGAATTCTTCATCAAGAAAATAGCTTTCGACAAACCGGTTCAAATTTTTATCGTTTCTGAGGCTGGTGCATCCGTTTATTCTGCATCAAAAATTGCAAGAGAGGAATTTCCCGATTATGATGTTACGGTTCGTGGTTCGGTTTCTATCGGGCGGCGATTGAGCGATCCATTGGCGGAATTGGTAAAAATTGATCCGAAAGCCATTGGCGTAGGCCAGTACCAACACGATGTGGACCAAAACAAGTTAAAAGAGGAACTAGATAATACGGTCATTCGCTGCGTAAATTCTGTTGGGATAAACATCAACACGGCGAGTAAACACTTGTTGGGTTATGTGAGTGGAATAGGAGAGAAGCTAGCCGAAAATATTGTGCAATATCGATCTGAAAATGGTCCTTTTCAAGACCGAAAACAACTCAAAAAAGTGCCGCGTTTAGGAGAAAAAGCCTATCAACAAGGGGTTGCATTTATCCGAATTTCAAATGCTAAAAATCCTTTGGACAATTCAGCAGTGCATCCGGAAGCATATGGAATTGTAGAAAGAATGGCCGAAGATTTGAAATTAACTGTGCATGATTTAATTGCCAACAAAGAAAAAACGGCTTTAATAAAACTAGAAAATTACATTACGCCAGAAATAGGGTTACTAGGTTTAAAAGATATAATAAAAGAACTCGAAAAACCAGGATTAGACCCAAGAAAATCAGCAAAAGTATTCGAATTTGACCCCAATGTAAAAACAATAAAAGATATAAAATCTGGAATGATTTTGCCAGGAATTGTCAATAACATTACCAATTTTGGTTGTTTTGTTGATATCGGAGTAAAAGAAAGTGGCTTGGTTCACATCTCGCAACTCAAAGCAGGTTTTGTAAGCGATGTAAACGAAGTCGTAAAATTACACCAACACGTTCAGGTAAAAGTAACTGAAGTGGATGAAGATAGAAAACGCATTCAGTTGACGATGATTATTTAAATAAAATAAAAAAAAGGCTTTTCAAATTATGAAAAGCCTTTTTTTATTTTATTTCTTCTTCTTCTTTTTTATCAGCTGGCTGATTGTCTTTGGCTGCGTTTTTGAATTCTTTAATTCCGCTTCCTAGGCCTTTCATTAGTTCTGGAATTTTTTTACCTCCAAAAAGTAATAAAACGATTGCCAATATAACAAGGATTTCTGTAACACCTATTCTTCCCATGATTGAATAATTTATTGCCGAAGCAAATTTGTAATAAAACTGTCTACAAATGTAATTAGAATAAGTTGATATGAATTCATTTTAAGGCAATTATTTGGTTTCAATAACGTTAAAAATTTATTAAATCAAATTTACATTTCATAAAACAGGATCAAAGGACACTAATACAATCCCTACTATAAATTGATTATATTTGTTCAATAATCAAATTGTATGTCCAAGAAAAGACAGAAACGAAAAAAACTTAAAGAAAATTTATTCAATAAAAGACGTTTAATAGTTCTAAACGAAGACACTTTTGAAGAAACTTTTTCGTTAAAACTCACATTGATGAATATTTTTGTATTCGCTACTTTGGGTGCAATAATTATAATAACGATTACTACATTTATTATTGCTTTTACGCCTTTACGGGAATTTATTCCGGGGTATTCTTCTTCTAAACTTAAAAAAGATGCCACCCAATTGGCTATAAAAGCAGATTCTTTGTCGTTTGCTTTAAAGAAAAATGAAGCCTACATCAAATCCATTCAAAAAGTATTAACGGGAGAATTGGAATATGCAAAATTCAATAAAGATTCCATCCTTGCAGCAACTGAAGAAGTTTTACCTCCAATAAATTTATCTGCTTCTAAAAAGGAAATGGAATTAAGAGCACAAGTGGAGAATGAAGAAAAGAATACCCTCCCAGCCTCCCCGAAGGGAAGGAGCCAAAAATAAAAACAGTAAAATAGGTTCATTTAAAGTGAAAAGGGAGTCTTATTAGAGCTCAAAAAATCAAAATATAAATTAAGAAATGTCAATAAAATCAGTTGCCGCAAAACTATTTGCACTTAAAATTTATAAAAAAACTCAGGCTTGGGCCACTAATCCTGTTCCAACCCAAAACAAAGTTTTACTGCAGTTAATAAAAGAAGCTAAGGAAACACAATTTGGAATCGATCATCATTTTGATACTATAAAATCAAGTACCGATTTTGCGAATCAGGTTCCGGTTCGGGATTATGAAGCGTTAAAACCATATGTTGATAAGGTGGTAAAAGGCGCTGAAAATATTCTTTGGAAAGGGAAACCTTTGTATTTTGCAAAAACATCGGGAACAACATCTGGAGCTAAATATATTCCGTTGACCAAGGAATCCATGCCTTTTCATATTGAAGCGGCTCGAAATGCGATTTTGCATTACATCCATGAAACAGGAAATGCAGATTTTATTGACGGAAAAATGATTTTCCTGCAAGGAAGCCCAATTCTGGAAGAAAAGTACGGGATTAAGTTGGGTCGGTTATCTGGAATTGTAGCTCACTTTGTTCCAAAATACCTGCAAAAAAACCGCATGCCTTCTTGGGAAACCAATTGTATTGAAGATTGGGAAACCAAAGTAAATGCGATTGTCGAAGAGACATTCAACAAAAACATGACGGTAATTTCAGGGATTCCATCTTGGGTACAAATGTATTTTGAAAAATTACAGCAAAAGGGAGGGAAGCCAGTGGGAGAAATCTTCAAAAACTTCAATTTGTTTATTTACGGAGGCGTTAATTATGAGCCGTATCGCGCCAAATTCGAAAATTTAATTGGTCGAAAAGTAGACAGCATTGAGCTATTTCCTGCTTCAGAAGGTTTTTTTGCGTATCAGGATTCTCAAAAGGAGCGTGGCATGTTACTGCTTTTGAACTCTGGAATTTTTTATGAATTTATTAAGTCAGACGAATTTTATACCGAAAAACCAAGACGGTATACCATTGGTGAGGTAGAATTAAACGTGAATTATGTATTGATTATTTCTACTAATGCGGGACTTTGGGGCTATAATATTGGTGATACCGTTCAATTTACTTCATTGAAACCCTATCGCGTGATTGTTTCGGGAAGAATCAAGCATTATATTTCGGCATTTGGAGAACATGTCATTGGAAAAGAAGTAGAATGTGCGTTGCAAGAAGCAATGATTGGAACTAATATTAGGATAAATGAATTCACCGTTGCACCTCAAATCACACCAACCGAAGGATTGCCTTATCACGAATGGTTCCTCGAATTTGAGAATGAACCAGAAGACCCCGTTACTTTTGCGGAAGCGATAGACAATGCCATGAGAAAGCAAAACGTATATTATGATGATTTGATCGTGGGACACGTATTGCGAAAAGTTGTGATTACGAAAGTGGCCAAAAACGGTTTTCAGGAGTACATGAAGTCGATAGGCAAGCTGGGCGGACAAAATAAAATTCCCAGACTTTCTAATGACAGAGCCATTGTGGATTTATTAAACAAAAAATAAAAGGGTTACATTTGAGTTTTAGAAAATATAATAAATGAAAGATAGTAAACATATATCACGTACGAGAGCACAAGAATCATCAGCAGCCATTGAAAAAATGTACATCACGATGCGTCATTTGTTCAACAGAGGATTTTATAAACCAATGGGAGTTTCAGGCGATACTTTGAGGGAAGCTTTACTGGCTTTGCGACCAGAAATTTACGGCAATATTGGCGAAGAAAAAGTGGAATTGAACGGTCTTTTATACGTTATTGAGCGTTTGCCAGTAGGAATTGAAGAATGTAGATTCATCAATTTAACTTCGGATGAAGGCTATTCTAAATCCCATTTTCAAGCGATTGTTCCACCAAAAAGACGTCGTAATTGTTATCGAATTGATGAGGAACAAATGAATGTGGAGATTACGCGTGGACGTTCGGATATTTATGATATTTTGACGCATTTAACGTTCATTTTTATCGAATCCCATAAAATAAGAAATAGAGTTTTGCTTGACGATGCAGGCGAAGTTTCGCGTGATTGGTTTAAACTGGAACAAGCAGTTTCTGAAAATAAAAAACTGACTCTTGTAGAAAAAGAGAAGGCAATTTCGCATGCTTCAAATATTCTGGGAAGAACATTTGAGGACGTTTTAGAGATATACGATGCATTTGGGTCGGTAACTGCGCCAGATCGCTTCTTACATGTTATCTTTTGGTTGGGCAAATTAGCGATTGAGGAAGTGGTGGACAATAATAAAAGAACCATAACATTCAGTCCGATTTTGAGGGAACGGTTGGGGCATCATATTCATGGTGAAATTTGGGCAACGAACATTAAGGAAGTTTTAAAAGAGAATCAGCTCTTAGACCGTCCAATTCATGTGATAAGTGCCAATATGCACAGTGTAATGAACTCTATTTTTGCTACACCGGCTTTGAAAACGAAGTTTAAGGACAAATCAGATTTCTTTATTTATGAAGAATTGAGTAAATCCGGCTCGTATGACGTTCGCAATCAGGTGGAAGACATTGCATTGAAATACGGAATGATTTCTTTACCGGATACTTCAGGAACCAATATTGACGTACAAATTTTTGATACAGCCAAAATAGACTGGACTAAAACCTCATTTCCAAAAGCAACTATTGGTGACAAAAAACCGGTTATAATCGTCATGGATTATGCTTTTGGCGAACAAGCGTATGAAACAATTGATGAATTATTGAAACCCTATAAAAAAGAGACCTTACTGAATGTCGAATCGGTTTCCATTATGGGAAAAGCAGGAATTTTGGAAGGTGGAAAAGGAGACATCATGATTCCGAATGCGCATATTAATGAGGGAACGGCAGATAATTATTTTTTCCATAATGAATTGTCGGCGGAGATGTTTGAAGGAAATGATATCGCAGTTTTTGCCGGACCAATGGTTACGGTATTGGGAACATCATTGCAAAACAGGGATTTATTAAAATTCTTTCATGAATCGACTTGGGGTATTATTGGATTGGAAATGGAAGGTTCTTATTATCAAAAAGCCATTCAATCTGCATCCAAAATCAGAAAAAGCGTTCCTTTGGATATCAAAGTGAGATATGCTTATTACGCTTCAGATAATCCATTGGAAACGGGAAGTACATTAGCTTCTGGCGGACTGGGAACAACGGGTGTAAAACCTACGTATTTGATTACCATTAAGATATTGGAACAAATTTTCAACGTAAAATAAAAGTATAGCATGAATAAAAACGGACCCAATAATCAAGAGGATCAGGAGATTGATTTAACACAAATTTCTAAGAAAATCAGCAGTCTTTTTCAAAGATTTAATACTTTTTTATTCACATGTATTCAGTTTTTTGTAAAAAATATTATTGCAGTTTCGATTTTGTTGTTTGTTGGAGTAGGTTTAGGAATTTTATTAGACCAAACACAAAAAACCTTTGATAATCATATTATAGTTGAGCCAAATTTTAAATCAACGGATTATTTATATTCAAAGATTAATTTATTAGCGGCTAAAATTGCAGAAAAAGATACCGTTTTTTTTAAATCAATAGGTATTCAAAATTCTAAAGAAATCAATAAAATTACAATTGAACCTATTGTAGATGTATATAAGTTTATCAACAACAATGGGTTAAATCTAGAATTATTGCAATTAATGGCGCAAAATGGAGATTTGAAATCAGTAGTTAAAGAAACTACCACAAGTAAAAACTATACTTTTCATACTATTATTGTTTCGACAAAAGCGGTAACAGACCCCAAAAATACGATTCAGCCCATATTAAATTATTTGAATACGAGCCTTTATTTTGAGGAAGTTCAAAAAATTTCTATTAGTAATATTCAACAAAAAATAAAAGCTAAGGAAGGGATTATAGATCAAATCGATGGAATATTGAATGAGTATTCAAGTGTTAATGACAATCGTCAAAAAAATGATAAACTCATTTATTACAATGAAAATTTACAATTAAATGACATTATAAAAACCAAGGATTCCCTAACTAAGGATATTGGAACATTAAAAATACAGCTGTTTAATTCTAATAAAATAATAAAAGATTCCACGGTTGTAATGAATATCAAAAACACTAAATCCATAAATGACAAACTTAAATTCGTTTTGCCGGTGGTTTTAATTCTTGGGTTTATTTTTATAAGTTTTTTCATTTCTTTTTATAGAAAACAATCTTTAAAAGTCCAACAAAACGGGACAATTTAGGTTTTAGGAATAGTTGTCATTACCACTGATTCTAATAATTAATATGTTGAAAATATTCACTAACGATCTTCAAAAAATTAAAAATAACCCATTTATTCTACAAAGTTTAAACACATTAATTTTGAGAGTTTTGGGAATGCTAATTTTGTTTGGATTTACTTTATTTCTGACAAAGAATTTTAGCCCAAAGATTGTCGGACAATATGATTTCGTCCGATCTTTTCTATTGGTAATAGGCAGTATATGTTTATTGGGTTGTGACCAATCCATTTTATATTTTAGAGGAAGATTAAAAGGCGTAAATGGTTTATATTCCTTAAAAGAGATTTATATAAAAATGGTTGGAATAGTATTTTCAATGGCGATAATTTTATTTTTAATCGTTTTAGCTACCAATAAAGACTTTATTAATGCTTTTTTCTCTGATCAAGGAGTTTATTTAATTCTTTTAAAATCATCTGGAATCTTATTTTTTTCGGCTTTAACTACTTTAAATACGGAAGTTTTTCGAGCATTGGATCGTTTGTATGTTGCGGAACTATTTAGAAATGCAATAAAATATATTCCTTTAATTCTGGGCGCAATTTTACTGTATTACATCAAAAAAGAAATTTATTTAGTTGATGTTTTTCTTATTGGTTTTGTGATTCTGGCCGTGATTACCTCAATTTTGGTTTTTAATTATTTTAGCAAAGTAAAAACCAATACTATAAACGAGCCTAATACGTATAAAGAAATAATCGTTAAATCCTATCCCATTGCAATAAGCGGAATGGCTTTATTTTTATTGATGAGTTTTGATATTATATTCTTAAAAAAATACAGAGACGATGCAACCGTTGCTTTTTATGCTTTGGCAATGAAATTAATGACCATTTTATCAATGGTAATCGTTACAGTTAACATCACTGTTTCTACAAAAATTGCCGAATACTTTTCTACTAAAAACACTTTCGAATTAAATAAAATATTGAGAAATAGTTCTCGCTTAATTTTTATTTTGACACTACCAATCGCTTTATTGATATGTGTTTTCTCAGAATATATTTTGCAGTTTTTTGGCAAAGAGTATATTGTTGCGAGGAATGCATTACTTATTCTAATGATTGGCCAAGGAATTTGTTCCGCTTTTGGATCGGCACCTATTTATTTGAATATGACTGGAAGACAAAATGTTTTCCAAATCATACTTGTAATGGCGGTTATTATTAATTTTATTTTAAACAGATTTTTAATCCCGGTTTATGGAATGGGAGGAGCTGCATTTGCCTTTGTTGCTAGTTCATTTTTTTGGAACTTTATTTCCGCAGTAGTTATTTATAAAAAAGACAACGTAAAAGTATACTTGAATTAATTTAAAAAAGACAACGGTGAATAATCCAAATAAAAATGTTTTTTTTAGTATCATAGTTCCCGTTTACAATGTAGAGAATTATCTGGAGCAATGTATAGACAGTATTTTATGTCAAACCTATACTAATTTTGAAATTATTATGGTGAATGACGGGTCTACTGATTCTTCTTTAAAAATCTGTTCTTTATATGAAAAAAAAGATCCGAGAAATATAATTATCAATAAAGAAAACAGTGGTTTATCTGATGCCAGAAATGTGGGATTATTAAGGGCAAAAGGAGATTATGTTATTTTTACTGACAGTGATGATTATTGGGAGGGAAATAGCGTTTTAGAAGAATTAAACCACTTAATAAAAGAATCTTATCCCGATTTAATACTTCATGAGGAAAGTCGTTTTTTTTCAAAAAATCATGTAAAATGTAAGTATAACCAACAATATATTAATAATAAAGAAGGGGATTTTAAGAAAGAAGCTGAGCAATTAGTTTATTATGATTTATTTGCCGCTTGCGCATGGGATAAAATAGTAAAGAGAACGATATTAATCGAAAATGAATTGTTCTTTCCATTGGGAAGAAAATCGGAAGATATGGAATGGTGCAGCAGATTAATTAACCATATTAACACTTTTGCTATCTATCCAAAATCGTTTTATATATACAGACAGGGAAGACTTGGGTCAATTACTCTTCAGGTTAGTGAGAACCATGTTATGGATGTATATGAAATGGTGAAACACGGTTTAAATAACATCAAACATGATGAAAGTAGCTTAAATAAGGCCTTAAGAAACTATTGGGCATCGATTTATGTAATACTGTTAAAAGACTTCTATATCTTGTCTTCAAGTAACAGAAAAGCCATTTGGAACGATTTAGTTTCCTGGAAACACCTACTTAAAGAAGGACGTAATATTAAATTAGACAAAGTCATGAAGTTTTATAATTTCGTACCTTTTATGATGCTACCTAGTTTTCTATATATTTATAGGATATTTAATGTTTTACAAAAAAGATATAAAACTTTAAACTAGCGGAACCATGAAACAATTCCTTTAAATTTTTATGATGCAAATTAAAAAGAGTACGGCAATTTTTGTGGTGTTATTTATTGCCAATTTATTTGTGGCAGTAACAGCATTTTATATATTACCCAAACGCTTTTTTTACGATTCAGCCATTATTGCATTCGACAAAGGCAAAGAAATAGGTTTTTTAGGAAGTTACCCGCTTACCATATTATTTTATAAAGTAACCGGATTGCGTTATTTACCCTTTCCTCTAATTGCCTTGATACAATTTCCAATTCTAGCTTATGTATTGTACAAAATTGGAGTTCCAAATAATTTTTACAAGCTAAATGTAAAGAACATCCTTGTTTATTTAGGATTCTTTATGATGGCAATTTTCATGTCTATGCCTTCCAAAGAATTTATTACTTTTTTATACGTTGCAATTATTGTATTTCTTTACAAGAATCATAAAATTTCTTATGCTAAGTCAATCGCTTTATCGATGCTTCTTTTAGTTCTTTTTGGGATTTTTTATCGGCCTTACTTTCTTCTAATACCCCTTATAGCTTTTGTAATGTATGCGGTTAGTTTCATTAATTTTAAAAACAAAACGATTGTAACCCTTTTCTACGGACTATTAATTGTGATTTTTTTGTCATTAAGCTACGGGATGTTGGAAGGACATTATTTTTCGGAGAGTAGTAGAGAAATTGTAAATACGACAAGGGTAAATGCTTCGGATGCCAATTCCATGATTATTTCTCCTGTTAAACCAGATACTTGGTATGGCGAAACAGTAGCTATTGTCTATGGTTTTTTTGCAGTTAATATCCCGTTAAACGGTATAAAATATATTTTTTCCCCTCAAATTATTGCTTTTATAATTTGGCAACTGTTATTGTTTTATATACTTCTTGTGCGTTTCTCAAAATGTTTAAAGAATAGAGAAGAGTATAAATATGAGCTTTGGATATTGCTTATTTTGTTTGCTTATTTTATTGTTCAAGGAGTGTTTGAACCCGATTTAGGAACTGCGATTCGTCATAAAATAGGAGTTTTTCCTATAATTTATTATGCTTTATATTATGAATATTTCAGAAAAAAACTTCAATAGAATTTTCAATTTATTTTTATTTTTGATTGCCAGTATCATGATTTTCAGAAAACCATGTACTGACCTGATTATACTGTTTGCGGTGTTTAATTTATTATTTATAAAAAAATTAAAAACCACTAAAAAGACTATCTCGCTAGGATTTATTATTGCTTCACCGTTATTAATAGAGATTTTATTTTTTTGGAATAATGATTCTTATTTAATGGGTATAAAATCTATCGAAAAAAGTATTTCCTTGCTTATTTTTCCCATGTTTATTTTAAGGAATTATCAACGGGTACAATTTTATAAATTGCTTCAGTTTTATAGTATCACAACGAGCGGTATCGTGTTGTTTTTCTTTATTCGCTTTATTGTTTTTTATCCAAATATGATTGATAAATACGTCTTAGGAATTGATTTATGGGAAATAGGGTATGCGTTTTCTAATAGCATGGGCATACATGCGCCGGCGCTAAACATGCATTTGTCCTTTGTGGCAATTATTAATATTTATTTTATTTTTGATGCTTTTCGCCAAAGAAAAAGGGCTATAATTAAAAGTGCCAATTTTGTCATTTTTTCACTATCATTCTTCTTTGTTCTTTTTGTGAATACTCGAATGGCTTTGTTTAACATGCTTATTGGTTTTGTTTTGGTTTTTTACTATGAAGTGATCCGAAAATATAATTTTAAAAAGGTTGTTGGAATATCAGCTGTCGGATTGATTTTATTGGGTAGTATCTTTTTACTGTTTCTACAAAAAAACCCGTATATGAAAGAGAAGTATTCCTCAGTAACATTTGCTTACATGGATAAAGTAGGCAACCTCGATGCCATTAAAAATCCAGAAATAAAAGTATTTAATTCTTTTGTTACGCGTGTTTCTATTTGGAAATCAGCATGGGAACTTTCGTTAAAAAACCTGCCTTTTGGTGTTGGAGCTTCCGATGGGAAGTCAGAATTATTCAAATATTATGAACAAACGAATCAACATTTTCTGGCAAAGTATGAATTCCCCACTCACAATCAGTTTTTGGATTTTTTATTAAAATACGGATTTTTAGGTCCAATAATATTTTTTTTATACGTTTTTACTATTGGATATTTAGGGTTTGACATAAAAAACGCAATTATTATTGCATTCTTTTTTATCTTTTTTACCTCTAATCTCACAGATGATTTTCTATTGCGTTTTGACGGAATTGCATTCAGCGGATTTTGGTTTTCTATCTTCGGAAGTTACTGGTTACAAGAGAAAACTATTGTTTATAAAGAGAAACTAATTCAGTAAAATTTTTAGCGCTGTCGAATAAACTTTGACATCTTTCTAATCCTTTTTTTCCAAAATTGTCTCTTATTTTTTCGTCTTTCAGAATGTCGATATATTTTTCTAATTCATTGACATTATCAAAAAGGAAACCTGTTTCGTTATGCACTACCACATCTTTATTTCCGATAATATTCGTGGCCAAAACGGGTTTTTGCATTGCCATTGCTTCTAATACTGCAATTGGTAATCCTTCCCAAAGTGAAGTTTGAATATAGATATCAATTTTATTAAGCTCTTTTAACGCATCCTTTCTTTTCAAGAACCATCCTGTAATTCTTATATTTGGAGCGGTTATTTGTTGTTTTAATTCACCATCTCCAATCCAAACAAAATTATGGTTGGGATGTTTTAAAGCAATTGCGTTAAATAATTTAGGATTTCTGGCAGCAGTAATTCGCCCAACGATACCGATTGTCAAAATTTCATTTTTATTTTTCGAAACATTTTCATTAACCTCTATAATATCAATACCATTTCTTATAAGGTAGGATTTTCCTATTTTTTTGGCTATTTCGTATTCGGTATCCCCACAAGCAATGGTTAAACCGCCAAATATTATCTGAAAACTGTTCTCGATTAATCTGTATATTTTTTTATTAAAAGATGAAATATCTGTTCGAAGGAAAGAATAACCATGTGGAGTATAAAATAATTTTATTTTTTTAAATAATAGAAAACAAGCAATTCTTCCCAAAACACCAGCTTTTGAAGAATGAAGATGGATAACATCAGGATTTAATTTTTGAAGCTCTCTGGTTAATTTTACAAGAGATTTTAAATCTTGTAAAGGAGAAAAAGGCCTAACCATATTTAGTTCTATAAGAGAAATTCCTTTTGAAAAATCTTCTTTTATTCTTTTCGAATTAATTTCTTTCCGATTTCCACTATAAATGATGGTGGTGTTTATATTCTCATTTATTTCATGATTTCCAAAAAAAAAGGATAAATCTTTGAAATAGGTGTGAACTCCTCCGGCCAGTGCTTCAACAACATGAACAACTTTCAAAGTAGATGATTTATATTTATGTAAAAATATATAAAATTGATTAGTAATGACTTCAATTGGAGCCGTAATATTACCTTAATTTTAATTTTAATTCTAAATATTAATGTATTTAAATCTTGGGAAACCCTTACGTTCCTTCACAATTTGTGAAATGTTTTTTTTACCTTGCACCTGTAAAATTGACTTATGAAAAGAATACTTATTACTGGAGCTGCTGGATTTTTAGGATCACATCTTTGTGACCGTTTTATTAAAGAAGGCTATTTTGTCATTGGAATGGATAATCTCATAACAGGAGATTTGAAAAATATTGAGCATTTGTTCAAACTGGAAAATTTCGAGTTTTATCATCATGATATTACCAAATTTGTTCATGTTCCGGGTCAATTAGATTATATTTTACATTTTGCTTCGCCTGCAAGTCCCATAGATTATTTGAAAATCCCGATACAAACCTTAAAAGTTGGTTCTCTTGGGACTCACAACCTTTTAGGTTTGGCACGAGTAAAAAACGCCAGAATTCTTATAGCATCCACTTCTGAAGTGTATGGAGATCCATTGGTTCACCCACAAACCGAAGAATATTACGGGAATGTAAATACTATAGGACCCAGAGGTGTTTATGATGAAGCCAAACGTTTTCAGGAATCCATAACCATGGCGTATCATACTTTTCATGGTGTGGAAACTAGAATTGTTCGAATTTTCAATACCTATGGTCCAAGAATGAGGCTCAATGATGGTAGAGTTATTCCCGCATTTATAGGTCAGGCGCTTCGTGGTGAAGACTTAACTATTTTTGGAGATGGAATGCAAACCCGTTCTTTTTGCTATGTAGATGATCAAGTGGAAGGAATATTCAGATTATTACATTCTGATTATGTTCTTCCTGTAAATATTGGTAATCCAGATGAAATCACCATTAAAGATTTTGCTGAAGAAATTATGAAACTGACAGGAACCAATCAGAAAGTGGTTTATTTTCCTTTGCCAATAAACGATCCTTTGCAACGACAACCCGATATTACCAAAGCAAGAAAATTGTTAGGTTGGGAAGCCAAAGTGGATCGTGAAGAAGGAATGAAAATTACCTATGAGTATTTTAAATCATTGTCTACAGAAGAACTTTCCAAAGAAGAACATAAAGATTTTTCGGGTTATATTAAATAATGGAAGGAAGTATTTTTGAATTTATCTTTAAGTTAATAGTTCACTAATTATGACGGCATCACAAATAGGAAGATATTCAAAATACATACGGCCTATTAGTGTTTCAATTGATCTAATAATTATTTCAGTGCTAAGCTTGTTTGTATTCAAAGAACGAGATTTAGACATTGAATATTATCTTATTTATCAAACAATTGGATGGATTACTGCTGCCTTTTTCATACGATTTTACGAAATATATCGCTTTACAACTCCAATTGAAATTATTTCGAAAATAATCAAGCAAGGAGTTTTATTTCTTTTGATAATCATTGCTTTTTTTCCATTTTCAAAACAGGTTGTTTTTAGTGGAATTGTGGTTGCGATATTTATTTCTTCCTTAATGGTGTTGATTACTATTTCAAAATTTTTACTGTTTTATTATTTAAAAGAATACAGAATACTAACAGGAAGTAATTATAGGAGTGCGGTCATTATTGGTTATACGCCAGAAGCAATTCAATTGAAAAACCTTTTTGAAACAAGAAATGATTATGGATATCGTTTTTTAGGTTATTTTTCGGACAAGAAATCAAATCAAAATATTAAAGGAAAATTGGTTGATTTAAAACCTTTTATAATCGAAAACTGTGTTGATGAAATTTACTGTTCATTAAATGAAATTTCTAATGAGTATTTGAAAGATTTGATTGATTTTGCAGATGAAAACAATAAAACAATAAAATTTATACCAGACACAAAAGAAATTTTTTCTAAAAATTTAAAAATAGATTACTACGAATTTTTCCCCGTTTTGTCATTAAAGCGAACTTTGCTGCATGAGCCTGCGATAAAAGTATTTAAAAGGGTATTTGACATTATATTCTCTATTATAGTTATTGTTTTTCTCTTATCTTGGCTAGTTCCATTATTAGCGATATTAATAAAATTAGAATCCAAAGGTCCTGTTTTTTTCAAACAAGGAAGACCAGGAATTGATGAAAACGAGTTTTTTTGTTATAAACTTCGTTCCATGAAAATCAATAAGAAAACAGAAACAGAAGCCTCAAAAAATGACCCTCGGGTTACTAGAATAGGCAAGTTTATGAGAAAGACAAGTATGGATGAAATGCCTCAATTTCTAAATGTTTTACTTGGAGATATGTCAGTTGTGGGTCCCCGGCCCCATCTCTGGGCGCAAAATAAAGTTTATGGGAATAAAGTTAAAAAATATATGATACGGCATTATGTGAAGCCGGGAATCACAGGATTAGCTCAGGTTAAAGGTTTTCGTGGAGAAATTGAAACGGAATGCGATATGATTAACAGAATAAAATTTGATGTTTTCTACATCGAAAATTGGTCTCTTATCCTAGATTTAAAAATAATTTTCCAAACGGTAGTTAATATTTTTAAGGGCGAAGAAAAAGCATATTAAAAAAATTCTTTTTCTATTAATTCTTTTATTTGAAAATCAAGATTAAAGTTGTTTTTAGCATTTTCAAAAATCTGCTGTTTCATTATTTGAATTTGTTCTTTATCAATTTTTGAAATTTCGATTATAGTAGCATTTAGGTGCTGAAAATTTGTTACTTCTGCGACCCATCCTAAATTATTGTTAGATACAATAGTTTCACCTTCGCCACCACCAAAATAAAGTATGGGTATTCCTAAAGCACTATATTCAAATATTTTAGATGGAACTGAGCCGTAAATTCTCATTTTCAATGGAACTAAAGCAATGTCAAAGGCTGCTAATTTCGAAATCAATTCATTGCGTTCCAACATGCCATGGAAAACAATATTTTTTTTAGGATTATCCTTTATATAGCTTTCAATTTGAAGTTTTTCAGCGCCATCACCAAAAATATGAAATTCTAAATTTAGATTTTCCAGATCCATTTTTTCGCAAACTTCCAAAACACCTTGTGCTACACCGAGTAATCCTGCGTAAAATAATTTAATAGGTTGATTGTCAATTAAATTTAATTCGAAACTTTCAATTTTATGATCTGGAAAATTACGATACAAATGGCTTCTTTTTCCTGGATATAAAGAGAGAATATGAGCAATAATTTCATTGGACTGGCCTAAAATCAGAGTTGAATTTTTATAAATAAATCGTTCTAAAAATAATGAAACTTTATGTGAAAATGAATCTGACGAAAGGGCGTTCAATTTAATAGCCGCCAAAGGCCATAAATCGGAAACATTTAAAATGATTTTTTTCCGCTTTAGCGAAAGTACTAAAACGCTAATGAAAGATACTAATAATGGTGGAGATTGAACTATTACCTTTTTAGGTGTTTTTTTGAACACTAAATAAAAAAATAATCCAATAGAAAAAGACATTATTGAAACTATACGGACAAAGATATTTTTGCTATTACTTGGATAAATCCAAAGCCGCTTTACGGTTATATTTTGCATCATTTCTTTAGCAAAAAACTTTCCTTTGTATTCAGGGAATAATACTCCTTTAGGATAATTAGCCAACGGACAAATTACGGTTACTTTATAATTATTTTGATCTAGTTTCAAAGCCAACTGCTCAATTCTATTGGCTGCAGCACCCTTTTCTGGTGGATAATAATTAGAAATAATTAGAATTTCTTCCATTAGTTTTGGTGTAGTAAAATGTCAATAATTCGTTCGGAAGTTTTGCCATCCCAAAGTTCAGGAATACCACTTTCTCGCTTTCCATTTTTAAGAAAAGAGCTGTAAATTTGTGTCAATTTTTCGATACCGATTCCTACCAAAGTGTTGGTGCCAATTAATTGTGTTTCGGGTCTTTCGGTATTTTCACGCATTGTAAAACAGGGAATTCCTAAAACAGTAGTTTCTTCAGAAATTCCTCCCGAATCGGTAATTACTGCAAAACTGTTATTGATAAGGTACATAAATGCTAAATATCCTTGTGGTTCAACACAAATGATGTTTTTAAAATTTAATTTTTTTTCGCCTAAAATGGCTTTTGTTCTCGGATGAACAGGAAAGATTACTTTTTTATCACTATCTAAGGCATCAATACCCAGTAATAATTGTTGCAACGATTGTTCATCATCTACATTCGATGGGCGATGTAGGGTGAAAATGATATAATTTTCGAATTCTAATTGGTATTCATCCCAAAAAACAGGTTTTTTAATTCTATTTATATTTTGATATAAAGTATCAATCATTACGTTTCCTACGAAATGGATTTTTTCTTTTGAAATCCCATATTTCAAAAGATTTTCATTTGCCCAAAGTGATGTGGTGAAGTAATAATCCGAAATACTGTCCGTTACAATGCGGTTGATTTCCTCCGGCATTGTCATGTCACCAGAGCGGATACCGGCCTCAACATGCGCCACTTTGATATTCAGTTTTTTTGCCACAATCGCACAAGCCATTGTTGAATTGACATCACCGACAACCAAAACTAAATCACACGAATTTTGTAATAATTCCTGTTCAAAAGCTATCATAATCGCAGCTGTTTGCACAGACTGAGAACCACTTTTTACTTCGAGATTGCTATTTGGTAGCGGAATATTAAGTTCTTCAAAAAACGTATCGCTCAAGCTTTTGTCATAATGCTGGCCTGTATGCACTAGACGATAGGAAATTGACACACCTTCGTGTTGCTTTTTCTCTATCGCTTGGATAATCGGGGCGATTTTAATAAAATTAGGTCTAGCGCCTGCAACTATGGTGATTTTCATTCTTTGATTTCTTTAATTAGAGAAATAAATTGTTTTAATTTTCCGTTTTTATTACGCTCCAGTTTTTCTTTTCTACTGAATGAGAACGTCAAACCACTTTCTAAATAGATAGTAATTGCTTTTTCGATTTTTTGAATTTGTGTTGCCGTTAATTCATTTTCACTCACATATTCAATTTCAAAAGTGTCAATTTTTGTTTGCGTAATTATGAATTCTTTTACATTACCATCGTCTTCAATGATACTTTTTGTTACGTAGTAAAACGTTAATCCAGGAGATTTTTTTCCGCTTGGCAAAAGTGCAATATCATTTGTTCTTCCAATTAATTTCTTGAGAATAGGTTTTTTCAACGTACTTTTTTCGTCGAGAATCCCAATATCACCAATATCATAACGTATAAACGGATGCGCTTTATTGAATAAGGAAGTAATCACAATTCGGCCTGAAGTACCGTTTGGAACTGCTTGATTATTGTCGTCCAAAATCTCGACGAATAATGTTTCCGAATTCACTTGCCATTCTCCATTTGGATTCTGAAAGGCGATTAAATCCAGTTCCGAAGCGCCGTATTCATTGATAATTGGAATTCCAAATTGTTGCTCCAAAAGAATTTTATCTGTTTCAAAAAGCATTTCAGAAGTCACCATACATACTTTTAAAGTGGGACAGATTTCCTTTAAAATGATGTTTTTTTTCTTTAAATATTTGGCAAACAGAACAATTGAACTCGTGTAACCATTGATGTAATCGAATTTTTTATTCTGAAATTTTTTAAGAATGGTTTCTAATACCACATCTGACAAGTCAAATATTGAAAACCGAAAGCGATGGCTTAATAAATCTTTAAAACGCTCTTTTTTGTTGCTAATGAAATCCATTGGAATCCCATAAAAACGGGCTTGATACGAACAGTTAAAATCAATTCCGTACCAACCAAAACGATACATATTAGAAGCCCATGTTAAAGCATGACAGTATTTATCTTTGGCAAAAATAAAGGGATCACCGCTGGAACCAGACGTTTTATTCACGTAACTGTTTTTTGAAGAATACCCTTTCGAAAGCCTTTCTAGCAATGGTTTTTGTAAGTTTCTTTTATTTAAAACGGGTAAGTTGTCCCAATTGGGAGCATTTAAACCAATCAATTCTTGATAAAATGGATTATTCTGTAAATGAAAATTAACGATTTCTACTTTTTTATTTTCCAGGAAAGCTTCATGTTCTTTTTCGGATAAAGCTATAATTTTTCGCAATTCGGCTTTGGCTTCCTTCATGGGGAAACCATTTAGTTGCAGTGATAAGTCGAAAAGTGGAATCATTTTAAAGGTATATTTCATCAAAAATAATATTTACATAGAACTAATGACCAAGAACCAACAACTTTTTAAAAATTAATTATTTTTTAAGTTCAAAAGCAATTATTTTTGCGGTTTACAACTAATAACTACACCATGACAATTTTACTACTAGGTTCAGGCGGAAGAGAGCATGCATTTGCATGGAAAATGATTCAAAGTCCCCTTTGCGAAACACTTTTTGTAGCACCAGGAAATGCAGGAACTGCAACAATAGCGAACAATATTGATTTAAGTCCAACTGATTTTGACGCCATCAAAGCTTTTGTTCTTCAGGAAAAAGTAGAAATGGTTGTTGTAGGACCCGAAGATCCATTAGTAAAAGGGATCTATGATTTCTTTTTGAATGATGCCGAGTTAAAAGAGATTTCGGTTATTGGGCCATCAAAAATTGGTGCTCAATTAGAAGGAAGTAAAGAATTTGCCAAAGAATTTTTGATTAAACATAATATCCCAACTGCTGCTTACGATAGTTTTACAGCCGAAACAGTTGAAAAAGGATGCGAATTTCTGGAAACGTTGCAACCGCCTTATGTTTTAAAAGCAGATGGATTGGCAGCTGGAAAAGGCGTTTTGATAATTCAGGATTTGGCCGAAGCCAAAGAAGAATTAAGAAACATGTTAGTGCACCAAAAATTTGGTGACGCCAGTTCTAAAGTGGTGATTGAGGAATTCCTTGACGGAATCGAATTAAGCTGTTTTGTTCTTACTGACGGAAAAAATTATAAAATCCTGCCAACGGCGAAAGATTACAAACGCATTGGTGAAGGAGACACCGGATTAAATACAGGTGGAATGGGAGCAGTTTCTCCAGTTCCTTATGTTGACGCTGTTTTGATGGAAAAAATCGAAACACGCATCGTAAAACCAACCATTGATGGTTTCCAAAAAGACGGAATTCCATACAAGGGATTCGTTTTTATTGGATTGATTAATGTGAATAACGAACCAATCGTAATTGAATACAATGTGAGAATGGGTGATCCGGAAACGGAAGTGGTTATTCCGAGATTAAAAACAGATTTAGTGGAATTGTTTTTGGCTGTAGCCAATGAAAAGCTAGATGAAATCAAACTGGAAGTTGACGAAAGAAGTGCTACAACAATTATGGTAGTTTCTGGCGGATATCCGGAAGATTTCGAAAAAGGAAAAGTAATTTCAGGATTAGAAACTATTGAAGATTCGATTGTTTTTCACGCTGGAACTAAACTTGAGAATGGAAATGTTATTTCTAATGGAGGTAGGGTTCTTACAGTAACTTCTTATGGAAATGATTTCGAAGAGGCCATAAAAAAATCTTACCAAAACATAGATAAACTAAATTTTGATAAGATGTATTTTAGAAAAGATATTGGAAACGATTTAAAATAATTTCCAATTACTGTTCACTTTTTTTTAAATATTATTTTAAGAAAGAGTGAGCGGTAGTATCTTGATTTTCTGTTCCTGCGTCTTCAAAAATTTTCAATTGCAAAATCCAATATACCATTGCAGCTGCACAAATAATCATGAAAATCCAGTTGATAGTATTAGCAACAAACCAAGACTCAAGTTCTAATGCACGTAAGAAATCTAGAGGAGCAAATAAAATATTTACAAATAAGTATTGTATTCCTTCGAAAAATGCTTTCATAATGTATAAAATTAATTTATTAATTGTTTTAAAAAAAACTCTAGCTAGTAGAAAATTCTTATTTTATGAAGAATCTTTTTAAACTTGCAGGGTTTCCTTTTTAAACAAGTATTATATTTACAATCACAAAAGTATAAAATATCCTTATGATAACAAGTGTTTTTAAAAAATCTACACCATTAAATTTTTCATTGGTTGTAATTTTAATGCTGGTTTTCTTTTCAATCTACCAATTTCAGGATTTGTCTTGGACTAATTCGGTGTTATTAATTTTAAAAAAAGGAATGCTCTTCTGCATTTTATTAGCGTCCATCTTTATTACAAATTTTGTTGTCAAGAAGAATGGATTGAGCAAAGACAGTGCGTACACCGTTTTTTTTTACTTTTTATTTTTGCTTTTTTTTCCTTCGCTATTGGAAAACACCAACCTTATTTTTTCAAATTTCTTTATACTACTAGCCCTTCGCCGATTAATCTCATTGCAATCGCTTAAAGCTTCCAAGGAAAAAATATTTGATGCATCATTGTGGATTTTTTTAGCTTCATTATTTCATTTTTGGAGTATTATTTTTATTATATTGGTTTTTATATCCATAATTTTCCATGTTTCCAGAGATTATAGAAACTGGTTCTTGCCGTTTATTGCCTTTTTCACTGCTGCAATTATTTTCTTGTTGTATGCGGCAGTATTTAATGTGAATGTACTAGAATATGTAACGAGGAGTGTAACGATGGATTTCAATATTGATTATTTTACTAATAATTACCAAAACGCAGCTTTTTCAATCTATGCTACCATTGCCTTATTTTTTGTTGTTTCTATGTTTGCAACATTTTCTCATAGACCACAACTTTTACACGTTTCTTTCAAAAAAATAGTGGCTTCATTCTTTATTGGAATAGTAATTTTCTTGATTTCCTCAAATAAAAGTAATGGTTTATTACTGTTTACTTTTGCGCCATTAGCCATAATGGCAACAAGTCATATTGAAATTGTGCAGCTAAAATTGAAACAGGAAATCGTATTGTTTGTTTTTATTCTTTGCAGTCTTTTTGCTTTTTTCTCGCAATTATAGTTTGTCTCCAAAAGCTAAATCTCCTGCATCACCAAGTCCTGGAATAATGTAACGGTGTTCATTAAGTTTTTCGTCTAATGCGGCGATCCAAAGATGACAAGTATCCGGTAAATGTTGTTTAAGATATGCAATTCCTTCAGGGGCCGCAATTACAACTGCAATGTGAATTTTTTTTGGAGTTCCTCTTTCCATTAATTTTTTAAAAACAGCAACTATAGATTGTCCGGTAGCAAGCATGGGGTCAATCAATAGTACATTTTTATTATTTGTATCAGCAATCGCTTGATATTGAACTACAATATCAAAATAATCATCATTATTAGGATGGTGTCTGAAGGCTGAAATAAAGCCGTTTTCTGCATTGTCAAAATAATTCAAAAAACCTAAATGCAATGGTAATCCTGCACGCAAAATGGAGCACAGCACCAATTGGTCTTCAATTTCGGTAGTTTTCTTGATACCAAGAGGCGTTTGAATTTCTATGTTTTTGTAGTGTAATTCCTTGCTCAATTCATAAGCCATTATTTCGCCAATACGTTCAATATTTCTTCTAAAACGCATGCTGTCCTTATGAACATTCACATTTCGAATTTGTCCTAAAAAATGGTTCAAGACACTATTGTTTTCGGATAAAATATGGATTTGCATGGTTTTAATTTTGGAATTAAACTTCTAAAGTTTTTTTAATCTATAAAAGTATAAAAAAGTATCTTTGCCTTTTAATATATAAAGATATGTTTTCAAAATTAGCTTATTCAGTTTTCGAACAAAGTATTAAAGATTATCATCAATTTGATAATGTAGATCAGCCCATAAATAACCCTTTTCCGAAGGATAAATTCGAACATTTATTGTATCATAAAAACTGGATTGATACCGTTCAATGGCATTTTGAAGATATCATTCGTGATCCAAATATTGATCCGGTTGCCGCTTTGACTTTGAAAAGAAGAATTGACGCTTCGAATCAAGAGCGTACGGATATGGTGGAATATATTGACGGTTATTTTCTTCAAAAATACAGCCATGTAGTAGTAAAAGAAAGTGCAAAAATCAACTCTGAAAGTCCAGCTTGGGCTTTTGACAGATTGTCGATTTTAGCTTTGAAAATTTATCACATGAATGAAGAAGCGACTCGTGCAGAGGCTTCCCAAGATCACAGGGATAAATGTCAGGTGAAATTGAATATTCTTTTAGAACAAAGAACTGATTTGTCTACCGCAATTGAAGATTTAATAAAAGACATTGAAAATGGAGATAAATTCATGAAAGTGTACAAGCAGATGAAAATGTACAATGATGATGATCTAAATCCTGTTTTATACCAAAACAAGAAGTAATTCTCGTTTTAAATTGTCCCAAAAAATCAAACATATAACCGTTATGAGACTTTCCGCAATGGGAGATGTCGCCATGACGGTTCCTGTTTTACGCGCTTTCGTAAATCAGCATCCAGACGTTAAAATTACGGTCGTTTCCAGACCATTTTTCAAACCTTTTTTCGATTCCATTCCCAATGTTTCTTTTTTCGCTTTCGATGAAAAAGAAAGGCATAAAGGGTTTCTTGGGTTGTTGCGTTTGTTCCAAGATTTAAAAGAACTAAATGTTGATGCTTTCGCCGATTTGCACAACGTTTTGCGTTCTAAAATCGTCAGAAGCCTTTTTGCTCTAATCGGAAAAAAAGTAGCTTCAGTTGATAAAGGAAGAGTAGATAAAAAAGCCTTGACCCAACCCGAAAATAAAGTTTTCAAGCAACTGCCAACGATGTTTGAAAGACATTGCAGCGTATTTAAGGAACTGGGTTTCACAGTTGATTTATCTTCTCCAATATTCCCGGATAAACAAGCGTTAGATACTGAAATTATCAAAATTACTGGAGAAAAAAAACAAAAATGGGTAGGGATTGCTCCTTTTGCACAATATGATTCTAAAGTGTATCCGTTGGATTTGATGCGGGAAGTCATCAATCAATTGGCGAAAAATACAGACTGTAAAATACTGCTTTTTGGAGGTGGAAAAAAGGAAATAGAACTTTTAAATTCGCTTTGTTCCAACAAAGAAAACGTCATTAATATGGCGGGGCAATTCAAATTGCAGCAGGAATTGCAACTCATCAGTAATCTTGATGTGATGCTTTCGATGGATTCCGGGAATGCCCATATTGCGGCGATGCTTGGCGTGAAAGTCATTACGCTTTGGGGTGCAACACATCCTTACTCGGGATTTGCGCCTTTTAATCAACCGATGGAAAATGAGTTGGTTTCCGATAGGAATCAGTTTCCAAAATTACCTACTTCAGTTTATGGAAATAAAATAGTGGAAGGTTATGAAGATGCCATGCGAACGATTGCTGTGGAAGATATAATTCGTCTTTTGTAGTCATTGCGAGGAACGAAGCAATCACATAACGAGAGCATAGCAACAATTGTGATTGCTTTGTTCCTCACAATGACGCTACAAATAATTTTTTTGATCTTGGCAACGTTTCCAAAAACAAAAAAACTTCCCTTTTGAGAGAAGTTTTTGTTGTGAATATAGGAAATCTAATTTCTTGCGATTGTGCAAAAATTAAAATTAAGCCACTAAGTTATATTCTCTATCTTGATTAAGGAGGAAATAGCCTATCGTTTTATTTTTCTTTTTATCAACAACAATTACAACAAAATTATTTTCTTTTTCGGTAGTTAATAAAATGTGTTCAAAATCTTCCGTTAAATTTCTATAAACTTTATAGATCAATTCACGCTCTTTAATTTTTCGTGAGAGAATTTTAGCTGTTTTTAATTGGCTTACATACGGCCAGATGTTAAAAATCGTTATATCAGTGTTCTTTATTTCTAACATTTTCCCAATCATTGTTGAGCGATATTTTTCTTCATTAAGTAGTTTAGGTTCTTTTTTAGTTCTCATTGTTTTAATGATGATGAAGGCGCAAAAAAGTGAAGTTATTACAAATAGTAAAATAAAAGAGAGATGAAGAGGGTGAATTTGGTTAGGGATTGTCATAATATTTAATTTTTTTAAACTGGTTGACAAATAGGTTTGACTCTACAAATCTATCCTAAGTTTAGAAAGATTGCGATTATCGTAGTTTTAATACTAAGATAATAAAAATATAACATTTTTAAACAAAAAAACTTCCCTTTTCAGAGAAGTTTTTGTTATAATTAATTTACATTCTAAACGTCATCATAATCTACATAAATGCTTTCTGATGTTGGATGCGCTTGACAGGTTAAAATTAAACCATCGGCGATTTCACCATCCGTAAGAATAGAGTTTTTAGTCATTTCGGCAGTTCCGGATGTAACACGGGCCAGACAACTGCTGCATATTCCACCTTGGCAAGAATAGGGAGCATCAAGCCCTTGTTTTAAAGCTGCTTCAAGGATGGTTTGTTTTTGTGACATATCAAAAGTCTTTTCTTCATCATCCACCATAACAGTGATTTTCGAATGACCTTCTAATGATTTTTCGATTTTATGTTCTTTGGTTGAAGTAGTAAACAATTCGAATTTTATAGCCGATTCTTTGATGTTTTTTGCTGCCAAAACACCAGAAACGACATTAATCATTTCCTCAGGCCCACATAAATAGAACTTATCAAATTCTAATTCCTTGTGTTTGTTATTCAAAACAAAATTCACCGCCGATTTATCTATTCGACCAAATAATGCCTGTTCTGCTTTGGCTTGACTATACACATAATGTACAAAAAGACGGCTTACATATTGTAATTGCAAATCGTGCAATTCTTGATGAAAGATAGTTTCCTCAGGAGATCGGTTTCCATAAACAAGAACAAAAGAGCTTTTAGGCTCAGTTTTCAATACTGATTTCAGGATAGAAAGTACAGGTGTGATTCCGCTTCCGGCTACAAAAGCCACATAATTTTTTTGACGGTCAGCTTGTGGTTCAAAAGTAAATTTCCCTTCTGGTTTTCCTACTTCCAGCGCGTCACCTGCTTTCAATTTGGTATTGGCAAATTGAGAAAAAGCACCATTTTTTACTGCTTTTACTGCAATTCGCAATTCCCCACTTTCTGGAGCGGAACAAAGAGAATACGCACGACGAATTTCCTGATTGTCTAAGGTAAGTCGAATATTGATGTATTGACCCGCAATGAAAGTATAGTTCGGTTTTAATTCTTCAGGAACATTAAAAAGTATGGAAACAGCATCTTTGGTTTCACGTTTTACTTCTTTAATAATAAGTTTTAAAAAGGATGACATGTGATTAATTTTTTACAAAAGTAGGGAACGACAAATAAATTGGGATTATAATTGCGGATTTTTTTATATTAGATGTAACATTTCAATTATTTAACTACCAATTACGAAACCAAACCATAAAATATGTTCCAAAAATTCATCTATCTCGAATGGAAGGCTTTTACAAGATCAGCTTCCTTCGCAACAAATTTAGGTTTAAAGATCTTGATGCTTTTTGTGGCTATTTATTTTGCTTTAGTTTTTTTAGCTTTGGGAATTGGAGCCTTTTATTTAATCCAGAAAATGAATTTGGAACCATTGGTAACCGTCAATAAATTCCTGATTTACTACTTTTTGTTTGATTTAATTATTCGTTTGTTGTTGCAAAAAATCCCGGTAATGAACATTCTTCCTTTATTGATTTTACCGTTTAAGAAACATATAATTGTGCATTTTTCTTTAGGCAAAACCGTACTGTCTTTTTTTAATTGGGCACATGCTTTTTTCTTTTTACCATTTTCAGTAGTATTAATTATTGAAGGATATGATGTAGTAAGCGTATTGCTTTGGCATTTAGCCATGATTTCACTAATTTACATCAACAATTTTTTAAATATTGTATTGAATAATAAAGACAATTTGTTTGTCATTTTCGTTGGAATTATTATAATTATGGGAGGTTGTCAATATTATAAGTTTTTTGACATCACTAATTATACTACTTTATTTTTTGATGGATTGTTTCATACAAAATGGATGTTTCTCTTTCCGGTTTTGGCTTTAATGGGATTGTATTATGTTACTTTTCATTATTTCAAAAACAATTTATACCTAGATGCGGGTCTTTCCACCAAAAATAAAATCGCCAAAACCGAGGATTTGACTTGGTTAAACCAATTTGGGACTTTAGGAACATTTTTAAAAAATGATATCAAATTAATCAAAAGAAACAAACGTTCAAAAACCACTGTTATCATGAGTGTGGTGTTTTTATTTTATGGTTTTCTATTCTTTACCAATAAAATCGAGGCTTACAATAATCCCATCATGCACATTTTCGCAGGAATTTTTGTTTCAGGAGGTTTTTTATTCACTTTCGGTCAATTTGTACCCAGTTGGGACAGCTCTTATTACCAATTAATGATGACACAAAATATTCCGTATCGAGGCTATTTGAGTTCAAAATGGTGGTTGATTGTGATCGCAACAGTTATTTCGACGATTTTGTCTTCATTCTATTTGTATTTTGGATGGCACGTGTATCTGACAATTGTTGTGGGCGCCATTTATAACATTGGAGTTAATTCCCATTTGGTGCTTCTTGCGGGTGCTTACACAAAAACGCCCATAGATTTAGATTCCAGCAAAGGAGCTTTTGGAGATAAAAAAGCCTTTAATGTTAATACCATGTTGATTTCGCTGCCAAAACTGCTGTTGCCTTTGGCCCTTTATTGGATTGGTTTTAAAATAATGAATCCCAATTTAGGATTGGCCATGGTGGCTATAGCCGGGCTAATAGGTTTTGCTTTGAGAGATAAAGTTTTTTCTTTAATCGAAAAGGTTTATAAAACCGAAAAATATAAAACCATTGCTGCCTACAAGCAAAAGAGTTAACAGTCAATTTTCATAAAGCGATTAACCAAATCAACAAATAACCGATTAAACTTTTTTAAAATGATACAAGTAAACAATCTTTCAAAAATATATAACGGCACAACAGTTCTTAAAATCGAAAATCTGGAAATCCCAAAAGGACAAAGTTTTGGTTTAGTAGGCAATAACGGAGCCGGAAAAACTACTTTTTTCAGTTTGTTATTGGATTTAATCCAGCCTTCAACGGGACATATTATCAACAATGACGTTCAGGTAAACACCAGCGAAAATTGGAAACCTTTCACCGCATCTTTTCTGGACGAAAGCTTTTTAATTGGGTACTTGACACCCGAAGAATATTTTTATTTCATAGGCGATTTACGCGGACAAAACAAAGCGGATATAGATGCTTTACTGGCCAAACACGAGGAATTTTTTAATGGCGAAATCCTAAAAAACAAAAAATATTTGCGGGATTTATCCAAAGGAAACCAGAAGAAAGTGGGAATTATCGCGACTCTCATAGGAAACCCGGAAGTGGTAATTCTGGACGAACCCTTTGCTAATTTAGACCCAACAACAGTCAATAGATTGAAAAAAATCATCAAAGAATTAGCCGAAAATCCGGATATAACGGTACTGGTTTCCAGTCATGATTTGCTGCATACTGTGGAGGTATGCAATAGAATTGTGGCGTTAAACAAAGGCGAAGTCGTGAAAGATATTCAAACATCTACCGAAACGTTGCAAGAGCTGGAATTGTTTTTTGCACTTTAAAATTTAATTTGGGCGTGATCCGGAAAGAAGAATTCAGGTTTGGCTTCATTTCAAATAAAATAGAAGGAGGGAATCATCACCTAAAACAGCAATAATAAATACCTAACACCCACTGGCTGTTCTTCTCTTAATCTCAAATCTTACGCAAAACCTGCAATCAAAAAGAAACCTAATAATTTCCACGATAGCAAAAAGAAACGTATTTTTACAAGTCATTATACTAAATGCTATTTTTAGAAGTTAATTGATAAAAACGTTTACCATTGAAAACCAGGACATTCAAACATATATTTTCGCTAGGATTTTTATTGTTTTTGGTAGCGTGTTCTACTAAAAAGGACACTTTTTTGGCGAGAAAATCACATGCTTTGAGCACGAAATATAATATTTTATACAACGGGCAAATAGGTTTAGACAAAGGAGTTAATGGTATAAAAGCAAACAGTAAAGATGATTTTTGGAAGCGTTTGCCAATCGAAAGAATGCAAATGGAGGAAGATATTTCTCCTGATGGAAAACCTAAAAATGCTGATTTTGAATTGGCTGAGACCAAAGCCACCAAAGCAATTCAAAAACACTCCATGAACATTGGCGGAAGAGAAAAAAACAGCCAAATTGATGAGGCGTATTTACTACTTGGTAAATCCCGTTATTACGATCAAAGATTCGTTCCGGCACTAGACGCATTCAATTATATTTTATACAAATATCCAAACAGCAGCAGGATTTATGAGGCTAAAATTTGGCGTGAAAAAACCAATATGCGACTTGGGAATGATGCTTTGGTAGTTAAAAACATGACCAAAATGTTGAAGGAAAAAGAATTGAAAAAACAAGTTTTTGCTAATGCAAATGCACTTCTTTCAGAAGCTTTTTTAAACTTAGAAGAAAAAGACAGCGCTTTAGCAAAATTAAGAATAGCCGAAAAATATACCAAAGTAAATGCCGAAAGAGCGAGATACCGTTATATTCTTGGGCAATTGTACGAGGAATTAGGTAAAAAAGACAGTGCCATTTACAGCTATCAATCGGTGATTGATATGAATAGAAAATCCGAAAGAAAATATGTTATTCAGGCTTACGCCAAAAAAGCACAATTATTCGATTATAAAACGGGAGATACCACTGCGTTTTTAAAAACATACAACAAACTAATTGCCGACAGAGAAAACAGACCATTTCTAGATGTGATTTATCGAGAAAAGGGGGTGTTTTATGATAAAAACAACAAACAAAAAACAGCTTTAAATTTTTATAATGCTTCGCTAAAAAAGGCAACAACTGACCAATATTTGATTGCTTCAAACTATAGGGATTTAGGAAATATGTATTTCAAAAATGCGGATTATCCGATTGCGGCAAAGTATTATGACAGTACTTTAGTAAAGCTGGATATTAAAACCAGAGAATTCATTCGCATCCAAAAAACCAGAAAAGATTTAGATGAAGTAATACAACTCGAAGCTATTGCCAAAACAAACGACAGTATTTTGAATGTGGTTGCTTTATCAGAAACTGACAGGGTTTTGTATTTTGAAAATTATATCGAAAAGTTAAAAAAGACAGATGAAACTAATAGAATTTTAGAAGAAAAACTAAAAGCCAAACAAGAGAATATAGAAAGAAATACTAATACTGCTTCCATTGATCCGGCTTCCCCTAATCAAGAACCAGGAAAACCAGCCAAGAAATCATTAGCACCACCCACTATGGCCGGTATTTCTGGGCCACAGTCTGCTAGTGTTTTCTATTTTTATAATCCTACCACCATTGCTTTTGGAAAACTGGAATTTAAAAAAATATGGGGAGACCGATCTTCAAAAGGAAATTGGAGATTGTCAACCAATAAAACTGATTTTGTTGTAAAGGACTCCATTAATGGTGACAAAGTAATATTGGAAGACAAATTAGCCATAGACATGCCGGTTGAAAAATATAGTGCCGATTATTATTTAAAACAGCTTCCAACAAATCAAACCACGATTGACAATATTGCTAAAGAACGTAATTTTGCCTATTATCAACTTGGAGTTATTTATAAAGAAAAATTCAAGGAATATGAATTGGCCAGTGCTAAATTGGAACAATTATTGAAAAATAATCCAGAAGAAAAATTGGTTCTTCCGGCACTTTATAATTTATATAAAATTTACCAAATTACGAATGCGGCTAAAGCGGAGGCTATAAAAGATAAAATTTCGAACCAGTTTCCAAATTCTCGTTATGCACAAATAATAAACAATACCAATTTGAATGTCGTTTCAGATAATGAATCACCCGATAAAGTATATAATAAATGGTATAAATTGTATCAAGAAGAGCAATATATTGTTGTGTTAGCAAAAATTGATGATTTGATTAATCAGTTTTCGGGTGATGAAATTGTTTCAAAATTTGAACTTTTAAAAGCAACCACTCTTGGAAAACTTAGAGGATTATCAGCCTATAAAAAAGCATTGCAGGAGTTAGCGGATAATTATCCTAATAGCGAAGAAGGTAAAAAAGCGGTAGAGATCCTTACAACCCAAATTCCGTTTTTAGAAGAAAAGGATTTTAGTATTGTTGATACCAAGAATTGGAAAATTCTTTATAAAGTAGGGGCAAGAGCCGATAAAAACACAAAGGCAATTGAAGATAAATTAAAGTTGTTTATTGCGAATGAGGATTTTCAGGTGATTTCTTATTCTTATGATGTTTACACTGAAAAAGAAAATTTCGTTACCATTCACGGAATTAATTCGGAGCCTTATGCAAAAAATATTATTCAGGTTTTAAAAGAAAATATAAAATATAAAATTGAAGAACCAGCAATAGTTGTTTCCGCTGAAAACTACAAAGTAATTCAAATAAAGAAAAACTTGGAATCCTATTTAGCGCCTAAAAACCCATAATCATGTTTGATAAAAAGCCAAAATCATATACTGACCTTTTAGGGAAAACCAATAGAATAGTAGAGGGTACCACTATAAAAGGCGATATCATTTCTCAGGCCGATTTTAGACTGGATGGGGAATTAATAGGTAATTTCCAGTCTACCGGAAAAATTGTTATTGGGCCTGCTGGAAGTGTTACCGGTGATATAGTTTGTAAAAATGCGGATATAGAGGGGAAGTTCAATGGTAAAATTCATGTTACTGAAGTCTTGAATGTAAAGTCAAAAGCAAGTATTCATGGCGAAGTTTCAGTTGGGAAATTATCGGTAGAACCGGGTGCTGATTTCAGCGCTTCTTGTACAATGAAAGCCAATGTAAAAAATTTAATGCCACACAATGGAGAACAAACCCAAAAAAAAACAAGCTAGTAAGTGGCTTGCGCTGATTAATATACCAATTCAAATGGGAGCAATCATTTTTCTATTTTCCTATTTAGGAAATTGGTTAGATGAAAATCATCCGAGTCCAAAAGTATATTATACTAAAATTTTAGTGATGGTTGGTGTTGCGTTAGCGTTGTATAATGTGATCAGACAAGTCAACGAAATCAATAAATCACAATAATTTTTTAAAATAAGAAATCAGTAACATTGTGCGTTTGTGATAAATTAAATATAGAATAACTTTGCGCCTTCAAGCCAAAAACAAACCCAATGAATTTAAAAAATTACAAATCCCTTATAAACTTATTGTTACTTGCTGGATTGGCCTACATTCTTCATAAAATTGTTTTTTATGTTTTAAATATAAACGATGAAGCTTTTCACTATTCGTTAGAAACGCTCTATTTGCTATTTTTAGGGTTATCAACAATTGTGTTTATTGTTTTGTTGAAAGTCAAAGAGCGTAGTTTTGACAACGTAGGAATGTCATTTCTATTGAGTACTAGTGTTAAAATGGTTTTTTGCTATTTGATTTTAAGACCTTTATTGCAGGTTTCAGCTCAAAATAGTGCAATAGAAAGAAAGAATTTTTTCGGTATGTTTATTCTCTTTTTAGCAATTGAGACGATTTTAACGATACGTATATTAAACGAAAAGCAATAAATATGTTAGTTATGTGTCAAATGCTCCAAAAATAATTTTTTATATGCTTTTGGATATTAATAAAAAATGTACATTTGCACCAAATTTCAGAAACGTAATAAATTAAGATAATTAACTGTTATGGTGATTTCAAACAAACCACTTAGATTTATATTAGTAGCTTTAGTAGCGTGTCTACCATTAATTAGTTTTGCAAATCCTGAAGTGGATACTGTAAAAGTAAAAACGGAAGTGGCAGAAGAAGCTCATGCAGAGCCAACAGATGTAAAATCTAAAATCAAGGAATTTATCAATCATCACCTTTTGGATGCTCATGATTTTACATTATCTGTAAATGAAGAAACGGGTGAGCACTATGGTTTTTCTTTACCAATTATTCTTTGGGATAATGGTTTGCAGGTTTTTTCTTCTTCAAAATTTCATCATGGTGAAGAAACTGCAGAACACAATGGTAATTATTATGTATTACACCATGAAAAAATATACAAAACGGAGTCGGATGGAACTTTAAAAGAAGGCGAACACGGTCATCCTACTAATGCAACTCCACTTGATTTATCTATTACTAAAAGTGTTGTAGGGATTTTAGGAATAGCAATCTTGATGTTTGTATTGTTTACAGGTTTAGCAAAATCTTACGGTAAAAATAATGGAATAGCTTCTGGAGCCGGACGTTTTTTTGAGCCTCTTGTACTTTACATCAGAGACGAAATCGCAATTCCGAACATTGGAGAAAAAGGGTATAGAAAATACATGAGTTATTTGTTGACTATATTTTTCTTTATTTTCTTCCTTAATATATTAGGATTAACCCCACTTGGGTTTAACATTACAGGCAATATTGCTATCACAGCATCTTTGGCCTTGTTAACCTATTTAATCACAACTTTCACTGCAAATAAAAATTACTGGGGACACATTTTCTGGATGCCAGGTGTGCCAACTCCAATGAAATTTATTTTGGCTCCTATAGAATTACTAGGAACAATCATCAAGCCATTTTCATTAATGATACGTTTGTACGCTAACATTTTGGCAGGACACGTAGTTTTGATGAGTATTATTGGTTTAATGTTTATTTTTAAAAGCTGGATTGGAAGTACATTATCTTTTGGATTGGCATTTGCGCTTTCGATCCTTGAAATATTGGTAGCTTTTTTACAAGCGTATATTTTTACAATGTTGTCTGCACTTTATTTTGGAGCAGGAAATGAAGAGCATCACCACGAAGAAGCTCACTAGATTGCTGATTGTTGAATTAAGATTTTTGAATGCAGATTTGCGCTATTCTGAAATCTAAATTCGTTAATCTAAAATCTTTAATCAAATTGAATGTTTAATTTTTAATATATATATTATGCAAATTCCAACTATTGTAGGAGCAGGGTTAATTGTAATCGGAGCAGGTTTAGGTATTGGTAGAATTGGTGGTTCAGCAATGGATGCTATTGCTCGTCAACCAGAAGCTTCAGGAAAAATCCAAACAGCTATGCTTATCGCAGCTGCACTTATTGAAGGTATTGGTTTCGCTGCGTTATTCGCATCTTAATTAAAACACAAAAACAATAGTTGCAGCGGTTGGTTGTGACTATTGTTTTAAAATTAAAACATTAAAAATTTATAATAATATACAATGGATAAGTTAATAAATGATTTTTCGTTTGGTTTGTTTATCTGGCAAGTTTTAATATTTGTTGGATTAATAATCTTATTAAAAAAATTCGCTTGGAAACCAATTCTTGATGCAGTAAATGATAGAGAAGAAGGAATTAAAAATGCATTGCTTTCTGCTGAAAACGCTAGAAAAGAAATGCAAAATCTACAGGCAGATAACCAACGTATTTTACAAGAAGCAAGATTAGAGCGTGACAACATGCTTAAAGATGCTCGTGAAATGAAAGAAAAAATGGTTGCTGATGCTAAAAATGAAGCTCAGGCTCAAGGTTTAAAGATGATTGAGCAAGCGAAAGCAGCAATTGAAAGCGAAAAAAATGCAGCAATGGCCGAATTGAAATTACAAGTTTCAACTTTATCATTGAGTATCGCAGAGAAAATATTGAAAGACGAATTATCTAACAAAGAAGCTCAAACTAAATTAGTTGAGAAAATGTTAGGTGACGTAAAGCTAAACTAACAATTATGGCAAGTACAAGAGCAGCAATTCGTTACGCAAAAGCAATTCTGGATATGTCAGACGCTATTGGTGTAGCTAATGAGGTAAGTAACGACATGACTTTAATTGCTTCTACAATCAATGGAAACCAGGAATTGAATACTTTTATTGAAAATCCTACCATTAAAGTTGAAGTTAAAGAAAATGTTCTATTGGAAGTTTTTGCTGATGTGAATGGGGTAACAAAAGGGCTTTTTCATTTGTTGTTCGAAAACAAAAGATTTGAAATTCTTGAAGCGATCGCTTTAGAATTCAACAAATTATTTGACGAAATGAACGGTATTGAAGTTGCAAAAGTAACTACCGCTTTTCCATTGGACGTTGATTTGAAAGCTAAAGTTTTAGCTAAAATCACAACACTTTCGGATAAAAAAATTACAATAGAAAATATAGTGGATGCTTCAATTATTGGAGGATTTATTCTTAGAATAGGTGACAAGCAATATAACGCTTCAGTAGCCAACAGATTACAAGTATTAAAAAGAGAGTTAAGTAATTAGTTTTATTACACATTTAAGTGTCTAAATTATAAATTAAGATGGCGGAAATCAAACCTGCTGAAATTTCAGCAATATTAAGAAAGCAAGTAGAAGGTTTTGAATCTGGTGCTACACTAGAAGAAGTAGGAACTGTGCTTCAAGTTGGAGATGGTATTGCTCGTGTTTACGGGCTTTCGAATGTTCAATATGGAGAATTAGTTGAATTTGACAATGGATTAGAAGCGATTGTTTTGAATCTTGAAGAAGATAATGTAGGTGTGGTACTTTTAGGACCATCTACAGGAATCAAAGAGGGTTCAATTGCAAAAAGAACACAACGTATTGCTTCTCTTAAAGTAGGAGAACAAATGGTAGGTCGTGTAGTAAACACACTTGGTTTTCCAATTGATGGAAAAGGACCAATCGGTGGGGATTTATACGAAATGCCTTTGGAAAGAAAAGCTCCTGGAGTTATCTTCCGTCAACCCGTTACGGAGCCTTTACAAACAGGAATAAAAGCAGTAGATGCTATGATTCCAGTGGGTCGTGGACAACGTGAGCTAGTTATTGGTGACCGTCAAACAGGTAAATCAACTGTTTGTATCGATACGATCTTAAATCAAAAAGAATTTTACGATGCAGGAAAACCTGTATTTTGTATATATGTTGCAATTGGACAAAAAGCGTCAACTGTAGCAGGAATTGCTAAAATGCTAGAAGAAAAAGGCGCAATGGCTTACACCATTATTGTTGCTGCTAATGCTTCTGATCCAGCTCCAATGCAAGTGTATGCTCCTTTCGCAGGTGCAGCAATTGGAGAATATTTTAGAGATTCAGGTCGTCCGGCTTTAATTGTTTATGATGATTTATCTAAACAAGCGGTTGCATACCGTGAGGTTTCTCTTTTATTAAGAAGACCACCGGGACGTGAAGCATATCCTGGAGACGTTTTCTACCTTCACAGTAGATTATTAGAACGTGCTTGTAAAGTAATTGCAGATGATGGAATTGCTAAAAACATGAATGACTTACCAGATTCATTGAAATCAATTGTAAAAGGGGGTGGTTCATTGACTGCTTTACCAATTATTGAAACTCAAGCTGGTGACGTTTCTGCATACATCCCAACAAACGTAATTTCGATTACAGATGGTCAAATTTTCCTTGATGGAGATTTGTTTAACTCTGGGGTTCGTCCGGCAATTAACGTAGGTATTTCAGTATCTCGTGTTGGAGGAAATGCACAAATTAAATCAATGAAAAAAGTAGCAGGTACTTTGAAACTGGATCAAGCACAATTCCGTGAATTGGAAGCGTTTGCTAAATTTGGTTCTGATCTTGATGCCGTTACTTTAAACGTAATTGAAAAAGGAAGAAGAAACGTAGAGATCTTGAAACAAGGTTTGAACGATCCTTATACGGTTGAAGATCAAGTTGCGATTATCTATGCGGGTTCTAAAAACTTATTGAGAAATGTTCCTGTGAACAAAGTAAGAGAATTTGAGAAAGATTTCTTGGCATTCTTGAACAACAAACACAGAGCAACCCTAGATGCTTTGAAGGCAGGAAAATTAACAGACGAAATTACAGATGTAATCGAAACTGTAGCAAAAGAATTATCAGCAAAATATAACTAAAAAAGTTTTAAATTTTAAGTAGTATGTAGTAAGGTTTTCTTTATTACTTACTACTTAACAATTACTACTTAATACTTACAAAACAATGGCAAATTTAAAGGAAATCCGTAATAGAATTACTTCCGTTTCATCTACGATGCAAATTACATCGGCAATGAAAATGGTTTCTGCAGCAAAGCTAAAGAAAGCACAAGATGCAATCACAGCAATGCGCCCTTATGCCGAAAAATTAACGGAATTATTACAAAATCTTTCTGCAACACTTGAAGGTGATGCGGGTGGAGAATTTACTACACAACGTGAAATTAAGAAGGTATTACTTGTAGTGATAACTTCAAACAGAGGTTTGGCAGGTGCTTTTAATACTAATGCAATTAAAGGAGCTAAAAACCGTGTTGAATTTTACGCAGGTAAACAAGTAGATATTTTTGCTATCGGTAAAAAAGGAAATGATGTTTTGAGTAAAACACTTTCAGTAGTTGACAATCAAAGTGCTGTTTTTGACGATTTGACTTTTGATAATGTAGCTAAGATTTCAGATCTTTTGACTCAGAAATTCCTTTCTGGTGAATACGATAAAATTGAGTTGATTTACAACCAATTTAAAAATGCTGCGACACAAATCGTTCAAACAGAACAATTTTTACCATTAGCATCAATTAAATCTGATCTTACGGTTTCAACTGGTGATTATATTTTTGAACCTTCTAAAGAAGAAATCGTGTTAACTTTGATTCCAAAATCATTGAAAACACAATTGTATAAAGGAATTCGGGATTCATTTGCTTCAGAGCACGGAGCGCGTATGACCGCGATGCACAAAGCAACTGATAACGCAACAGAGTTGAGAAATCAATTGAAATTGACTTACAATAAAGCACGTCAAGCCTCTATTACTAATGAGATCTTAGAGATTGTTGGTGGTGCGGAAGCATTGAATGGATAGTAAATTGTTGATTCAAAATATATTCTAAGGGCCAACAGATGTTGGCTCTTTTTTTTGCTTAATTTTATACCTTAATAAACAATAAACTAATGTATTTAATAATTAAAGAACTGACCACGTTACAGGAAATGCTTAATAATATAGAAGTAATGCGGTTTTTATATCCCACATTTACTTTAGAAAAATATGAATCGTATTTGGTTGAGATGATACCGCATAATTACAAGCAAGTTGCTATATTCGAAAATGAGGTTTGTGTCGCGGTTTCCGGATTTTGGTCGGGAACAAAACTTTGGTCGGGTAAATACATCGAGATAGATAATTTTATTGTTCATCCGGAACATCGCTCCAAAGGGCTGGGCAAAATGATGACAGATTATATAGATGTAAAAGCTAAAGAAACGGGTTGTACCATGATTGTTTTGGACGCGTTTACGGGAAATTTCACGGCACATCGCTTTTATTACAACCAAGGATATGTCCCAAAAGGATTTCATTTTCTTAAAATTTTAAACGAAGAAGGATTAAGTTAAATTCCCAAAGATGATACGTTGTAAAAGAATAATACTCCTGTTTTTACTTACAATCAGCTTAACTTTTTGTGCCATGAAACTAGAACTTCAAACGGAATTTCCACAGGAAATTAAATCGGTTTATTTTAATAAATGGACTGGGGGACAGGAAGGAACAGCAAACGGAACGGATTTTCATATTGAATTCAAAAAACCGCTTTCCAAGGAAATTAAACTGGATAAAATCTATTTTAGAAATCAGGAATCCAATTTTGAAGAAGTTACTAAAAATACATTTATTGTACATTTTTACCAAAAAAATATGGATTTAATTTTAGACGGTGATACCTTGAAAGAATATGGTAATAAAGCGCCAGTTATAATCAAACCAAAATTTGATTTAAAACCAAATGAAGCTTTATTGGAATATACGATAAATAATGAAACCCAATTTTTTAAAATAATCGATACTAAAGAAAACCCAACTATTGCTTATCCATCAGTAAATAAACCAAAGAATTAGTTATTTTTGTTTTTATAAATATAAATAGATAAATTATTTTGGGATTATATAAAAGCCTTTTCAAACAAACAGCAATTTATGGACTAGCTACGGTTATACCTAGAATGTTCAGTTTTTTACTAGTTCCACTTTATACTGATTTATTGCCAAAAGCCGAGTATGGAAAAGTCTCCATAATTTTTGCTTGGATGATTTTTTTTAACGTTATTCTTGCGTACGGAATGGAAACCGCTTTTTTTAGGTTTTATAATAATGAAACCAATAAGAAATCCATTGTTGAAACAACAATGGTTTCAATTTTTTGGACCTCAATTTGTTTTCTGTTTGGTGCACTTTTATTCCGAAACACATTAGCACAATGGTCCGGAATAGATTCTCAATACATCACTTATACCATTTGGATTATAGCATTGGACGCTTTAGTGATTATTCCGTTTTCAAAATTGAGAGCCTACCAAAAACCGATGGTTTATGCTGCAATTAAGATTGGAAATGTTGTAATTAATCTTTCCTTAAGTGTTTTCTTTTTACTCTTTTTACCCAAAATCGTGGAATCTCATCCTAATGGTTTTTTAGGTTCTCTGTATATTGAAAACTTCCAGATCGGTTATATTTTTTTAGCGAATATTATAGCAAGTTTATTAACATTTGTGGTGCTGTCACCGGATTATTTTTTGTTAAAATGGAAATTCGACGCTGACCTTTGGAAACGAATGATGCGCTACGGATTGCCTATAATGATTGCGGGAATCGCTTTTGCAATCAACGAGCAGTTCGATAAAATTTTGTTGGGGAGATTATTACCGGCTAATATCGCCGAAGCCGAAGTTGGGGTGTATTCCGCCTGTTATAAATTAGGATTATTCATGGTTTTATATAGAACTGCCTATACTTTAGGAATAGAGCCTTTCTTTTTTAGCCATGCTTCAAATAAGGACGCGCCCCAAACCTATGCCACCGTTACTAAATATTTTGTCATTTTTGGCTCCTTTATTTTATTGGGAGTAATCGTTTTTGCCGATCTTTTAAAACAGCTTATGATTCGGGACCCCTCGTATTGGGAAGCCATGAAAGTGGTACCGCTTATTATTCTCGCCAATTTTTTTCTCGGAATTTATACGAATCTTTCTGTTTGGTACAAACTCATCGACAAAACCTATATTGGGGCGTATATCTCCATTGTGGGCGCCATAATAACATTAGTACTCAATTACCTGCTTATTCCAACCATGAGTTATTATGGTTCAGCAATTGCAACCATTGCTGCCTACGGTAGCATGATGTTTATCTCTTACTATTTAGGAAATAAATATTATCCAATTCCGTATGACATAATGAAAATAGGAGGGTATCTTGGTCTTTCAATAGGATTTTCGGCCATTTCTTTCTATGGTTTTCGAGAAAATTATTTTGTTGGAATTCCATTACTACTCACATTTATGTATTTTATATATTACAACGAAAAAGAAATGTTAACCCGAATTTTGAGCCGAAAAAACAACTAGAATTTAACAAAAATCAATTTTAGGAGCTATTTCCTGCTTTTTGCTGTATCTTTTCTTTTTCAAAGAAAAAAGAAAAGGATGCCGCTTCAATCAGGGCTATAACCAAAAAAATCCAAAACAATAGGTAACGGACAAACCTTGACTTGTCCCTTCAAAACAAGAAACAATGACAATAAAAATTATCAATAAATCAGAGCATGCTTTGCCAAACTATGAAACCATAGCTTCGGCAGGAATGGATTTAAGAGCAAACTTAACAGAATCAATAATCCTAAAACCATTGGAAAGAGCCATTGTAAAAACAGGTCTTTTCATAGAATTACCTATAGGTTACGAAGCACAAGTGCGCCCGAGAAGTGGTTTGGCTGCTAAAAAAGGAGTTACAGTTCTTAATTCTCCCGGAACAGTTGATGCCGATTATAGAGGTGAAATAGGAGTAATTTTAGTAAATTTATCCAATGAAGCTTTTGTAGTCGAAAACGGAGAACGCATCGCACAATTGATCATCGCCAAACACGAACGTGCCGAATGGAAGGAAGTTCAAGAATTATCAGAAACTTCAAGAGGTGAAGGCGGTTTTGGAAGTACGGGAGTGAAGTAATAATCAGTGTTCAGTCGCAGTTAGCAGTTTTGAAACGAGAAGATATTTTGTAACAAATTTGAAATAAAAATCCGGTTAATCTGTGGCCAAATAATATAAAAAACCTTCGTAAACTTTGCAGAAAATGCTGCAAAGTTTACGGTAAAAAAAATAACAAATGAAAATAATTGTACCAATGGCTGGGAGAGGTTCCAGATTAAGACCACACACTTTAACCATTCCAAAACCATTAATTCCTATTGCAGGCAAACCTATTGTACATCGTTTGGTAGAAGATATTGCAGCTGTCTTAAATCAAGATATCGAAGAAGTAGCCTTTATCATCCACGAAAGTTTTGGCAAAAAAGTGGAAGAGGAATTAATAGCTATTGCAAAAAAATTAGGCGCCAAAGGAACTATTTACTATCAAAACGAAGCTTTAGGAACAGGTCATGCTATTATGTGTGCCAAAGATTCTTTGAGCGGACCAGCTGTTATTGCTTACGCCGATACTTTAATTCGTGCCGATTTTGATTTAGATCAAAATGCCGACAGTGTTATTTGGGTAAAACAAGTAGATCATCCTGAAGCTTTTGGTGTGATCAACTTAAATGAAGCGAATGAAATAGTCGAACTGGTGGAGAAACCCACGGCATTTGTTTCGGACCTTGCCGTTATCGGAATTTACTATTTTAAAGATGTTGCCGTTTTAAAAGATGAACTTCAATTAGTATTGGATAATAATATTATTCACGGTGGAGAATATCAAATCAATGATGGAATAAAGCAAATGATGGGAAAAGGCATGGTATTTGTTCCCGGTAAAGTAGATGAGTGGATGGATTGTGGAAATAAAAATGTAACCGTGGAAACGAATTCCAGAATGTTAGGGTTCTTACACAATGACGGTGTACATTTGGTTGACTTTAATGTTAAATTAGAAAATTCAACAATTATTCCGCCTTGTTACATTGGGGAAGATGTCGTATTGATAAATACAACCGTTGGTCCAAATGTGTCACTAGGAAATGGATGTCATGTTTCAAACAGTACGATAAAAAATAGCTTGGTTCAAACCCATTCTCATATTAAAAATGCGAATTTGGATAATGCAATGATAGGGAATCACGCCACTTTTGACGGTAATTTTACAACTATAAGTATTGGAGATTATTCGGTGTTGGAATAATTACATCCAAAGTAACGTAAAGGCAAAAAACATTCAATGAAAAAAGTAGCTTTCATAATTCTATTTTTGGTTTTGCAATGCAATTCTACTTTGCTATTGGCGCAAACCGAACCGGAAGAAATTAAGCAAGAAAAAGATCAGTTTCAGGAATTTTTTTATGAAGCATTGCTTCAAAAGGGAATTGAGAATTATGACAAAGCGATTAAAGCTTTGGAACAATGTGTAAAACTACAACCCAATAATGCTATAGTTTATTTCGAATTAGGGAAAAATTATCTGGCATCAAAGGATTATGGAAATGCGTACAGTTCATTTGAACACGCCACACAAATTGATCCTAAAAACAAATGGTTTTGGGTTGGAATGTATGATGTGAGTTATGAAACCACCAATTATAATCAAGCGCTGATAGCCATCAATAAATTAATACCATTTGACGAAAAGTATAAAGAGGATTTAACATCACTTTATATGGGAACAAAGCAATTTGATAAAGCGCTTGATCTCATCAATGAATTGAATGCTACTTTTGGAAAATCTGAAAGAAGGGAATTATACAAAATGCAGATTTTATCGGAAGGTAAATTTCAAAATGTTGAAGAGTCTAATTTAATAGCACAGATTGATAAAAATCCAAAAGAAGAATCTAATTATATTGCATTGATTAATCTGTTTTCCAAGAATAATGAAACTGAGAAAGCATTTGATATAACAAAAAAGTTAGCCGTGGCAATTCCAAATTCTGAATGGGCGCAAGTGAGTTTATTTGAAGTTTATTTGGATAATAATGAAGCTCTTAAAGCTATAAATGCGATGAATATTTCTTTGGCCAGTGCCAAAATAGATTCAAAGATTAAACACAGAATGCTGAACGAATTTTTGATTTTTGTAGATAAAAACCCTCAATATTCCTCTGATTTAGATAAAGCAATTGCCTATTTTGATGCTGACAAAGAAGTGGATGTAGCCAAAGAAATTGGAAAATATTATCACAGTAAAAAGCAATGGACTAAAGCGATTACTTATTATGAAAGCGCATTAAAGAATGGTTCGGCTGAAGATATCGAAATGAATTTGCTTTTGCTTCAAGCGTATACCGAAGTGAAACAATTTGATTTGGTTGCCAAAAAAGCCATAACAATGATTGAAACATTTCCTACGCAACCGCAGTTTTATTATTATTTAGGTTTAGCAAACAATCAATTGCAGCAATTTAAAAAGGCCAAAGAAATCCTCGAAATGGGATTGGATTATCTGGTCGATGACATAACATTAGAAACAAATATCAATATCCAGCTTGGAGAAGCCTATAACGGTTTAGGAGATTTCAAGAAAAAAGAATTGTATTTCTCCAAAGCTAACGAATTATTAAAACAAAAAAAATAATGAAAAAATTTTCAATATTACTGGCACTTCTAACTTTTATGGCTTCGTGTAAATCGAAAGCTATTGTGGCTGAGGCGAGTATAAAATCAAACTATTTGACAGCGGATAAAATAATAGAAAATCATTATAACAATAAAAACAATTTTTCTACATTATATATTAAGTCGAATGCACGGTATGCTGATGACAAACAAACTCAGAATGTTACTGCCGAAATAAAAATAAAGAAAGACCAACAAATTTTGATTAGCATTCGGTTTTTAGGAATTACTATGGCTAAGGCTTTGATTACACCAACTGCAGTAAACTACTATGAAAAAATAAATGGAAGTTATTTTGAAGGAGATTTCAGAGGATTGAGTCAATGGCTTGGAACTGATTTAGATTTTAATAAAATTCAAAATATGTTGTTAGGTGATGCGATAGATGATTTGAATAAAGGAAAATATACAGAATCACTAGTGGAACAGACCTATAGATTGGATGATGTTTCGAATAACAATACTAAAAAATCGTTCTTTTTTGATGCCGATAAATTCTTGGTTAAAAGACAGGAAATAAAACAAACAGCTGAAGATAGAATGATTCAGGTGGCTTATTCCGATAATAAAGTGTACAATGAAGCAACATTGCCTTCAAATGTGTTAATAAATACAGTTCAAAAGAAAGGTAAAACGGAAATTAACTTAGATTACAACACTATCACATTCAATGAAGAACTTTCTTTTCCTTATAGTGTTCCAAATGGGTACAAAAGAATTATAATTAAGTAAATTTGCAAAAAATATTTTTTTAAGATGCCAAAATTTCTCCTTAGCCTAATTTTTATAAGCGTGACTTCACTAATGTGTGGTCAAGCAACACAGCAAGAAAAATTAGAAGAACGAAAAGCCCAGATTCAAAAAGAAATTCGCGAAAATGAAAAGCTATTACAAACCGTAAAGAAAAAAGAAAAAACGGCTGTAAATGTAATTGTTATTCAAAGCAATAAGATAATGCTGAAAGAAAAACTGATAACCACCACCGAAAAGCAAAAAAAGCTTTTGGGGAATGATATGTATATTAATCAGGTTAAAATTAATAAGCTAAAAAAAGAACTGGAAATTCTTAAGGCAGATTATGCTGAAATGATTATAAAGTCCTATAAAAGCCGTTCTGAGGAGAGTAGAGCGATGTTTTTGTTATCTTCTGAAAATTTTTTGCAGGCATATAAAAGGGCACAGTACATGAAACAGTACACGAATTACAGGAAAATGCAAGGCGAAGAAATAAAGACGAAGACGGGAGAACTTGTTGTATACAATGGGAAGCTGAATGTACAAAAAACGGCGAAACAAAAACTTATTGTCGAAAATGAAAAAGAGCGTTTGTCATTAGAAAAAGAGCGACAAGTACAGGAAAAATTAGTCAAATCCATTAAGAAAGATAAAAGTAAGATTCTTGCTGAGATAAAGAAAAAACAACAGGAATCCAGATCGATTGATAGACAAATTGATCGATTAATTCGTCAAGCAATTGCTGAAGCCAATAGAAAAGCCGCAATGGAAAGGGCGATGGAAAAAGCAAAAGCCGAATCGCTAGCCGGATCAAAAACAGAAACAAAAACAGAAATAAAAACACGGGCTAAAGAAATTGTTTCCTCATCCTCAGTATCTTCCTCAAAAATAGAACTGACTGCAGAGACAAAATTAATTGCTGATAATTTTAGAGCCAATAGAGGTAAATTGCCTTGGCCAGTAGAAAAAGGATTTGTGTCATTGGGATATGGAGATCAGGCGCATCCTGTTTATAAAACCTTAGTTATTCACAATAGTGGGGTAGAAATCACTACGGACCAAGGATCAAGCGCAAGAGCTGTTTTTGGAGGAGAAGTAACCAGCGTAATTGTTTTATCTCCAATAAATAAAGCGGTAATGATACAACACGGAGATTTTTTTACGGTTTATCAGAATTTAAGTTCTGTGTTTGTAAGCAAAGGAGATAAAGTAAGTACCAAACAGAGCCTTGGAAAAGTAAGAACCAATAGTGAAGGAAGAACTATAATTAAATTTTTAATTCTTCAAAACACCACGTATAACAATCCTCAAAGTTGGTTGTTTAATATGTAATAATAGATTGGAATCGAAGCAGATTCCAGTTTTATGTTTAGCTAAAAAAGCGAATCAAAAAGTAATAATTTGATTCGCTTTTTTTGTGCCGAGTATTTTGATTATTGTTGCTTTTCGAATAATTGACACGAATTAACATTTGGTACTCGATAGTTTTGGTTTATTTAAAATAAGTGGGGTATAAAAATAAAATCGTAAGAAAGTAATTTCTGTTATCCAAAAAAAAGCGTCAACATACAATAAATTGTAGGTTGCTGTTTATTCGAAATAAAAAAATCCCCGTTATTATAGATTTAATAACGGGGATTCGTATGTACTTTATGTAAATAACCGTGTCTGATTCTTTTATTTAAAAGAAGATTTTATGGCTTTCATTACACTTGGAGTAGACCATTGGCCCGCCACAATAATACGTCTGATTGTGTATAGCGGATCAATTGAATCTCTTTTAGTAGCCAATATAAATGCCATTTGGTATCCGCTCTTTTTTATTTCTGGTATTGCTTTTTTGTTCCACAAACCAAAAGGATAAGCAAAATAAGTCACTGGTTTACCAATGATGTCTTCGAGTTTCTTTTTGGGTTTTACCAATTGCGTATCCCAGTCTTCCCCAGCGTATTTAGTGACCATGTGATGGTCCCAAGTATGCGCTGCAACAGTATTTCCGCTGTCAGATAGACTTTTAATTTGCTCTTTTGTCAAATAGTTAGGGCGGTTGATAGAAACGGTCATTACAAAGAATACCCCTTTGAAGCCGTATTTTTTCATCTCGGGAGCGCCTATACTGTATTGTTCTCCACGCGTATCGTCAAATGTGATCATTACAGGATTTGCAGGTAACGGAGCATCATGAACTAAATATTCATACAATTGATTAGGTAAAATAGTATGATACCCTTCGTCAGACAACGCTTTCATTTGCTGGGCAAAATTGGTTGGAGTTACAGTATACATTCTTGTCATTTCACCTGCATTGGCATCTATATTCTTAATATTATGATAGCACAATATGGGCACTTCTTTTTTGGAAAGAATGGTCGCAGCATTAGCCATTGCTTTTTTAGGTGCTATTATTTTCACTGGAGTAGTAATAATGGGGATTTCCTTCGTTATTTTACGAGGTTCTGATTGACAACCTAATAATAAAAAAAGACCTATAAAAACTAAAAACGGAATATTTTTCATAATTGAATATTGTATTATTGGTATTGAATATAGATAGGTTTAGGAGTGAATTTCATCAATTCTGCCGGCGTGTACATTACCCAATTTTTTCTGATATCATTTTTATAGAATAATTTAAAACCGGTAAACTGAACGGGTTCTCTATAAATATAACTCCTGTAACTATCTTTTTTCAAGACCTTGTCGCCAAAACCATCCATATCCATCACAATTTGAACTTCGGGTACGGTTTTGATTTCTTTATATTTTTTTACCATTCCTTGGGTAAAACGGTGTACTACCAATACTTTGGGAGTTAATTTGTTTTTACGCACGATGTTTGCCAAAATGTCAATGGCGTCATTAATATCTGCGGCAGTAAAATACCCAATTTTAGAACCAGGACGTTCTCCGTTTTTCATCGAAAATTCGGGATCAATTCCTAAATGTACATTTGGTAACGCAAGATATTTCTCCAGTTCAGCTACTTCGGCTTTAACGGTGCTGTGTCCCACTTGAATATCTAAAAACACCAAGGCGTTAATTGGCTTAGCCCAACTCAATATAGTATCTATTTGTTTAAAAGGCATTCGCATTCTGTGTTTGTTATCCTTACCAGGCGCACCTTGAGCAGTGACTGCGATATAATGCAATGCAGGAATTGTTTTCACGGAAGGATCGACTGCCTGCCATTTGGCTATTTCACCTTGTAATTTTTTAATCATTTCATTTCTGGGAAGTTCACCTAAAATCCCCATTCTTGTGGAATATAAATTTCCGTAATAAGCAATAATACGGTTGTATGGCAAAAGTGCCCCTGGTAAAGGATATGGTGCTTTTACCGGCCATCTGCCAGTAGTATCATTATTACTTAATGCCACCATTCTTTTGTTATAGTCAGTGGTATCAATAGAAAGAACTTGTTTTTTGGCTAAGGTATCAAGCTGTTTTTCTGTTTTTTTTTCTTCTCCGTTTATTGAATCAGAGGCTTTGCCACGATTACAACTGGATACAAAAAATAAAAAGGGAAGTATAAGTAATGCGATAACTGGCTTTTTCATAAATAAATGGTTTTAGTTTTCAATACAAATATATAGTATTTTGTGTGCGGCTTGTCAATTATTAAGCTATCTAAAGACTATTTTTTTTATATAATTCACGGATTCAGTTTGCGAAATTTAGGTTGTTAGAATTTTAATAAGAATTGGATTGTAGAGAAAATTCATTTGGATTAAACATGTGTATTTCTTTTTTATACCAGTCTTCAATCTTGAATTAAATTTTAAAAACAATTAAAAATAGTTAATTAATACTAACTTAAAAGGATTTTTACAGAATAAATAGTTGTTTTTAAAACGTATTTATATAAATTGCGAATTACAATTAATTAAAGTGGTATGTCAGAAATAGATGCAGAACGGGCTCGGTTAAAATTAAGGAAGGATAATAAAGGTTGGAAAAAGTGGGGGCCTTATTTAACAGAAAGACAATGGGGAACGGTTAGGGAAGATTATTCACAAAACGGTGACGCTTGGAATAATATTACCCACGACATGGCACGATCTAAAGCGTATCGATGGGGGGAAGAGGGTATTGGTGGAATTTCGGATAACAAGCAACATATTTGTTTTGCTTTCGCTTTTTGGAACCACAATGACCATATTTTAAAAGAACGGTTTTTTGGTCTGACAGGAAATGAATCAAATCATGGGGAAGATGTTAAAGAATTATATTTCTATCAAGATTCTACGCCAACCCATTCGTACCAAAAAATGCTTTACAAGTATCCTCAGGCTGCTTTTCCCTATGAAAAACTGATTAATGAAAGTAAAAAAAGGACGCGTCTTGAACCGGAATATGAATTGCTGGACACAGGGATTTTTGATAAAGATGCCTATTTTGATATTTCTATTGAATATGCAAAAGCCGATGAACAAGATATATTAATTAAAGTTACGGTAGAAAACAGATCAAATATCCCAGCTCCCCTGACGGTTTTGCCAACTCTATGGTTTAGGAATACCTGGTGCTGGGGATATGAAAAATATAGTCATAAACCAATATTAACGGGTATTGGAAAGTCCATAATTGAAGTAAATCATCGATTAGTAGGACATTTTAAATTATACGCTGAAAAGGCAAAAGAAATTTTGTTCTGTGATAATGAAACAAATTTTGAGAGGCTATATAACTCTGCTAATCCCACAAATTATACTAAAGATGGTATAAATGATTATATTGTAAATAATGATAAAGAAGCCGTAAATCCAAATCACATTGGTACAAAAGCTTCGGTAAAATATGACGATGTAATTCCTGCTAACGGGAAAAAGGTCTATCGTATGCGATTTACGAATCAAACCCCAAGTGATGCTTTTGTGGATTTTGATTCTATTTTTGAAAAACGACTTGTTGAGGCCGATGAATTTTATGCCAGTCTTCAAAAAGGAATTGAAGAGGAAAAGTTGAGGTCTGTACAACGTCAGGCCTATGCTGGAATGCTTTGGACAAAACAATGGTATTATTACAATGTGCTGGAATGGATAAAGGGCGATCCATCCATGCCAAAACCGGATTTGAATAGAAAGGACGGACGAAATAGTTCCTGGAAACACATGTATACTTCCAATATTCTATCGATGCCAGATAAATGGGAATATCCTTGGTTTGCGGCTTGGGATTTAGCATTTCATACGTTGCCTTTAGCTCGTCTTGATCCTGAATTTGCAAAAAGACAATTGTCTGTTATCTTGAGGGAATATTATATGCATCCTAATGGTCAAATACCAGCCTACGAATGGTCATTTTCAGATGTAAATCCTCCAGTTCATGCTTGGGCAACTTGGAAGGTTTATGAAATAGACAAGGAAATGAATGGTGGAAAAGGAGACATTGTTTTCTTGGAACGTATTTTCCATAAATTGTTATTAAATTTCACATGGTGGGTGAATCTGAAGGATGAAGGTGGGAATAATATTTTTGGTGGTGGATTCCTTGGAATGGATAATATTGGAGTTTTTGACCGTTCAGCAGCTTTGCCAACTGGCGGACATTTAGAGCAAGCTGACGGAACAGGTTGGATGGCAATGTACAGCTTAAATATGTTGCGAATTGCTTGTGAAATCTCTCTTGAAAATCCTGTTTATCAAGATATGGCTTCTAAATTCTTCGAGCACTTTTTGCATATTGCAGGTGCAATGCAGGCCATTGGTGGCGATCAATTAAATCTTTGGGATGAAGATGACCAGTTTTACTATGACATGCTTCATAAAGAGAATGGCGAAGCCGAACTTTTAAAAGTGCGTTCCATGGTAGGGTTAATCCCTTTATTTGCGGTCGAAGTTTTAAATGCTGAATTGTTAGAAAAATTACCAGATTTTAAACGCCGTGTCGAATGGGTATTGAATAACCGTCCTGATTTAGCAAGTTTAATCTCCAGTTGGTATCAACCCGGAAAAGGCGAGACCCGTTTGCTTTCCATTCTTCGAGGTCATCGAATGAAAATGATCATGAAACGGATGTTTGATGAAACGGAGTTTTTATCCGATTTTGGAATTCGTTCGTTATCCAAATATCATAAAGAACATCCTTATAAATTTACGTATGAAGGAGGAACAGTTCAGGTCGATTATACCCCAGCCGAGGCTACAGGAGATATGTTTGGCGGAAATTCAAATTGGAGAGGCCCTATTTGGTTTCCAATGAATTATTTGATTTTAGACTCTTTAGAAAAATTCTCAAGTTATTATGGAAACGACTATGAAGTTGAATTCCCTACTAACTCAGGGCAAATGATGAGTATAAAACAAGCAGCAGAAGGAGTTTCTAAGCGATTATTATCTCTCTTTATTCCGGATAGCAACAAGAAAATTCCAATGTATGGCGAATATGAGAAGTTTCAAAATGACCCCGTTTTCAACAAAAACCACTTGTTTTTTGAATACTTTGACGGGGATACCGGTAAAGGTTTAGGCGCCAATCACCAAACAGGGTGGACTGGACTGATCTCAGAAATTATCCGACAGTTATATGTTAAATAAGAATTGAAGTCAAAAAATAAAAAGACGATTAGCAATGATCGTCTTTTTTTAATATATTATCCCGTCCTAAAATTTGGAATCAAAACCCTAATTTTATTCGGCTCAGCCAAATGCTGATTTGATTTACGGCTTAATTGCTGCCACTTCTTTTTCGGTAACTATTTTACTCTGTTTGTTGCTCCATGATTTCATTATATAATTCATCACATCAGCCACTTCTTGATTAGAGAGTCCCATGGCAGGCATGCTACTATTAAACTTCTTTTTATTAACAACAATTTCGCCACTTTGTCCAAATTTAATAGCACGGATACTTTGGACTCTTTTTTTTGTCAGCCAGTCAGAACCGTCTAGAGGAGGGAAATTTTTGTTGTCTCCTTTGCCATTTATACCATGACACTGTATACAAAAATCAGTATAGATTTCTTTTCCAGGTGTTTGGTTTTGTGCAACCACTTTATCTTTATTTGCATGATTGGCAATAATATAGTGGTTTTTAGAAATGGGATTTTCAAAATAAAATGATCCCAACAAAAGCAGGCTAAAGCCAAAAAATAGTTTACTTGTCAACATAGATTAATTAGGTATAATTTTGAGTATTCCTTTTCCTTCAACCGCGATGTAAATATAACCGTCCGGACCTTGTGCCACATTGCGCAAACGCCCAATGTCTGTGGCAATTTTTTGTCGTCCGATTACTTCGTCGCCTTTCAATTTCACCAATTCTAGATATTGAAATTTTAAGGATCCAACAAGTAAATGCCCTTTCCAATTAGGATAACGGTCGCTGGTTACAAATACCATTCCGCTTGGTGCGATAGATGGCAGCCAATAGTAAATGGGCTTTTCTATTCCCGGTTTTTCTTTTTCGGTACTAATAGTAGTTCCATCATAATCTATACCATAAGTAACTACGGGCCAGCCGTAATTTGCTCCTTTTTTTATAATGTTGATTTCATCTCCACCTTGAGGTCCGTGCTCGTGTGCCCAAATGGCTCCTGTTATCGGGTTTTTTGCCATTCCTTGCGGATTTCTGTGACCATTTGAATAGATCGCTTCCTTCGCCTCTGGCTGACCTACAAAAGGATTGTCCTTAGGGATGGTCCCATCATCATTTAATCGGTATATTTTTCCGCCATCGCGTTTGATATCTTGTGGATTTACAAAATGGTTACCACGCTCTCCTGCTGAGAAGTACAAATATCCATCGTTATCAAATGCAATCCGGGAACCAAAATGTTGGCCTTTTGTGGTGTTGGGAGTAGCTTTATAAAGTGATTCTATGTGGGTTAGACTTCCGTCCAGTAATTTTGCTCGAATGAGTTTGGTATTACCGCCTTCACCCTCACCTTCACTAGAGGAATAGGTCATATACAACCAACCATTTTTAGCATAGTTAGGATGTAAAACGATGTCTAATAAGCCACCTTGTCCACGAGAATATACTTTGGGAACATTTTTTATTTCAGTTTTTGTGCCGTTTTTGATTTGGTAAAGAACACCGCTTTTTTCTGTGACTAGCATCGTTCCATCAGGCAACCAAGTCATTCCCCATGGTATCGCAATATCAGAAGCAACAGTTTCAAGAGTATAATTTTTTACTTCTTCCTGAATGGAAATATCGTTTGGTTTTACTTGAGCTTCGCAACTGAAAAAAATGGAAGAAAGAATCGAAAGTGTAACCAGTGTGATTTTTTTTTTCATGAGTTTAATTTTAGTCCTGTTTGAATAGAAATCTTTTAAAGATAGTAAAAACAGGATCTATTTATGCCATCATTTTTAAACTTTGATAAAGAATGATTGCATAAGTAAGGATAAGTATTTTTATTTCAGTTTGTTAGATAGGAATATCACACAAAACATCAGATAAAATAATTTTAATTAAATAAACTTTTTTTGATTCCCATTTCTAATCCTCGTAATTCAGCAAGACCACGTAAACGACCGATTGCAGAATATCCAGGATTTGTTTTTTTATTTAAATCATCCAACATTTGATGTCCGTGATCAGGACGCATTGGGATTATATTTTTTGTTTCTTTTTCTTTGTTGAGTATTGCTTTTACAACAGCATACATATCCACATTACCTTCTAAATGATTGGCTTCATAAAAACTTCCGTCACTTTCTCTTTGGGTACTTCTTAAATGAATAAAATTCATTTTATCACCGTTACGATCAATGATACCAGCAAGATCATTATCGGGTCTTACTCCATAAGAACCGGTACACATAGTAAAACCATTTGAAGGAGAATCGACAACGTTTAGCATTTCAATCAAATCGACTTCGGTACTTACCACTCTCGGTAAACCAAGGATTGGAAATGGAGGATCATCCGGATGAATTGCCATTTTTACCTGAACACTTTCAGCAACCGGAATGATTTCTTTCAAGAAATAATAAAGATTTGCTTTTAGTGTAGCAGCGTCAATGTTTTTATAAGCGTCTAAAACTTTCAGAAATTCTTGAACACTATATGCTTCTTCGGCACCAGGTAAACCCGCAAGAATATTTTGCTGTAGTTTCACTTTGTCAGCGTCGCTCAATTCTTTAAAACTAGCAGCTGCAGCAGCAATTCTTTCGGCTGAATAATCTTTCTCTGTTTCGGGTCTTTTAAGAATAAATAAATCAAAAGCTGTAAATTGATTGATGTCAAATCGCAATGCTTTTGACCCATCAGGCATTTCATACTCTAAATCAGTTCTGGACCAATCCAATACGGGCATGAAATTATAGCATACTGTATGTATTCCGCAAGCAGCAAGGTTTTTGATACTTTGCTTGTAGTTTTCAATATATTGTAGGTAATTCCCTGTTTGTTTTTTAATATCTTCGTGAACCGGAATACTTTCTACAACTGACCATTGAAGGCCAGTTAGTGTACTATCAACATCAGAATTTTTAAAAGTAATTGTATCTTTTCTTTTTAAAATTTCGGCTATTTCCCATACTTCTCCATTAGGAATATGATGTAATGCAGTCACTATACCAGTAGCTCCAGCTTGTGCTATATCAGATAATTTAACGGTATCATTAGGTCCGAACCATCTCCATGTTTGTTCCATTTTTGGTGTTTTTTATTTATATTTTACTTGTTTATATACTTGTAACTCCAAATCCCCCGTCAACATTTACAATAATTCCGGTGATGAATTTTGAAGCATCACTACACAACCAAATTAGAGTTCCACCCAAATCTTCAGGATTACCAAATCTTCGCATTGGCGTTTGCTCGATGATTTTTTTTCCTCTGGCTGTCAAACCTCCGTCAGGTTCTAGCAATAAAGCTCTATTTTGCTCTCCAATAAAAAATCCTGGGGCTATCGCATTTACTCGTATTCCTTCGCCAAATTTAGTAGCCATTTCAACAGCCATCCATTTGGTAAAATTATCGATTGCCGCTTTTGAAGCGGAATACCCAACTACACGAGTCAATGGACGTTGCGCTGTTGCGGAAGAAATATTAATAATTACCCCTTGTTTTTGGTTCGCAAAAATTTCTGAAAAAACTTGTGTTGGCACTATAGTACCAATAATATTTAAGTCTACTACTTTTTGTAAATCTACAGTCTGCATATTAAAAATAGTACTATCCGGAGCTATAGTGGCTCCTGGAACATTTCCTCCGGCTGCATTGATTAAAATATCAAGGCGCCCGTATTTTTCTAGTATTAAATCTTTTACTTTTTCAAGTGATGGTTTATCAAGCACATTGGCAGCCACAGCAAAAGCTTCTCCACCATTAGCCTTTATTTTATTGACAACGATATCAGCTTTGGCTAAAGTTGATCCCATTATCACTGCTATCGCTCCCGCTTTCGCCAAGAATTCACCCATTTGACCTCCTAAAACTCCAGATCCTCCAGTGACTAAAGCTATTTTTCCTTTTAAATTGAATAAATTATCCATGTTATATTATTATTTTTATTGATCAAGTTTATAAAAAGTTGGCATGCCATACCAAATCAGTTTTTGTTCTTGAGTTGGTAATTGCGAAATATATACCTCCAGCGTTTTTACAACTAACTTATAATTTGCGACAACATTGCAAACGGGCTAATCAGAACCAAACATTAGGTTTTCTTTCAAAAATTTTTCATAAATTACATCGAAATATGGTTTTTTATCATCCGCTGTCCAGGAATACCAGTTCGCCTCAGTAACCATTCCCGAAATTTTACACATTACATTTTCTGCTTTCGCTAATTCCGTGATGTTCTCTTTCCAGGATTGAATTGTCCCTGATTTTATGTCAGGCTTAGCAATATGGTCCAATACAAAAGCTTGCTCCGGAAAACGATTGACCAGATTTATTGCTGATGAACTTCAGCTCCTTGCTTTGCGAATAAGGCTGAAATTACCTTTCCTATTCCGCGTCCTCCACCGGTAACCACTGATTTTTATTTTGTAATGAAAACATACTTTTTTTCTTAGATTTAAAATTTTAAACTTCTCATAGCGATTTTCCACATTGCTATGGAATAAAATCGTCTTTATTTAACTGCGCTGCTTTGGAACATTATCTGGAACTTTCCTGTAAAACACAGAAAAAGAATATACAGGTAATTGAAGATAAAGATCAGCAACCAATTTTATATTTGTCAAAAACACTTTTATTTCCGTAATCGATTGCATGATTACGAATAAAATATTTTAATAAAATTAATTAAGAATTTAGCAGGCTAAAGATATAAGATTAAATTATCTTTTTTAGTTCAAAATTAGTATTGTTTAATTATCATTGTTTTTTAACAAAAACTAAAAAATATCTTGTCAAAACGATTGTTTTTTTGCTTAAAATTACTATGATGAATTTTAATTAATCTTTTTAAAAAAAGTTTTTAAAAAAGAATAGCCTACTAAAAATTTGAGGACTGGGCCTAAAAAAACCACCTACGGAGTTATAGGTGGTTCAAATATAATTTATTAGATCTTATTATTTCCTAACGATGTATTTTTGGGTTCGGTTATCTTTGATTACTCCTTTCCAGTTTAATCCGAAACCAAAATCATACACATTTCCGTTAGTGTCTACATAAGGAGTCATGTCGTGAGGAACATCTTCCATTTGTTTTTCAACAGTAGACATGTTCAATGGCATTTGTAAAGGCAATAATCCAGAAGGTTCTGTTTTTCCAGAAATAATATCCATTAAAGCTTCTACTTGCACACCAAATTCACCCACTATTGCATCAACTTCTTTTTCAAATTCACCAAAAACCATTGGGTTAGAAATATTTACAGATACGAGTACCGGTTTCCCGTTCATCGCTTTTTTAGTTTCCAGGATCGTATTTAAATCGGGGTATGAATTTGATTTAGACGTTTTATTCAAATACGAGCGGTTTGTAATCGTTGGATCAATCACAGGATCTCCGGCAGCAATACTTTGCGCTCTGGCATCTACAGCCTTATACTCTTTTAACTGTAAACTAATTGGCACATATCCATTTCCACCGGCTTCTCTATCGGCTCTGTTGTATCCGCCACTGATAGGACTTTTGATAAATACGATGGCAAAATCAGCTTTTGCAGGATCATTCGTTACGGTATAATATTTTTTAATCAATTCTAAATTAATCGGATATTCAATTTTTTCGGGAGCTGGTTGTCCAAAAAAGTTGATTCCCGCAGGAGTAACTCTTTTCGGTATGTAAACGGTCTTTCCTTTTGCAATTGGTAGGGTCTTATTCTGATTTTTAATCATTACAATAGATTTCAACTGGGTGTCAAAACCGGCTTTCATAAATTCAGGTTGTCCTACTATTGCTTTGGTCTCATTAGCATCTAAATAAGAATTTTCGAATAATCCCACTCTAAAAATATTCAAAAGTAAACGAACTGCTGATTGCTCAAAACGCTTGCGCATAAATGGTTCTCCGTGTTCCTTTATACCCATTTGGTACGCTTCAAGCACGGGCTTGATGTCATTATTTCCGCCAAATTGATCCACGCCAGCCATCATAACTTTGTAATGTCTTTCGGCCACACTTAATTTTTCAACACCCCATGATTTACCCGCAAAGACATCAGGTGTAGGTCCTTCATTGGCAGTAATCAACCAATCGGTGCAAACCACTCCGTCGTAACCGTATTTGTTTCTTAATAAATCAGTAATTATGTATTTACTAAATCCGTTTCCAACATTCTCACCGTATTTTTTATCCTGACCATACGAAATCGTATAATACGGCATCACCGCCGATGCTTTTTTAGTTTTTCCATTCAATTTAAAAGCGCCTTCTAAAAAGGTTTTTAAGTGAGTTTCAAAATTATTTCCTGGATACACTGCAAATTTTCCATACGCAAAATGGCCATCACGACCTCCTTCCTCCGGACCTCCGCTTGGCCAATGTTTTACCATTGCGTTAACACTTTGATTTCCCCATCCTTCATAAACAGCAATTGATTTTGTTGAGGTTTGAAAGCCATCCACATAGGCTCTTGCCATGTCTGTAGCCAGTTTTGGGTCTTCGCCAAAAGTACCCACAAAACGATTCCATCTTGGTTCTGTCGCTAGATCAATCTGTGGTGATAAGGCTGTTGTAATTCCTAGTGCTCTGTATTCCTTAGCTGCAATGGATCCAAATTTTTCTACAATAGCAGGTTCAAAAGTTGCGGCTAATCCCAATTCTTCAGGCCATTGTGATATAGAACCACCTGATCCGGCATTGTATTCGGAATCTTTATTGGCTCCATTCCTTGGGTCAGAACTGTTATTGGATGGAATTCCCATTCCAATCCCCTCCACTAATGTTTGTATGTTGTTATTCCATTCTGCCGCAATTATCGGGCTCTGAACCGAAGTCATTAACACATGACGTAAATTATCTTTGGTTAAAAATGCAGTTTGTTGATCCGACAAATCCGAAGGTTTTGCAGCACTTTTAGAAAATGGTTTTTCATTATAGGTTCCGGTAAACATTCCTGCTTCCTGCGCGGGTATCGCTTGATGCCTGCTGTATAACATTAAACCCGCGATTTGCTCCACCGTCATTTTAGCAGCAAGATCCTTGGCACGTTCCGCTACTGGTTTTCTCCAATCTTCATAAATATCTAACCTGCCATTTTTGTTCAAATCTTTAAAAGCTAAACCATTCACTTGTATGATTTTAACTCCTGATTTGGGTGAATAGCCTAATGTTTGGCCTCCTTTATTTTGAATAATACTGTAAGAATTTTTAGGAGTTTCCGTCCATTTTTTTTGGGCATACATTTGCGTTCCCACAAGTAAAATTAACGCGGGTAATAGTATTCTTTTTCTCATATTTTGATTCTTTTATTTGGTAATTAAATAGCTAAATTATAGTGGTTTATGTTTTTTAATCCTGTTTTTAAAGGGCTAAATTGTAATCAAACTGCTTTCTGATTCTGTCGAATTAACGAAAACGATTTCAAATATAATAAATAATGTGTCGTATCAACACAATGAAATAAAAATATTTTTTAATTTTTATTTGGAACGTATTAAAAATAAACCTCTTAACGGTCATTTTCTCTTTAAATGTAATCCCAGATGCTTTCCCAGTTACGCCGAATTAAATGGAAGTTTTTTAATCATCTTTTTTTTAATCGTATTTTTATCCGGTTATAAAAAAAAGGAGATATGGAAGAAATTTTAAGACGACAAATTGAGAAAATTATACAATTAACAGATGACGAATTTCAATTGGTACTCTCTTACTTTTCGATTGGTAAATATAAAAAACATCAATATATAGTTCAGCAGGAAAATCCTGTTCCGTATGTTCATTTTGTTGTAAAAGGGCTGTTGAAATCTTTTTATGTAGACAAATCAGGGAAGAATCATATTTTGCAATTTGCCATGGAGGACTGGTGGATAACGGATAATCAGGGTTTTTATAATGAACAGAATGCCACGCTCAATATTGACTGTTTAGAAGACGCGCAAACTTATTATATCACACTTGATAACAGAGAAAAACTGTGTATCGAGTTGCAGAAAATGGAATTCTTCTTCTTGCAAAAAATGACCGCGGGTAATATTGCGCTTCAAAACCGAATCCTTTCGCTAATGAGCAAGAATTCAGAGGAACGATACACACAATTTATCCAATTATATCCTGATTTGATTCACCGAATTCCGAAAACTCTGATAGCTTCCTATCTTGGTATTTCACGAGAAACATTGAGTCGTTTATCGCATTGACGTGATATAGATCACAAATTATATGTGAGGTATGTCCTTTATAATCCATGGAATGTTTTCGAATTTTGTATTGTAAAAATTTTAAAACATACAAATGAAAAATATAGCGCTAGTAGTTGGGGCAACCGGAATAACGGGTGGTAATCTCGCAGAAAAACTTATTGCTAAAGGCTGGACAACTTTCGGTTTAGCCAGAAACCCACGAAAAGATATCGAAAACCTACAGCCAGTTGCTGCAGACCTTTTGGATCTGGAAAATTTAAAAATAGCTTTAAAAGACGTTTTACCCACTCACATCTACATTACAAGTTGGATGCGGCAAGATTCCGAAGCCGAAAACATACGTGTAAATAGCTTGATGGTGAGAAATCTTCTAGAGGCATTATCTTCTAAAAAATCAGTCCAACACGTAGCACTTGTTACCGGGCTAAAACATTATCTGGGGCCGTTTGAGGCTTACGCCAAAGAAGGTTTTTTGCCCGAAACACCTCTTAGGGAAGAGCAACCCCGTCTGGAGATAGAAAATTTTTATTACGCCCAAGAAGATGAAGTTTATGTTGCTGCAGCGCGAGATGGTTTTACCTGGAGCATCCACCGCCCGCATACGGTTATAGGAAAAGCAGTAGGCAACTTAATGAATCTTGGGACTACACTCGCTGTGTATGCCAGCATTTGTAAAGAAACAGGGAAACCGTTTCAGTGGCCGGGTTCAGAAGCACAATGGAATGGACTTTCGGATGTTACCGATGCCGGAGTATTGGCAGAACATTTAATATGGGCTTCCACTACAGAAGCGGCCCGTAACGAAGCATTCAATGTGGTTAATGGAGATTTTTTTCGCTGGAAATGGCTTTGGAACAAAATAGCTGTATCGTTTGGGATTCAAGCAATTGGGTATGATGGTACGATTCATCCTCTGGAGGAACAAATGAGAGATGAAGCTCTGGTTTGGAAAAAAATTGCCGATCAAAATGCTCTTGAAGAGTCTGATTTAAACAAACTGGCTTCTCCGTGGCATACCGATCTTGACTTGGGACGCCCAATAGAAGTCATGACTGATATGACTAAAAGTCGTGTACTCGGATTCCCTATTTTTCAAAGAACTGAAGATTCATTTTACGATTTGTTTGAACAGCTTCGTACTGACCGATTGATTCCGTAATTACCTAAAGTAGTATTCATAAAAAAGGGTTTCAAGATTTATTTCTTGAAACCCTTTTTTTAGTTGTGTTTCTCTTGTATTGGCAATAGCCACCTTTTCAATATTTACACATCTATGGCATCATAAACCAAGACCTTTTCCCATAAATGAGAACAGTTCTTTATAAAAGCTTGATGAAGTGGGTGGTCCTGGTATATTTTTTGCCCGGCTTCATCATCAAAAAACATGAGTTCAGAAACATCCCATGAGGTGTCTACAACTTCCCGTTTCTCTGTCGAAGCTAAAACGCCCACATGAATTTGGCGAATTGTTGGAATGGTCGCCAAAGTTTTTAAACCGGAAATTAATTGTTGCTTGTCAGCCTCGGATTGAGGGTTCTTCAACCAAAAAAACACATGGTGTAACAAAGGTTTTTTCTTTGGACGCATTGTAAAGCCCATAACACCTGCAACTCCAAATAAAGCTGCAGAACCAATAAATCTTCTACGTATCATCAATTATTTTTTTTAAAAGGTAAATATCGAAATTTAAAAAAGAAAAATAACGCTTTTTATTTGTTTGAATAGCCTCTCATAAAAAAAATTTCAAATTAGTGTCTTGAAACCTTTTCTAGTGTTACTCCGTTTTTAGGGGCTTATTTTATAGTGGCATACTTCCTTGGTTGTTTTGATCTCCTTCTTTAAGATCATCAATTTTAATTTTTTTTTGCGCGAGCGAAGTTCATTAAGGTAAAATTTTAACTGAATTTTATCTCCGCAGACTGATTTGAAATTCTGGTTGAATTTTTAGACTCTTTATAAATGACGATACCAAGTTAACTTCTAATAATCCCGTTGTGTTCTAAAATTGTTTTTGATTCCAATCACCATTAAATTAAAAGCGGGATTCTTGCCTTGAAGCATTAACAGATTTACTGAATCAAAAAACTGACCAGTAATCGTGGAAAATTATTAAATAAAAACCCAGTAGAAAAGAGGTTATTTGAAGGCATTTTAGTTATTTTGGAAGCAATTACTAAGATGTCAAAAACACTACAAATGAAAATAATTGATAAGCTCGCTTGGATTGAAATTAAAAACAATAAAATTCTATCTACAAAATCTTTTGGTAAAGATAAATATTATATTCCAGGAGGTAAAAGAGAAAAATCTGAGACAGACGAACAGGCGTTATGTCGTGAAATAAAAGAAGAACTTAGTGTAGTGTTAATTGCAGACACCCTAAAATTTATTGGAATATTTCAAGCACACGCTCATGGGCATTCTGAAAACACGATTGTCAAAATGACTTGTTATGCTGCAAGTTATACGGGTTTACTAAAAGCGGAATCAGAAATTGAAGAAATGATATGGTTGGCTTATTCCGATAAAGATAAAATATCAGAGGTTGATAAGTTAATTTTTGATTTTTTGAAAGAAAGCAATATGTTGGAATAAACAATTAGATACATAATAATTAGGAGTTCTAATGGGAAAGAACATTTGATATGTACACTCTTTAAAACAAAAAAGACCTTACATCACTGTAAAGTCTTTTTAAAAAGCTCCCTCTCTTGGGCTCGAACCAAGGACCCTCTGATTAACAGTCAGATGCTCTAACCAACTGAGCTAAGAAGGAAACTGTATATTTTTATTCTGGTAATGAATGAACGTTTTTGTGTGCTTATTAGTGTGGTTTGTTTCACTTGTAAAGCGGTGCAAAGATAGGGCTTAATTTGATTTCTGCAAGCAAAAATAAAACTTTTTTTATTTTTTTTTACTTCCCAAGAATTGCCTTGTAAATGTCGTTTCCATTAGCAAATAGTAATAGTGTTATAAGTAATACGAAACCAACCATTTGTGCATTCTCTAAGAATTTATCACTTGGTTTTTTACCACTAACAATTTCATATAATAAAAACATTACATGACCACCATCAAGTGCTGGAATAGGCAATAAGTTCATTACACCAAGCATAATTGATAATAAAGCCGTGATTGTCCAGAAAACTTCCCAGCTCCAAGTATTGGGGAAAATATCAAATATGGCTTTAAAACCACCTACCTGTTTGTAAGCACCGGTACTTGGACTGAAAATCATTTTCAGTTGTTTTCCATACCCTATTAATTGGTCTTTTCCTTTTGCTAATCCGACAGGAATAGATTCTAATAAGCCAAATTCCTGCTTGCTAATTTTGTAATAGCCTAGTTTTTCTAAAGATTCCATCCCTAAACCGCCAATTTGCACCCCTAGTTTTCCATCTTTGGAAACGATAACAGGAACTTGTACTTCTTTTTGATTTCTTAAAACAGTAGCGTTAATGGTTTTGTTTTTATTGTTTTCTAAAACTGTTTTGGCTTGGTCAAAGTATTTTGTTCTTTGACCATTTAGGGCAATAACAATATCTTTAGGTTGTAAAGCAGTATTTTTAGAATCTGCAGCAACTGCTCCAATAGCAAATGGCATTCTAATAGATACCAATGGTGCTTTTTCGTGTTTTGATAATTGATCCACAAAATCATTTGGCATTGTTATAGACTGCTCGGTTCCATTTCTGTCAATAAGGATTTGTTTCCCCATTACTACTTTGGCGTTGATTCCATTATCAAAACGTGCTACTTTTTCACCATCTATAGAAATAATTCTGTCACCGGTTTTGAAACCTGCATTTTGCATGGCTTTATTTTCAATCAAAAGACCGTCTTTCAAATCAGAGTTAGCAATGTAGGTATCACCATAAGCAAATGCCATTCCGATATAAATAATGAAAGCCAAAATGAAATTCACGGTAACACCACCAAGCATAATAATCAAACGTTGCCAAGCCGGTTTAGAACGAAATTCCCATGGTTGAGGTGGCAAAGCCATTTGCTCTTTGTCCATGCTTTCGTCAATCATTCCAGAAATTTTTACATAACCACCCAAAGGCAACCAACCGATACCGTATTCAGTTTCGCCAATTTTCTTTTTTAGAAGAGAGTATTTAACATCAAAAAACAAGTAAAATTTTTCGACTCTGGTTTTAAACAATTTAGCAGGAATAAAATGCCCTAATTCGTGTAGTATAATAAGTAATGATAAGCTCAATAAAAATTGAGAAAGCTTGATAACTATGTCCATTTTATAATTTTAGTTCTTTACAATTTACAAAAGTAAGGTTTTCTATTTGTTTAATTTACAATAATTGTTCCGTACCGTTTTAAATGTTTGTTAATTAATCAAATTTCAATTTTTACTTTCGGTTATGTCCCTTAACTTTACTTTTTTGAAACGGATTTTCCGTTGACTTCATTTAAAATTTATTAAAATATATCGTATGTCTTCAAAATTATTTTCTTCACTTCTAATAAAAAACACTACATTTAAAAATAGAATTATTATTTCCCCAATGTGCCAATATTCAGCAACAGATGGGTTTGCCAATGATTGGCATCTCGTGCATCTGGGCAGTCGTGCCAGTGGCGGAGCAGGATTAATTATTCAGGAAGCGACTGCAGTTTCTCCCGAAGGTAGAATTTCCCCAGGGGATTTGGGACTTTGGAAAGACGAACAAATTGAAAAAATGCAAGTAATTAATCGTTTTATTGTGAGTCAAAATTCGATTCCAGGAATCCAATTGGCGCATGCCGGAAGAAAAGCCAGTGCAGCGGCGCCTTGGGAAGGAGGCAGAAAAGTAGACGAAACCCAAGGCGGTTGGGATACTGTAGCGCCAAGCGCTGTCGCCTATCATGATAATGAAAAAACGCCTATCCCATTAGACAAAGCGGGAATCGAAAAAGTAATTACCGACTTTAAAGCGAGTACCAAAAGAGCCGTTCAAGCAGGTTTTCAAGTACTGGAAATTCATGGGGCTCATGGGTATTTATTGCATCAGTTTCTTTCGCCTTTGTCTAATTTACGTACCGATGAATATGGAGGTAGCTTCGAGAACCGAATCCGTTTTACGCTGGATATTGTGGAAGCGGTACAATCGGAATGGCCGCAAAACTTGCCTTTATTCTTTAGAATTTCTGCTACGGATTGGGCGGAAGGTGGTTGGAACATCGAAGAATCAGTACAGCTTTCGAAAATATTAAAAGAAAAAGGAGTGGATTTAATCGATGTTTCTTCTGGAGGATTAGTTTCGCACCAACGAATTACTTTGGAACCCAATTACCAAGTTCCTTTTGCAGAAAGAATAAAAAAAGAAACTGGAATACTCACAGGCGCCGTAGGTTTAATCACAGCATCCAGTCAGGCAGAAGAAATTATTGCATCCGGAAAAGCGGATTTGGTTTTGTTTGCAAGAGAATCGCTTAGAAATCCCAATTTAGGATTGACATTCGCCGAGCAACTTCAGGCCGATATTCAATGGCCAAAACAATACGAAAGAGCAAAAATTAAATAATTGCACCATTACCATTGAAAATACGTAGTTTTCTATGTCAAATCGAGCGCATTCGAGGTTCTTTTTAATATTTATATCGATAAAAGGTTCAAATGGGGATCAAAACCAATTCTTCAATGAACTTCCATCCTTATGTGTTTCAACAATTAATCATATAAGGAATGGAAGTTCGTTTAACGTTTAAATAAAAAGTTATAAATTCGTTTGCGACTAAAAAAAACAGCTCATGCAAAAAATAAGAACTGCTTTACTTTCTTACGGAATGTCAGGAAAAGTATTCCATGCCCCGTTTATATCATTTCATAAAGGATTTGAACTGATTGGTTCTTGGGAAAGAAGTAAAAAATTGATACGTGAGGATTATCCTTCGGTTAAAAGTTATGCCACATTGGAGGCTTTACTCGAAGACGATGTCGATTTAGTGATAGTAAATACGCCAGTGGAGACGCATTATGAATACGCCAAAAAAGTATTGCTTGCCGGAAAACACGCCATTGTCGAAAAAGCATTTACCACAACTGTGGCCCAAGCACAGGAATTAGCTGCTTTGGCAAAAGAAAGAGGAGTAAAGCTAGCCGTTTTCCAAAACAGAAGATGGGACAGCGATTTCAAAACCGTCCAAAAAATTATTCTGGAGAAGAAATTGGGTGATATTGTAGAAGCCGAATTCCATTTTGATCGTTACAATCCGCTGTTGAGTCCAAAATCACATAAAGAAACTGTAAATTCAGGCGCAGGAATTCTTAAGGATTTAGGCCCGCATTTAATTGATCAGGCTTTGTGTTTGTTTGGTTTGCCTGAATCTGTTTTTGCTGATATTAGAATCACGCGGGAACATTCTTTGGTAGATGATTATCTTGATATCTTGCTTTATTATCCTGATTTTAGAGTCCGATTAAAAGCGGGATTTTTTGTCAGAGAAACTGTTTCGTCTTTTATGATTCATGGAAAAAAAGGTTCTTTCTTAAAACCGCGTGGCGATGTGCAGGAAGACGATTTGAAACTTGGAAAAAAACCGAATCTTGACACTTGGGGGAAAGAACCTAAGAGTAAAGAAGGCACTTTACATACTGAAATGGAGAACGACATTTTTAACGGCAAAGTGGAAACACTTCAAGGTAATTATTACGATTATTTTGACGGCGTTTACAATTCCATTTCCAATGATACACCAGAGCCGGTAAACGCTCAAGACGGGGTTCATGTTATGCAAATCATTGAAGCCGCCATACAAAGTAGCGCCCAGAAGAGAGTAATTGATTTATAGTTCAGGAATAATTGTTCTTTAAAATTTTTGCCACAAATTAGACGAAAACCCACGAATTTCTTTTGTTTCCAAATATAAATTCATGAAAAATCAAAAAAGTTTGTGGCTAAAAACGCATAAATAGTAATGCTTTTTTTACCTAATTTATAAACAATAACGATATATTCCTGGGTAAATGTGTTGTTTCGACATAATGAATGCTTGCTTTTTGTACTTTTGACCCTAAGAAATTCTAAAACTGATTCTTTTGATAGATTTAAACTTTTTAGGCAGATTCAAAGCAAAGGGAAAATACAAGAAAACGTATAAAGACGCTAAGGTTTCCTATTTGAATAGAATTCGATGGGCGGTATCTATGTTTTATTTTGGGATGGGTTTGTGTTTTGCCACTTGGGCTAGCCGAATTCCGGATATCAAAACGGCATTGCATCTTAGTGAAGGCGATTTAGGAACTATTTTATTTGCCGTTCCGGTAGGACAATTAGTTATGATGCCCTTTTCGGGAAAATTGGTTACTCGTTTTGGCAGCCATCGCATTCTCCCTTATTCTATTATATTGTATGCTTTTAGCTTGACCACTTTAGGACTAGCGCAAAATGCTTGGCAATTGGGTCTTGGATTATTTTTCTTTGGAATCTTTGCAAACTTAACGAACATATCCGTAAATACCCAAGGAGTGTACACCGAAGGGCTTTTTAAAAGAACCATCATGTCCTCTTTTCATGGGATGTGGAGTTTAGCTGGATTTACTGGGGCTTTAGTCGGCTTAGGAATGTTGGCACTAGAACTCAATACCTATACCCATTTTCTGATTGTTGCGGCAATCGCAATTTTGTTAATGACTTTTAATTTCAAATTCTTAATTAAAGCCAAAGAAACCGTCAGAATCGAAAAGAAAAAGGGCTTCAGCAAACCAGACAGCTCCCTGGTTATGTTAGGAGTTATTGGGTTTTGTTGTATGGCCAGCGAAGGTGTTATGTTTGATTGGAGCGGGGTTTATTTCAAAGATATTGTCAAAGCGCCTGGACCATTAGTCATTTTAGGCTACACTTCTTTCATGATTATGATGGCAAGTGGTCGTTTTTTTGGAGATGGTTTAACGCATAAATTTGGACGAAAAACAGTAATGCAAATCAGTGGTTGTATGATCTCTATTGGCTTATTTACCGCTGTATTCTTCCCATTCATAATTCCGTCAACAATCGCTTTTATGGTTGTAGGATTGGGAGTTTCCACTATTATACCAACCCTTTATAGCATCGCAGGAAAGCATCCAACGATCCCAACAGGCGAAGCTTTAACAGCTGTTTCCAGCGTAAGTTTTCTTGGATTTTTAATGGGGCCACCCATAATCGGCTACATAGCCGAGGCATTTGGTTTGCGATTTTCATTTGCTTTCATCGGTATTTTTGGATTTTTAATTGCACTTATGGTTTCCAGAATCAAGGCAGTCCAAGACTAGTTTTTTAGGATCACAACATCCGAATTTTATAAAAGTATCCATACCCGCTGTACACAGTATCTTTTTCTCGTAAAAAAAATGAGAAAAAGGATACTTGCTGCCATCGGGGCTATTCATTGCGTTTTTAATTTCGAAGAATATTTTCAGACTATTAGGAATTTAAAAAATATATAAGATTTTTTCTATAAAAAATAACAACTTAATAGTTTTTTTCCTATTTTTAACATGAAATTTAAATAGTAAGCTATTTAAATTTCTAATACCACACTTTTAAGCCGAATTTTATTCGGTCTCAAATACCACTTTCCAAAAACAATTTTTTCCATTTTTCTGATTCTTTATTCTATTTAGCAATAATCGCTGCTGTTCAAAAAAAATCATCATTATCCGTAATGTTGATGCTCAAAGACTGTATTTGATTAAGTCGGAATAGAATAAAGAATTTTTATTCATTGGCATGTTCTAATTCGTTTATAAAGACCTCAATACGCTTATGATAAAAATTACCCTTATTGCCTTTTTTTTTGTTTCAATGCCTTTTGCTTTTGCACAACAAGAAACAGGGATTTCTGGTAAAGTTATGGATTCCAAAACGCAGCAACCATTGCCTTATGTAGTGGTTACCATTCAGAACACGAATTTAATGCAGCTGACAACAGTTGATGGAAAATTTAGTTTTAACACTGTTTCAGCAGGCGAACAATTGGTTTTATTTCACAGTCAAGGGTACAAAGATGCCTTATTTCCAGTTGAAATTATAGCGGGACAAATACTCGATCTAGACACAATACTATTAGAAGAAGATCAAACTTCTGAACAGCAAACCAGTTTAATTGCACTTTCCGCAAGTGATTTAAGCGATGACAACAGCGGCTCCGAAAGTACCTCTGGCCTTTTACAATCCTCCAAAGATGCCTTTCAGCAAGCTGCTGCTTTCAATTGGGGACAAGCCCGTTTTAGGATACGGGGATTGGATAGCGAACATTCCACGATGATGATTAATGGTGTTTCCATGAATAAATTGTATGATGGCAGACCGCAATGGGGCGATTGGGGCGGACTCAACGATGCGCTCCGAAATCAGGAGTTTTCCATAGGAACCGCTCCTTCGGATTATATTTTTGGCGGAATATTAGGCACTCAGGAAATCAATACTCGAGCTTCCATTTACAGACCCGGCACCCGAATTTCATTTTCCGGAACCAATACTAATTACAGTTGGCGTATGATGGGAACCTATGCTTCCGGAATGAATGCGCGAGGCTGGGCATTTGTAGTTTCGGCAGGAAAGCGATGGGCACAGGAAGGCTATTTTGAAGGAACTAATTACGATGCTAATTCCGCCATTATAAGTGTGGAGAAGAAATTAACCTACAATCATTCCTTAAACTTTACCGCTTTTTATACTCCAAATTCAAGAGGGAAAAATTCCCCTAATACCAACGTTACCCAATTGACAAACGGAAAATACAATTCCTATTGGGGTTTTCAGGATGGGAATAAGAGAAATTCAAGAATGAAAACCATCGAAGAGCCTATTTTGATGCTAAATCATTTTTTTAAAGTCAATGATAAAACAAATCTAGCCACCAGCTTCATGTATCAGTTTGGAAATATTGGGAACAGCAACATCGACTATCAAAATGCTAATAGTCCAGACCCTACGTATTATAGAAAACTGCCAAGTTATTACAGTTCGCATTACGATTCAGATAACGGGGGATTTTCAGGAGGATTTACACCAGATTTAGAGAATGCGGAGAAAAGCAAAGAACAATTTTTAGCCAATCAGCAAATCGATTGGAACGCGATGTACCAAGCCAATCAAAACCCGATTGTAGATGCAAACGGAATAATTTCGGGTTATCAACCAACCAAAAGCAAGTACGTTTTGTATGAAGACCGCACCGATGATAAAACAATAGTGGCAACATCAACATTCAATACACAGTTGACAGAAAATGTTATTTTGAATGCTGGTGGTTCTTTCAAAAACTTGAAATCACACAATTACCAAAAGCTTTTGGATGTATTGGGCGGTACTTATTTTGAAGATATTGATGGATTTTATAACGGAAACCAATCGCAATCAGACTTGAATAATCCAAACCGTCAAGTGGTTGTTGGTGACGAATACGGATACAATTATAATTATGTTGCAAATACACTTGATGCGTTTACACAATTCAAATTTTCGTATAACAAAGTTGATTTTTATCTGGCGCAAAGTTTCTCAAGTGCCAATTATCAAAGAGAAGGTTTGTACAAAAATGGAATTTACGAAACCAATTCCTTTGGAAAAAGCGAGAAAGCAACATTTGAAAATTTCGGTTTCAAAGGAGGACTAACGTATAAAATATCTGGAAGACAATTGTTGATTTTTAACGGAGCGCATTTAACAAAAGCACCATCAATCAGGAATACATTCCCCAATTCTCGATTAAATAATAGGATTATTGATGCGCTGGAAAGTGAAAATATCAGCAGCCTAGATGCGAGTTACAGCTATCGTTCTCCAAGATTCAAAGCCCGATTAACCGCTTTTTATACGTTGATAAAAAATGCGACACAAACTTCTTTCTTTTACGCCGAAGGAATTTTTGACGATGGTGCGGGATATAACAACACTAGCGCATTTGTGAGTCAGACGCTAACGCATTTGAATAAGAAGAATTTAGGTGTTGAAATAAGTCTGGAATACCAAATAAACGCAACGTTGAAAACTACTTTTTCAGCGGGTTTTGGAGAATATACCTATGATAGTAATCCAGATGTAATGGTCACTAATGATGCGGAAGCTTCAATAGAAAATACCAACCCTATTTTCGATTTTGGAACTGCAGCATTGAAAAAATACAAACAACCGGGTTCGCCGCAGCAAGCCTATTCGTTAGGAATTGAATATCGAAATCCTAAGTTTTGGTGGATTGGGGTGAATCTAAATTATTTAACAAATAGTTATATTGATTTTTCTCCCATTGCCAGAACAGATCACTTTTTTATCAATCCCGCCAGCGGATTTCCCTTTCCGGAAGCCACCGAAGAAAGAGGCAAGGAATTATTGCAACAGGAAAAATTTGCTCCAACAACATTGTTAAACATAGTTGGCGGAAAATCATGGCGTATTTATGGTAAGTATATAGGTCTTTTTGCCAGCATCAATAATATGCTTGATGTGACTTATAAAACGGGTGGTTATGAGCAAGCCAGAAACTCCAATTTCAGGCAACGAAATCAGGATGTTTCCAGCGGAACACCATCTTTTGGAAACAAATATTTTTATGGTTATGGAAGAACCTATTTCGTAAATCTTGCAATCAATTTATAAACTTGAAAAATGACTTATTATGAAAACAAATATCTGTAATCGATTTTTTTCTATAGCAATCACCATCCTTTTTGCAAGTTGTGTGAACGATGCCGTTGAAATTCCGAAACTAAGTTGTACGCAACCGGATTTAACCGTAAACCGAACCGTTGCTGAAGTTCGGGAAAATGCAAATGCAATAGTAACCCAATATAAGTATGATGACATTATAGAAGCGTATGTTGTTTCCAGCGATGAATCAGGTAATTTTTTTAAATCGATTTCCTTGCAAACTTTGGCAACAGCCACAAAGCCAGCTGTAGGTTTTAGTGTTCCTATCGATGCTACAAACTTGTATATTGACTATAGAATGGGTAATAAAGTATATTTAAAACTAAAAGACAAGTACACTGATATCTTATTTGGAGGCATGCGAATAGGAAGTATTTTTGTGAATTCATACAATGAAGGCGGAGTGGGGCGACTTTCCCAAAATGACTATAAAAAAGTGCTGAATGCTTCTTGTACAACCCTAAAGGAGGAAGTTCTTGTGAAGACAATTTCAATGGAAGATTTATTGAATGATTCTAATCTGAATACTTTGATCGAATTATCGGATGTTCAGTTTACGGCGGATGCTATTGGTCGCCATTATTTTGAAGAAACCAATAATGTGGGCGGCGCAACCAATTGGGGTTTGATGGATAAATTAGGGAATCAGGTGTATTTTAGAACCAGCAGTTTCGCTGATTTTTCCAGTAATTTAGTTCCGGACGGGAGTGGAAAAGTAAGAGGGATTTTAACAAAGTATGGAACTGATTACCAAATATTACCACGCTCTGCGAAAGATGTTGTAATGACAGGAAACAGAGTAGCTCCTTTTTTCTCTCAAGATTTTGAAACGGTGATAGATAAATCAAATTTGAGCCTTCCGGGATGGGCCAATATTGTTCAAAAAGGAGCGCTTTCCTGGAAAGGGACAGTATATTCCGGAAACGGGTATGCCGAATTTAATATTTCAGGTACAAAGGTAGTCTCGAATGTGGCTTGGTTGATTTCTCCAAAAATAGATATGGATAAACATACCAGTGAAATTATGACTTTCAGATCTGCCCAACATCATTTAGATGTGGACTCCCCATTAAATTCTTTGGAAGTTTATGTTTCCACTAATTTTGACGGATTGAATGTGGCTACGGCGAATTGGATTCCGATTTTGGCAAAATTACCTAAACAAGCCACGCCTTGGTATCAATTTATAGGAAGTGGAGCAATAGATTTATCTTCTTATAAAGGCAAAATTAATGTAGCGTTTAAATATATAGGTTCAGGGAGAGACCTTGCGTTGGATGGCGCTTTTCAGGTGGATGATGTGCAGATTTTTGAAAAATAATATTGATCACATCGCAGTTAAAAACCCAATTTATGTACCGTGTATTTTATATATTTGCAGCCTTACAAATTAAATTAAAATTTATGAAATCTATTTTATTAGCATTAGTTTCTATACTATTTGTTTCTTGCTTAACAGATGGTGGAGCATCTAAATCTGTTGATTATACGGCTCAAAATGAAAAAGAAATTGTTGATTATATCGCTAAAAATAATTTAACTGCTCAAAGAAGTGATTCAGGATTGTATTATGTGGTTAATGAGGCCGGCACCGGTGCGCAACCTACGGCAACTTCTAATGTAACAGTGGCTTACAAAGGTTATTTTACAAGTGGAAATGTTTTTGACCAAAGTAAACCGGAAGGTATTTCTTTTGGTTTGAATCAAGTGATAAAAGGTTGGACAGAAGGAATTCCTCATTTTAAAACAGGAGGAAGTGGGATTCTTTTAATTCCGGCTCACTTAGGTTATGGAAGTAATGCGAGTGGACCTATTCCTGCAGGTTCCGTACTCGTTTTTGAGGTTAAACTTATTTCCGTGAATTAGGTATTTGTTTTTCTTTATAAAACCAAAATAAAAAGGCTGTCTTTTCGGACAGCCTTTTGTAATTAATTATTTTTTGGTTTCAACTATACTAATGGCATAACCTCCGCCTGGAGCACTTAACTGTGCTAGTTTTGATTTGTTGGTCACATTCATTTTGCGAATTGTATACGCTTGCGGATTGGTTTTATAATGTGCATCTTTTGCATCTGCATAAATCGTGGCTATATATTTTTTTCCTTTCTCCAAGAAATCAAATTTGATCGCTGAGGTACGGGAAGTATCGCCATTTACATTACCGATAAACCAGTTGTTAGTCACTTTTGCTTTACGCGCAACGGTCACATATTGCCCTGGTTCTGCTTCAAGGTATTTGCTGTCTGACCAATCTACTGCAACATCTTTGATAAACTGAAAAGCATCAGGAAAGCGATCGTAATTTTCCGGTGTATCAGCTGCCATTTGTAATGGGCTGTACATCGTTACGTACAATGCCAATTGATTCGCAATCGTACTGTTCACATGAGAATTATTATCCGGATTCAATTTGTTTAAATCCATTTCGAAAATACCCGGAGTATAATCCATCGGTCCACCCACTAAACGTGTAAAAGGCAATACCGTTACGTGATTTGGTTTAGAACCTCCAAAAGCCTGGTATTCAGTTCCTCTTGCCGCTTCATTACCTATTAAGTTTGGATACGTTCTGGCAATTCCCGTTGGACGAACCGCTTCGTGCGCATTCAGCATAATTTTATATTCGGCTGCTTTTTCTAAGGCATATTGATAATGATTGACAATCCATTGGCTGTAGTGGTTTTCGCCTCTTGGCATAATATCACCTACATAACCACTTTTTACGGCATCATAACCGTTGTCTTTCATAAACTGATACGCTTTATCCATGTGGCGCTCGTAGTTACGCACAGAACCTGAAGTTTCATGGTGCATAATCATTTTAACGCCTTTTGATTTGGCATATTCATGCAATCCTTTGACATCAAAATCAGGGTATGGGGTCAGAAAATCAAAAACATAATCTTTCGAGTGTCCAAACCAGTCTTCCCAACCTTCATTCCAGCCTTCTACTAGAACGGCATCAAAACCGTGTTTAGCAGCAAAATCAATGTATTTTTTTACATTAGTGTTAGTAGCACCATGTTTTCCATTTGGTTTAGCTTTTGCAAAATCAGAAACGCCAAGTTGTACCGTAGGAAATTCATCCGTGTACGCCCATGTGCTTTTTCCAGCAATCATTTCCCACCAAACACCGACATATTTAACGGGTTTTATCCAAGACGTATCCTCAATTTTACTAGGGTCATTCAAGTTCAATGTCATTTTTGAAGCCAAAATTTCTCTTGCGTCATCACTAACAATGATGGTACGCCAAGGCGAGTGACTTGGAGCCTGCATGTATCCTTTGTCTCCTTTGGCATCTGGTGTCAACCAAGATTCAAAAACCATAGTTGCATCATCCAAATTCAAATGCATGCAAGAATAATTGATTAATGCCGCTTCGTGTAAATTGATATACAATCCATCCGTTGTTTTTAACATTAGTGAAGTTTGAACTCCAGTTGTAGAAAAAGACTTTTGAGAAACATTTGCGGTAGTTGCTTTTTCTGACAAACCTCTGATTTCTGACAATTTTGAAGTGGTATAATCATATTCTTGAGTGTCATAATCACCCGGAATCCAAAAAGCAGTATGATCGCCAGTCATTGCAAACTGCGTTCTTTCTTCTTTGATTACAAAATAAGTAAGGTTTTTTTGTGAAGGGAATTCATAACGGAATCCAAGACCATCGTCAAACAAACGAAAACGAATAACAATATGTCTGTCCGCTTCTTTTTGATTTAAGGTTACTGCTAATTCGTTATAATGATTGCGAATTGAAGCAACTTCTCCCCATACAGGTTTCCAGTTTTCATCAAAAGTGGCTGTCTTACTTTCAATAACAGTAAAATCATTTAACAATGACTTTTTATCATTTTTTAGCTCCAAACCTAATTTACTTGATTTTACAACTGCTTTGCCTTTGTAATTTAAACTGTAAGTTGGAGTTCCGTCATTTTGTAAGGAGAACTCCATTACAAATTTTCCATTTGGGGATTTTAACTGCTGTGCATTTGCAGTGTTAAAAAAAGCGAGCCACACAAGGGCTGTAAAAAGGAAATGTTTCATTTTTTAAAATAGAATTTAATAAATAATTTTTTCAGGTTTGGTAATAGAATTCGATTTTCACGAAATCGATTTATTGCAAAACGCAAAGTTTTCCAAATTTCGAGAAAGTAAAAGTAAACGCTTTTCACGCTACATATTTTTATCTTTATAAAATAGTAGATTAAATTTTTATTTTAAACATCTAATGTACTGTTTAAAAGTTTGTTATGTTTATTTATTGTTTAAAAAAAGTGGTGAATTTACAATAACAAATAGGTCTTCTAGATTATTTTAATCCCGAAGACCTCCTTTAAAATAGATTTTTTCTATTTTAAATTAGTTCCTATTCGCATAACTTTTGCTTCAAATTCCTCCCGGGGACCCGCTGCTTTATTTTTGAGTTGTGAACGGTAATTGTAAATCGTGGATACCGAATACCGAAGGAATATTGAAATTTTTGCGCTATCCTTTATGCCCAAACGGATCAGTGCAAAGATTCTTAGTTCCGTATTAAGCAGTTCTCCTTCCTTCAATTGTGTTGCTTCATCATCAATTAATAAAGCGCTGAATTCCGGTATGAAATTAGGAAACAGTTGCAAGAACGTCTTGTCAAAATTAGTATAAAACGCGGCGAGCTCCTTTTCGATAAACTGTTTCGATTTTACGGCACTCATAAGATCATTCATCTTTCCTGTAGTAACCATAACATTCAATTTTCGGCGGTATTCGTCTAACTTGCCAATGTAGTCTGAACACTGGTCCATGTAACGCCCAATGTATATTTCCTTCAAAAGATTGGCTTCAGTTAGTGTATAATTGGTCTCATTCAATTTCTCATTAAATGTATTTAATTCGGTATTCAATTCAGAAAGCCTAGAGTTGGCCAAACTTAAATCCTGTTTTGCTTTGGACAATTTCTTCATTTGCTTAAAAAGTAAAAAAAGCACCACCAACAAAAACACCGATAAGATACTGGCGCTTATCAAAAACAGCATTAATTGGAGTCGGTTGGTTTCATTTTGGTTTTGATACGCCTCGTTGATGATGGGCAGCATCTTAGATATTTCATACGTTCGTAAACGGGCATTACAAAAAAGGGCGTCTTCGAGGGAACGTTTTATATATTTATAAGCGCGGTCTATATCTCCGTTTTCATACATTAGAAAAGCCAAAGAACGCAACGAAATATATTCCTTTTTGGCCAACTGCAAATCAGAAATAGCAGAAATTGTCAACCATTTTTGCTCCTTTCTAGTATCTTTTTTTGCGCGATATGCCTGCGAAATAAGATAGGCGATAACCGCTTTGTCCGGACTATTAGAAGTAATATTCGGAAAATAATTTAGTAATAAATGCAGCGTTTCGTTGTGTTTTCCCACTTCAAGAAGTGTACTGGACTTCGCCATAATGTAGGCGCTTGATTGCGTTGGATAAAAATTTAAGGAGGAATCACGGTATTTTTTTGTCAGTAAAACATACTTTTCTTTTTCCTGAAGCGAAGCCGCATAATCAGACATATACCCATAAACCACGCTATTCACGGTAAAAAAATATCCTTTCAGGTCGGGAGTTGTATTGATGTTGATTGTATTAAGTATATCGGTCGCTTCCTTGTACATTCCTAATGTTCCCATTATGGAAGCCAGATTTAATCGGGCATCATTCAGCTTTCGGGTATCCTTTAATTTTTCGGCTATTTGAAAACTTTTTCTGGCGTAAATCAATGCCGAGTCGGACTGATACAATTTATATTCTGAATACAATTTTCCGTAAATAGCATATTTTTGAAGATCAGTAGCAGTGTATGGCAGCAGTGCTTTTAGTTTGTTTATTTCATTCTCCTTTTTATTCGAATACAATTGGTAATCAGTTACCGTCTTGTCTAACTCATCCAATAATGAATCAAAATTATTTTGCCCAAAAAGAAGGACGGGAAATAGCGATACAATAAGTATTGTCAGAAATCGATTCATTCAAATGGGATTAAATTCATGTAAAAATAATTAAAAATCTAAATTAACAACTAAAACACAAATGGTAATCACGTAATAAAATTAAGCTTTGCAAAGGATTAAATGATTTTAGTGTAGCATCAGTCGAAGCGCAATGGCAAGGAATAGTATTTTTGTTGATCTAAAAACTAACATTATTCACACCTTCTGATTTTTTATAAACGCAGAACTCGATAAGTCCCTCACAAATCATTAAATTTGTAACTTATTCAAAGACATGTTAGAAAAAGAAGTAATAAATTTCGAAAAAACGGCTATAGTTGGTGTTATAACTCAAAATCAAAGTGAAGAGAAACTAAATGAATATCTTGACGAATTAGAGTTTTTGACTTTTACCGCTGGGGGCAAAGTGGTGAAACGTTTTTCGCAAAAAATGGAACGCCCAAATCCAAAGACTTTTGTAGGAACAGGAAAAATAGAGGAAATCAATCTTTTTGTAAAAGAGAATGACATTTCGACTTTGGTATTTGATGATGAATTATCACCTTCTCAGCAAAAAAATATATCTAAAATAATTACGGAATGTAAAATTCTGGACAGAACGCACCTTATCCTTGATATTTTTGCACAACGTGCCGAAACTTCTTATGCGAGAACGCAAGTAGAATTAGCGCAATGCCAATATTTATTACCAAGACTTTCCGGAATGTGGACGCACCTTGAACGTCAAAAAGGGGGAATTGGAATGCGTGGACCTGGAGAAACCGAGATTGAAACAGACAGACGTATTGTTCGTGACCGAATAGCGTTATTGAAAGAAAAAATAAAAACCATCGACAAGCAAATGGGCGTGCAACGAGGCAATCGTGGCGCTATGGTTCGTGTGGCTTTGGTAGGATATACCAATGTGGGAAAATCAACCTTGATGAACGCTATTGGAAAAAGTGATGTTTTTGTAGAGAACAAACTTTTTGCCACTTTGGACACTACCGTTCGAAAAGTAGTTGTCAAAAACTTACCTTTCTTGCTTTCGGATACCGTAGGGTTTATTCGAAAATTGCCAACACAATTAGTTGATTCTTTCAAAAGTACGCTGGATGAGGTTCGTGAAGCCGATTTGTTATTGCATGTGGTGGATATTTCGCATCCTGAATTTGAAGATCATATCGCATCGGTAAATCAAACTTTATTGGACATCAAAGCGAATGACAAACCGATTATTATGGTTTTCAATAAAATTGATGCCTACAAACCACTGACTATTGATGAAGATGATTTAATGACCGAAAAAACACCGAGACATTTCACTTTGGAAGAATGGAAATCAACTTGGATGAGCAGAGTAGGAGAGCAAAATGCTTTATTTATTTCAGCTACCAACAAAGAAAATTTCGAGGAATTCAGAGAACGAGTTTACGAAGCGGTACGACACATTCACATTACCCGTTTTCCGTACAATAAGTTTTTGTATCCCGATTATAAAGATGCAGTGGAAAAAGAAGATAAAGACGAGGAAGAAATAGAATAATTTTCTCTAAACATAAAATACAGCAATCCCTTTTGACTTTTTCAAGAGGGATTTTTTTTGGGCATGCCCCAGCTTTCTCTGCGTTGCAGCTGCGTCAGGATCCCAAGGCTTCGGGATACTTCAATTTTTTATTTCGCTTCGCTACATAAAAGGATTTCCGCTGTCATCCCTCTTACGGGCTTTGGTCGATATAATTGCTATTTCGGGGTTTTAGACTATTTGTAAGAAAAAATCAATATATTTGATAATATCTACCCAAAAAATTGGGTGGCTTTGTATGATTTTGTAATACATATATACAAGTTAGCGGAAAGACTAAAAAAAACAAGACCATAAAATGGACTATATCATAAAAGACGAGAAACTCGAATTAAAATATGAACACGGAAAAGGTGCTTGGACTTATCATTTGCGAATTCCAAACTCAAAAAATATTGATGGAAAATGGGGCGATATAAAAGTGTCTGGTTTAATCGACAACTACAAAATTGAAGCTAGAAACCTTGCTCCGATTAAAGGAGAAGATAAAATGCTTTCTATAAATAGCGAAATAAGAAAAGCTATCAATAAAAAAGGTGGCGATATTGTTACAGTTTCACTTTATCTATTATCCAAAAAAGAAGAAATAACCGAAAAACAAATTTTAGAAACCTTCAAGGAATTAGGAGTTTTAGAAGCTTTTAAAAAATTAAACGAATTTGAAAAAAATGAAGTTTTAGAAACTATTATTTCTCAAAAAATCGAAGAGAAACAAATCAAGATAATTATAAAACACATAGATAAATTAAGTAAGTAAAATGATTAAGCAAACATCTTTAAACTTTTTAAAAGAACTAAAAAATAATAATTCAAGAGAGTGGTTTGAACAAAACAAAATAATTTATCAAGCCTACAAAGATGACATTATTTCGTTTACAGAGAATTTATTGTTAGAATTAGAAAAAATCGACTTGTCAATAGCAAATGCAAATTTAATTCCTAAAAAATGCTTAACAAGAGTAAACAGAGATTTGCGGTTTTCAAAAGACAAAACACCATATAAAAACTATGTTTTGGTCGTTTTTAATAAAAATGCTCCACAGGGAAATACAGCAGGATATTTTATTCACATCGAACCAGGCAATTGTATGGTTGGCGGTGGAATTTGGCAGACAACACCAGAATTTTTAAAAAAAATTCGGAAAGAAATAAGTTATTCATTTGAAAAAATTAACGAAATAATTTCAAGCAAACAATTTCAAGATATATTTCCAAGCGGTATTCAAGGTCAAAGTAAATTAAAAAAATTCACTAATTTATCCGAAGAAAGGGAACCAGTTATTGAATTGCTTAAAATGAAAGGTTTTTGTACCAAAGAATTGATAAGTGACAATGTTTTGACAAGTGCAGACGCAGTAAAAACAATTATTAACTATTTTAAAACTACAAAACCATTAATTGAATATCTAAATAAAGCTATAGAATTTGAAGAATAAAAACCCATCCGCTTACAGCCGTTTGGCAAGATTGCGAATTTTATGGTAAATTTAAGTTTACGTTTCACAAGAAATTTCACCCCACTGGCGCTCGTTTATCTCTGTTCTTTGGTGCTCGTCTGCGACGAGTACCTACTTAAATTAAGAAACAAATTATAGGGTTTGCAAGGCGGAAGGCTAAAAAAAGTTATTTTAAGGCGCGCTAGAATAATAAAAAATACTTTTTTTAAAAACCGTAATTAACGCCTAAACCAAATACTTCTCTTACCTGAACGGCTTGAACGGAATTATCATCGTAAATTGCCTGAACAGCTACATTTGCCGATAGGAATTTATTGATTTTCATTATGACATTCATTTGGTAATCGACATCAACGTTTTGTGGATTGTCTAAATAATTGGAATACAAATTCAATCGATTTTCTACAGATACATTTGTCATGATATTGAATTTGTAATAGGCTGAAATACTTGCTCCAAACTCAAATCGGGAAGGATCGCCTTGCAATACTCCAAAAGAAGGCGCGAATTCAGTAAAATGAGGATGAACAATAATTAGTTTAGCTGTCGCTGGAGAAAAATTGACACTCAGATTATTGCTTTTTTTCCAGAGCATTCCGGGTCCTAGTTGGAAATAAGCCGGAGAGAAAAAATGGGATATTTTTTCATCATTTTTGTCTAATCCTGTGTCCATTTGAGTCTTGAAATTAAAAAACATCGAATAGTACCATTGTCCTTTGGATTTCTTTCCCCAAAGAGAATTCAGTTCCAGACGATCGTCTGTTTTTGCGATTTTTTCATCTCCTTTTATTTTGGTTAAACCGTACGCTAAAATGAATTTATTATCCCAAACGATATCTTCTTTTTTATAATTGAAGTCGTAATTCAAACCAAAATTTCCCGCAATATTCGAAGTCCCACCGCCCAACCATTGCTTGTTGTATGCAGATTGATTAAAAAGCAATGAGATATTTCCTTTTTTGGTCCAAAACTTTGTAGTGTCTTTTGCTGTTTCTTGTGCATTAATGAAATTCGCAACTAGGAGTAACACTAAAAAAAACACAATATTTTTCATGGCTTTAGATTTAAATTCTACTTTAAAAGTACAAAATAAACATAAATAAACTACTCTTTCTTATGTGCTTTATACAAGGGAACAGCTGAACAGGCTTCGCCATACATAATACTTCGCGCAAAAGGGTGTAAATAATTGGCTGCCAATACATAAGCTCGCATCGGAACCGGTTTTCGGGAACACCCTTTTATAATAACGGGCTTATTTTCATAAACTGAATAATCAATTTTAGGCAATAACTCTTCATAAAGAGAAGCGTCTAAATCCTCTAAAGAACCATTGATGATTTTCTTTGCAAATGGTGCTAATTGAATGGCAACTAAAATAGAAGCCCAAGCAGGAACAATAGCATCGGTACTGCAATTAATGGCTACGTACTGATCTTGATATTGTGCCCAATCGTGATTTTTCAGCTGCTCTCTAAAGTCTTTTTCTTTCAATAAAAAACCTTCCAAAAGCCATTTCGAAATATCTATTTGCGCACGAATCCCCTTTGGATAATAATCTTCGAGATCGAAAACTTCCAAAACACTATTCGCAACTTTATTTATTATTTCTTCCATTTTTTTTAGTTTATAGTCGCAGTCGCAGTTGCAGTTGTAAAACTGAAAACTGCGACTGCAAACTGAATACTTTCTAAAGCATTCCTAATTCTAATTTTGCTTCTTCGCTCATTAAGTCTTTGCTCCAAGGCGGATCAAAAGTAATTTCTACTTCCGCATCTTTTACATTAGCAATCGATTTCACTTTTTCTTCTACTTCTCTTGGTAAGCTTTCTGCAACAGGGCAGTTTGGGGAAGTAAGTGTCATCAGGATTTTTACTTCGTAATCTGTATTGACCATTACGTCATAAATCAACCCTAATTCGTAAATATCTACAGGAATCTCCGGATCGTAAATAGTCTTTAATATTTTTACGATTGATTCTCCTAATTCGGCAGTGTCTATTTGTTGTTCCATTTTTTTTTTTTTAACAATTTATTTTTTATTATTTTTTAAACCACATAAGAAATATAAGTTCATTAAAGTTTTTTTATTCTTCCTCTAATCTTCTATATAATTCATTAACGTAGGTTTTTTGTCCTTCATTGTAAATATTTACAACATTATAATTTATCATTAATCCAATTGGCGCTTCCAAAAGATTCATATAAGACATTAATTTTGCAACGTGAACTGGTAAAATCTTGTCAGAGGCTTTAAGTTCTAATACTAAACATTTTTCAATAAATAAATCACATCTTAAATCAGATTCTAATTCTAAACCTTTGTACTCTATTGGAATTGTTAATTCAGATTGAAAATTAATTTCTCTCAAAGACAATTCCTTAATCATACATTTATGATAAATACTTTCTAAAAGACCAGGCCCTAAATGTTTATGCACTTCTATTGCAGCTCCATTAACTCGGTAAACTAAATCTTTCAAGTATTTTTTTGTAACCATATGTAAAATTAATTTTAAAAATCAACAAAAATTTATTTGGGTTTATGTTAGATCTCTATAAATGGGATAAACTTTTTAAGTTATTTACGATCTTCTTAAATGACCTTAAATTACTTATATGTTTAAATGAATCTAAATGTTTTAAGATTAATTCTGCGAGTTGAATGCCAAAGCATACATTTTTATATTTTTTATCATGGAAACCAATCCATTGGCGCGAGTAGGCGATAAATGTTCTTTCAAACCTATTTCGTCAATAAAACCCAAGTCGGCTTCCAAGATATCAGAGGCTTTTTGATTCGAAAAAGTACGAATTAATATAGCTATAATTCCTTTTGTCAAAATGGCATCACTATCGGCAGTGAAAACAATTTTATCGTCTTTTTTTTCACCCTGCAACCACACTTTTGATTGGCAACCTTTAATCAAATTGTTTTCTGTTTTGAATTCTTCTTTTATCAAAGGAAGATTTTTTCCTAATTCAATAATGTATTCATAACGTTCCATCCAGTCGTCAAACATTGAGAACTCATCAACTATTTCTTCTTGTATGTCTTTAATTTTCATAGTATGCTGAATTTATTTCAGTATTATTCTTTTTTAGCAAATGAAGTTATTTTGTTTACGAATTTTTTAATTTCTTTTGGTGGAAAACCATGATCGAAACCGGTCGTTTCATACGTTTTGTCTTTGTAGGTGATTTTCAAATTGGCAATTGCCGCACCGTCATAAAACCGTTTTTCAGTTGGCGCTTTTAATTTTGCTAAACTGTCCAATTTCACGCTTTTAAAAAATTCCACTAATTCTTTCCAATCAGCATCCGTTATTTTTGCGGGTACCGGTTTGTCGTTTCCATTTCTATCTTTTGAAACTGTTACTATCTGATTTTTTACCGTTATTTTTTGATATGAACCTCTAGTATTGGCGACATACTCAACTACAGCCGTTTCTATATCCTGTTTTTTTTGGGCTTCACATCCTTTTCCAAGAAAAATAGTAAGGAATAAAACAGATAGTATTTTCATGGTTTTAAATTTTTAAGACAACATGAGTTGCGCTTTTTTTATAGCTTCAACCATAGCGTCAATTTCTTCTTTGGTATTATAAAAAGCAAATGAAGCTCGTATCGTTCCCGGAATACAAAAGAAATTCATAATTGGTTGCGCACAATGGTGGCCGGTTCGTACGGCTATTCCTAATTTGTCAATTATCGTACCAATATCATACGGATGAATTCCTGCAATATTAAATGAAATTACGGAAGTTTTTTCGGCTGATGTACCAAAGATTTTTAATCCTTCAATTTCCAATAAGCGTTGTGTGCCATAAGCCAACAGCTCTTTTTCCTGTTTTTGAATGTTTTCGAAACCAACTTCATTCAAATAATCAATGGCAGTTCCCAGAACAATACCGCCGGCAATATCAGGTGTTCCCGCTTCAAATTTATGTGGCAAATCAGCATAAGTCGTTTTCTCGAAAGTCACTTCCTTAATCATTTCGCCCCCACCTTGATAGGGCGGTAATTTGTTCAACCACGCTTCTTTTCCGTATAAAATCCCAGTTCCAGTTGGACCACACATTTTATGTCCCGAAAAAGCATAAAAATCACAATCTAATTCCTGAACATCGGGTTTTAAATGTGGAACGGCTTGCGCGCCGTCAATTAAAATTGCTGCTCCAACTTCATGTGCTTTGTCAATCATGTATTTAATTGGATTGACTGTCCCCAATGCATTCGAAATATGATTTACAGTAACGATTTTAGTTTTATTCGAAAGTAATTTGTCATATTCGGACATAATCAATTCACCATCGGCATTCATTGGAATTACTCGTAAAGTCGCACCAGTTTTCTCGCATAACATTTGCCAAGGCACAATATTACTATGATGTTCCAATGCCGAAACTACAACTTCATCTCCTGGTTTTAAAATCGAAGCAAATCCATTGGAAACCAAATTAATTCCATGTGTTGTTCCTGAAGTAAATAGCACCTCATGAGCAAATTTTGCGTTGATGTGATTTTGAATTTTACCACGGGAAGCTTCGTAGGCATCGGTTGCTAATTGGCTCAAAGTGTGAACGCCACGATGAATATTGGCATTAATTTCCTGATAATATTTTGAAATCGCATCAATCACAACTTGTGGTTTTTGCGAAGTAGCTCCGTTATCGAAATAAACTAACGGCTTACCGTTTACTTTCTGGGAAAGGATTGGGAAGTCGGCTCTGATTTTATTTATATCTAACATTTTATCTACTTGTTTTTATTGTTTTTTATTGGTCAGATAGAACGCCAATATTTAACATTTTTTAGATAACCCAATTTGCTATTGGCGTTATATTATTTAGAATTTTTCTAAATACAAAAGTAGTGAAATTGGAATTAATTTTTGGCAAACACTTGTTAATAAACTTCATTTTCTTAATCCGACAACGGTTCAAAAAAATGTGACTCTTTTTTATTAAATTGCTTTAAATTAATTTTTTATGAAAAAACTTTTTAAGGTTGTTGGTTTTGCCTCTTTTGTAGGAATCTTTTATTTTGGGTTCACTACTTATCCAAAACTGGATTTGATTTCTGGCTTTTCAGCCAAAAGTATCGCTTCGGGACATTTTATTGATAATCGTTCCCAGGAAATGATTGAGAAAGGGGATAATGATATCGATTTGATTGATTTGGCCAAAAACAAAATTGAGGATATCGGACAATATGCTGCCGCTTCAGTTTATGGTTTGAAAGAACGAAAAGCGATTTACCGGGAAGGTTTGGGAGTGACTTTAATCAATGAAGATTTTGATGTTACCAAACCGTATTTGGTCCCCAAAAGAACAAAGATCAACAATGTTTTGGCTTTTCCTTATGGAAATAAAGAACCCAAAGACACGATTTTTAGTACTGTTGATTACGCCAAATTAAATTTGGCTGTCGGCAATGCTTTCGATAAAAAAGGGGAAATTAAGAAAAGAACACGTTCGGTTTTAGTGATTTATAAAGACAAAATCATTGCTGAAAAATATGATACGGGTTTCTACAAAAACAGTAAATTGTTAGGCTGGTCTATGACTAAAAGTATCACGAGCGCCTTATTTGGAATTCTTCAAAAACAAGGGAAATACAATATTTACAAACCGGCACCCATTAAGGAATGGCAAAATGATGAACGAAAAATCATTACCACCAATGATTTGCTCCACATGAATTCCGGTTTGGAATGGGAAGAGCAATATGATAAAATTAGTGATGTCACAAAAATGCTTTTTGAGGCCGAAGATATGTCACGCATTCAACTGGTGAAACAATCAGAGTTCAAACCGAATACACATTGGAATTATTCTTCGGGAACGACGAATTTGCTTTCCGGGATTTTACGACAACAATTCAAAACGCATCAGGAATATTTAGATTTCTGGTATTCCGCATTGATTGATAAAATAGGGATGAACTCGATGGTTGTAGAAACGGATATGGCAGGAAATTACGTGGGTTCGTCTTATGGTTGGGCAACTACACGGGATTGGTCAAAATTTGGGTTGTTGTATCTGCATAAAGGCAATTGGAACGGCGAACAAATTTTAGACAAAAGCTGGGTGGAATATACAGCAACTCCCACGAATACTTCAAACGGAAGATATGGCGGACACTTTTGGCTCAATGCCGGAGGAAGATTTCCCGATGTTCCTAGAGACATGTATTACTGCAGCGGTTTTCAAGGTCAGATGGTGGCAATTATTCCATCACTTGATTTAGTGATTGTACGTATGGGTTTGAAAGAAGAACCTGAATTTGATTTTAATGAAATGTTGAGTGGGATTGTGGGGAGTTTGCAAAAATAAAAAAAAACCTTTCAGAGTTTAAAACTCTGAAAGGGTTACTATGTAGTTTTTTTCTTAGGATGACTTTACAAATCAAATCCCAATTTCACGCCCAATTTATTGGCGATAATTGTAGTAATTCGTTTTTTAAGTTCCGGTATTTTTATGTTTTCGATAACGGCATTCGAGAACGCATACATCAATAACGCTTTAGCTTCTTTTTTAGGAATTCCACGTGCTTGCATGTAGAACATTGCCGTTTCGTCCAATTGCCCAACCGTACAACCGTGAGAACATTTTACGTCATCAGCAAAAATTTCCAATTGTGGTTTTGCGTTGATTGTCGCTTTGTCACTCAATAGAATGTTATTGCTTTTTTGGAAGGCATTCGTTTTTTGTGCGTCTTTCTCCACATACACTTTTCCGTTGAAAACTCCTGTAGAACGATCAGCATAAATTCCTTTATAATCTTGGAAACTTTCGCAATTTGGCGCCGAGTGTTTCACCAGGGTATAATGATCTACGTGTTGTTTTTCACCGATAATCGTAATTCCATTTAAAGTGCTTGTCAATCGTTCCCCAAAATGATAGAAATTCAAGTTGTTTCTCGTTAAGTTTCCTCCAAAAGAGAAGGTGTGAACAGAAACGTGACTTTCTTGTTTCTGAGAAACGTAAGTGTTATCAATTAAATTCGCTTCAAGGGTATCGTTTTGAATTTTGTAATAATCAACAATAGCACGTTTTTGAGCAAAAATCTCGGTAACGGAATTCGTTAACACTGGATTTTCGGTTAAACTTTGATGGCGCTCGATAATTTGAACATGTGAATTTTCACCCACTATCACTAAGTTTCTTGGTTGAACCAAAAGCGCCGCTTCATTTCCTGTTGAGAAATACATAATCTCAATAGGCTTGTCAGCCACTTTACTTTTTGGTACGTGGATATACGCTCCTTCATTGGCGAAAGCCGTATTCAGAGAAGTCAAACTTTCGTCAGTACTCGCTATTTTATTAAAATAGGTATCAATTACCATTTTGTATTTTGGTTTGTTCAGTGCTGATGACATCAAACAAACATCAATTCCTTCGTGTGTTGTTGACGATAAATGCGAACTGAAAATCCCGTCAATAAACACCACTTTATACGTGTCTATTTCGTGTAAAAAGTATTTTTTTACGTGGTTAAATTCAATTGCATTTTCTTGCTTTGGAAAAACGGTAAAGTCATTTTTTAAGATGGCGTTTAGCGATGTGTATTTCCAAGCTTCATCTTTTTTGGTTGGGAAACCTTTATTTTCAAAGTTTTTTATAGCTGAAGTTCTCACATCATGAAGTTCAGATTGAACATCGACACGCTCTTCGAAAGCCATAAAAGAGGATAGTAATTTTTCTTTCAATTCCATATTCTTTATTGTTTAAAGTTTAAGGTTTCAAAGTTTAAAGTTGTCTTGTGGTAACTTTAAACTTTGAACTTTAAACAAAATTTATGCTTCTTGTTCTTGTTTAATCCAGTCGTATCCTTTTTCTTCCAGTTCATGGGCTAATTCTTTTCCACCGGATTTTACAATTTTTCCATTGTACAATACATGAACGAAATCAGGAACGATATAGTCTAATAATCTTTGGTAGTGCGTAATAACTACGATTGCATTTTTGTCGCTTTTTAGTTTGTTAACGCCATTTGCAACAATACGTAATGCATCAATGTCAAGGCCAGAATCGGTTTCATCAAGAATAGCCAATTTTGGTTCCAACATTGCCATTTGGAAAATTTCGTTACGTTTTTTCTCCCCACCAGAAAATCCTTCGTTTAAAGAACGGGAAAGAAATTTTCTGTCTATTTCTAATAATTCTGATTTCTCCCGAATCACTTTTAGCATTTCGTTGGAAGGCATTTCTTCCTGACCGTTAGCTTTACGCGTTTCATTGATTGCTGTTCTGATGAAGTTAGTTACTGAAACTCCTGGAATTTCTACCGGATATTGAAAAGATAAGAACACTCCTTTGTGTGCTCTTTCTTCCGGTGCCAATTCAGAAAGGTCTTCACCGTCTAAAGAGATTTCGCCTTCAGTTACTTCGTAGTTTTCGTTTCCTGCAATGATGGAAGCCAATGTGCTTTTTCCAGCACCGTTTGGTCCCATTATCGCGTGAATTTCTCCCGCTTTTACTTCAAGATTGATTCCTTTTAATATTTCTTTGTCACCTATGGAGGCGTGTAAATTTTTTATTGATAACATAAACGTCTTGTTTTTATAAGGTCTTAAAAAGGTTATCCTACAGATCCTTCTAACGAAATTTCTAATAATTTTTGTGCTTCTACGGCGAATTCCATTGGTAACTTATTCAAAACCTCTTTGCTGAAACCGTTTACGATTAAGGCAATGGCTTTTTCGGTTGGAATTCCGCGTTGGTTGCAATAGAAAACTTGGTCTTCGCCAATTTTACTTGTCGTAGCCTCATGTTCGATTTTTGCCGATGGATTTTTACTTTCGATGTAAGGGAAAGTATGTGCTCCACAATTGTTCCCCATTAATAAGGAATCGCATTGTGAAAAGTTTCTGGCATTATCCGCTCTGGCACTAATTTGCACTAAACCACGGTAACTGTTTTGTGATCTTCCTGCAGAAATCCCTTTAGAGATAATAGTCGATTTAGTGTCTTTACCTAAATGGATCATTTTGGTTCCTGTATCGGCTTGTTGGAAATTATTGGTTACAGCAATCGAGTAAAATTCTCCCACTGAATTATCTCCTTTTAAAATAACCGAAGGATATTTCCAAGTTATAGCGGAACCAGTCTCTACCTGTGTCCAAGAAATTTTCGCGTTTTTCTCGCAAATTCCTCTTTTGGTCACAAAATTGAAAACTCCGCCTTTTCCTTCTTTATTTCCTGGATACCAGTTTTGAACGGTAGAATATTTTATTTCGGCACCGTCTAATGCAATTAATTCTACTACGGCAGCGTGCAATTGATTTTCATCACGACTTGGAGCAGTACAGCCTTCCAAGTATGAAACATAACTACCTTCGTCAGCAACTAATAATGTTCGTTCGAATTGTCCTGTTCCTGCTTGATTGATTCTGAAATAAGTCGAAAGTTCCATTGGGCAACGAACGCCTTTTGGAATATAACAGAAAGAACCATCAGAGAAAACTGCCGAATTCAGCGCCGCATAAAAGTTATCTTTCTGTGGCACAACCGTTCCTAAATATTTACGAACTAATTCTGGATGCTCTTTAATAGCTTCAGAAATACTCATAAAGATAATTCCTTTCTCTCCTAATGTTTTCTTGAAAGTAGTCGCTACTGAAACTGAATCTACCACAATATCCATGGCTACATTATTCATCATCTTTTGCTCATCAACAGAGATACCTAACTTTTTATACATTTCTAAAAGTTCAGGATCCACATCTTCCAATGTTTTATTGGGATCTACCGCTTTTGGGGCAGAATAATAAGAAATGGCCTGAAAATCAGGTTTGGTATAATGCACATTGGCCCATTCTGGTTCCGTCATTAGTTTCCAAGCACGAAAAGCCTCGAGACGCCAATCGGTCATCCATTGTGGCTCTCCTTTTTTGTGCGAAATGGCCCTAACGATATCTTCATTTAAACCAATAGGAAACGTTTCTGATTCTAATTCGGTATAAAAGCCGTATTCGTATTCTTTAGTTTCGAGTTCGATTTTTAAGTCGTCTTCGGTATATTTTGACATATTTTTTTATTTAATGTTTTACAAAGAAAACGATTCTCCGCAACCACAAGTTCTATTGGCATTTGGGTTGTTGAAAATAAATCCTTTACCATTTATTCCTCCTGAAAATTCTAATATTGTTCCGGCTAAGTATAGAAAAGATTTTTTTTCTACAGCAATGGTTATATCGTTGTCAACAAAAATCTTATCGTCTTCGTTTTTCGTTTTATCAAATTTTAAATCATAAGACAATCCAGAACATCCGCCGCTTTTTACACCAACTCTTACGTAGTCAGTTGCAGCATCAAAACCATCATCTTTCATTAAAACGATGATTTTTTTTCTTGCAGTGTCAGAAACTTTTATCATAGCTTATATTGATTTTGTCTAAATTAAGGACAAAGATAGTGCATAAAAATCTTTTTCCATAATTGATGACATTTTTATAGCTAATGTCAAAATAGAAAAAACCTATTCGAGACCGATTAAAGCGTTTGAATTCCTTAACTTTGATTCCTCTCGATAAAAGAAAATACATGAAATTATATCCTATAGAAACTGGGAATTTTAAATTAGATGGTGGTGCGATGTTTGGAGTTGTTCCAAAAGCGATTTGGAATAAAACCAATCCGGCCGATGAAAATAACCTGATTGATATTGCGGCACGATGCCTATTAATTGAAGATGGTAATAAATTGATTTTGATTGATACCGGAATGGGAAACAAACAATCCGAGAAATTTTTTGGCTATTATTCGCTTTGGGGAACCCATTCCATGGATAAATCGTTGGCTAAATATGGTTTTCATCGGGATGATATTACCGATGTTTTTATGACGCATTTGCATTTTGATCATTGCGGTGGAAGTGTGCAATGGAATACTGAAAAAACAGGATATGAACCGGCTTTTAAAAAGGCTAAGTTTTGGAGTAATGACAGCCATTGGGAATGGGCAACAAAACCAAATCCCAGAGAAAAAGCATCTTTTTTATCCGAAAATATTTTGCCTATGCAAGAAAGCGGGCAGCTCCACTTCATCCAAAAACCGGAAGGTGATTTCCTCGAAAAATCGGAACTGGGTTTTGGTATATTCTTTGCCGATGGACATACCGAAAAACAAATGATTCCACACATTCAATATAAGGAGAAGACCATCGTTTTTTGTGCTGATTTATTGGCAACAGCCGGACACATTCCAATTCCTTATGTGATGGGGTATGATACCAGACCACTTCTAACATTAGACGAGAAATCAAAATTCATGAACGCCGCTGCCGAAAATAATTACTATTTATTTTTGGAACACGATGCCCACAACGAAATCATAACTGTTGAAAAAACAGAAAAAGGAGTTCGGTTAGCGTCAGTTTTCACCTGTGACCAAATCCTAACATAATGTTAATCCTAAATATTTTTGTAACAAAATAATTTATTTTAGACTAATTTTTTAACTTTAAAAACGTACACATGAATAGCATTAAACCCATTTATATTTCTGTATTTGCATTATTAGCTCTTGCAGGCTGCGGTGCTTCTAAACAAATTTCTAGTTCTACAGCAACAGCCACTGCGATAAGTGCGCCGTTAAACATTAAAAAAGTGGTGTCTATTAGCGAAAACGATTTGAAACGTTGGAGTCATTTAGATATCGTAAAAGATACTATTCCGGGAATGAGTGTTGATAAAGCGTATGCTGAATTATTGAAAGATAAAAAGGGTGTAAAAGTGATCGTGGGGATTGTAGATTCTGGAGTTGACATTGAGCACGAAGATTTAAAATCGGTTGTTTGGACTAATAAAAAAGAGATAGCCGGAAACGGAATTGATGATGATAAAAACGGGTATGTAGATGATATTCACGGTTGGAATTTTCTTGGAGACCTTACTAAGGAACATTATGAGTATGAGCGAATTATCAAAAGCAAGAATCTTGTTGACGAAGTAACCTATCATGAAGCAAAAACTTTTAGTGATACTAAAATGGCAGATGCGGCTAAAGGAAAAGCGCGTTCGGAACAAATGTTAATGGCCCTAAACGAGAATGATGGCATTTTAGTGAAGCATTTTGGAAAATCGGTTTATACGATTGAAGAGGTAAAAGCAATTGTTTCAAAAGAAACGGAAATGCAAAAAAGTAAGGCTGCCATGGAACAAATGTTTTCTTATGGGATGCCTATAGCGGAACTGAAAGTTGCTGTTCAAAAACAACTTAATGGTTTTGATACACTATTAAATGGAGAAAATTTAAAGATAGATTACAGAAAAGTTGTTGGAGATAATCCTGAAGATATAACGGATACCAAATACGGGAACAATAATGTTATGGGGCCGGACAAGAATGGAATTCTTCATGGAACTCATGTTGCCGGAATTGTTGCTCAAACCAGAAACAACACAATAGGAGGTGATGGAGTAGCAAATAATGTTGAAATTCTAACAGTTCGTGCAGTGCCAGATGGAGATGAATATGACAAAGATATTGCACTTGGAATTCGGTATGCGGTTGATAATGGCGCTAAAGTAATTAATGGAAGTTTTGGAAAAAGCTTTTCACCTCACAAACAATGGGTTTATGATGCTATCAAATATGCCGAGAAAAAGGATGTATTAATTGTTCATGCAGCTGGAAATGATGCAAAAAATATCGATACCGAAAATAATTTCCCTAACGATTCTGATGATAAAGTAACTGAATTTGCAGATAATGTAATCACAATTGGTGCCTTAAATTTTGAATATGGAAATAAAGTAGTGGCGCGATTTTCTAATTTTGGAAAAATTAATGTTGACGTTTTTGCACCTGGCGTAAAAATTTATGCTACCACACCAAATGATTCTTATAAATACTTACAAGGAACGTCAATGGCTTCGCCAAATGTTGCGGGAGTTGCTGCATTAATACGTTCGTATTATCCAAAATTATCGGCAAAACAGGTAAAACATATTTTAATGGATTCAGGGGTAGCAATTACAACAGATGTTATTGTTGGTGGAAAACCAAATGATACGCGATCTTTTACTACTTTATCTAAATCAGGAAAAATAGTAAATGCTTACAATGCCTTATTGATGGCAGAAAAAATGGCTAAAAAATAATAAATCAGTTTATTTATAAATGGAAGGGCAATTTGTCCTTCCATTTTACATTTAATCCAGATAAGAATTTCCTCTGATAGCATTTCTTTACACGAACAAATCTTAATGGAGTGTTAATCCATTTAAATTCTGTCACAAAAAAACATAATTTAGGCCCACATTTAATTTAATTTTTTTATAAATGAACCATATCAAACCAATTTATTATTCTGCCGTTGCTCTTTTTGCATTAGTGGGATGTAATGCTCAAAAACAAGTTTCCAAAATAAGTACACCTATAACTATAAGTTCGCCGTTAATCATTAAGAAAGTTGCTCCTATAAGTGAAGCTGATTTAAAACGTTGGAGTCATTTAGATTTAGTGAAAGATACGATTCCCGGAATGAGTGTTGATAAAGCGTATTCCGAATTATTGAAAAATAAAAAAGGAGTAAAAGTTATTGTAGGGATTGTAGATTCAGGAGTTGATATTGATCATGAAGATTTAAAATCAGTGATTTGGACCAATACCAAAGAAATTGCCGCAAACGGAATTGACGATGATAATAATGGGTTTGTAGATGATATTCATGGCTGGAATTTCCTTGGAGATTCAGGATTTGAAAATCTAGAAATGACTCGTATGCTGAAAAAAGCAGATGATGGATCCGTAACATATAAAAATGCTAAAGCAGATTATGAAAAGAAATATAATGAAGCTTTAGAAGGGAAACAACAAGTAGATTTTCTTTTGAATACCAATAAAGTGATTCAAACCTATTTAAAGAAAGACGATTACACACTTGAAGAATTGAATGCAATTGTGAGCACTGATGAAGCTTTGAATAAAAGTAAAATGATTATGACGCGCGTTATTGGGCAGTCAGGACCAAAATTTACCGCCGATATCGAAGAATATAGAAAGTATATTTACGACCAATTGAATTATAATTTAAACAAAGAATTTAATGGAAGAAAAGTGGTTGGCGATAATCCGGATGATATAAACGATACCAAGTATGGAAACAATGTTGTTTATGGACCGGATAAAGAAGAAGCCTTGCATGGAACTCACGTTGCCGGAATTATTGCTCAGGTGAGAAACAACAATATTGGAGGTGATGGAGTTGCAAATAATGTTGAAATTATGGCTGTAAGAGCCGTTCCTAATGGCGATGAATATGATAAAGATATTGCTTTAGCGATTCGTTATGCGGTTGATAATGGTGCAAAAGTAATCAACGGAAGTTTTGGAAAAAGCTATTCTCCACACAAGCAATGGGTTTTTGATGCTATAAAATATGCTGAAAAGAAAGATGTTTTGTTTGTACATGCATCAGGAAATGACGGGAATGATATTGATTTGGAAAAAAACATCAATTTTCCAAATGATTCCGAAGACAATAAAATAGAGTTTGCCAATAATGTTTTAACTGTTGGGGCATTAAATAATGCGTATGGGGAAACGGTGGTAGCGCCATTTTCAAATTACGGTCCAATCAATGTAGATGTGTATGCTCCAGGAATGGAAATTTATGCTTCGGTTCCGAATAATAAATACAAATACGAACAAGGAACCTCTATGGCTTCGCCAAATGCAGCTGGAGTTGCCGCATTAGTTCGCTCCTATTATCCTAAATTATCAGCTAAGCAAGTAAAACAAATCCTAATGGATTCTGGAACACCTCTGCCGGCATCAGTAGAATTAGGGGAGAATAATGAAAAAAAATCGGCAACTGATACCTCAAAATCCGGAAAAATGGTCAATGCTTACAATGCTTTGATCTTAGCTGAAAAAATGTCTAAAAATTAAATTCAAATAGTTATTAATCTAATGGGAGGGCTTGAGCTCTTCCATTTTTTATTTTAAAAATGATGCGAAAACTCCTTTTACTGTCCTTTATAACGCTTAATTTTAGTGCTTTATTGGCGCAAAGTTCCACGTATTGGCAACAACATGTTGACTATAAAATGGACGTCACGATGGATGTGAAAAATTACCAATACAAAGGAAAACAGGAAATAGTGTATACCAATAATTCTCCTGACACTTTAAGAAAAGTGTACTACCATTTATTCAATAATGCTTTCCAACCCGGAAGTGAAATGGATGCAAGAATCCAAAGTATCAAAGATCCGGATGGGAGAATGGTCAGCAAAATAAAAGTGGACGGTAAAGAGGTCAAAGAAAGCCGAATCAAAACATTGAAACCTAACGAAATTGGCTATTTGAAAATCACTAATTTTAAACAAGACGGAATTGTCGCTTCCGCAAAAACGGTGGGAACAATTCTTGAGGTTACTTTGGCAAAGCCAATTCTACCGAATTCAAAAACTACTTTTACGTTGGATTTTGACGGTCAGGTTCCAGTGCAAATTCGTCGTTCCGGAAGAAATAATGTGGAAGGAATAGCATTATCGATGGCACAATGGTACCCAAAAATTGCCGAATTCGATTTTGAAGGGTGGCATGCAGATCCTTATATCGCCAGAGAATTTCAAGGTGTCTGGGGAGATTTTGATGTAAATATTACTATTGACAAGGAGTACATTTTAGGGGGTTCCGGTTATTTGCAAAACCAAAACCAAATTGGACACGGATACCAAGACGCAGGAGTTACTGTAGTTTATCCAAAAAAAACAAAAACATTGACATGGCATTTTATTGCGCCAATGGTCCATGATTTTACTTGGGCTGCAGATAAAAATTATATCCATGATGTGGTCAAAGGGCCTAATAATGTTGATTTGCACTTCTTGTATAAAAATAATCCAAAGACGATGGAAAATTGGAAACAATTAGAGCCATTGATGTTCCGTGTGATGGATTTTTATAATAAAAACATTGGAAATTATCCATACAAACAATACTCCTTTATACAAGGGGGAGATGGTGGAATGGAATATGCCATGTGTACGCTGATGTTAGGGGATGGTACTTTAAAAGGAATTTTAGGAACTGCAACGCATGAGTTAGGGCATTCTTGGTTTCAACATATCTTGGCTTCAAATGAATCAAAACATCCTTGGATGGATGAAGGATTCACCACCTATGTTGAGGATTTGGTATTAAATGAGATGGCGGTCAAAAAAGAAGAAAATCCATTCAAAGGAAATTATTCCGCCTATTATAAATTAGTAGAATCAGGGAAAGAGCAACCACAAACGACTCATGGCGATCGTTATGATGAAAATCGTCCCTATAGTATTTCTTCTTATGTAAAAGGTAGTATTTTCTTGTCTCAATTAGGTTACGTGATTGGTCAGGATAATGTGGCAAAAACAATAAAAAAATACTACCAAGATTTTAAGTTCAAACATCCCACGCCTAATGATATCAAGAGAACTGCTGAGCGGGTTTCAGGAGCGAATTTAGATTGGTATTTGGTAGATTGGACGGAAACGACTAATACTATTGATTACGGAATTGCAGCTGTAAAAGATAATGCCGATAAAACTGTTGTAACATTAGAAAGAATTGGGAGAATGCCGATGCCAATCGAGTTGGCGGTGGAATATACTGATGGAAGCACAGAAAGTTTCTACATTCCATTGCGCATGATGAGTTTCGAAAAAGAAAATCCAAATCCAGGCGTGAAAAGAACGGTTCTTAATGATTGGGCTTGGGCGCAACCCACTTTTGAGTTTACGATTGCTAAACCGAAATCGACCATCAAGAAAATCACGATTGATCCAAGCGGTTTAATGGCCGATGTGAAACAAGCGAATAATGTTTATGAAATAAAGTAATTTTAAAAAGCCCTGAAAAGGGCTTTTTTTTTTATGGAAGTTGAGGTTTAGATTAAAACACTAACCTTTTAGCGAGTTACCGTCTAAATTTGAAATATTCAGCTAAAGGGTGTTCTTTGTTTTTTAACAAATCAGAAATCATTTGCATTCCAATTACAGAAAAAGTAATACCATTTCCTCCAAAACCCAAAACAAAACAGGCACTAGGAAAATTAGGATGCTTACCTATGTAAGGCAATCCGTCTTTGGTTTCTCCAAAAGTTCCTGCCCAGACAAAATCGGTTCTGAAATCATAATTCGGTAATATTTTTTTTTAAATACTTTTCCAATTTATTTGATTTCTCATTTAGTAAAGAATCTCTTTTTTTGGCATTTACAAAATCTTCATCCTCGCCACCAATTAGTAATCGGTTGTCGTCCGTGGTTCGCATATACATATAAGGCTTGGTAGTGTTCCAAAAAAGAGTATTGTTAAGATGGGACTGGTTATCTTCAAATCTTTCTCCCACAATGGCATAAGTGGAAAGTAGTTTTACAAAATTGTCTTTAATGATTTCCACAACCTCAAAACCATTGCAATAAAGTATTTTCTTGGCGGTAATGGTATTGCCATATTCGGTGATGACAGTTACTCCATCTTGTTTGTATTCTACTTTTTTGATATCAGTTTTATCGAAAATTTTTAATCCTTTTTCATGATTAAAAGCCAAAAGATCGTGTGTTAATTTAAAAGCATCAATACTGGCACCTTGTTCAGAGAGGATTCCCTCATAAGAATTTTTAAGTTGATATCTTTTTTCTATTTCGTCACGTTCCAACCATTTTACAGGTATTCCAATTTTTTTTCGGGCTTCATATTCTTTTTTTAACCAAGTTACATCTTTTTTAAATGAAGCATAATAAAGCGATTCTTTTTTCTTGAACCCACAATCAGATTTTACTTCTTCTACTATTTTTTTCAAATCATCAATTGATTTATGACACGCCCAATAACTTTCAACAGCGGCTTTTTCGCCAATCATATCAATAAGCTGGTATAAAGGAACATCAATTTCATATTGCAGCATCGATGTGGTAGCCGAACTGCTTCCGTGGCCAATTTCTCTGCGGTCTACCAGTATGGTTTTGTATCCATCCACCATACATTGGTGTGCTATAAGACTCCCTGTTATTCCGCCACCTACGATTAAAATTTCGGTTTCCATGTCTGCTCTTAACGAAGGATACGAGTCGATGATTCCATTTTTAACTAACCAAAAGGGTTCGCTTGATTTTAGTTTCATGGTGCTGTGGTTTTAATCAAATTTAGGAAAAAATAGTTTTTAAAAGGCTACTTATGAAGGAACTATATTCAATGTATATAAATATAGGTATAAAACAAATCGGGTTTTAAAAACAAGAAATTTTTCTAATTTTTAAAACTCGACTATATTAAAATGGCAGTATTATGCTTTTTCTTTGCTTAAGTTTTTCAACATATCCACAGTCATGGATTCCAAATCAAATTTGTGTTTCCAATTCCAATCTTTTCTGGCTTCCGTATCATCAATACTTGCGGGCCAGCTATCGGCTATTTTTTGACGAAAGTCAGGTTGGTACGTAACAGTAAATTCAGGAATGTGTTTTTTGATTTCTGCGGCAATCTCTGTTGGTGTAAAACTCATCGCCGCTAGATTATATGAGGAGTGAATTTTTATTTGTTCAACTGGCGCCTGCATAATTTGTATCGTTGCAGCAATGGCGTCATCCATATACATCATCGGCATTTTGGTTTCGGAGGATAAAAAGCATTCGTATGTTTTGTCCGAAAGTGCTTTATGGAAAATATCTACCGCATAATCCGTAGTTCCGCCGCCAGGAGGGGTAGCCCAGCTAATTAAACCGGGATAACGAATGCTTCGCACATCAACGCCAAAAATATTGTGGTAATACTCACACCATCTTTCACCCGATTGTTTGCTGATTCCATAAACTGTTGAAGGTTCCATAATGGTATATTGTGGTGTGTTTTCTTTGGGCGTTGTGGGACCAAAAACAGCAATACTGGAAGGCCAGAATATCTTTTTTATTTTTTTGGCTTTCGCCAAATTCAAAACGTGAAACAAGGAATTCATATTCAGATCCCATGCAAAAGCCGGATTTTTCTCCGCTGTTGCCGATAACAGTGCCGCCATTAAATAGATTTCATCGATTTTGTGAATCTCTACAAGATGCTCAATTTGATTAAAATCCAGCGCATTTATGACTTCGAAAGGACCCGAATTGACTACGTCATTATTCAGTTTCCGGATATCAGAAGCAATTACGTTTTCGGTCCCATATATTTTTCGCAATTTATAAGTAAGTTCCGTTCCAATTTGTCCACAAGCGCCGATAATCAATATTTTAGTACTCATTTTGTCTGTTTTGAAATACAAAGATAACGTTTTCGTAAATAACACAAATTTGATATTAAAAGTTATGAATTTACTAAAATGGTATTTAAAATGAGTGTAAAATTCTTAATTTTTGTTTTTTTAAATACAAAAACAGCTTCAAGAATATTAGATTGTTATTCCGATGCCTTAATTCGTAATTGTAAATTTACTTCGTAACTTTGTACTTTAATAAAAATTAAAATGAAAGGAGCATAATGAGAATTTTATGCGGACAGTATGGAAGATGTAGGCGACTATATGTAACCACAAAAACAATAAATAGTTACAGATGAAATACAATATAACGATCTTCTTTTTTATAATTTTCATTTTGTTCTCGTGCAAAAATGACAATCAGAAACGCATTGCCGAGAATAGGAAAGAGATCAAAAAAAGAGAAATCATATTTAAAAACATAGAAAAAGGCTGGGATTTTTATGATACCCCTATAACCGAGGCTTCCGAAAAAAGCATCGCTACTTGGAATGAATTACGGATGTTTTTAGCTGAATTAGCTCAAAAGCCAAAAAAAACCATTGGTGCTTTTCAAAAAAAATCGAAAGAACTTTCTAAAAAAGCAATGGCTTTAAATGAGAATATTCCTTTAGAGTTTAGTAAGCCCCAGGTAAAAAGTAGAATTTCGACTTTAATCACTAAAGTGCGATTGCTGGAGTTATTCATTCATTTGGATAATATTCCTGATAAAAAAGTGTCACAGTTAGTTGCGGAAATTAATTTGGAATTGGTTTCCCTGCAAAGACAAATGGACAAAATTGTAGAAAAAAGCAAAATTCCTGTTGAAGAAGGAGAATCTGATTTATTGAAAATGATGGATACTACAAGAGCAATTCCTAATACACCAATCGACCCAAATCTACCCCGCGTTGAGTAAAAAAACCTTATATAACATTTACGATAATTCGCCAAAAACCCAGCAAATTGTCACTCGTTTATTGGAAAATAATCAAGTAAAAATGCACCTTTCCGGATTACTCGGATCGGCGCTTTCCTTTGTAATTCGATCCGTCTTTAAGAAATCGGAACTTCCTTTTTTGGTTGTTTTAAACAATAAAGAAGAAGCGGCTTATTATTTGAATGACCTCGAACAGCTGGTTGGTGACCAAGATGTTTTGTTCTATCCCGGTTCGTATCGTCGTCCGTATCAAATTGAAGAAACCGATAATGCCAATGTTTTGCTTCGCGCCGAAGTTCTCAATAGAATCAATTCCCGCAAAAAACCGGCAATTATTGTGACCTATTCCGAAGCATTATTCGAGAAAGTGGTGACTCGAAAAGAATTGGATAAAAACACTTTGAAAGTATCGGTTGGAGACAAAATTTCTATTGATTTTATCAACGAAGTATTGTTCGAATACGAATTCAAAAGAGTTGATTTTATTACGGAACCGGGAGAATTTTCCGTTCGTGGCGGAATTGTCGATGTGTTTTCTTTTTCAAATGATAATCCGTACCGAATAGAGTTTTTTGGAGACGAAGTGGAGAGCATCCGTAGTTTCGATGTAGCGACCCAATTGTCGATTTTACAACAGAAGAAAATTACGATAATTCCAAATGTGGAGAATAAAGTTTTTCAGGAAAATCGGGAAAGTTTCTTGGATTATATCTCAGAGAAAACAGTAATATTTATCCAGAATACCGATGATTTTTTATCGCAATTAGACAAACAATTTGGCAAAGCCGAAGAAGCTTTCGCAAAATTATCGCAGGAAATAAAACGATCTACACCTGAAGAATTGTTCTTGAATCAAGCGGAGTTTATTAAAAGAGCGTTGGATTTTTCCATTGTGGAATTGAGTTCGAAAGCTATTTTTAGGACCACCAAAAAATTCGAATTTCACATTCAGCCGCAACCGTCTTTCAACAAACAATTTGATTTGTTATTGAATAATCTGAATGAGAATCATTTTAATGGGTACAAAAATTATTTGTTTTGTTCAAATGATGCGCAAGCCAAACGATTTCATGATATTTTTGAAACGTTGGATGAAGCTAATTCAGAGAATATCAGAAAGCAATATCATACCGTTGTTTTGCCTTTGTACCAAGGATTTATTGACGAGGAAAACCAAATTACCTGCTACACTGACCATCAGATTTTTGAGCGTTATCATAAATTCAGCATCAAAAACGGCTATTCGAAAAAACAGAATATCACTTTAAAAGAACTGACGACATTATCTGTTGGCGATTACGTGACGCATATCGATCACGGAATCGGGCGTTTTGGAGGGTTACAAAAAATACAAGTCGAAGGCAAAACGCAAGAAGCCATCAAACTCGTTTATGCCGATAATGATATTGTGTATGTGAGCATTCATTCGCTGCATAAAATTTCCAAATACAACGGAAAAGACGGAACGCCGCCCAAAATTTACAAATTAGGATCGAACGCCTGGAAGATTTTAAAACAAAAAACCAAGGCACGCGTCAAACATATTGCATTCAATTTGATTCAGTTGTATGCCAAGCGACGATTGGAAAAAGGATTCCAGTTTGCGCCTGACAGTTATTTGCAAAATGAACTGGAAAGCTCGTTTATTTATGAAGATACGCCGGATCAAACCAAATCAACGGCAGAAGTAAAAGCCGATATGGAAAGTGACCGTCCGATGGATCGCTTGGTTTGTGGCGATGTTGGTTTTGGTAAAACCGAAGTTGCTATTCGTGCGGCTTTCAAAGCAGTAGACAATAGCAAACAAGTGGCGATATTAGTTCCTACAACCATTTTGGCATACCAACATTACAGAACTTTTACGGAACGATTGAAAGATATGCCGGTTTCTGTTGGGTATTTGAATCGTTTTAGAACGGCCAAACAAAAAGCGGAAACCTTAAAATTGTTAGCCGAAGGAAAACTCGATATTGTGATTGGAACACACCAATTGGTCAACAAAAATGTCGTTTTTAAAGATTTAGGATTGTTAATTGTAGATGAGGAGCAAAAATTTGGTGTCAACGTAAAAGACAAGCTCAAAACCATTGCGGCCAATGTGGATACGCTGACATTAACTGCAACGCCAATTCCGAGAACCTTGCAGTTTTCGCTAATGGCAGCACGCGATTTATCCGTGATTACAACACCACCGCCCAATAGATATCCTATTGAAACGAATGTAGTTGGTTTTAGTGAAGAATTGATTCGGGATGCGATTTCGTATGAAATTCAACGAAACGGACAAGTCTTTTTCATCAATAATAGAATAGAAAATATCAAAGAAGTCGCCGGAATGATTCAGCGCTTGGTGCCCAATGCCAAAGTTGGAATCGGTCACGGCCAAATGGAAGGAAGAAAACTGGAAGAATTGATGTTGGCTTTCATGAATGGAGAATTTGATGTTTTGGTGGCAACAACCATCATCGAAAGCGGATTGGATGTTCCCAATGCCAATACTATTTTCATCAATAATGCGAATAATTTCGGATTGTCTGATTTGCATCAAATGCGTGGTCGGGTGGGGCGTAGTAATAAGAAAGCGTTTTGTTATTTTATTTGTCCGCCGTATTCAGCAATGACAGATGATGCCAGAAAACGAATCCAGGCTTTGGAGCAATTCAGTGAACTAGGAAGCGGCTTCAATATTGCGATGAAAGATTTAGAGATTCGTGGTGCCGGAGATTTATTGGGTGGCGAACAAAGCGGTTTCATCAACGAGATTGGTTTTGATACCTACCAAAAGATCATGAATGAAGCCATAGATGAATTGAAAGAAAATGAATTCAAGGATTTGTATCCTGAGGAAAACAATTTGGAAACCAAAGAATACGTGAAAGACCTGCAAATCGATACCGATTTTGAGTTGTTATTCTCGGATGAATACATCAATAATGTTTCGGAACGATTGAGTTTGTACAATGAATTGGGTACGGTGAAAAACGAAGAAGAACTCATTATTTTCCAGAATAAACTGATTGATCGTTTTGGTCCTTTACCACCACGAGCCAATGCACTAATGAATAGCATTAGAATTAAATGGATTGCGACTCGCATTGGAATTGAGAAATTGGTGATGAAACAAGGCAAGATGATTGGGTATTTTGTGTCAGATCAACAATCGGATTATTATCAATCCAATCGTTTTCAGGATGTTTTGCAGTTTGTGCAAAAACACAGTTCTATTTGTAAAATGAAAGAAAAACAAACGCCAGCTGGTTTAAGGCTTTTGTTGACTTTTGACAATGTGAAGAATACTAGAATAGCATTGGAATTGATGGAGATGTTGGGCAAGTAAACGGCTTTTTCACCATTATCCTTTAGGGTTTAAATAATTGAATCCTTTTAAATCTGCAGAATCTTCGTGCCAATTTATTGTTTTCACGCAGATTTTGCAGATTTCTATTTTACCTTTTTAAGAATTGCTTATTGAATAACAACATTCAAGCACATAAAACAGTCAACCTTAAATGAACTTACATTTTTTATATGATTAAAAAGTATGATTTGAATTATGCAAATACTAGATTGATATTTACAATTGGATAACTTTACATCTGCACTAATTTTGCGGTATATTTATAATAAAATTATTTAAGATGGAATCAAAGAGAAACAAAATAACATTAGTAACCGGTGGAAGCCGCGGATTAGGGAAAGATATGGCTTTGAGCCTTGCCCAAAAAGGACTTGATGTAGTGTTAACCTACAACAGTAAAAAAGAAGAAGCGGAAGCGGTTGTAAAAGAAATCGAAAAACTGGGGCAAAAAGCAGCAGCCATTCAATTGAATGTTGCTGATGTGAGTAGTTTTGAATTGTTTTTTCAAAATGTAGCGAGTACTTTAAAAAACACTTTCGATACTGAAAAAATTGATTTTTTAATCAACAATGCGGGTGTTGGTCTTCACGAAAGTTTATTATCAACAACCACAGCTCAATTTGATGATTTGGTTAATATTCAATTTAAAGGGCCTTTTTTTCTAACTCAAAAAGCTTTAGGAATTATGAACGATGGCGGTGGAATTGTAAATATTTCATCAGGATTGACCCGTTTTTCATTTTCGGGATATGGTGCTTATGCAAGTATGAAAGGTGCGATGGAAACATTGACAAAATATCAAGCGAAAGAATTGGGAGAAAGAAAAATCAGAGTAAATATAGTGGCCCCGGGTGCAATAGCAACTGATTTTGGCGGTGGAGCGGTTCGCGATAATGAACAATTAAATCAATTTATTGCCTCAGTAACTGCATTAGGAAGAGTAGGTTTGCCTGAAGATATTGGAAGCGTAGTGGCCTTTTTATGTACAGACGATGCTAAATGGGTGAATGCGCAACGAATTGAAGTTTCAGGAGGAATGAATTTGTAATACCTAAATTATAAGTTTAAATGTTCAGGTAATTTTTAAACCCTATAAGATATGTAAGTTCATTTAAGTTGGACCATTTTGAATTTATAAATGGTATAATTGTGTCTTTACTTTTTAATGGATAATAAAAAAGGGTTTATGAAATCAATTCATAAACCTTTGTGTGTTTTTAAAGTAATTGTTTTTAGATTCGTATTTTATAATCACTTTTTTGGTAACGTCAAGATGATTCGTGTTAACATAAAAAAACACCTCGCGAGAGGTGTTTAAAACAAAACTCAAATTATATTAAAACTTATATTGTAATAAAATCTCATTTGTATTTTTAGCACTGGCCATCGTTGAAATAGTGCTCATTTCATAAGCATATCCAATGATAAATTTTTTGTTAAGAATGAAATTTGCCATTGCTGCATAGGCTTTATCAGTTCGATACAATGCACCAACTTCAAAATTGTTCTGTATTTGCAACATGGTGCTGAAATCAACAGAAAATGGAGCATCAGTAACATATCGGGCTAACACAGATGGTTTTAATACTAATGTACCTGCTGGATTAAGATTGAAATCATAACCTCCGCTTAAATAAACTCTAGGTTTATTGGTTTCTACTGTTGCATATCCATTATCATTTTTTGCGCTTTGGATATTCAGTAATTTTGGAACCGAAAGCGATACATAGAATTTTTCGCTTTTTAATAAGGCACCCGCACCAAAGTTGGGAGTAAAAGTGTGGATGGAACCAAAAGCAGGATCTGCTTCAACAGAATACAGTTGTAATCCAGCTGTATTTAGATTGAAATTAGTACTTCCAGCGTTGATGCCCAAATACAAATCGGTGCTTTGAGTCATTTTTACTTTATAAGATAAATTAATATCTACAGCCGTTTGTTTTTCTATAAAAGTGGAAGAATTGACTACTGCGATACCGAAGCCAAGATTATTTGCTATTGGCATACCAAAAGAAACTGCTTGAGTTTTTGGTGCATTGGCAATTCCGCTCCACTGATTTCTTAGGGAAGTTGTAATTACGGTTTGCTCATCAACACCTGCATAAGCGGGATTGATAACATTCATATGGTATTTGTAAAAAGCGAAAGAACCTTCTTGTTGGGCAAAAACCGAACTACCAATTAATAGTAATGCTACTGCCAATATATAATTTATTTTTTTCATGTTACTTTTTTATTTATAGATTATTTAGCAATGTAAAGCCACCCTTGTTTATCAATAGAACCATCATTACCTAAATCAATTTGATAGAAATAGGAACCTACAGCTACTATTGAACCGGTGTTTTTATGTTCTCCATTCCAATCATTTTGGTAATCATTAGAAAAATACACTTCTGCTCCTGTGCTGTTTAATACGCGCACAGAGGAATTAGGATGATGTATTAAATTATTTATAAACCAAGTGTCATTTTTACCATCTCCATTTGGAGAAAATCCTTCGGCTACATTTATTTCAACTAAATCACACGCATCGCCAGTTCCATCATGGTCAATATCTGCCTGATCTTGATTATATGTCGTAGGACAGTTATCATTTACATCCAAAACACCATCAAAATCATGGTCTTCATTATACACTTCGATTGTGAAATTCTTAGTAGTAGCGCCAATTAAATTAGTGGCAGTAACAGCATAACTGATTGCGGTTGTCTCCACAGTTGGTCTACCGCTTATTGCGCCTGTACTGGTATTAAAAGTCATTCCTGTGGATAAAGAAGGATTGATGCTAAAAGTCGATACTGGATTTGAAGTTACAGTTGGTACTACCGCTTCCATTACTATGTTTATTGGTAACCTAAGGTTTCCAGCATATGTTAAAGCAGTTGGTATTCCTTGTATTTCAATACTAATAGTTTTATTAGAAAAACCGTAATTATTAGTTGCTGATACTGTGTACGCTATTGCAGACTGAATGCTTGTTGGCGTCCCGCTGATGATACCTGTTACAGAGTCTAATCTAAGTCCTGCAGGTAATGCTGGATTTACAGTATAAACAAGATTGCCTAAACCTTCATTTACAGTAGGAACTAAGCTGGTAAAAGCTGTATTTGTAATAAAAACATTAGGAGTAATATAGTTTAATTTACTTGGTGCAGAAGGGATTAAAATACTATATTCTGCTGTCGTTTTATTAAAAATAATGTTATAAACACCGGTTTTCGGCACTGTTATAGGATTAGCATCAACTACCGCTGTTCCAGTTGGAAAGTTAGTTCCTCCCCAATTGTAAGGTAATGTCCAAGCATGATCTCCTCTGAATTTTAATGCTCCCGGTATTAATGAAACTCCATTAAGAGTATAAAGAATACCGTTTAAAGTTGTCATATCCGTGTCAGTTACCCAACCTCCTGGGGTTGCATCTCCAAAGATACTTATGGTTTGAAAGGTAAAACCATAAACTCCAGTCGTTTTATTAAAAGTGATATTATAAATACCTGTAGTTGCTATAGTTATAGCATTAGCGTCAACTATGGCTGTTCCAGTTGGAAAGTTTGTTCCTCCCCAATTGTAAGGCAAGGTCCAGGCATGATTTCCTCTAAATTTCAGTGCACCTTGTACCAGAGAAACTCCGTTAATTGTGTAGTGAATGCCATCTTTAGTTGCCATGTCAGTATCCGTATTCCATCCGCCAGGAGTTGCATCACCAATTAAACCTATTATTGTATATACTATTTGTGGGGTGGCAAATGAATAAGCTCCAGTCGTTTTATTAAAAGTAATATTATAAATACCTGCAGTTGCTATAGCTATGGGATTAGCATCAACTATTGCTGTTCCTGAAGGAAAGCTTGTTCCTCCCCAATTGTAAGGTAATGTCCAGCCGTGATCTCCTCTAAATTTTAATGCTCCTTGTGTTAAGGAAACTCCATTAAGGGTGTAAATGGTACCGTTAGTAGTTGTCATGTCAGTATCGGTTACCCAAGCTCCCGGAGTAGCGTCTCCAAATATACTTATCACTTGATAGTTTACCGGTGGAATCGCGATCGAATAGGCTCCAGTCGCTTTATTAAAAGTGATATTATAAATACCTGCAGTTGATACAGTTATAGGATTAGCATCAACGACCGCCGTTCCTGAAGGAAAGCTTATTCCACCCCAATTGTAAGGTAATGTCCAAGCATGATCTCCTCTAAATTTCAATGCTCCCAGTATTAAAGAAACACCGTTAAGCGTATAAGTAGTCCCGTCTGTAGTTGTCATATCCGTATCGGTTACCCAAGCTCCCGGAGTTGCATCACCGAATATACTTATAGTTTGAAAGGAAAAACTATAAACACCTGTCGTTTTATTAAAAGTAATGTCATATTTTCCTGCAGTTGGTACAGTTATAGGACTAGCATCAACTATCGCTGTTCCAGACGGAAAGCTTGTTCCTCCCCAATTGTAAGGTAGAGTCCAAGCATGATCGCCTCTAAATTTCAATGCGCCTGAAACCAAGTTAACTCCTTTTAGCGTGTAGGTAGTTCCATTGGTGGTTGTCATATCAGTATCGGTTACCCAAGCTCCCGGAGTTGCATCCCCAAAAATGCTTATTACTTGAAAGCTTGCTTGTGAAACGGCAAACGAATAAACCCCAGTAGTGCTATTAAAAGTAATATCATAGTTACCTGGAGTTGGTATCGTTATAGGATTAGCATCAACTACTGCTGTTCCTGAAGGGAAAGCAGTGCCTCCCCAATTGTAGGGTAATGTCCATTCGTGGTTTCCTCTAAATTTCAATGCTCCTGGAATCAAAGCAACTCCTTTAAGAGTATAAATCGTTCCATCGGTGGTAACCATATCAGTATCAGTCACCCAAGCTCCGGGAGTTGCATCTCCAAATATACTTATCGTTAGAAAAGCGGTACTCTGTTTTTCAACCGAAATAAGCGATGGCTTTTTTGCATTTGCAAAAGAAATTGTCAAAAGACAAATAATAAAAAAGAGTAATTTCTTTTTCATAGTTTTTGGTTTTTAAGTTAGTAATAGTAATTATTATTTTTGTGATTCTGTTTAATAAACCATATTACAAAACAGGTAATTTGCAATATGGTTTATGTTTTTATTTTCCCAATTATATTTTTTTCAAACTCTTCATTTCTGAAGTATTCCCTTCTTTTATACTGATGGCAGTACCTCCACCGGGAGCGATGTATTGTTTCAAAACACTTTTTGAAGTGATTATGATTTTTTGAATCGTATAATTTTGTGGTTTTTTGTTCCAACTGGCATCTTTAGCATCCGAATAAACTGTTGCGATGTAATTTTTACCTTTTGGAAGATAATCAAAAGCAATAGTTGCCGTTCTTGAGTTTTCATCAGTGATGCCACCCACGAACCATTCATTTTTACCTTTTGCTTTACGGGCAATAGTGATATAATCTCCCGGCTCAGCTTCTAATATATAACTGTTATCCCAGTCTATGGCAACATCTTTTATAAACTGAAAAGCATCTGGAAAACGGTTGTAGTTCTCCGGAAGATCTGCCGCCATTTGAATGGGGCTGTACATAGTCACGTAATACGCTAATTGTTTTACCAAAGTAGTATTGACACGTTGGTTTCCACCAGTTTTGTAATAGGTAAGATCAGTTTGAAAAATACCGGGTGTATAATCCATTGGTCCACCCATCAAGCGGGTAAATGGTAAAATAGTGGTGTGTTCCGGAGCTAGTCCTCCCATGGCTTCAAACTCTGTTCCTCGGGCTGATTCTTGCGCGACCCAGTTTGGATACGTACGGTTTAATCCCGTAGGACGTACCGCTTCGTGGCTGTCTATCATGATTTTATAATCGGCAGCGCGCTCCGCGACGTGTATGTAATGATTGACCATCCATTGACCGTCATGATGTTCACCACGCGGAATAATCTTCCCTACATATCCCGTTTTTACAGCATCATATCCATTGGCATTCATAAACTCAAAAGCACGATCCAAACGACGTTCGTAGTTTGTTGCAGCTCCAGAAGTTTCGTGGTGCATGATGATCTTTATCCCTTTTGCGGCAGCATAATCATGTACTGCTTTGACATTAAAATCAGGGTAAGCAGTTGTAAAATCAAATACTTCTTCTTTCCAATTGTTAACCCAATCTTCCCAACCTATATTCCAACCTTCGATAAGGATAGCATCAAACCCATTTTTTGCTGCGAAATCAATGTATTCTTTGGCATGTTCCGTTGTTGCTCCGTGTTTTCCATTTGGCGTAAGTTTAGTGAAATCTTGACCTAGTTTTACATTAGTCTCTTTTCCATACGCCCAGGTACTTTTTCCAGCAACGAAATATTCCCACCAAATTCCAATGTATTTCACTGGTTTTATCCAAGAAACATCTTTGTAACTTGTAGGTTCATTGAGGTTTAAGATTAGTTTTGAAGCCAAAATATCAGTGGCCTTATCACTTACTACAATAGTTCTCCAAGGGGTTTGCGCATCCGTTTGCATGTAACCTTTATTCCCCACAGCGTCCGGGGTAAGATGGCTGCTCATTTTGAAAGTACTCGCATCCACGTTTAAAGACATGGCTGGATAATTAATCAATGCCGCTTCGTGAATATTGATGTATAAACCATCCGAAGATTTCATCATGGAAGGCGTTTGTACCGCCAAATTTTTGATGGGAAATTGGGAATTGATTTCGATGGTCGCTTTTTTCATCAACGAAGGAATTTCGGAAATATTTGATGTAGTATAGGCATACTCATTCGTGTCATAATCTCCCGGAATCCAGAAAATTTTATGATCTCCTGCCAATTGAAATTCGGTATGTTCTTCTTTGATTACAAAATAATTCAAATCATTTTGTTTTGGGAATTCATATCTAAAACCCAATCCATCGTTGAACAAACGAAACCGAATTCGGATGTATCGATTGTTGTTTTTGACTTGCGCCAAAGTAACTAGCAGTTCGTTGTAATTATTACGAATCGTTTTTTGTTCGCCCATAACGGGATCCCAATTAACATCAACAGCCGCTTGAGTTGTATTGGTGATAGAAAATCCATCAATGAATGACGCTACATCTTTTGTTTCTAGCCCTAAAGTACTGGATTTGATAACCGGTTTTCCCTTGTAGATTAATTGGTAAGAAGGCACTCCATTTTCTCTCAATTCAAATTTTAGAACAAGATTTTTGTTGGGCGAATTGATCTCTTGTGCGAGCATGCATAATGGGCTTGCGCAAACGAATAGAAATAACACATGAAAACGTATTTTTGGAAGTCTAAAGTTCATATTTTTTATTTTATTTATTAATAAGGAGATGTTATTGTGGTTTAATAGTGTTGCTTTAATTTAGATTCTAGCCATTTTTGAATGCGCTGAATAGTTATGAATGGTTCTTGCGGAATTTTCACAGCATTGTGCGAAGAACATAAGTCCTACCTTAATAAGTTGACACAAAGGCACAAAGACACATCCGTTAGAAGTATTTAAAAAAACTATCAAATTGCTTAAAAGTGACAAAGTGATGTGAATTAAACCTTTTGCGCCTTTGTGTTTTACGGCAATAAATGGAATAATGTTTTGGCTAACGTGTGTTACCTAAAACTAATTTTCAGCATTAGTTTTTCAGTACTTTATATTGAAATGGCAATAAACTTATTTGAGTAGTTGCTGTTATTGCAGCACTGGTAAATCCATCTTTCCAAGTCAATTTAGATAATAAAACAGGAATAGTATAATTTACTGTTGCAGAGGTTAAGTTAGATAATACAAATACTTTTTCAGTACTGGTTTCCATGGTGAATGCACTTACAGCATCACTACTATATCCTTTGTAAGTTCCTTTTTTTAGGGCAGAGCTAGAATTTCTGAAAGCAATGATTTTCTTATATTCGGCTAGCATATCTAAATCGGCTGTACTCCAGTCAATAGGGGTACGGGTAAAATATCCGATTCTTTTATTGTACCCTACTTCTTGTCCGTTATAAATCATTGGTACTGAATTCATGTATGCTGCAACTACAAATGCTGCAATAGATCCTTTTTTTCCACCAAATAACTCTAATGGTGTGCCATCAGAAAGGTTAACATCATGATTGGTTGTATACCTTACAATTTTATTTTCAGGATTATAATTATTAGCATATTCGGTAGCATTAGAATCTTGTAAAGTAGTAGCAGATTTATTTTCTTTAAAAACTTTTTCTAAAGTACTGAAGAAGTTAAAACCAAAAGTATAATCAAAACCAGCAGCAAATTGATTTACTTTCGTTCCTTCTGCAAGCATTAATAGGTTTTGATTTTTTTTGATATTTCTTAAAGCGCTAATGGCTTCTGTCCAAAAATTCTGAGGGACAAAATCAGCATAATCACATCTAAAACCATCTATGTTTGCGCTATAAACCCAATAGGACATCGCATCAATCATCGCACTTCTCATTTCAAGATTAGTAAAATCTAACTGCGCTACATCATTATAATTAGTTCCAGGAGGAATAATGATATTTCCAGTAGCATCTTTTTGATACCAATCTGGATGATCAGTAATCCAGGCATTATCCCATGAAGTATGGTTAGCAACCCAGTCCAATATAACCGCCATGTTTTTTTTGTGGGCTTCTTCAACCAAAACACGTAAATCTTCCAAAGTTCCAAAAGCTGTATTTACAGCTTTATAGTCTTTAACAGCATAAGGGGATCCTAATCCGCCTGCTGATCGAACTACTCCAACAGGATAAATAGGCATTAAATAAATAACATTAACACCAAGTTCTTGAATAGAAGTTAGTTTTTCCTGAACTCCTTTAATAGTTCCCGCCTGACTAAAAGCACGAATGTTTACCTGATAAATGACCGCATCTTCTTTTTTAGGCATTTTTTCAAACCGTGTTCCATATTGTGGATAAGCCGGAGCTGGAGTTGACTCATTATCCGATGTATTGCATGAAGCTAGTACCGAAGAAAAGATAAGTACAAAAACGATGTTGATATATAATTTCATTTTTTTTGATTTTTAATAATTATCGTGTAAACTTAGAAATGGTTGCATCCCTCCCTCTTTTTCAGTAAAAAGGGATGCTTATTAAATTACTAAAAACCATTTTTATGCTAAACGAATATCTGTTTGTTAGATTTTTTTGACTGTATAAGTAGCAGTGGGAGGATAAAGTCCGGTTGTTGCGTCTTTTTCTTGTATAGAAAAGGTTACCTCATAAATCCCAGCTTCACTTATATAATGAGCGCCCGGATCGTCCAGATATACTTTCCCGTCATTGTTGTTTTTTGGACCATAATTTATTATCCAAGTGTTGTTAAGTCTGAATTTTAAATTTCCAACTTTTAAAGCGCCTTTAAATTTCCATATTTTTAGTTGGTGGTCATAAGACATATTGGTAGAGTTATCCCAACCTCCGTTAGTTGCATCTCCAACAACACCCCAAGAAAAAGGAGTAGCTGTCCATTTTGCAGTGTTTAGGTTTATAGTCATCTGATACGAACCCGCTTTTGCAATTTGAAAATCGGTATCACTACCATTAACGATATTTCCATTGGCGTCTGCTCCGTAATATTGACTCCAGCTTCTTTCATTGGCGAATTTAAATCCTAAACCTTGAGTTTCTGGAAAAGTCACAAATCCTTGAAAAATACCACTATCAATTGCTTTTAGTTCTGCAGCAGTATTTATATCCCATCCTTGGTAACTTCCCGGCATATAGATGGCTCCAAACACTACTTTTTTAGCAAAAGGGGTTATGCTTAATTCTATAGGATTTGAATATATTTTTCTATCCAAATTTGATTCTACACGAACGACTATTTTTCCTGCAACATCAACTGGAAGGCCTATTTTTATAGCCATTTTATTAAGGTCGCTTCCTGAAAAAGCTTTACTTAATACATCGACTCCAACTTCAACACGAACTGCTTTTGACCATGCTGAAGCTCCAATGGCATCTGCTGGAAGATCAAATTGTAATGCATACGTTACAGGTGCATTGACAGGGAATGTTACCGCAGGCCAGGATAGGGTTAGCACAGACAGATTTTCATTTTCTGTGGAAATTACGATAGCGTTTGACGAAGCCTCAATTGGACCCGAAAAATTTACTTCTTTTAAAGAGGTAAGTATGGCATCATTTTCACAGGATACACCAAGGAAAAGTAACGCGCAAATTACGAATAACTTGTTTATATATTTTTTCATAATAGTTCTATGTTTAGTAACCTGTATTTTGTTTTATTCCTTTGTTTGCATCCAATGCCGCTGTTGGTATTGGGAACAATTTTCTGTAATTAGCAGAGACACCTCTGAAATCATTTGCTAATAAGAATTTGTCAAAACGAATCATATCTTGTCTTCTGTGTCCTTCCCAATTTAACTCAAATCCTCGCTCATTATAAACATCGTTTAATGTAGGATTTGTAGCTAATATTCCAAGTCCGGCACGTTGTCTGATAGGATCTATGAATGGTTTTGCAGCAGCGGCATTTCCTAGTCTGACATTGCATTCTGCTTTCATTAATAATACATCAGCATAACGGTAGATAGGAAAATCATTTGATGCTCCACCACCGTCCATAGGGGTAACAGGATAAAATTTAGTATTACGAACACCAGCTTGTGGTGCGGCACCAGGGTTGTCTAATGACGCTACATCAATAGAATAATTTACTCCTCCGCCTTGGTCTCCATAACGAAATTGTTTTTTACGAATATCTTTATCATCGTATTTTATAAAGAAATCTTTCGGAACAATAGTACCATTCCATCCACTATAGCCAAACAAGTTTTTGGCGTCTGGTCCGTTTAGGCTACGAACCGTAAAAATATTTCGGGATACTACATTTGCAGTAACAAACATCGCTAATATGGTTTCATCATCCGGGAGTACATCTCCAAATAATTCATAATATTTGTTTCCCATTGGACTGGAAGCATTAGCTGCACTGGAATGAAGTGAGAATCCACCAGCATTTACTTTATCGCAAGCTGCCAAACATTTTTCCCATTCGGGAGTGCCTGTATATACTCCCGCATTCAAATATACTTTAGCTAATAAAGTGTATCCTGCCCATTTATTAAATCTTCCGTAATAGTTTCCACCTTTGGTAGCCGAAAGGGTTTCCACATTTTCTGTTAACTCCTTTACGATGAAATTATAAACCTCCTTACGGCTTGATTGTGGAATTTGATCTACAGTTATATTGTTATCCGTGTAGAAAGGAACATCTCCAAAATCATCTATCAATAAATAGTAGAAAAAGGCTCTCAATACTTTAGCTTCGGCAATTTTTGAAGGTTCAGCATTTGATTTTTCTAATTGGTTAACGGCTAAATTAGCATTGAAAATAGATTTGTACAACCATCTCCAAGTGTTGTTTATAAAAGAATCCGTTGGCAACCAATCGTGTTTGTATAAACGAGCAAAATCCAATTCCCAGTCACCTGTTGTTCTATGAGGAATAACTTGTTCATCTGAGCTAAAGCAGTTTAAGTCATACCAACCTCTGTCTGCCCCAGCATATCCTACACCATCCCAATTTCCGCCAACTTGGGCGTAAACACTTGCCAATGCAACATCGGCTCCTTGCGCAGATCCATAAAAGTCATCGGCTGTATATTTATCATATACTTTTTCATCAACATTGGTACAACCAACAAGTAATAAGAAACTTAGGCTTCCTATTAGCAATATATTTTTGATTTTCATTTTTCTTTTACTATTTAAATTTCACATTCAAACCAAAGGCAAAACTTCTGGTACGCGGATAAATACCATTATCGCCTCCAAAGCCATTACTACCACTCATATTTAGTTCGGGATCAATTCCTGAATAGGGTGTAATCAATAGTAAATTATTTCCGGTAAGAGAAAGGCGAACAGATTCAATATATTTTATCTTTTCAAAATGAAAATTGTAGCCAACAGTTACATTTTCTAATCGTAGAAAAGAACCATCTTCAAGCCATAAATCAGAGCCATATTTAGAAGTGAATAATCCTAAAGGAATGGCACTGTCTAAAATATTTGCTTTACCGATATTTTCTAAATAACTTAAGCTTGATCGAAGGCCATTGTATATTTTGTTTCCTCCTGATCCTCTCCATAACATAGAGACATCTAAATTTTTATGTTGGAAAGTAGGGTTAAATGCATACGTGTAAGTTGGTAAAGCGGAACCTTTTATCAAACGATCCGGGCTTGTATTCCCTTGATCTATGATTCCATTTTTGTCAACATCAAGTACAGTTTCAGAATTTGCATTGTCTTTTCCAGTATGATGTAAGATGTTGAAAGTCCCAATAGGCTGGCCCGCTATCAAAAATGAACTTGGTCCCCAAGACACATTATCAGTATTTAGCGGAACTCCATTGATGCTACCGCTTAAGTTTAATACTTTGTTTCTCAATAACGATACATTCCCGGCAAGTGTAAGTGTTGTGTTTTCTGTTTTTATCAAATCATAGCCTAAGGCAACCTCAAGTCCTTTATTTAATAGACTTCCTACGTTAGCTTTTATTGTATTGAAAGGAAATGGAGGTTGTGGAACAGTATAATCAAATAAAAGATTATCAGTAGTTGCTGTAAAAACATCAACAGTTCCTCTAATTCTGTTATTTAAAAGAGCAAAATCTACTCCGATGTTGGTTTGTTTTTTTGTTTCCCAACGTAAATCTGCATTGGCATTTTGAGTCACATTGAAATTGGTAATTTGTTGCCCTCCAAAATAAGTTACTCCAGATCCACCCACTAATGAAATAGAATTTTGTGGATACAACCCTTGTTGGTTACCGGTAACACCATATCCTCCACGTAATTTTAACTCGCTGAAAATAATTTGGTTAGCCATAAAAGGTTCCTTGTCTATTTGCCAAGCTGCCGAAGCTGAGGGAAAATCTCCCCATTTATTATTTACACCAAATACTGAAGAACCATCTCTTCTGATACTCGCCGTAAATAAATATCGTCTTAAAAACGTGTAATTTATACGTCCTAAAAACGAAACTAAGGTTCTGTCGTTTTTATATGATTGAATGTCACCTGGTTGTACCTTGGACAAATCACCTAATTGCAAGGCGTTATAAGTAGCGATATCATTGATGAAACCTTTGGCTTGGGCAAAATTACCTTGATAGGTTTGGTTTTGCCATTCGTATAATGCCAAAGCATTGATGCTGTGGTCTCCAAATACTTTTTTATACAAAAGACTAATATTCATTAATCTTTCATTTTGCCTGTTGTTACTAATGTTAGCGTATCCTTTTTGGTCTATTGCATAAGCATTAGTCGATTCAGCGGGAAGATAATATCCATTTGTACTATTCGTTTTTCTCCAACTTCCAAACCAACCTGCTGTTAAGCCTTTGTATAAATCTAAATCTGCTTTAAGGCTTCCAAATAAATTGTCATTTTGACCTTGATTAGTTACCGTTTGTGCTGCTGCATATGGATTTAGGTATTGAAAAACATTCGGATCTGTAAAATAACTTCCATTAGTATTATACACCGGATCCGTAGGGCGCATTACATAAGCATTTGTAATTAAATTAGATGTAAATGCTGCTCTCCCGATGCTTCCAATACTATTAGTTGCATTGGTAACGCCGCTGTTAAGATTGAAAGTCAATTTTAATTTATCATCCATCGCCGATTGAGTGGCTTGAATTCTACCGATATATTTTTGATTACTCGTGTTGATTACAACTCCATCTTGTAAAATTGCACTTATCGAAGCTCTATAACTAAACGTATCTGTTCCTCCACCAAAAGATAACGTATGCGTTTGAGTAGCGCCACTTTTAGTAAGAATACCATACCAATCCGTATCTGAACCATGATTGGCCGAGGCAGGAACGCCAACTAATTGCGCTTGTTGCCACCATTGATCCGCATTCAGCATGTCTAGTTTTTTAGGAATATAATCGATAGCCATTGAGCTGGAATATTCTACAGATGTTTTTCCAGCTTTATTTTTCTTGGTACTGACAATAATTACACCAGCAGCACCTCTAGAGCCATAAACGGCAGTAGCAGAGGCATCTTTTAATATGTCCATCGAGGCGATTTCACTTGGAGGAATTTGGTTTAATAAATCCATATTTCCTTGAACACCATCCACAACAACTAAAGGATCATTTCCCCCAATTAACGAAGATATTCCACGAATTCTTACACTTGGTGCCGTACCTGGCTCACTACCCGTTTGGGTAATATTTACCCCGGCCATTTTACCGGCAATTAATTGTAATGGATTCACAACTGCACCTTGATTCATGTCTTTGGCAGCGATTGAAGAAACTGCACCTGTAACATCTTTTCTGGTAGAAGATCCATAACCAATCAATACAACTTCTTGTAATGTAGTTGTTTCTGGGAAAAGTTGAATAACGCTATTGTCTTGATTTGCAGAAACTCTTCTTTGTTTATATCCTATATATGATATCAGAAGCATGGCTTCACTGTCTTCAACGGTTATTTCAAAATTTCCGTTAGCATCAGTAATAACTCCTTTTTTTGTTTTTTCTTCAATGATGGATGCACCGGGAAGGGGCATTCCATTTTCATCAGATACTTTCCCTTTGATGGTCTTTTTTAGATAAAACTTCTCATCTTTTTTTTCAATAAGAGGTTTTTTCAAAATAATTTGAGTATCCCGAACTTTAAAATCCGTACCAGTTCCTTTGAATAGTTTATCTAAAACGATATCAATTGTTTGATCCTTTACACGGATAGAAATGATCCGATTTAAATCAATATCATTCATTTTATAAATAAATCGAAAATCTGTTTTTTGCTCAATGGCTTCGATAACCGTTTCCACGGTTGTGTTGTTTAATTCTAAACTTACTTTTGTTTTTTGGGCATAAGTATTAGCTCGAATATTAAACATGGCCACCAAAAGAAGGAGAGTAGTTAGTTTCAATTTTAGGTTATTTTGGAACAATGGGAAATGGATCCCACTATTCTTTGGTTTTTTTTTCATAATTTTGTAAATAGATTGTATTTAATCAGTTAGGTTCAGTCACTTATTCAATCGGAAATTGTTCGTAGCTCTTTCCGATTTTTTTATACTTCAATAGTTAACTCGTCATTTTTCATTGGTTTTTAAGGGTTATTTAATTAGTATCTCATTGTTTTTTATAGTGTAATTAATGCCGTGAACATCATTAAAGTAACTCAGTACTTTCTCTATTGGTTCATCACCAAAACTGGCATAAAATTTCTCATTAGCCAATTTCTTGTTTTGGTTAACAATAGTAACATTGTAGTGTCTTTCCAGTTTTTTTGTTATGTCATTAAAGCTCAGGTTTTTAAATATCAACCGCCCTTCCATCCATGAAGTATAAACATCAGTAATAACAGGTTTTGTTTCAATATGATTGTCTTTTCTATTAAAACTACCGTTGTATCCGGGTTTTAGAACGGTGTTTTTATTGGCGTCAAATTTTTCATTTGCAGTATATAAACCTACTGAACCTTCTACTAAAACTACATCGGTTAAATTATCTTCAGGATAACTGGAAACATTAAAATGAGTTCCTAAAACACGAATGTTCAAATTATCTGCATTGACTATAAAAGGGTGTTTTTTATCTTTTGTCACATCAAAAAAAGCTTCTCCGTCCAAAAAAACCTGTCTGTTTTCACCAACAATAAATCGTACCGGATATTTAAGTGTGGTTCCTGAGTTCAGATGTACAATTGTTCCGTCAGATAATTCCAATTCAAATCGTTTTCCGTATGGAATCTTAATGGTATTGTAAATTAGTTTTTCTAAAGGGGTTTCAGTATCGTAGGCAATTTTATTTCCATTATGGGTTGCTACAACATTTCCTTCGGAGTCGGTTACTTGGGATTTATTACCGGCTGAAATAATTTGCACATCACCGTTTGCTAATTGCAAAGTGATTTCATTGCTATTTATAATTGCATCATTTTTTTGTTTGAAAAAACCGTGTTGATAAGACCATCCAATAGATAACAAAACAATAATCGATGCTGCAACAGAAATGTATTTGAACATTGGAAACTTTTTGGTTTCAATTGCTGTTGATTCCGTTTCTTTTGCATTAATTAATATTTTATAAAATATTTTATCTGCAGTCGCTTCATCCAATTCTGGCATTTCATTTACTAATATTTTTATGTCTTCAACTGTTGGAAAATCAGTAGTAAGTTTGTTTTGTCTGTAATAGTCAACAACTTCATTACCTTCTTCCAAATTGCATTGGTTTAAAATAAATTTATGAAGTAATTTTTGTATTTCTGAATTTTCATTCATTTCAAATTGGGTTTTTTGATCCTGTACTATATAATACAGTTGAAGTGAAGTTGACTACTACTCAAAAGTTGTGATTTTTTTAATTTTAACATAAAATAATTGCTAAAAAATAATTATAAGACCTGTAATCCCCTTGTCATTACTGATGTTGTTTGATTTTTTACAAAATAAAAATTTTTTAAAAAAAGCCAAAAAAAATCACCCAAAAAGAGTGATTTAGGGTTTAATTTTTTTTATTGATTTATAAGATGCCATCATGACCTTTAAAAAAAAGGCGCATTGATTCCAGTGCTTTGCTCATTTGGCTTTTTACGGTATTTACAGAAATGCCTAATTCACGGCTGATTTCTTCATAGGTTTTACCGTGTTTGCGCGACATTTTAAAAATTAGTTTGCGTTTGGGAGGCAGTTGTTTAATGGCTTGTTTTTTTAGTCTTTTGCAATCGGCTTCTCGAATGGAATAATCACCCTGATCATGAGATTTTTGACTTTTATAGAAAATCTCTTCTTTTAGAAGTTCATCATTGGCGGCTTTATTCAAAAAATTAAAGGCTTGATTTCTGGCAATGGTGAACAAATAGGATTTAAATGATTGCGCTAAATTCAAGTTTTCTCGATGCAACCAAACTTTCAAAAAGACTTCTTGAACGTTTTCTTCAGCTAATTCTTTTGACTTTAAAATACTAATACTATAGCCATAAATATCTTGGTAATAGAAATCAAAAAGGGAACGAAATGCTTTTTCGTTGTGATTTTTGAGTTCACTAACCAATAATTGTTCACTATAGTTTTTTGTTTCTGACATTAATTTGGATACCCTTTGTTTTTTGGAGAATATAATAAGATACTCTCAATTCTAGCCTCTTAATTGCTTAAAGAATTAGCAAATATATAAAAATATTATTCGCATGGATTCCTTTGAGTAAAAAAGGGTTTTTTAATTTATTCACATAACTTTGGAGATAAGTAATATTACAATAAGGAAGAATGGATTCAGTTTGCCTCAAAAATTAGACTTGTAATAAAAAAGCTTCCAGTCTTAAAAAAAGGCTGGAAGCTTTAATATAGAATAAGAAATATTAATTCTTTAAATCCTTGATTACTTTAAAGGCGACATCCACTTCATTTTCGCTAACCAAAATTGTAAACTCATTTGAAGTCGAAATTACTTCGTTGATGATAATTCCTTCCCAAGCCAAACGTTGGAAAATGAAATAGTAAATTCCAGGAACAACAATGTTTTCTTTGGGTAATTTTACCGTTATAGAAGCCAAATTGTCCAGTTTTTGAATCAATTTCTCACCAGCAAAATGTTTGTCAACTAGATGGTTGATGGTGTTGCTTACCACAATATTTGTTTCATTTACGCCTCTTGACGAGGTATAAAAAATATCTGGAAAAGCATTTAAATCGGTGATTAATTCTGCTTGTTTATTTAAAACCGTATCGGATGCTGCAAAAGTATAATCGGTTAGTTCAGAACGAACTGTAATTTCTCCAATGTTTTTTATTACTTTATTAATTTTATGATTTAATCTGAAATCCAACTCTTCCGTAAGTCTTTTTAGAGACATAACAACCGCTCCTTGTTTTACTTCTTTACCAAACTCAGATTCTAATTCCGTCATTATATTCCGTGATAACGAAGTCAAATTAATGATTCCTAGAGATAAAGCATTTAATAAAAAAGGCTTTGTTTTGATGTAATTTTCTACAATGGATGAAACAGTTTTCATAATGTATTAGGTATTTTTACGTATTTTCTACTTACTATTAGTATCAAAAATCTTTGCAAATATAGATAAAAAACAATTTGTTACAAATATAACATTATTTTTTTTTGTTAAAAATAATAAAAAGCATCTATAAGGTGTTCAATTACAAAAGATTTGCCTTCTTTATGTATCGCAATAATGTCAAAACGAACTTCAATGTCCAGATCTCTATTACTTACGAAAGCATCTACGGCTTTTACTAAAAGCTGAATTTTTTTTGGTTTTACAAAATCTTGGGGCAAACCAAATTCTAGGGACGAACGGGTTTTTACTTCAACAACAGCGAGGGTGTTTTCTTTTTGGGCAAGAATGTCAATTTCGGCTTTTTGGAAAGTCCAATTCGTTTCTAGTATGGTATAGCCCTCTTTTTGCAGGTATTCTACAGCCATTTCCTCTCCAAATTTTCCCAGTTCGTTGTGTTCAGCCATAAAAAAGTGTTCATTGGTCAGTTCGTAAACTTCTGCAATCGAAAATCGTTAATCAACAATCGAAAATCAAATTTTATTTTTTTTATTCAAAAACCACTGTACTTGAATTTTTGTCCAAATGCAGAGTTACTTTACTTCCTAAAATCAACGCTCTGTTATCATGAATATGTCCCGCCGGAAAATTGTAAATAATAGGAATGTTGTACTTTTTTGTAACATCCTCTATGATTTCAAGGGCATTTTTGCCCCAAGGAATATCATTGTCTTTCATTTTTGACATTGATCCAACAATAATTCCCTTAATGCTTTCTAAACAACCGTTGCGTTTTAAGTTCATCATCATGCGATCGATATGATACAAATACTCATCTAAGTCCTCTAAAAACAAGATTTTATCAGTGCAATCTATCGCTGATTTTGAGCCAAATAAACTATATAAAATAGATAAATTTCCGCCAACTAATTCACCGGAAGCATCACCCAATCGGTTCATTATATTAGGTTCAATTGTATATTGTAATGGTTTTCCAAACATAGCGATTCGTAACGTTTCAATGGCTTCAGGAGTTGCTTTTGGAATACTGATGGGCATTATACCATGAATAGATTTAAAACCCATTGTATTCAAATGATTGTGTAAAACGGTCACATCACTAAAACCAATAATCCATTTTGGATGCTGTTTAAATTTGGTAAAATCCAATAAATCGATCATTCTCACCGTGCCATAACCACCCCGAACACACCAGATTCCCTTAATATTTGGATTGTCTAATTGTTCTTGGAAATCAGCTGCACGTTGTTCATCCGTCCCCGCCAATTGATTATCATCTAAACCTATACTTTTTCCAATGACAACCTCAAGTCCCCAATTGTGCAATAAATCGATAGCAGGTTTAAGGTTATCGTCTATGTTTTTTCTGGCTGTTGCCAATATGGCTATGGTGTCTCCTTTTTGTAAAATTGGCGGTGTAATCATTGTAGTGTTGGCTTGAGAATTGAAAGATTGGAAAACAAAAATAAGAAATAGGAATTTATATAATACAAAATTGCTGTTTATAAAAGTAAATCGGGTAGCATGCATATTTATTGCTTTTTCTAAAATAAATCAAATAATAAGTTTTTGAAGACTAAAACAAAGATAGACAATTACAAAATAATTCTAAGTTCCGTATTCAAATGACTATTTTTACAATATTGGATACAAAAAGCAACCACATTTATGCTCGAAAATAAATTTATACTTATAAGAATTCCCTGCCTCATTTTATTGTTGTTTTTATTTTTTCCACTAATAAAATCAAATGCTCAGCAAAAGAATTATCTGATTCATACGGTTGCATTTTATAATTTCGAAAATCTTTTCGATACAATAAATGATCTTAAAACGAATGATGATGAATGGACGCCAACAGGAGCGGAACGATGGACATCAAAAAAGTACCATCATAAACTAGAAAACTTGGCAAGAGTTTTATCCGAAATTGGTTCAACCGAAAATTCAGATTCGCCTACATTTATAGCAGGTTCCGAAATTGAAAATAGAGAAGTTTTGGAAGATTTAATCAAACAACCCAAACTTATCGGAAAAGATTACGGAATTGTACATTTTGATTCCCCCGACAAAAGAGGAATAGATGTGGCTTTATTGTATCAAAAAAAGCATTTTCAGCCTACGACTTACAGCAACATTCCTTTGTATGTTTATAAAAATAATTTAAAAGCTACAACAATTTTAAAAACGGAATCCGATGAAAAAACCGATGATGTTTTGCAAGTAAGCACACAAAATAATCGAGTATATACAAGAGATCAACTCTTGGTAACTGGATTTCTCGATGGCGAAGAAATAAATATAATTGTCAATCACTGGCCATCACGTTCTGGAGGAGAGAAAAAATCAAGTCCTTTTAGGGAAGCAGCGGGCGTATTAAACAGAAAAATTATTGATTCCCTGCAAAGAATAAACCCAAATGCTAAAGTCATTACATTGGGCGATTTGAATGACGGACCTTATAATAAAAGTGTTAAAGTAGCGCTTGGAGCAAAAGCTAAAAAGACCGAAGTTTCGCCACTCGGGATTTACAATCCATTCGAAGACATGGCCAAAAAGGGGATGGGAACTCTCGCTCATCGGGATGCGTGGGATATTTTTGACCAAATTATGGTTTCACAATCCCTGTTAAAACCAGATTATTCCTCTTTTCGGTATTGGAAAGCAGGAATTTACAACAAATCATTTCTTATACAAACCAGTGGTCAGTACAAAGGATATCCGCTACGGCATTCCGCAACTGAAATAGGATTTAGCGATCATTTTCCAGTCTATATTTATTTAATAAAAGAAAAAAGGTAGTTTGCTATCATTAATATTCAATATATATATTCACTTTTTCTCAAACCCTTATGACATTTAAGAAAATATAAGTTAGCAGTTAATGTCATTATTAGTATAATTTATTCGCTCTTATATTTCTTACATGGTTTAATGATTTTATCTATTTTTTAATTTCATAACTTTACATTTAAAATTAGATAAAATGGCAATAGCAAAACCTTTCAACCTCAATAAATGGATAGACGAAAACCGTCATCTGCTCAAGCCACCAGTTGGCAATAGAAATTTGTATAGAGAATCCGGTGATTATATCGTGATGATTGTTGCGGGGCCAAATGCCCGAAAAGATTATCATTATAACGAAACCGAAGAATTATTTTACCAACTCGAAGGATCAATCAAAGTGGTTATTCAAGAAGATGGCAAGCGCAAAGAAATGGAGCTTCATGCCGGCGATATGTATCTTCATCCTGCGAAGGTGCCGCATTCTCCTGTTCGTTCGGAGGGTTCAATAGGTTTAGTGATCGAAAGAAAAAGAGTTGGAAAAGGTTTTACTGATGGATTGATGTGGTTTTGCGATAATTGCAATCATAACTTGCATGAAGTCTATTTTGAACTGCATAATATCGAAAAAGATTTCCTACCGCATTTTGAACATTTCTATAATTCAGAAAAGTTGAGAACCTGTGAAGAATGCGGAACTATTATGGAAACCGACCCTAGATTTGTTGCGCAAAAATAAATTTCAGGAGCTATTTCTCACTACTTATATCTTTGTAGTCCTGAATTTTTTTCAGGATACTAAAAACAAGTTCAGGACTAGAAAGGATGCCACTTCCATCGGGTCTAAAAATCGTGGACTGAACCATTTTTAAATTTGAGAAAGAAGGATTTTAGCCAATTAATGTTTTAAAAGAGTTTTTCGATTGATCAAAAAGACGTGTTTTGCACAATAATTTCAATGTAAAACAGTAAAATAAAAGTATAGAAGCAATGTTTAGTATTTCATGTTAAAACAATATATTTGTATAAAAATATAACAATTTTTAATAAAAAAGTTACAATGATAACAACAGCAAGTCAATTTGGAATAAAAGAAGCTCTAGAACAATTAGGAATTGTAGCCATAAATGAAGGAACATCGACCGGAGCAGACAATTTTGCAAACGGAAAAATAATTGAAAGCTATTCGCCGGCAGACGGTACTCTAATAGGAAAAGTGAAAACTTCTTCTAAAGAAGATTATGAAAAAGCGATGCAAAAAGCTTCGGCAGCTTTTCTGGAATGGCGTATGGTTCCGGCTCCTAAAAGAGGCGATATCGTTCGTCAGATGGGCGATGAATTAAGAAAATTTAAAGAACCTTTAGGAAAACTAGTTTCTTATGAAATGGGAAAAAGTCTTCAGGAAGGATATGGCGAAGTTCAGGAAATGATTGACATCTGTGATTTTGCCGTGGGTTTATCTCGCCAGTTGTACGGATTGACAATGCATTCGGAACGACCAATGCACAGAATGTATGAGCAATACCATCCAATAGGAACTGTCGGAATTATTTCGGCATTTAACTTTCCGGTAGCAGTTTGGAGTTGGAATGCAATGATAGCTTGGGTTTGTGGTGATGTTGTGATTTGGAAACCAAGTTCAAAAACTCCTTTATGTGGAGTCGCTTGTCAGAATATTATTAAAAGTGTCTTAAAGAGAAATAATGTTCCTGAAGGAGTTAGTTGTTTAGTAACAGGCAATGAATCTGGGGATTTAATCAATAATGATAAAAGAATCACGTTAGTATCTTTTACAGGGTCAACAAGAATTGGGCGTCACGTATCTAAAACGGTTGCAGAACGTTTTGGAAATACAATCCTGGAATTAGGAGGAAACAATGCAATTATCGTTTCGGAACATGCTGATATCAGTATGGTATTGGTTGGAGCAGTTTTTGGAGCAGTGGGAACAGCAGGACAACGTTGTACTTCAACCAGACGATTAATCATTCACGAAAGTGTGTATGAAAAAACCATCAGCGTATTGAAAAGCGCATACGGTCAATTACAAATTGGAAATCCATTGGACGAAAACAATCACGTTGGGCCACTTATTGACAAAGGAGCCGTTCAGGATTATTTGGATGCGATTGAAAAAGCAAAACTAGAAGGCGGAAAAATCATTGTGGAAGGCGGATTGATGGAAGGCGAAGGATACGAAAGTGGTTGCTACGTAAAACCATGTATTGTTGAAGCCGAAAATCATTTTGATATCGTTCAAACGGAAACTTTCGCGCCCATTTTATACGTTATGAAATACAGTACAATTGAAGAAGCGATTGCATTACAAAACGGAGTTCCACAAGGACTTTCTTCTTCTATTTTTACCAATAGTATGAGAGAAATGGAATTGTTCCTTTCTCAATCTGGTTCTGATTGTGGAATTGCTAATGTAAATATTGGTACTTCAGGAGCAGAAATTGGTGGGGCTTTTGGTGGTGAAAAAGAAACGGGTGGCGGACGTGAGTCAGGATCTGATGCTTGGAAAGCCTATATGCGAAGACAGACGAACACAATCAACTATGGTGCAAAATTGCCATTGGCACAAGGAATAAGATTTGATTTATAACACACCAAAACCAGCTTAAAATAAAAAAGACAATTTGAAAGTTAAATTTCTAATTGTCTTTTTTTTATCCAAAATTCCTAAGTGAACGCAACGAAAATGGGTTTTTTGTCTTTAAAACCGTTCTACATGTTATACGAAGCACCAATTAAAAATAAATTGGTTGTTTAAAATGATTAAAAATGTCAGAATTGCTATTGTGTTTCGCTAACGGAACCCAAAGTTTTTAAGTACTAAACTTAATCCTAGATAAACATCTAACTTTTCATCTACCTCTTTTTCATGCTATTGAGGTTTAATAATTTCATTCAAAAATATTTTTTTAAACTAATTTCTACCTTTTTCGTTTGAATATAAAGTCATTACGGGTTCGCTTTGCCAGAATTCTTTTGTATCAACATTCATAATGGTTAAAGGGCCTTTGAAAGCAGCACCAGTATCTAAATTCCAAACGCAGGCCATTTGAACCGGAATAGTTTTACCAATTCGAGAAACAGGTGTGTGGCCAATATAAATTTCATTGTATAATGTAAATCGTTTTGGATAAAATAAATCATTAGACTTTATGGTCTTATCTAACGCCAAAGCAGTTTCCCACAGGGTTCTGTCCCAGTAAAAAAGCCCAGGAAAATATTCGAAATCGACCCCATTCATATTGGTAAAACCAGCGTGAACAAACAGACGGTTTTGTTCATCCAGATAAAAATTATCTAATGACTGTAGGAATTCAACGTGTTTTAGCTTGGTTTCTGTATCAATAGTTTCATAGGCAATAACCGTTGCTTCCCCACCGTGCTTGTACCACATGAGATTGTCATTGCTTTTATTAAGCCATTCTAACAATAAATCATCATGATTCCCGCGAATACAAATACAGGTTTGTTTTTTTTGTAATTCAATTAAATAATCAATTACCTGTGGGGATTGGCTCCAGCCATCCACATAATCTCCCAGAAAGATTAAAGTGTCTTTTGTAGTTACGTTGGCTCTTTCCATAATTTGGTGCAGCGCATGTAAACCACCATGTATGTCGCCTATCACTAATGTTCTCATTTCTTGTCGTCTCATTAATTTGTATGCAAAAATAACAGAAAAGCATTTTCAACTCATAAAAATAGGTAAAAGAGTTAGGAAGAAAGAATTTTTAGGTTATTTTTTTGATTTCATTCAGGAATACTATTTTGAAAGGCAATTTTTAAGTTATTTGCGTTTTTTAAAAAATAGCATTGTACGTAAAGTTTTTGGAAGTGTTGAATATAACTACAGCGCTGTTCGATTGTCCACATTATGGGACAGTTAGGATCATAATTTTTATTCCGAGGTTAATGTAAAAGGGCGAACATTAAATTTAGTTATTTAAATCACTATTTCGACACAATAAAAAAAATCATTATTTTTGGTGATAGTTTGATAAAATATTTTAGGTTATTTTTACAAAAACTTTAAAACGTATAAGATGAATGCAGTTTTCGCTTTGTTGCTTCTATTGACCAGTTTTGTATGTCAAGTGATAAATGAATTCCTAGTTTGGTTAGCGACTTTGTGGTCTTAACACTAACTATGGGAATAAATACTTTATTTCTGCTTATCACTGCACATCATATTTCATCTTTCTCAAAATGCGTAATGCTTCTTTAAAGGACAAATACACTTGCGTGAAAGGTTTCAAAAGCAATTTGGCGTCAATCAGTTTTTGTTTGGCTTCTTCAAAACCGTTGAGGTAACAAATCATGAAGGTGGAGGGTAAGTTTTCTAAATCTTTGTGTTCTCTTTCGGATAATGAAAGCCCTTTTTGGAGTTTATTTAGTAAAGAAATATTGGCATTATAAATATGAAACAACATTTTTTTATTGAATTCCGGCGGCTGAAAAAGCATTTCTCTTTCAATTTTGTAATAGCCGTTATCATGAAAATGGATGGTTTGTTTTTCTAAAGGATAATAACTTGTTTTATCATTCAAACCTAAGGGAACATATTCAATAATCGTAAACGTATCCTCGTCAAAAGTTATTTCCACCACATCTTGAGCCGAGTAAAACAGCTTGATTTGTTCGTTTATCAGTTCAATATCCACTCGTGACAAATAGGTTTTATCACGCGACTTTTTAGTAGTTCCGGCCCAGCAAATCACAAATAACTCTTTGAATACTTTGTATTTCGGCGACATGTCTTTGTGCCTGAAATTCATAAAATCAATCACGCCGTCCAGTGTATATTCGATGCTGTTTCTTGAATTATTTTCGATGCCAATAACCGTTTCTGTGTTCTGATAATTTTTTTCGATTTCCCCTTCCACCGGCATTGTATTACTGCCGCGTCGTATAAAAACGCTGTTCACAAGAATAGTATGAATTCCTTTTTTGAAATGGGATGTTTTGCTCTTGGGTTTGATAGTTACTAATCCAATCACTTTGTCCTTTGGTAAATTAGGGAACGGTACATTTTCGTACTGAATTTTGGGTGGATTCTCTAGATACGCATTTACTAAATTCTGAATCCGGCTGTCGTCAAAGAAATCATCACCAACAATAGTGTTGTCTTGATCTTCGACACCCACAACAATATAGGAATTGTTCCTGGGGTTCGAATTGGATAAAGCACAAATGTGTTTCAAAAACTTGGCTTTTCCTTCTCGGGTATGTAAATTCAACTGGCGCTTTTTGTCATAAAAACTGCTCTCATCATTGTGAGCAAGAAGATTTTTGATAAGAATGCGTTTATTGATCATATTATTTTATTTCTATTGTAAGACTATTCGATTTTAGAAGTCGTTCCAAAATCGAATAGTCAGAAAATCTAATGGTCTAAAGATCTATTTAAAATAGTTGGAGAAGCTTGTGCCGTCGGGAATACAATCAAATCGGCAATATTTACATGATAAGGTCGGGAAACTACAAAATGGATAATGTCAGCTATATCCTCTGGTTGTAAGGCTTTGAAACCCTTATAAACACTAGCAGCCCTGTCTGTATCGCCTTTGAAACGCACTTCGCTAAACTCAGTTTCTACCGCTCCGGGATGAATAGCACCAACCCGAATTCCATAAGGATTCAAATCCATGCGCATGGCTTGGTTCAGGGCATCAACAGCATGTTTTGAAGCGCAATATACATTTCCGTTTAAATACACTTCTTTTCCTGCGATAGAACCAATGTTGATTATATGACCTGATTTTTGTTCAATCATTCTCGGAATTATCGCTTTGGAAACATACAAAAGACCTTTTACATTGATGTCAATCATCGCATCCCAATCATCTAAATTTCCGTTTTGGATGGAATCCAAACCGTGTGCATTTCCAGCATTATTAATTAAGACATCAATTTTAGAAAACGTTTCCGGCAAGGAATTGATGTTTTCAAAAACAGCTTTTTTATCCCGAACATCAAATGATAACGTATGAATTTCAGTAAATTCAGAAAGCTCTTTTGCAAGTGCAGTCAATCGGTCTTCTCGACGTCCACAAAGAATAATTTTATACTTATTTTTGGCTAATATCTGTGCTGTTGCTTTACCGATTCCGCTCGTAGCGCCAGTCACTAGGGCTATTTTATTCATAATTTCTATCTTGAAAAATGTAACCTTGATTTAATTGCGTTTTACAACTCTGTTTTTTATATCTAAAACCTAATTAGGGTACATTTTTACCCATGCTTTCTGCCCAGATAGCAAACCAATCTTCATTTTCTAATTCTAATTCGACCGCTTTCATCAACCCTTGAATTCTTGCGACATTTACAGTTCCGGCAATAGGAATCACTTTTGCAGGATGTTTCAAAATCCAGGAAAGCAAAATAGTATCGGAACCCAAATGGTATTTTGAAACTAATGTTGCCAGTAATTTTTTTAGTCTGTGGGTTTGAGGAATATCTTGTCTAAATACAGATCCCAACGGATTCCATGACATTGGACGAATATTATTGGTTTGCATATAATTGAAGCTTCCATCAACCATTGGTTCAAAATTGGTAGCCGAAAATTGCACTTGATTGTAGCTGATTTCAGTTTTCTGGCGAATCAATTCTGTTTGAGAAGAAGTGAAATTCGAAAGGCCAAAATCTATGATTTTCCCATCCGATTTTAGTTTTAAAACTGCTTCGGCAATTTCATCGGCTTCCATCAAAGGACTGGGTCTGTGCAATAAAAATACATCCAGATAATCCGTGTGTAAATTTTTTAAGGAATTTTCAACGGACCAAACAACATGTTCTTTCGAATAATCATAATGTTTAATGGTGTTATTACGGTTATTCGTCACCATTTGGATCCCACATTTGGATATCAGTTGTATTTTTTCTCGGGCTATTTTACTGGAAGCAAACGCTTTTCCAAACTCAGATTCAGTGGTGTAATCGCCATATATATCGGCATGATCAAAGGAGGTGATTTTATTTTCTAAACAGATATTAATCATGTTTTCCATTTCTTTGGTATTGAGATTTTTATCCCAAATTCCCCAATTCATGACACCAGCCACAATAGGTGATAATTTTGTTTTACTCATAGTTTTTATTTTTTATTGAAATAGGTAAATCTTCGAATTCAAAGCATATTTTTCAAAGTTCTTAAAAATATGAAAATTGTATCATAATTCGTCCTTAAAATTAAGTGTTTGGTCAAAGTTTTAACCATTTTTTAACATCTTACGTCTAAAAAAAAATTCAATTTGCACCATCAAAACGAAGGCATCAAATTTAAGGTTTTAAAAATAATAAAATGGAAGAAAATACAGCGACTTTAGACATTAGAGCAATCAATGAAAAAATTGAAAGAGAGAGTGCTTTTATAGACCTTCTTACAATGGAAATGAACAAGGTTATTGTGGGTCAGAAGCATATGGTGGAGCGTTTATTAATTGGACTTTTAGGTCAGGGACATATTTTGTTAGAAGGAGTTCCCGGATTAGCAAAAACATTGGCGATAAACACTCTTTCACAAGCTGTCCAAGGATCTTTCAGCAGGATACAATTTACTCCTGATTTATTGCCTGCCGATGTTGTTGGGACAATGATTTACAACATCAAACAAAATGAATTTTCGATAAAAAAAGGACCTATTTTCGCTAATTTCGTCCTCGCTGATGAGATCAACCGTGCACCAGCCAAAGTGCAATCGGCATTATTAGAAGCGATGCAGGAAAAGCAAGTGACTATTGGCGATACTACTTTTAAACTGGACAGACCGTTTCTAGTTTTAGCTACGCAAAATCCAATTGAACAAGAAGGAACGTATCAATTACCAGAAGCGCAGGTCGATCGTTTTATGTTGAAAACGGTTATTGATTATCCAAAAATGGAAGACGAGCGTTTAGTAATTCGCCAAAACCTAAAAGGAAGTTATGAAAAAGTAAATGCGGTAGTTTCAGTGGAACAAATTTTACGTGCTCAAGAAGCGGTTCGTGAAGTTTACATGGATGAAAAAATAGAGAAATACATACTTGATATTATTTTTGCCACACGTTACCCGGAGAAATATAAATTGGCTGATTTGAAACCATTAATCAGTTTTGGGGCTTCACCACGTGGAAGTATCAATTTGGCGAATGCCGCAAAATGTTATGCTTTTATCAAACGTCGCGGTTATGTAATTCCAGAAGATGTTCGTGCTGTTGTTCATGATGTATTGCGCCACAGAATCGGAATTACCTATGAAGCCGAAGCCGAAAATATTACTTCGGTTGATATCATTAACAAAATAATAAACGAAGTAGAAGTACCTTAAAAAGATTTTAGATTTTTGATATATGATTTTAGATTTTAGATCTGAAATCAGCAAATCGTTAATCAACAATCAACAAATCAAATGGATACAAAAGAGCTTTTAAAAAAAGTACGAAAAATAGAAATTAAAACCCGAAGATTGAGCGATCATATCTTTTCGGGAGAATATCACACTTCTTTCAAAGGGCGTGGAATGACGTTCAGTGAAGTGCGCCAATACCAATACGGTGATGATATTCGCGCGATTGATTGGAATGTAACCGCACGTTATAACGAAGCGCACGTAAAGGTTTTTGAGGAAGAGCGCGAATTAACCATGATGTTAATGGTTGATATTTCGGGTTCGGAAAGTTTCGGTTCGAAAAACCAATTCAAAAAGGATATTGTTACGGAGATTGCTGCAACAATGGCTTTTTCGGCGACTCAAAACAATGATAAAATAGGTTTGATTTTGTTTTCAGATGAAATCGAATTGTATATTCCGCCCAAAAAAGGAAGATCACACGTGTTGCGTATCATCAGAGAATTGATAGAATTTCAACCTAAAAGTCGTAAAACAGATATTGCCCAAGCCTTGAAATTTTTATCAGGAACCCAGAAAAAGAAAGCAATTGTGTTTGTGATTTCCGATTTTATGTCGGAAGATTACGAACAAACATTGAAAATAGCGTCTAAGAAACACGATATAACGGGCATTCGCGTGTATGATATTCGAGAAGAAAAAATGCCGAATTTAGGTATGGTTTCCATGCTTGATGCTGAAACCGGAGCAATCGAACTAATAAATACGGGGTCAAAATCAGTGCGAATGAATTATGAGAAACAGTATCACGATAAAGTGAACTATTTTAAAGAAACATTCAGCAAGTCAGGTTCAGGTGTCGTAAATACAAGAGTTGACGAAAGTTATGTCACTAAATTATTAGGCTATTTTAAATCGAGATAAAACGAAACCTAGCCCTATCAGGATTTTAAACCCTGACAGGGTTAACTAGATAAAAAATGAAAATTAGACTTTACCTACTATTATTGCTGCTTTCTACGGCTGTTTTTGCGCAACAAAAACAAGTAGTCACAAGTATTGACACGATTAAAAATAAAATTGGTGCTGAATTTAAACTGTCGATAAAAACCACGGTTGACACATCGTCTAAAGTGATTTTTCCAAAACTAAAAAACTTAGGTGCTTTAGAGGTGATTCAGTCGTATCCTGTTGATACCATAAAAACGGATGGTCGTTATGAATTGGTAAAAAAATACGGATTAACCCAATTTGATTCCGGTAGATATGTTATTCCAAGGATAAAAATCTTCATTAACAGCAAGCCGTTTCTAACAGACTCGCTTTTGGTAGAAGTTGCGAATGTTAAAGTGGATACTTTGAAACAAAAAATGTTCGATATCAAAGGCATTGCTCATGCGGATAATTCAATAGGGGATTGGTGGAAATATCTTTTGTTAATCGCCTTGATCGTTGGAATTGGAGTTTTGATTTATTGGTACATTAAAAAACGTCAAGAGAAAAAATTACAAGAAGAAATTTATAAAACTCCAATAGAGAAAGCGACCAGTTTGCTGGATACTTTAGAGAAAAAAGAGCTTTGGCAAAAAGGAGAAGTGAAGGCCTATTACAGTGAATTGACGGATATTGCCAGAAATTATATTGAAGAAGCAATAGAAATCCCAGCAATGGAAAGCACAACATCAGAATTGATTCAAGGACTTAAAGCGGCTTCTGTCAAAAAGAAAATGACGCTTTCTCAGGAAATAATAGAAAATCTCGAACGTGTTTTGAAGCAAGCCGATTTAGTGAAATTTGCAAAATCTAAACCGTTGGATTTTGAAATCACCGAAGATCGGAATAAGATTCAAAAAGTAATTCTGACATTAGACAATTCTATTCCCGTTGAAATACCGGTAGAAGAAGATGTTTTATTGAATGAGGCACAAAGGCAAAAACAGATCCAAATTCAATTACTAAAAAAGAGAAAGAAACGGATCGTTACTGCAGTAGTTTCAGTTGTTTTTTTATTGGTAGCAACGACCACTTTTTTCATTGTTCTCAAAGGATTTGACTATGTAAAAGATAATATACTAGGTAATCCTACTAAAGAATTACTAGAGGGCGAATGGGTGAAAAGTGATTACGGAAATCCGGGTGTTATAATAGAAACCCCAAAAGTGTTAAAGAGAGTTGATTTGACTAAAACGCTGCCTAAAGAAGGAATGGCATTAATTAAAGAAATGCAATCTTTTGCTTATGGAAGTGTTTCAGATCATTTTTATCTGATGGTTTCTACTTTAAAATATAAGAAAGAGACCGAAATAGATTTGGCAAAATCAATGGACGGTGCATTGCAATCATTAGAGGCTCAAGGGGCACAAAACATGATAGTAAAACAAGAAGATTTTGAAACTAAAGAGGGAATTAAAGGGCTTAAAGCCTACGGGACATTTCAGAAAATAGATGGAGATAATCAAAGCAGCGTGAAAATGTATTATGAAGCATTATTGTTCAGTCAAGAAGGTGGATTACAACAAATTTTACTCTTCCATGAAGAAGGAGACACGTATGCAAATAATATATCGGAACGCGTTTTGAATGCTGTCGAATTAAAACAAGCAAGTAAATAATGGCTAAAATAACTTTTTTAAACCCAGAATTTTTTTGGTTGTTTCTTCTTATTCCAATTGCTATTGCCTGGTTATTTTGGAAAAAGAACCAACAATCCGCAACGTTGAAAATAAGTTCATTACAAGGATTTAAATGTACAACTTCTTATTTAACAAGGCTAAAACCAATATTGAATGTGTTTCGAGTATTGGCTCTATGTTCTTTGATAGTTGCAATGGCAAGACCAAGAACAGTTGATATAAGCAATAAAACTAAAACTACGAAAGGAATCGATATTGTCATGGCAGTGGACGTTTCCGGGAGTATGCTGGCCAAAGATTTGAAGCCCGATAGGATGCAGGCACTTAAAAGATTAGCAGCAGATTTTGTTGAAGAACGACCAAACGACAGAATTGGATTGGTGGTTTATGCTTCTGAAGCGTATACAAAAACACCCGTGACAAGCGATAAAGCAGTTATTTTGGATGCTATCCAAAGTATAAAATACGATAGCGTTCTAAAAGACGGAACAGGAATAGGAATGGGCTTGGCTACTGCAGTAAACAGATTGAAAGACAGTAAAGCTAAAAGTAAAGTGATTATTTTGATGACTGACGGGGTTAACAACGCAGGATTTATTGAGCCAGATACAGCATCCGATATCGCCAAACAATACGGAATAAAAGTATATACCATAGGAATAGGAACAAACGGAATGGCAATGTTTCCATACGCAGTTGCACCAAATGGACAATTCCTTTTTCAAATGATGAAAGTGGAAATTGATGAGCAAATGATGAAAAAAATTGCAAACAATACGGGTGGAAAATATTTTAGAGCGACGAGCAATAGCAAGTTAGCCGAAATTTATGCAACAATAAACAAGTTGGAGACTACTGAAATCGAAGAACTAAAATTCTATGATTATGATGAAAAATTCAGGCTATTTGTATGGTTTGCAGGTTTTTTGCTATTACTTGAGTTAGGATTGCGAAATACAGTTTTTAAAAGCTTTATATAAAGACAGTCGCAAGCTGAAAACTGCGACTAAAAGATAAAAAATGGAATTAGACGAAAAAAAATATTTATACCTCCTTTTTATACTACCCATTGTGGTGCTGGTTTTCTTGGTTAATTTATATTGGAAAAGAAAAAAACAACGCGAATTTGGAGATTTAGAGATGGTGAAAAAACTAAGCCCGGAAAGCTCTGTTTTTAAACCAGTTTTGAAGTTAGTATTGTTATTATTGGCATTGCTTGGGCTGATTCTTGGATTGGTAAATCCAAAGATAGGTACCAAAATGGAAACCGTAAAACGAGAAGGAATTGACATCGTTTTTGCGATGGATGTCTCGAAAAGTATGCTGGCTGAGGATGTAGCGCCCAATCGTTTGGATAAAAGTAAGCAAATCGTTTCGCAAATTATCAATCAATTAGGGAGTGATAGAATAGGAATTGTCGCTTACGCCGGAAGTGCCTTTCCCGTGTTGCCCATTACCACTGATTATAGTGTGGCAAAAATGTATTTGCAAAGCATGAATACTGATATGGTTTCATCTGTAGGAACATCGTTCAACGAAGCAATCAAACTGTCTACGACTTATTTTGATGATAAAAAGACAAGTAAGTTATTGATTATGATTTCCGATGGTGAAGATCATGCCGAAGGAGCGGAAGAAGCAGCGGAAGAAGCTAATAAATTAGGTGTAAAAATCATCACAATAGGAATAGGAACTGAAAAAGGAGGCGCCATTCCTTTAAAGAGAAACGGCATTGTAGAAAGTTTTAAAAGAGACAATAATAATGAAGTGGTTATTACCAAATTAAACCAAGAAAGTCTAAACGCAATTGCAAAAGCCACAAAAGGCGGTTATGTGAACGGAACGAATACTAAAGAAGTGCTGGAATATATCAAGAATGCTTTGGATAAAATTCAAAAAACAGAATTTGAAGCTACAGAAATGGCCGACTTTCAATCGCAATTTCAATGGTTTTTAGGTTTTGCTTTTGTTTTCTTATTTCTGGATATTTTTCTTTTGGAAAGAAAAACAAGTTGGGTAAACAAATTGAATTTATTTAACGAGAATAAATAAAATATAAAGGGTAAGTATCTGGAACAAGCCTCCATTATTGGAACAAAAACAAAAAATACTTTGACACTTACATTTAAAAAATAAAATGAAGAACTTAATTTTACATCTTTTATTACTCCTTTCTTTTGTTGTAAACGCACAACAGAAAGACAGAATATTGCCTAAAGCAAATGAGGAATATGCTAAAAATAAATTTGTGGATGCCGAAGCTAATTATAGAATTTCGGATTCAAAATTTCCGAATAAAACTATTGCGCCATACAATTTAGGAAATGCTATTTATAAACAAAATCAAGTGGCGGAGGCTAAATTTGCGTACATAAAAGCACTGAAAAATGCTAAATCAAGACCGGACAAACATCAAGCTTTTCATAATTTAGGAAATGTTTTCATGAAAGAAAAGGATTATACGCAAGCAGTGGAAGCCTATAAAAACGCTTTGCGAAATGACCCTACAGATGAAGAAACCCGTTATAATTACGCTTTGGCAAAGAAAATGCTAAAAGAAAATCCACCAAAGGATGACAAAAAGAAAGACGATAAGAAGAGCGATAAAGACAAAGACAAGAAAAAGGACGATAAGAAAAAGGACGACAAGAAAAAAAACGGCGACAAAGATAAAAAAGACGATAAAGGCGACAAGGATAAAGATAATAAAGGTCCTAAACCAGATGATAAAGGAGAGCCAAAACCCCCGCCGGGCGGAATCTCTAAAGAACGTTTAGAGAATCTTTTGGACGCGGTAAATAAGGAAGAAAAGAAAGTTCAGGATAAAGTGAATGCCCAAAAAGTAAAAGGAAAACCGGTCAAAACAGAGAAAGATTGGTAATTCAATTAGATAATTTGAAAATGAAAAAATTTATAGCAGTACTAGTTTTAATAGTGTGTAACTCGCTTAGCGCTCAAGTACAATTTGAGGCTAGGGTAAGTAAAACCATACTAGGCTTAAACGAAAGACTTCGTATCGATTTTATAATGAATGTAGATGGGGATAACTTTAACCAACCTTCTTTTGACGGATTTAGAGTGATAGCTGGACCAAGTCAACAAGTGAGTCAGTCGTGGGTAAATGGAAAGAGTACTTTTGAAAAAGTGTATTCTTATTTTCTTTTGCCAAATCAAAAAGGATCGGTAGTTATTAAGCAAGCAGCGATCGAATACAACGGACAAATTTATAAAACATCGCCCGTAAGAATTAATGTTACCGCGGCAACGGAACAGCCTAGAGATCCAAACGACACCAGTGTTTCAGCGGATGATAATATTTATCTTGTTGCGGATATTTCTAAAACAAATCCTTACATAAATGAACCGATTACGGTGGTTTATAAACTGTATTTCAGTTATAATATTGGAATCACTAATTGGCGAGAACTCAACAAACCGAAGTACAATGATTTCTGGAGTCAGAACATCGATATCAAACAGCTCGTTGCCGAGGAAGGGATGTTTAAAGGACAGAAATACCGTTATGTGGTATTGAGAAAAACGGTTCTATATCCTCAAAAATCTGGAAAGTTAGCAATAGAACCTTTGTCATTAGACATTGATGTGCAGTTGCCTACAAACCGCCACGATATGTTTGGCCGTGTAATTGTTACTGAAGGTAGTAAAAGGGTTTCTGCGGGAACAAAAACAATTGCTGTCAAAGCACTTCCTGAAGCAGGAAAACCGGAAGATTTCTCTGGAGCTGTTGGTAATTTTAGTTTTAAAGTAATACCAACAAAAACCGATCTAAAAAACGGAGAAAGCCTTGATTTGGTTGTAAGCGTAACCGGGAAAGGGAACATGAAATTGTTCGGCTTGCCAAAACCAGTCGTACCCAATGCTTTAGAAATGTATGACGCCGTTCATAATGAGCAGGTAAATACACCGCTTTCCGGAATGTCCGGAAAAATTTCAGATAGTTATACTATTATCCCGCAGTACAAAGGGAATTACCCTATTAAACCCTTACAATTTTCTTATTTTGATTTGGGTTCGGGAACATATAAGACAATAAGTTCTAAAGAGATAATGATTAATGTCTTAGATGGTCCTACAGCTTCGGATGCTATCGCAGCTTCAAATTCAGACGACAAAAATAAAATAGGGAATGTAGAACAATTCAAATACATCAAATTAAAAAGCAATCTTTTGACAATGAATAAGAAAGATTTCTTTGGGTCTAATTTGTTTTACGGATTGGTATTTTTCCCGTTTCTATTATTGCCTTTGATTGTATTATTCAAAAAGAAAAAAGAAGCTATTGACGGTGATATTACTGGAAATAGAATCCGAATGAATAATAGACTGGCAAAGAAATATTTGTCGGAAGCCAAAAAACAAATCAACAACAAAGAGCTGTTTTATATTGCACTTGAAAAAGCGATGCATAATTTCCTGAAAGCTAAATTACATATTGAAACTTCAGAAATGAGTAAGGATAATATTCAGGAACTTTTGTTGTCCCGAAATGCAAATCCGGAAGCAGTAAATGATTTTATTGGACTTACCGAAAACTGTGAAGTAGCCCGTTATGCGCCATCGTCAAGTGTTATGATCCAACAGGATTTTGATAAAGCGGTATTTATAATCTCTGAGTTAGAAAAACAGATATAAATTTAGATTAACGATTAACAAAAAGTCAATCGACAACTTATAACTTTTGAAATGAAAAATATATTATACATACTCTTACTTTCAACCCAATTTTTCTTTGCCCAAAATGGCTTTGAAAAAGGGAATGCCTTTTACGAAAAAGGAAAATATGAGAAAGCCGTTAGAACTTATGAAAGCGTCTTGAAGGACAACAAACATTCGTCAGAATTGTATTTTAATTTAGGGAATGCCTATTATAAATTGAATAAAGTAGCGCCTTCCATTTACAATTATGAAAAAGCATTAGTGCTGCATCCAAGTGATGATGAAACTATAAACAACTTAAAATTTGCTCAAAAAAGAACCATCGACGAAATTAAGGTAGTCCCAAAAGTAGGTTTTGGGAAACTAGTCCGTGATTTCACGGGAATTTATCATTACAATACCTGGGCGTGGATTTCAGTAGGGCTTGCTATATCATTTTTGTTGTTTTTTCTAGGATATTATTTTTCAGAATTAACAGTGTCTAAAAGAATATTCTTTTTTGGAATGTTTGTTCTTATTTTTATGATACTAATAAGTGTTTCTTCAGCGATTTTTGAGAAAAGTCATTTCGATACTGAGAAACCAGCTATTGTTTTTGCAGAGATAGCGGAAGTAAAAAGCGAACCTAGAAATGGTGGTGCGGCAATCTTCGTACTTCACGAAGGGACTAAAGTGTACGTGGAGGAAATCATTGGAAAATGGAAAAAAGTGCAATTAACGGACGGAACCGAAGGTTGGATTAATAGTAGTTCTATAAAGGAAGTGAAGTAGCTTTAGTAGGCAGTGTTTGGTTTTTTAGTGTTCAGTTGTGATTACTAAATAAAACCGTCTGGTTCTTTCATTTTTTCATTAGTTAAAAAACAATAGCCCATTGTTTAAACTGCATTATTGATTTTTAAAAATGAATTGCTACTTTATCCTAAACAGAGTCTCCTAAAGGATTCAGAACTGATTGCTAAAAAACTGACTGTTATTTACTTGCCTTCACATACCATTTTTCTATTGAAGGGTATATAAATCGAGCTGTTTTTTGGATAGGATTGTAAAATAAAGATTTATCTAATGTCGCTTTTTTGGCTATAAAATTGTGATAATTTATTTTTTCGAAAACAGCAAATACAATACCTAATATTAAAACAGTTTTCAATACCCTAAAAAAACCACCGCCCAATTTATTAATCCAGCCTAAAAAAGCTAAATCTGCTATTCCGGTGAGGAATTTCCCTAATAATGATATTCCTATTACTACAAGGACAAAAGTGAGCATAAAAGCAATAATTTGAATGGTATATGGACTCCAATGAACAAAACCTGCCAACATTCCTTTTATAAGCGAGGAAAATTTTATAGCAAAATAAATCCCCACTATTAGTGAAACTAAGGAAGCTAATTCTACAAAAAGGCCATTTACAATACCTTTATACAAAGCAAAGGCAAGCAGTACACCCAAAACAATATCTAAAAAACTCATAATTACAGGTTATAATAAAAAGTGCAAATATAAAAGAATTGTTCGGTATCAATTGCCAAATTTCAAGTTCTTATCTTTGTCAAAATAATTCGATTACTATTTTTGAAATTCGGCAATCAAAAGTCATTAATCAACAATCATAAATAAAAATGGCAAGAGACACACAACTTAAAGAACGCTGGGAACAGCTTGTAAATATACTTTCTAATCAATTTTCTCAAGGAGAGGATTTAGATCTCGATGCTATTATTTATCTCATCGGAGTACAAGAACTGGGAAAAGTACATAGCGAATACAAAAAAGATGAAAAATTAAACCTGATGCACATTGCGATTTGCAGGTTATTAGAGCCTTACGGATTTTATGAATTTGAGTTTTTTGATGAAGAAGGATGGCCTCATTACAAAGTAAAAGAGGAGTTGCCACCGCTGAAAGCTGGAGAACAGTCGGTTTTAATGAAAGAAGCGATTGTGAATTATTTTATTGAAAGAGAACTAATTTCGTAGCTTGCAGTATCCGTCTCCCTTTTCGGAATGAATCTACTGAAAACGGAGACTGAAAACTGAAAACTTTTTCCTAAATTTGCACACTCAATTATTGGATGAAAATGATAGACAAGATAAAAGAATATATTGGTGAAGCACAAGCTTTCTCAACGCAAAATACAGCCGATTTAGAAACATTCCGAATTAAATTTCTCGGAACTAAAGGGCTTTTAAAAGACCTTTTCGCTGAATTCAAAAATGTTCCTAACGAACAAAAAAAGGAATTTGGACAAGTAATCAATTTGCTTAAAACTTCTGCCGAAGAAAAAGTAAAAACCATACAGGAAGCTTTAGAAAGTAAAGAAGAAATCAAAGGCTTTTACGGAGATTTGACGCGTTCGGCTGAACCAATAACTATTGGCTCCCGTCACCCTATTTCATTGGTAAAAAACCAAATCATTGACATCTTTTCGAACATAGGTTTCAACGTTTCTGAAGGTCCGGAAATCGAAGACGACTGGCATAATTTCACCGCATTAAACTTACCGGAATACCATCCGGCACGTGACATGCAAGACACGTTTTTCATACAAACGAATCCTGATATTTTGTTGCGCACACACACATCATCCGTACAAGTGCGTTACATGGAAGAGAATAAACCGCCAATTCGTACTATTTCTCCGGGAAGAGTTTTTCGTAATGAAGCTGTTTCGTCCCGTTCGCATTGTATTTTTCATCAAGTGGAAGGTTTGTACATTGACAAAGATGTTTCTTTTGCCGACTTGAAACAAACGCTTTTATATTTCACCAAAGAGATGTTCGGAAAATCAAAAATCCGTTTGCGTCCGTCTTATTTTCCATTCACCGAGCCAAGTGCCGAGGTTGATATTTATTGGGGTCTAAAAACAGAAACCGATTATAGAATCACCAAAGGAACCGGTTGGTTAGAAATCATGGGTTGCGGTATGGTAGATCCAAATGTTTTGAAAAATTGTGGCATCAATCCTGATGAATATAACGGTTTTGCATTTGGAATGGGAATCGAAAGAATCGCCATGTTGTTATATCAAATCGGTGATATCCGTATGTTTTACGAAAATGACGTTCGTTTCTTAGAGCAATTCAAATCAAGCATTTAATAATTTATGAATGTTGATCAATGATTTTTGAAGAGTTTAAAATCTAAATTCAGAAATCCTTAATATATCTAAAATCAAAAACATGAAATCCGACATCATCATCCCCGAAGTAGAAAACGTTTTCCTTGCTGCAGTTCAGGAATGGAGTGACGATTTCATGGAAAAAGTATGGTATGCCTATTTAATAAACGATAGTGATTACCTTATTGAAAGTGTCATGGTCGTTTCCAAAGCTTTTGGAACCATTGACGGCGAAATGAAAAAAACATCACTCTTGCGTCACGCTTTTGTAGAAGTACCGCCAGTTTCCGTGATTAAAATAGAAATGATAGAAAAAAGTGTTGTGGCACTTAACAATGAATTTATGTTGACTTATTTCATCGGAGATAAATTGCATGACAAAAAGTTTGTTTTCAAAGCGCATTCCATCCATGAGGATTTTGTGGAAGAAGTGCCTATCTTATTCGTTGATGGGGTTATCGTGAGATAGTTTGGTATTATTCTTATTTTTTTTTCCAATTCAAATATCCCAGCCAAAATAAAACAAAGGGTTCGGAGCAGCTTTTTTGGAGAAAAAAGCATCGTCAAAGACATTTTAAATAGGTCAAATGCAGACATTATAATAGAAACTATCAATCAACAGATCATCTCATTTTTAATCTGGTATTACCATCTTACATTCCTGAAAATTATTTAGCGGCTTGTTGTTTAACTTTGGATTTCCAGGTAAAATACCCTAAAACTAATATCCCGACAATAATGTAAGCACCTGCGCGAATGTAAAAATTAGGTGTAGCAATCTGTTCTGAAAAAGGAATTTCTTTAATGTCGAATAATACATTGAAAACCGTCATAAATACACCCCAAATTCCACCAGTTTTTATCTGGAATTTCCATCTTTCGCTCATGTAGTGATTGTGTTTTGTGTTAAATCTGTAGCTGAATTAATCTAATTTATCAGTCAGAGCCTTAAAAACAGTTTTAGCGTCTTTTCCTCCATACAGAATTTCATAAACGGCATCTATAATGGGAGTTTTGGCTCCGTACCCTTGATTGAGTTTATAAGCGCTTTTTGCAGCATAGTAACCTTCGGCAACCATGCTCATTTCAATCATTGCTGATTTTACCGTATAGCCTTTACCAATCATGTTCCCGAACATTCGGTTTCTGGAGAATACAGAATAACCGGTAACCAATAAATCGCCTAGATAAGCCGAATCATTAATGTTACGTTTCATTTTATGAACTTTTCTGATGAATTTTTTCATCTCCCGAATCCCATTACTCATCAATACGGATTGAAAGTTATCTCCGTAACCCAATCCATGAGCCATTCCGGCTGCAATTGCATAAATGTTTTTTAGCATGGCAGCATATTCAGTTCCTATAATATCATCTGTAATTTTCGTTTTGATATAATTTCCAGATAAATTTTTAGCGACAATCTTGGCTTTTTCGTCATCACCGCAGGCAATTGTAAGATAAGATAATCGTTCCATAGCAACTTCTTCTGCGTGACAAGGTCCTGTAATTACGCCAATATTATAATAAGGGATGTTATATTTTATATGAAAATGTTCGCCTACGATCAAACTCGTTTCGGGAACGATACCTTTAATCGCAGAAAAAATGATCTTATCTTTTAACGAAACGGTTAATTTTTCTAATTCAGTATCTAAAAAAGCAGATGGAATTGCAAAAATGATATAATCAGCATAAGTTACTGCCTCATTTATATCAGTGGTAAGTTTTAGTTTTTTGACATCAAATTCAACAGAACTTAGATAATTTGGATTGTGTTTGTAAGTTTTAATGTGTTCTACAGCAGCTTCATTACGCATATACCACGAAATCTCCGAAAGATTTACACATAGCATCTTCGCAATCGCTGTTGCCCAACTTCCTCCGCCAATCACAGCAAATTTTATGTTTTCGGTCATTTTTTTATCAAATTTAATCAAAAGTACTTAAAAAAGTAGTGATTATACAAATAAAATTGGAACAAGAAATTGGCATTCTAAGAGTTTTCAAAAGGATATTAGTAGTAACAAAAAAAATAATTTTAATTTTTTGTTTTTTAACACAATATATATATTCAATTTGCGTTATAAATGATTATAAATTAATTATTTAACAATTATAATGCATATTGAATTAGTTGGTTTTGTTTTAGTATTTTTAAAAGGCGTTCCCATCATAAATAGGAGAACGCCTTTTTATTTATGCCAATGTCAATCAGCATCATTATTTTAATTAATAACTCATTTCAACAATTGACTTCAGCTTTTCTAAAGTAATATTTTGTTTTTCTCCCAATGCTGTCCAACCTCTTTCTTCAAAACGATTGACAATAAAATCAGCCGTATGATCAAACTCATTGGTGTAATCGGATAATTTGGTTTGCATTCCCATAGTATGATAAAATTCAACCGTTTTATTGATGGCTTCATTAGCAATCTCATCTTCACTTCCGGTTAAATTAAAAATACGTTTCCCGTATTGGGCTAATTTTCCTTTTTTAGTTTCAAACATTACTCGGAATAAATTTGGACCTACAACTGCCAAAGTTCTGGCATGATCAATTTCGTATAAAGCCGTTAATTCATGCCCTATCATGTGTGTAGCCCAATCTGAGGGAACTCCTTTTTGAATTAATCCGTTCAATGCCATAGTACAACTCCACATAAAGTTAGAAGCCAAGGCATAATCTGTAGGTTTTTCAACAACTTCGGGGCCAACTTGTATTAAAGTTTGCAGGATGCTTTCTGCAATTCGGTCTTGAAGATATCCGTCATGCGGGTAGGTAAGATATTGCTCCAAAACGTGTATATAAGCGTCTACAACACCATTTTGTATTTGTCTTTTTGGTAACGAAGCGATAACGGTTGGATCACAAATAGAGAATTTTGGATACATGGCAGAACCACCAAAATCTAATTTTTCCTGAGTAGCTTCAATCGTAATTACTGCACCGGAATTCATTTCGGTTCCCGTTGCGGGTAAAGTTAAAATGGTTCCAAAAGGAACTACTTTTGCACCTTCTGTAAACATGATTCTCTTTTTAAGAATATCAATTGGATTTCCTTCAAAATGTACGGCTGCCGATATGAATTTCACTCCGTCAATTACCGATCCACCCCCTACAGCAAGAATAAAATCGATGTTTTGGTCCTTAATAATTGCAACGGCTTTCATTAATGTTTCAAAACGCGGATTCGGTTCTATTCCGCCAAATTCAACAACATCAAACCCTTTTAGATTGTTGATTGTTTGTTCGTGAATTCCATTTTTAAAAATACTTCCGCCACCATATGCTAAAAGGATTTTTGCTCCTTGCGGTACTAAAGTTGGTAATTTTTCAATTTGTCCTTTTCCAAAAATTAAATGTGTAGGATTGTATAATTCGAAATTTAACATGTTTTTATTTTTTTGAATTTAATTGGTTTAATAATTTTTCTGCAACTAATTTAGAAGAAGCTGGGTTTTGACCTGTAATCAATAAGCCATCTTCAACTGCATAAGGCTGCCAGTCGCCTGTTTTTGAATATGTTGCGCCATTCGCTTGCAAAGCGTCTTCCAGTAAAAAAGGGACAACATCAGTTAAGCCAACAGCAGCTTCTTCTGTGTTAGAAAATCCGGTTACTTTTTTGCCGTTAACTAAAAATTCTCCATTTACTTTTACGTTTTTCAATACTGCTGGTGAATGACATACAAAAGCAACAGGTTTGTTATTGGTATAAAATGCTTCAATTAATGCGCTTGAGTTTTTATCTATGGCTAAATCCCATAACGGACCGTGACCTCCTGGATAAAAAACGGCATCATAATCAGACTCTTTTACATCCGCTAATTTATGTGTATTTTTTAGTTTAGCTAATAGCTCCGTATCGGCATCAAATCTTTTAGTATCCTCTGTTGCAGCAGATGGATCTTCACTTTTTGGATCGATTGGTGGCTGCCCACCTAGTGGAGTGGCAATGTCAATGATTACACCTTTATCTAATAATTCGTAATAAGGTGCGGCTAATTCTTCTGTCCAAAATCCTGTTTTCTCTCCCGTGTTACCTAATTTATCGTGACTGGTAACAACAAATAATACTTTTTTCATACCTTTTTTATTTTGTGCTGTTGCAGAGATGCAAGCTGCGGTTAATGCTATAATGGTAAATAATGTTATTTTTTTCATTTTTAATTTACTATCTACAAATATAGTCCGAATATGTTATTAGTAAAAATAATTTAAATTATGTTTGTGATAAATATATTTATATCATGGTTAATCTGGAATGGTACAGAACCTTTAAATCGGTTTATAAAAATGGAAATTTTTCTTTAGCTGCCAAAGAGTTGTTTATTAGTCAACCTGCTGTAAGTCAGCAAATATCAATGTTGGAAGCGCATGTAGGTTATAAACTTTTTAATCGAAAGTCAAAAGGTGTAGAGCCAACAGAATATGCTAAGTTACTTAATAATCTAATCATTGAGGCTTTAGATCGATTGGAAAATGTAGAGAATGGTTTTCGTGCCAAAGCGTTTGATGCAAACCGATTGATTTCAATTGGAATTTCGAAACATTTGATGCGCTGTCTGGGAAGTTGTTTGATTTCAAAATTTGATTTTATCGATTTTAGCTTTCATGAAAATGACACGCTTTTTGAATTGGTAGATTCTAAAAAACTTGATTTTGCCGTTGTCACCAAAAAATACGATACGTTTGATACGATTCAGAAAAAGGTTGGTGAAATCAAGCAGGTCATCATAGGTTCAAACACTATTGATGCCTCCGAATTAAAATCAAATATTAAAATCAAAGATTTCACGGCAATCGAACATTGGTTAAACGATCAAAAATGGTTTAGTCACAATGCACAAATCCCACACATCAAATTATTTTGGTTGTATGTTTTCAACAAAAAAAGACCTTCGATGGTTCCCAATTATATTATTCCCTCCGAATATGAAATGCTCGAAATACTTTCTAGAAATACTGGAATTGGAATAGTTTGGGATATAAATGCAAAGGATTTTATTGCAGAAAATAGAGCACAATTATTATGGAACAGCAAGCAAATGCCGAGCACGGAAGTATTTTTATTGTCAGGAAAAAACGACAATTTGAATACTATTTTTGACAATATTCAAATGGAATTAAAAAGTGTTTTAGGTAATAGTAGTTCATACAAGGGCTAATTTTTCACCACATGTAATTTTGTAATAAAAGCAAGAGAAGCTCAGCTTTTTAAATAGTTTTCATAACTATGTGTGACAATTATTTTCTAAAATAATCTGCTTTAATGATTTTACTATGTGTCTATGGGATTAAATTTTTAGGCTACTTTGGAAAAGTATTTGATAAAGTTACTTTTTATAAAAATTATTATGGTCAATATATTCCCAAACTTTTGGTGCTAACAAAGGCTGCACATTTTTTCCTTTTTTGATGTTATCCCGAATAAATGTTGACGATATTTCTACAACCGGAGCATCAATCAGGTGGATTTTTGGATTATCTTTAAACATTAAATTCTCTGTTTCGATTGAAAGTCGAGGATAGACATAAATTTCATGATGTGCCAGAATAGCTTCGTAGTTTTTCCATTTGTGCAATGACTTGAGATTGTCTTCACCCATGATTAAGGAGAACTCGTAACCTGGATATTTTTCCTGTAAGTGAACTAAAGTGTTCACGGTGTAATTAGGCTGTGATAATTTAAATTCAATATCCGAAGGTTTGATTTTTGGAAAATCATCGGTGGCGAGATGTACCATTTGAAAACGATGGTAATCATCAAGTAAAGTACTTTTTTTCTTCAAAGGATTGTGTGGCGTAACCACCATCCACACTTGGTCTAAATCGGCATGTTCCGCCATGTGATTGGCAATGATGAGATGCCCAACATGAATGGGGTTAAACGTTCCGAAATAAAGACCTATTTTCATGAATTTAATTTAAAGATTACAAATAACTTTGAATTTTTCAATTCTTTAATTTTCAATCTTTTAATCCTTAACATAATTCTTTACTAATTGATACGCTTCTTCAAGAGCAATATCTAAATCGTAGTTTTTTATGATAACATCAAACTGTGGTGCAGTTGCCAATTCAACAGAGGCTTTTGCAATACGCATATTGATTTTGTCCTCGCTCTCAGTAGAACGTTCTTTGAGTCTTCTTTTTAGTTCATCCACACTTGGTGGTTTTACAAAAACGGCTAAAGTTTCTTCCTGAAATTTATGTTTGATACGCAATCCACCAGATACATCAATATCAAAAATCACATTTTTTCCTTTGGCCCAAATGCGTTCTACTTCGCTTTTTAAGGTTCCGTAGAAATTATCGCGATAGACTTCTTCCCACTCTAGAAAGTCTTCGTTTTTGATGTGTTTTTTAAACTCTTCGGTCGACATGAAATAATAATCTTTTCCATTTACTTCTTCGCCTCTTGATGCGCGGGAAGCTGCCGAAATCGAAAATTCAAGATTTAAATCTTCTTTGCTTAATAAATGCCTAACTATAGTAGTTTTTCCAGATCCTGATGGTGCTGAAAAAACGATTAATTTTCCTCCTGTACTCATGTTGTTATTTAAATTCTAGCCGCAATGAATGCTTCTGTCTTTATGCATAGAGACCCGATCAATTGCGTCTCTATCTAATATGTTTTACAATACGTTCAATACCTGTTCCTTAATTTTTTCCAATTCGTCTTTCATTTGAACGACTAATTTTTGCATTTGTGCGTGATTCGATTTTGAACCCATCGTGTTGATTTCACGTCCCATTTCCTGGGTAATGAAACCTAGTTTTCTACCATTGGCTTCGGTACCGTTGATGGTTTCAAGGAAATAATCAAGGTGATTGGTCAAACGCACTTTTTCTTCAGTAATGTCTAATTTCTCTAAATAATAAATCAGTTCCTGCTCAAAACGATTTTCATCTACATTCACTTTTAGTTCTGAAATCGCAGTTTGCAAACGGTCTTTTATCGCCTGAACACGTTCTGGATCAAGTGCCAAAGCTTCAGTCATGTATTGACGGATATTGCCTATTCGCAATTGAAATTCTTTTTCAAGAGACATTCCTTCATCTCTTCTAAAGGTCAAGATGTTTTGTAGCGCTTCTTCGATAACGGTTTGGATTTGGATCCAGTCGTTTTCATCGATTTCATCACGCTCTATTTTCATGGTATCCGGCATGCGAATGGCCATTTTCATTAGTTCCGTTTCATCAGCATCGGGATAGACTTCTCTCAATTGATTAATATACCCTTTTACAATTGGCACATTAACTTTCGTCGAAGTTTGTTCGGCTGTACTCTCGATAAAAATAGAAAAATCTACTTTTCCTCTTTCCATTTTTAGGGCAATTTGGTTGCGTAAGCCCAATTCCATTTCGCGGTACAGCGAAGGCATTCTCACATTCAAATCCAAACCTTTACTGTTTAAGGATTTTACTTCTACCGTGATTTTTTTGGTTGGTAATTGCAAAGTTGCTTTGCCAAAACCGGTCATTGATTGTATCATATAATTGTATAAAAGAGGTCAAAGATAAGTAAAAGCCACCGAACACCCAAAGAGGGGAATTACTGGTGGTTTTGTTCTAATTTTGATGGTTTTTGGTTAGGCCAAAGCTTTCATTACTTTCAGCATGTTTTGCTGTGTATTGCCAATATAAATGGTGTTGTTGATAATAAAAACAGGGCGACTCAAGAAGGTGTAGTGCTCCAGAATGTATTTCTTGTAATCATCTTCGGTTAAAGATTTATTCTTCAAATCCATTGATTTGTACAATTGTGCTTTTTTACTAAAAAGTGCTTCATAACTTCCGGAAAGTTCGCGCATTTGTTCCAATTCTTCTAGTGTAATTGGGTCTTGTTTGATGTCGTGAAACTTAAAATCATGGTCTTTTGGTAATGATTTTATGATTTTTCTACAGGTATCGCAAGAAGCGAGATAATATATTTTGTCCATGTAAATAGCGATTTCTTTGTGCAAAGAAAAATCATTTGATACGGAAAATGATTATTTTTATCAAAAAATTCAAAAAATGCATCAAACCTTCGTATTACTGAAAACAGTAGAAACACTTTGTCAAAATTTTTACAAGGATATACCTTAGAGCAACTCAACGCAATTCCAGCGGGCTATAATAATAATTTGATTTGGAATATTGGACATATTCTGGTGGTTCAGCAGATGTTGGTTTACAAATTGTCGGGTTTGCCTATGATGATTTCGGATGAAATGGTCGAGAAATATAAAAGAGGAACCAAACCGGAACAAGACGCAACACAAGTTGATGTAGAGGAGATTCAATCCTTACTTTTTGAAACCATCAATCAAACCAAAGCCGATTTAGAGAATAAAGTATTCAAGAATTTTCAGGAATTTTCCACCATGTCCGGTTATACGATAAAAACTGCCGAAGATGCTATTTCTTTTAACGTCTATCACGAGGCTGTTCACACCGGAATGATGATGAGTATCCGAAAGTTTATTTAGGATTTATGCAGATTAAATATCGACACTAATCACGAAGCGTTAAGGAGTACTCTTTTGTAATTTTTATAAAAGATAATTTACTTGATTGTCAAATAGTCGTTCACTTCTTTGTAAGACAATAACAATTCTTTTGGACCATCCGCATACGATGCCGCTTCATAGGTATTGTAATAAAGAAGCAATCCTTTATCGGTGTAAAAAATATTTTGTGGCAAATGAAATTTCTCGTCTTCAAACAGTAGTCCAGTTGCGTTTATAGATTTATTTTCCGGGATTTTATATTTGGCTCTGAACTTTTTTTCGGCGAAAGCCATAAGAGCATTCTTGCTTTTAAACAATTGATTGTTCGGAATATATTTTCCAGTTTCTGGATTAAAAATTAGCGAACGCAATCCTTCATAGCCATGAGCGCCACCGGTAAAGGTGTAATGCTTGATTTCGATGTTCAAAATACTATCCGATTGGTATTTTACACTTCCTTCAATTTTGCCTTCCCAACCAAAAGTATCTTTCGGAAATTCTTTCTGGAGTTTTTCATACGAATCAATAAACGAGGTTAATAATCCGTTATAATTAGTTGAAATATATGGCTTTTCGCCAAAATAAATAATCTCTTTTAATACTGAAAACACTTTTTTATTAATGCTGTCAGCAACAACAGGAACCTCTTTTGCAACAGGGATTTTCACAGTTATCTGAGGGCAATTTTCCTTGCAGGGCAAAGTCGTTTTTCTCTGAAAAGATTGCTCTTCAAAAACCAATTCGTTAGAACAACGGGCCACCGAAAAAAGGAATAATGAAAAAAGGATAAAGTGTTTCATTTCAAAATTGTTAATTCTATACAAAGGTATCAACTTGCGTCTTGGTTAGAATAAATTAAAAGGTAAATTTGTAAAACAATTCAGCATTTGAAAATTAAACGATATGAAATTTAATACCAAAGTTATTCACGGTGGGCAACACCATGATCCAAGTACGGGAGCAGTTATGCCTCCTGTGTATCAAACGTCAACTTTTGTGCAAACAAGTCCCGGACACCCGATAAATCCAGATTATGAATACAGTAGAGCTGCTAATCCTACAAGATCAGCACTCGAAAATGCATTGGCTAGTATTGAAAACGGCACACGAGGATTGGCTTTTTCGTCAGGATTAGCAGCCACAGATTGTGTTTTACGTTCTTTCAAAGCAGGGGACGAAATCATTGCGATGGACGATTTATATGGTGGAACGTATAGAATGTTCACGCGTATTTATAAAGATTCAGGAATAAAATTCCATTTTGTGGATATGAATGACATGGAGAAATTCAAATCATTAATCAATGAAAACACTAAATTGGTTTGGGCAGAAACGCCAACCAATCCATTGATGAAATTAGCCGATATTCAAGAGATTGCTAAAATCACCAAAAAGAAGAAAATTCTTTTTGCAGTCGATAATACTTTTGCAACACCTTATTTACAAAAACCATTGGACTTGGGCGCTGATATTGTCATGCATTCGGCAACTAAATATCTTGGTGGACATTCTGATGTTATTGCCGGAGCATTAATTGTAAAAGATGAAGCCTTAGGAGAACAATTGCATTTTCAACAATTTGCGACTGGAGCCACACTAGGGCCAATGGACAGCTTTTTGGTTTTGAGAGGAATAAAAACATTGCATTTGCGTGTGGAAAGACATTGTGAAAACGGTGGAAAAGTAGTAGAGTTTTTAAGCAACCATCCAAAAATTAAAAGAGTTTATTATCCTGGATTACCAAGCCATCCGTACCATGAAATTGCCAAAAAGCAAATGAGCGGTTTTGGAGGAATGGTTTCGTTTACTTTTGTTTCTGGTAAAAAAGAGGATGCGATTGACTTTCTGGAGAAATTAAAAGTTTTCACTTTGGCCGAATCTTTAGGCGGAGTAGAATCATTAGCCAATCACCCGGCTTTGATGACCCACGCATCGATTCCGGAAGATAAACGTGCAGCAATTGGAATTACGGATGATTTGGTTCGACTGAGCGTTGGTATTGAAGATGCCGAAGATTTAATCGAAGATTTGAAACAAGCATTAGCGTAAAAAATATTTATAAAAAACAAAATTCCAAAACTTAATAGAATTGGGGTTTTGTTTTTTATAAAGGATTGTAATTGCTATTGCAAATAATAGATGTAACCAACATTCAACCAAACCAACCAGTCGTTTGCTTTGTTCTCTTTGTAAAGTTCCGGATTTGGATTTAATCCGTCCACCCAATTGGAGAAAAAATATTGAAATCTTAAGTCAATCATTAAATCTCGTAAAGGGGTGAGTTTATAACGGGTTCCCACACTTGATACAACTGACCAAACCGATCCTCCTTCTGTAGAAAAACCATAATTACGTCCATCTGAAGGAGTTAAGTACTTAGGGAAAGTTGTCAAGGGAGTTCCTAATGGCCCCATAGTTGAATAGGCTTTGGTATTATAATAACTGAATTGCCCTCCAAGACTTATAAATGGTCCTAAACTACCTATGGTTGCCGTAAAATCACGAATGCTGAAAGGGAAATATTCCAGTTGCATTCCTATGTTAGTAATTGCAGTAGTTCCTCTCATGGCCCGTAATTGATTAGCTCCAAGAGAAGTTTTATTTGGCTGTACCCATTCTCCAAAATGTTTTAATTCGGTTTTATTATAAGAAAGTTCAGATCTTAATTTGAAATGGTCGTTAAAATAAGTTTCTGGAGTATAACAGTTACATTCAGCTTTGTAAGAGAAATTTAAATAATGAATAATCCCAATTCCTAAACCAGTATTTCCAGAGTTAGTATTTAAATCATAGCGTTCCCCATAATCAGATTGAAAGGCAATAGGGCCGGCTATAATTCCTACCTCATGCGAAAAACCAAATTGCGCATTTATATTATTTGAAAAACCAAATAATAGGAGTAAAGTAAGGATTGTTTGCTTGATCATTAGGTGTTAAATTTTCAAATCAGACAAATATATAAAAACATCAATCATTAAAACATCAATCATTAAAATTAAAAAATAAGTAAACAAATTCTTATTTGCTTGTGAAAACTACAACGATTTCGTTGTAAAAGGGGTTTTAAAAGCATATTTCTTTGTAATTGCTTAATAAAAAGATAATTCTATCTGTAGAACAAAAAAATAGACTTCAATATTTTTATAAGATGTATATTTGTATACACTAACGAAAACGTTTTCTTAAAAGCGATTATTATATTTAAGGAGACTATTAATATTAATTTTGTTTGAATAATTTATTTCAAGATGGAAAATAAAATAAATCAATTTATGGCTCAAGTTGAGTCAAAAAATCCAAATGAGCCTGAATTTATTCAAGCTGTTAGAGAATTTGCTGAAACTGTTATCCCATTTATTGCGGAGCAAAAAAAATACGATGGAAAAAATTTGCTTCTCAGAATAGCTGAGCCAGAGCGTTCTATTATATTTCGTGTTCCTTGGGTAGATGATAAAGGGGAAATTTTGGTAAATAGAGGTTTTAGAATCCAAATGAATTCTGCAATTGGACCTTATAAAGGAGGAATACGTTTCCATCATACTGTAAATTTATCGGTGCTTAAATTTTTAGCATTCGAACAAGTATTCAAAAATAGTTTGACCACTTTACCAATGGGTGGTGGTAAAGGAGGATCTGATTTTGATCCACAAGGAAAATCTGATGGAGAAGTAATGCGATTCTGTCAGTCTTTCATGACCGAATTGTGCAGGCATATTGGACCACAACTAGACGTTCCTGCAGGAGATATTGGTGTTGGAGCCAGAGAGATTGGTTATTTATTTGGCCAATATAAGAGAATAAGAAATGAGTTTACCGGAGTTTTAACTGGTAAAGGATTGGCTTATGGAGGTTCTTTAATTAGACCGGAAGCAACGGGTTACGGAGTAGTTTATTTTGCCGAACAAATGCTTAAAACTATTGGGCAAACTATTAACGGTAAAACAGTTTCTATTTCAGGATTTGGGAATGTTGCTTGGGGAGTAGCACTGAAAATAAACGACCTTGGAGGAAAAGTAGTCACTATTTCTGGCCCTGATGGTTATATTTATGACGAGGAAGGAATCTCTGGGGATAAAATTGACTTTATGCTTGAATTAAGAGCAAGAGGAGATAATAGAGCCGAAGCTTATTTAGAAAAATATCCTAACGCTAAATTCCACAAAGGCAAAAGCGTTTGGGAAGTAAAAGTGGATATTGCAATACCTTGCGCAACTCAAAATGAATTGAATGAGCAAGATGCAAAAAATTTAATTGCAAATGGTGTTATTTGCGTAACGGAAGCGGCAAATATGCCTTGCACCCTTGAAGCTATCAAACTTTTCTTGAAAGCGAAGGTGCTTTTTGCTCCAGGTAAAGCCGCAAATGCCGGTGGTGTAGCGGCTTCAGGATTAGAAATGACACAAAACTCAATTCGTCTAAACTGGACGAGTGAGGAAGTGGACTCTAGATTGAAAGAGATTATGGTAGGAATACACAATCAATGCAAAAAATATGGTACTGACGAAGAAGGTTATGTAAACTATGTAAAAGGTGCAAATATTGCTGGATTTGTAAAAGTAGCTGATGCAATGCTAGCTCAAGGAGTGGTATAAATCAGGTTTAATTATAATTTAAAATGCCTTCTGCCGATGTTACGGTTGGAAGGCATTTTTTTTGAGTAACAAAATTCTAATACTTTCGTTTTCTCTATATTTGTAAACCAATATTCATGCAAATAATGAAAAAGAACGTTTTATGTTTTTTGCTTTTACTTTTTATCCAAATGGGTTTTGCTCAAAGTAATCTGTCGTGGCAAGGATATTTCTCTTACAATGAAATTAAAGACATTTCAGAATCCACTACCGCAGTTTTTGCTGCTTCAGAAAACGCCTTATTTTCTAAAAATATAGTAACAAGCCAGGTTAAAACTACCAATACTATTGATGGCCTTTCTGGAGAAACCCTCTCAGCAATATACCACAGTGCAACATTTAATAAAACAATTGTAGGATACGAAAACGGATTGATTATAATCATCAATGAAACCGATGGAACCATGCTCAATGTGGTCGATATTATCAATAAACAACTTCCTTCAAACATTAAAAAAATCAATCACTTCATGGAATTTGAAGGTATTGCTTATGTTTCCTGTGATTTTGGAATAGTTCAATTCAATTTATTAACCATGCAATTTGGGGACACCTATTTTATTGGTACGAATGGCGCCGAAATAATGGTGAACCAAACAGCACTTTTTAATGGGTTTATTTATGCAGCTACAAATAGCGGTATAAAAAGAGCCACTATTTCCAATAAAAACTTAGTAGATTTTAGTCAATGGGGAACAATTGCTGGCGGAAACTGGTCTAGTGTAGCCACATTAGGAACAGATTTGTTTGCTGTTAATGCTTCAGGATATATCCATAAATATAATACGAACACGAATTCATTTACAGGATATTTAGCGCTTTCATCACCAGCTTTGGATATGAGAGCAACTGCGGGTTATTTGATAGTAACCACTTTAAACAGTGTATATATTTATAACAGTCAGATGGTTTTGGTACGCCAAATAAACACAAACCAAATTACTGGAAGCACTCCTAGTTTTAATTGTGCAACAATAATAGGCGACACTATTTTTATTGGAACAAAAGAAAATGGATTGATTGCTACTTCTCTTTCTTCAGTTACGGCTTTCGAAAACACGACTCCCATTGGACCTTTACGGAATAATATCTTTGCGCTTCAAGCCACATCAAATTCGCTTTGGACGGTTTATGGCGATTATACAGTAGATTATAATCCGTATGACTTAGATAGTTATGGCGTGAGTAAATTCAGCACAACAGGATGGTTGAATATTCCGTATCAGAAAGTTTTGGGAGCTAAATCTATGACCAGAATTACGGTAAATCCCAGTAAGGAAAATGAAGTGTATGCGAGTTCTTTTTTTTCAGGATTGTTGAAAATTGAAAATGATGAACCGAAAATTTTGTACAATCAAACCAATAGCGGTTTAGAATCTTTAACCTTTGCTGGTCCAAATTATATTGATATTCGGATAAACGGAGCAGCATTTGATAAAACCGGGAATTTTTGGGTGACCAATAGCAGAATAAAAAACGGATTGAAAGTTTTGAAAACTAACGGACAATGGCAAAGTTATGCGATGGAAAATATTCTGGATTCAGCCATTGATACTAATTTTGGAACAATTGCCATTGATAAAAACGATACCAAATGGCTTTCCACAAGTAGTGACGGTGTTATTGGTTTTAACGAAAGTAATAATAAATTCAAGAAAATAACCACAGGTCCTGATACAGGAAATTTGCCTATTGCTGATGTAAGAGTAGTTGCAGTTGATACCCGAAACCAACTTTGGATAGGAACTACAAAAGGATTGCGAATTTTGTCTAATGTTGGCAGTTTTCAATCTGAGGAGCAATTAACTGCCAATCCCATTATTATATTAGAAGATAACTTGGCCCAAGAATTATTGTATGAGCAATTTATTACTGATATTGTTGTTGATGGAGCAAATAATAAGTGGATTGGTACCGCGGATTCAGGTGTTTTTTTAGTGTCGCCAAACGGTCAGGAAACCAAGTATCATTTTACGACCAGCAATTCGCCTTTGCCCAGTAATGTTATAAATGACATTGATATCAACAGCATAACGGGCGAAGTTTTTATAGCTACCGCAAAAGGGCTGGTGTCTTTCAAAGGAGTCTCGACTGCAGCAAATGATGATTTAAATAATGCGTATGTGTACCCAAATCCTGTACGTCCTGAATATCAAGGAACCGTTAAAATTGCCGGATTACTGGATAAAGCGAATATTAAAATCACCGATATTGAGGGAAATCTAGTTTACGAGACGATTTCTGAAGGTGGGACTATAGAATGGGATACGACTGCTTTTGGGAAATACAAAGTAGCTTCTGGAGTCTATATCATTTTTATTTCGGCACAAGACGGAGTAGAAACTAAAGCTAAAAAAGTAATGATAATAAGGTAATTTAGAGGAATGAATTTTTCAATCTTTAAATTTTTCAATCTTTAAATTAAAATTGTGCTCGTAAAAACCAAAGCCATCGTGATTTCGGCATTAAAATTCCAGGAAAAAAGCTTGATTGTGAAATGCTTCACCTTGTCACATGGTTTGAAATCTTATTTTGTCCGGGATGCTTTTTCTTCGAGAAAGTCCAATCAGAAAATTGCTTATTTTCAACCATTGACCATTCTCGAAATTGAAGCGGTTCATAAGAACAAAGGTACTTTAGAAAATTTCAAGGAAATAAAAATCGATTCTCCTTTTCATTCCATTCATTCGGATATTTATAAAAGTACGATTGTGATGTTCATTTCGGAAATGCTACACCATTCCATTCACGAAGAAGAAAAAAACGAACAGCTGTTTACTTTTTTAGAAACGGCCATGCATTGGTTGGACAATCACGATGAAATAGCTAATTTTCATTTGATTTTATTATTGGAAATCACAAAATATTTGGGCTTTTACCCCGATATTTCTGATATTGATATGCCTTTTTTCGAAATGAACGAAGGTGTTTTTACGCCCTTTCATGCCATTAGTTCGCTCACGGAACATGAAAGTAATTTGTTTAAAAAACTAATCGATTTGAAATTCGATAACAATCAAAAAATATTCCATGTTATTGAAAGACAGATTGTTTTAAGAATACTGATCGATTATTACAGTTTTCACTTGGACGGCTTTAAAAAACCAAAATCTCTGGACGTTTTGAAAGAGGTGTTTTCTTGATATTTAGTTTAAATCATTGATTTAGATTAATAATTTTTAATTTTCGCTGTATTTAAATCAATTGAATTGGGTATGAATATTTTTTTGTTGATTTTATAGTTATAGGTGCTTTTAAAGAAGCTATAATTTTAAAATTTGATAATAATTAATTACTATATTTGATGTAATAAGTATTTATTTTATTTTTAACCTGCTAAAAATCAAAATTTTGACTAGCTCAAGTCTTTTTTAAGTAAACTTGTTAATATGTTGTTAGGTGCATTTTAAAACTCCATATCTAGATAATTTGTTACAGCAGAAGTCCCACTTTTTTTTGAATTCACTTACAGAGTATAATTATATCTTTAAATTTAAAATAGATCAGATGAAATCAAAATTAAAAAAAGTAGGAACATTATTGTTAGCAATTGCTTTCTCTAGTGAAGTGTCCGCACAAACAAAGGATGCTTCGAAGGATCCTAATATTGAAAGCAATATTAGAGGATTTCTTAAAGTGCTAAATTCGGGAACAGGCAAGCCGTTAGAGCAGTTGTCTCCTGTGGAAGCGAGAAAAGTACTTGTAGATGCACAAGCGTCTATCAAGGTTGATATGTCGGGTATAACAGTTACTGATAAGATAATTGTCGAGGACGGACAAAGCATTAAAATAAATATCGTGAAGCCTGAAAATGCAAAAGGCATATTACCGGTATTTATGTTTTTTCATGGAGGGGGCTGGGTGCTTGGGGATTTTCCTACTCATCAACGAATGGTTAGAGACTTAGTGGTAGCGTCTGGTGCAGCGGCAGTGTTTGTTAATTACACTCCCTCTCCCGAAGCGCATTATCCTGTTGCCATCACCCAAGCTTATAATGCTACAAAATGGGTAGCGGAACACGGTAAAGAAATTGGGGTTGATGGTAAACGCCTAGCAGTTGCTGGAAACAGCGTTGGAGGAAACATGGCTACTGTTGTTGCATTAATGGCTAAAGAAAAAAAAGGACCAGAGATTAAATTACAAGTTTTATTTTGGCCGGTGACCAATGCTAATTTTGAAACAGAGTCATATAACTTGTTTGCTAAAGACCGATTCCTGACTAAGAATTTAATGATGTGGATGTGGGATAATTATACAACAGATTCTAAACAGCGTAAAGAAATTTATGCTTCCCCTTTGTTAGCTACTACCAGCCAGTTGAAAGGATTGCCACCCGCATTAGTGCAAACTGCGGAAAATGATATTCTAAGAGACGAAGGAGAAGCGTATGCTCGTAAATTAGATGAAGCAGGAGTAAAAGTCACTGCAACTCGTTACAATGGAATGATTCATGATTGGGGTCTTTTAAATGCAATTAGTGCGATTCCCGGAACAAAATCAGCTTTGTTGCAAGCCGCTGCGGAATTAAAAAATGCACTTAAATAGCTTTATATTTTATAACAATAGCTAAATGTAAGTTTTATAAAAGAGCATCCTGAATCTTAAATTCAGGATGTTTTTTATATTTATCCGATGTCCATTTTTTCAGGTCCAGCTACTGAAATAGAAATTTATTGCTTTTTTATTTGGCTTTAAAAAAGTATTTACTACCATTTTATTTGTGCTGTTCATTTTGATTTTTATTCCTTTTAAACCTCATAGAAGGATTCCAATGCTTTCGCTAACGCAAAAAATCATCACTCATCACTCAAAACTCATAACTATTTATTACTTTCGCACCTCGATTTAGAAAAGGACAAAATGAGCGCAAAATTTACTGAATACAAAGGACTTGACTTACCAACTGTAGCGTCAGAAGTACTTGATTTTTGGAAGAAAGAAAATATATTTGAGAAAAGTGTAACCACTCGTGAAGGGAACCCACCATTCGTGTTTTTTGAAGGTCCGCCTTCGGCAAATGGATTGCCGGGAATTCATCACGTAATGGCGCGTGCGATTAAAGATATTTTTTGCAGATATAAAACTCAAAAAGGGTTTCAAGTGAAGCGTAAAGCTGGCTGGGATACGCATGGTTTGCCTGTGGAATTGGGTACTGAAAAAGAATTAGGAATCACCAAAGAAGATATTGGAAAGACCATTTCTATTGAAGAATATAACGAAGCGTGTAAAAAAACCGTGATGCGTTATACGGACGTATGGAATGATTTGACTGAAAAAATGGGTTATTGGGTTGATATGGAAGATCCATATGTGACGTACAAATCCAAATATATGGAAACGGTTTGGTGGATTTTGAAACAAATCTACAATAAGGATTTGATGTATAAAGGCTACACCATTCAACCGTATTCTCCAAAAGCAGGAACCGGATTGAGTTCACACGAAGTAAACCAACCGGGAAGTTATAGAGATGTAACAGATACGACTGTTGTAGCGCAATTTAAGGTGATTGATGCGCACAAAGAAGTGTTGTTTTCTAAGTTTTACGATTATATAAGTTCTAATAATTTACTGCATTACAAGTTAGAAGCTTTGGATTTAGAGGAAATCTTTATCCTAGCCTGGACCACAACGCCTTGGACTTTGCCAAGTAATACCGCGTTGACTGTAGGGCCAAAGATAGAATATGCTTTAGTAAAAACATTTAATCAATATACGTTCCGTCCTGCAACATTGATTTTGGCTAAGAATTTAGTTGGAAAACAATTTGGGAAAGGCTTCTTCGAAAGTGCTGATCCTGCTGATTTTGAAAACTTCAAGGAAGGCGATAAGAAAATTCCGTATCAGGTTTTGGCGGAATGCAAGGGGGCTGATTTAGTTGACATTCGATACGAACAATTAATGCCATTAGTGCTTCCGTATCAGAATGCTGAAAATGCTTTTAGAGTGATTTCAGGAGATTTTGTAACTACGGAAGATGGGACGGGAATAGTGCATACATCTCCAACTTTTGGAGCTGATGATGCCAGGGTGGCTAAAGAAGCTACGCCAGAGATCCCTCCAATGTTAGTTTTAGACGAAAATGGAACTCCGGTTCCATTAGTAGATTTACAAGGGAAATTCACCTCACATGTGGGAGAATATGCTGGTAAATACGTGAAAAATGAATATTATAACGACGGTGAAGCGCCAGAACGGTCTGTAGATGTTGAAATAGCTATTCGATTAAAAGAAGAAAATAGAGCGTTTAAAGTAGAGAAATATGTCCACAGTTACCCACATTGCTGGAGAACGGACAAACCTATTTTATATTATCCTTTGGATTCATGGTTTATAAAAATCTCTGAAGTTAAAGACAGAATGTTTGACTTGAACGAAACCATCAACTGGAAGCCAAAAGCTACCGGAGAAGGACGTTTTGGGAATTGGTTGAAAAACGCCAATGACTGGAATTTATCACGTTCAAGATTCTGGGGAATTCCATTGCCAATCTGGAGAACCGAAGACAAACAAGAAGAAATCTTAATAGGTTCTGTTGAAGAATTATACAACGAAATCGAAAAATCAATAGCAGCTGGTTTCCAACAACAAAATCCTTTCAAAGGGTTCGAAATAGGGAATATGGCAGAAGAAAATTACGATTTAGTGGATTTGCATAAAAATGTAGTTGATGAAATTACGTTAGTTTCTGCATCCGGAAAACCGATGACGCGTGAAGCTGACTTGATTGATGTTTGGTTTGATTCGGGTTCCATGCCATATGCGCAATGGCATTATCCTTTTGAAAACAAAGATAAAATTGACGAGAATAAAGATTTTCCAGCGGATTTCATTGCCGAAGGAGTGGATCAAACACGCGGTTGGTTTTATACGTTACACGCCATTGGAACATTAGTTTTTGATAAAGTAGCATATAAAAATGTGGTTTCTAACGGATTGGTTTTAGACAAAAACGGACAAAAAATGTCCAAACGTTTAGGAAATGCCGCAGATCCATTCGAAACATTAAAAGAATACGGTCCAGATGCAACGCGTTGGTACATGATTTCGAATGCGAATCCTTGGGACAACTTGAAATTTGACTTAGAAGGAATCGCTGAGGTTCGTAGAAAATTCTTTGGAACATTATACAACACGTACTCATTTTTTAGTTTGTATGCCAACATTGATGGTTTCAAATTTGAAGAAGCAGAGATTCCATTAAACGAAAGACCGGAAATTGATCAATGGATCATGTCAGAATTGAACACTTTGATACAAGAAGTGGATGATTTTTATGCGGATTATGAACCAACGAAAGCTGCTCGTGCAATTTCCGAATTTGTACAAGAAAACTTAAGTAACTGGTACGTTCGTTTGTGCAGGAGACGTTTCTGGAAAGGGGAATATGCACAAGACAAAATTGCGGCTTATCAAACCTTATATACCTGTTTGTTAACCATAAGTAAACTGGGTGCACCTATCGCTCCGTTCTTTATGGACAAACTTTATAGAGATTTAACATTAGCAACACAGTCGGAAAAATATGACAGTGTACATTTGGCGGAGTTCCCAATTTCGGTTGAAAACTATGTTAATAAAATGTTAGAGAGCAAAATGCAGAAAGCACAAACCATTTCGTCATTGGTTTTATCACTCCGAAAGAAGGAAATGATAAAGGTGCGTCAACCGTTACAAAAGGTAATGATACCAGTGCTTGACGAGAATCAAAGAGCTGAAATTGAGGCCGTTTCCGACCTTATAAAAGCAGAGGTAAACGTGAAAGAAATCGTACTTTTGGATGATGCCTCCGGCGTTTTGGTGAAACAAATCAAGCCTAATTTTAAGGCACTCGGACCCCGTTTTGGAAAGGATATGGGCTTGATTTCTAAGGAAATACAAGGGTTTTCAAAAGAGCAAATCAGTCAATTGGACAAAGAAGGAAGTCTGAATATTGTTATTGCAGGAAATAACGTAATTTTAACATTAGAAGATGTAGAAATTACATCACAAGATATTGAAGGTTGGTTAGTAGCCAACTCAAACGGAATAACGGTTGCGCTTGACATTACAATTTCACCAGTACTAAAACAAGAAGGAATTGCCAGAGAATTAGTAAACAGAATTCAGAATATCCGTAAAGATTCGGGATTTGAAGTAACCGATAAAATAAAAGTCCAACTGAAAAGAAATGGACTTTTAGAAGAGGCAATTCTTAAAAATGAAGCGTATATAAAATCAGAAACATTAACCAGCGATTTGGTTTTTGTAGATGAAATAGAAAACGGTACGGAAATTGAATTTGACGATATAAAAACAATGCTATTAATTTCAAAATAATATAAAAATGGTAGATGAAGCTACAAGATACTCTGAGGCTGATTTGGCGGAGTTCAAAGAAATAATCCTTAATAAAATTCAAAAAGCACAAGCAGATTTAGATTTGATAAAAAGTGCTTATATGAATGATTTGAATAATGGGACTGATGATACTTCGCCTACATTTAAAGCCTTTGAAGAAGGAAGCGAAACGATGTCAAAAGAAGCAAATTCACAACTGGCGATTCGTCAGGAAAAGTTTATTCGTGATTTGAAAAATGCACTTTTCCGTGTAGAAAACAAAACCTACGGAATTTGTAAAGTAACAGGCAAATTAATTGGAAAAGAAAGATTGAAAATCGTTCCTCACGCAACAATGAGTATCGAAGCAAAAAACTTACAACGATAAACTTCTAGTTGAACAACATTTAACGCTCCATAGGGAGCGTTTTTTTTGATTAAATTGTTACTTTTGCGCCATTAAAATTTATAAAATGTCATTACGAAAAGCGTATCTCCTTATTTTTATTATATTACTTGTTGATCAAGTCTCAAAAATATACATTAAAACTAATTTTATTTTAGGGGAAGAAGTTGAAGTGTTCAAATGGTTCAAAATTCTTTTTATCGAAAATGAAGGGATGGCATGGGGAACTAAAATCCCGGGGACATATGGAAAATTATTTCTGACGCTTTTTAGATTGGTTGCCGTGGGCGGAATTGGGTATTGGTTGTGGGATTCTGTTGAAAGAAAACACAATTCGAATTACTTAATTGTAGCCATTGCACTTATTCTTGCAGGGGCTTTTGGAAACATTATAGATTCTGTTTTCTATGGTGTTATTTTTGACGACAGTCATCAGCAATTGGCGACTTTATTTACAGATAAGCCTTATGGAACTTGGTTTCATGGTCAAGTTGTAGATATGTTTTATTTTCCTTTTTGGCATGGATATTTGCCAAGTTGGGTGCCAATTTGGGGTGGAAAAGAATTTACATTTTTCAACGCTATTTTCAATGTTGCCGATATGGCTATATCAACAGGAGTTGGGATTTTGATTTTTTTCAACAAAAAGGCATTTCATCATAAAACAGCCTAAATTTTCAATTAAGAATTCACAAAAATAAAAAAGACCTATTCTGTAATTTGAATAGGTCTTTTTTATTTGATTTATTTGTTTTGCCCCGGAGCATACCTTTTAGCACTTTTTCCACCATATATTTTTTTGGCTTGTCCCGGTGGTAATCTTTTAGTCTTGTAAGAGGCTCTGTTCGAGTTTGTCCCTACTCTAACTGCGCAGTTAGATAATGAAATGGCAAATACAGCAATTAAAAGAATTGTTGCAAATCTTGAGTATTGAATTTTTTTCATGGCTTTAATTTGGGTATATCTGCGAAAGTAGGCAATCAGAATTAAAAAGAGTGAATTAAATTTGGTGTCACACAATAATCCAGTTTCACGTCGCCTTCAAAAATATCGGTAATCAGTTCTTCAGAATCAAAAAAAGAAAGACCAATTTTGATTGTATCCGGTTTGCATCCCAATAAGAATTTGTCATAAAATCCTTTTCCATAGCCCACCCGATTTCCTTTTTTGTCGAATGCTAAAAGTGGTACAAATACGACATCAATTTTATGTGCAGGAACTTCAATTCCATCGACAGGTTCGGGAATATTGTATTCATTTTTCTGGATTTTGGTGTTATCTGTCAAAAGATAGTGAACCAAATTACACGTTTTAAAATCGCATTTGGAAAGAACGATTTCCTTGTCTTTTCCGGATAACAAGTGCAGAATAAATTCGGTGTTGACTTCCTTATGTTCAGTGATGGGAAGGAAAATATGGAAATAGGTTTTCTCCCAAATAGGAAGTTCCAGTACTTTATTGGCTATAGCCAAACTCATTTCTTCCAATTCGTGTTCCGAAAGTGAATTTCGCAAGGCTTTGTGCTTTAATCTCAATTCTTTTTTATTCATCATCTTCTTCGTTAGTATTCGACATGTGATAAATAGCATCGCCTTCATAGACAATGGGTGAATGATTGGCATTGATTACGTAGCCGTCATTTGGTGCTTTTACTTTTCGTTCAAATTTCCCATAAGGATCTGTTATGGTCGCAAGAATAGTTCCTTTTTTTACAAATTTCCCTATTGTTTCATAATCGTGTAACAGTCCGGAACATTTGGCTCTTATCCAACCGGATTTTTCAATATAAATGGTAGGTTTTTTCTGTTTAGTAACAAAATGTTTTGGGTCCAGCATGTCAAGGTGTGATAGCAAGCGCTTCACTCCATTTACCCCTTCGTCGGCAATAGCGTTATTAATATCAAGTGATTTTCCACCTTCAAAAAGTAGCATTTTCACATGCAACTTTTCACTCGAACTCCTGAAAGATCCTGAAATGTTTTTAGAATATAACGTAAATGGCGCATTGAAGACATCGGCCAGTATTTTTAATTCCTCATTATTTTGGGTAAGGCGAATTTGCGGGGCATTGAAACGGCTGGCTCCGCCAGCATGAAAATCCACTGCGTATTCTACAATTGGCATAATCTCCGTCAGAATATGAAAAGCGAATCGACTGGCTAAAGAGCCTGTTTTGCTTCCCGGAAAAACACGATTTAAATCCCTGCCATCAGGAAATTCTCTTGATTTATTGACAAATCCATACACGTTTATTATTGGAATACAGATGATGGTGCCTCTTTTTGGTTTGTTTATTTTTTTATGGATAAGCTGCCTGACAATTTCTACTCCGTTAATTTCATCGCCATGTATTCCTGCAGAAAAAAGAACCACGGGACCATCAATTTTAGAACGTCGGACAATTATAGGAATATTCAGTTTTGTTGTGGTATGTAATCTGGCAATTTCCACGTTAATGGTTTTACTTTCGCCGGGAATAATGCTTTCGCCAAAAAGAACTATGGGTGTGGTATTGATTTTTATCATATAATATTGAAATGATAAAAATAAGGATAATAACGAATTAGAAACTAAATTTCTGATAAAATTTTTATAGCAAAGATTTCGGGAGCATTGATTTGTATTTCGGGATTTTTGAGATTAACTTTGTTACATGAACCTAACATCTTTAGCCTTACAAATCCAGACCTTGCCTGATAATCCCGGCGTATATCAATATTACGACAAGGAAGGGAAAATTTTGTATGTAGGCAAAGCCAAAAATTTAAAAAAAAGGGTTTCTTCCTATTTTAATAAAATTCATGACACAGCCAAAACCAATGTGCTGGTTAAGAAAATTGTGACCATAAGACACATTGTGGTTCCTACAGAAACCGATGCGCTTTTATTGGAAAACAACCTTATAAAAACCTTGCAGCCCCGTTACAATGTGTTGCTGCGAGACGACAAAAGTTATCCGTGGTTGTGTATCAAAAAAGAACCTTTCTCGCGCATATTTGCCACTCGAAGAATGGTCAAAGACGGATCGGAATATTTTGGACCGTATACCAGTTTCAAAACGGTGAGTACTATTTTAGAGTTGATTAAAGAATTATATCCCCTTAGAACTTGTAATTATGATTTGAGCAAAAGCAATATTGATAGCGGAAAATTCAAGGTTTGTCTCGAATATCATATTGGTAATTGCATGGGGCCTTGTGAAGGTTTTGAAACTTTAGAAAATTATCAAAAGCAAGTTGATGCTATTCGCGAAATCTTAAAGGGAAATTTCAAAGAAAGTATGAAAGATTTCAAGCGGATCATGACGAATCTGGCTGCGGATATGCATTTTGAAGAAGCACAAAAAATCAAAGAAAAAATAGAAGTCCTGGAAAATTACCAATCACGCTCCACGATTGTAAATCCAAAGATTACCAACATCGATGTGTTTTCGATAGTTTCGGATGAAAGTGCGGCCTATGTGAATTTCTTACAAATTTCTCACGGCTCGATTATTCGTTCGCATACCATGGAAATCAAAAAAAAACTGGATGAACCCGATGAAGAGCTATTAGAATTGGCGATTATCGAATTGAGAGAGCGTTTTCAATTGTTGTCCAGGGAAGTCATCGTTCCGTTTCATGTTGACTTGGGTGAAAACATAAAGATCACCGTTCCGCAATTGGGAGACAAAAAGCAAATTTTGGATTTATCCATTCGGAACGCTAAGTTTTATCGCATTGAACAATTAAAACAACTGCAAATTGTTGATCCGGAACGCCATACCAACAGGATTATGGCACAAATGCAAAAAGACTTGCGATTGCCTGTTGAACCACGTCACATCGAATGTTTTGATAACTCAAATATTCAAGGAACAAATCCTGTTGCCGCTTGTGTTGTTTTTAAAGATGGAAAACCCAGTAAAAAGGATTACCGTCATTTCAATATAAAAACAGTCGAAGGACCGGATGATTTTGCATCTATGACCGAAGTAGTTTACAGAAGATACAAGCGATTATTAGATGAAGAACAGCCTTTGCCTCAATTAATTATTATTGACGGAGGAAAAGGACAATTATCATCGGCACTGAAAAGTATTGATCAATTGGGTTTGAGAGGCAAAATAGCTATAATTGGAATTGCCAAAAGACTGGAAGAATTGTTTTATCCGGGTGATTCTATTCCTTTATATTTAGATAAAAAATCAGAAACCTTGAAAGTAATCCAGCAATTGCGGAACGAAGCACACCGTTTTGGGATTACGCATCACAGAGATAAAAGAAGTAAAGCGGCCCTAAATTCTTCGATTGAAAGTATTCCTGGCATTGGAGAAAAAACGATGCTGACTTTGATTCAGCACTTTAAAAGTGTTAAAAGATTGAAGTTAGCGACAGAAAAAGAAATTTCTGACGTTATAGGTCTATCAAAAGCCAAAAAAATTACCGAATTTTACAAGGCAACAAATGAATAATTAATACCCTTTCGATTACCTACCAAATTGCAAATTATGAAGAAAATCGCGCTTTTATTCATTGTTTTATGTATGAGTTTAACTTTGTTTTCGCAGGAGCAAAAACGACCAAAAATCGGTTTGGTTTTAAGTGGAGGTGGAGCTAAAGGATTTGCGCATATTGGTGTTTTAAAAGTGCTTGAAGAGGCAGGAATCAAGATAGATTATATTGGTGGTACTAGTATGGGAGCGGTTGTTGGAGGGCTTTATGCTTCGGGATATAATGCAAGCCAGATTGATTCCATTTTTCAATCAACAAATTTTGATGAATTATTAAACGACTTCATTCCCAGATCTTCCAAAAATTTTTATGAAAGAAGAAACGACGAATTATACGCGTTGGTGCTGCCGTTTAATAAACTAAAAATTGGAATACCTGAAGCCTTGTCAAAGGGGATGTATAATTATAATTTATTGAGTAGAATTACCCGAAACGTCCGGCATATAAAGGATTTTAATAAACTTCCAATTCCTTTTTTATGTATCGGGACCAATATAGAAACAGGAGAAGAAGTTTTGTTGAATAAAGGAAATTTGGCTCAGGCTATGATTGCCAGTTCGGCATTTCCCTCTTTATTTTCTCCTGTGGAAATTGATGGTAAACTAATTGTAGATGGAGGCGTTGCTAATAATTATCCTATTGAAGAGGTAAGAAAACTTGGAGCTGATATTATTATAGGCGTGGATGTTCAGAATGATTTATTGGACAGAACCCAACTTAAAGATGCCACAAGGATTTTGGTACAAATTACAAATCTTCAGTCTATAGATAGAATGAAGAGGAATGTAAAAGACACTGATATTTATATAAGGCCGGACATCAGAAACTATGGGGTTATATCATTTGATAAAGGAAAAGAAATTATTAGAAAAGGAGAAGAAGCAACATTTTCTGTTTTTGAAAAATTAAAACTATTAGTTGATGAATTAAATCCATATAAAAAACCAGAGCTGAAAATAATCACCGATAGCTTACAAATTAAAAATATAAATTGTAATGAATTGGAGAATTATACAGAGGATTATGTTATTGGTAAATTAAGATTTAAACCAGGAGCAAAGACCACATACAATGATTTGTTGAAGGGGATAAACAATATCAATGCGACTCAAAATTTTAGTGCCATATCCTATTCTTTGGATGCTAATCAAAACGGTGATGATTTAAATATCAGTCTGAAAGAAAATTCGACGAAGACCTATTTAAAATTTGGATTGCATTATGATAATTTGTTTAAAAGTGCTGTTTTAGTTAACTTAACACGTAAAAGAACACTTTTTAAAAATGATATAGCTTCATTTGACATTGTTTTAGGGGACAATATTAGATTCAATTTGGATTATTATGTAGAAAACGGATTTAAATTGAGTTTTGGTTTTAAATCTCAATTCAATCAATTCAATAGAAATGTTGCTAAAGGAATAAGTAATTTGAATTTAAGTGAAGTGAATTCAATCAATGTTGATTTTACCGACTTAACAAATCAAGCTTATTTTCAATCTTTATTTGTACAGAAATTTCTAATAGGAGGAGGAGTGGAACTTAAATTTTTAAAAATAAAGTCAGAAACATTGGCTAATGTAGATCCAATAATTGATCAAAGTAATTATTTAAGTGTTTTTGGGTATATGAAATTTGATTCTTTTGATAATAAATATTTTCCTAAAAAAGGATGGTATTTTTCAGGGGATATTCAATCCTATTTACTTTCTTCAAATTACACGGGAGATTTTAATCCGTTTTCTATTGCAAAAGGCGATTTTGGAATAGCAGCAACACTTTTTAAAAATACGACAGTAAAATTTCAAACAGATGCGGGATTTTCTTTTGGGAAGGAAAGTGTAGCTTTTTTTAATTTTATTTTGGGGGGATATGGTTATAATCCCATAAATAATTTTAAGTATTTATACGGTTACGATTACTTAAGTGTGGCTGCTAATAGTTATATAAAATCAACTGCAACAATTGATTATGAGTTTTATAAAAACAATCATGTCAATTTTTCAGCAAATTTAGCTAATATTGGGGATAAAATTTTTGAATCAGTAGATTGGATTTCGATTCCAAAATATTCAGGATATGCGGTAGGATATGGTCTTGAAACGGTAATTGGACCAGTAGAAATAAAACATTCCTGGTCGCCGGAAACTGGAAAAGGATACACTTGGTTTAGCATAGGATTTTTATTTTAAATGTAATTTATTTCAATAATAATTTCGATATTTGTTATAATGAAAACAAAATGGCTAGGTTTGTTAGATTATCTTCAATTCCTTATCAAGAGAAATCTTGAGTGAGTGTTCTTTTTTTGATTAATCATAGCGCATTATAAAGTAATCTGAACTTTAAATTGTTACACTTTTAAACAAAAAAATCATGCCTTTATACCATAAATTAGGAAGTTTTCCTCAAAAGAGACACACACAATTCGAAAAACCAAACGGTGGTTTGTACTACGAACAACTTTTTGGAACCGAGGGTTTTCATGGCAATTCGTCCTTGTTATATCATGTTCACAGACCTACGCAAATAAAAGAAATTCTTAATTCTTACTCCGTTGAACCAAAAATTGCCATTGGGAAAAATATAAAATCGTTATTATTAAAAGGATTTGAGTTGAAACCCGAAGATGATTTTCTGGACAGTCGCAAACCCATGCTGGTCAATAGAGATTGCACCATTGGATTAGCTGCGCCAAAACAATCCTTGCGGACGTATTTCTATAAAAATGCCGATGCCGATGAACTGATTTTCATTCACAAAGGGAAAGGAAAATTGCGGACCATGATGGGAAATATTTCCTTTAAATATGGAGATTATCTGATTATTCCCCGTGGAGTAATTTATCAAATCGATTTTGATACTTTAGAAAATCGATTGTTTTACGTCGAATCTTTTGCCCCATTTTATACTCCAAAACGCTATAAAAACGAATCCGGTCAGCATTTAGAGCATTCTCCGTTTTGTGAACGTGATTTTATTTTGCCAAACGAGTTAGAAACGCATGATGAAAAAGGAGACTTTCTTATCAAAATCAAAAAAGAAGGCATGATCCACGAAATTGTATATGCCACACATCCTTTTGATGTTGTGGGTTGGGATGGTTACAATTTTCCTTATGGATTCAGCATCCACAATTTTGAACCTATAACAGGTCGCGTCCATCAGCCACCACCGGTACATCAAACATTCGAAACAGCGACTTTTGTGGTTTGCTCTTTCGTTCCAAGATTGTACGATTACCACCCAAAAGCGATTCCGGCACCTTATAATCACAGCAACATCGACAGCGATGAGGTTTTGTATTATGTAGATGGCGATTTTATGAGCCGCAACAATATTGAGCAAGGTCACATTACGTTACATCCAAAAGGAATTCCTCACGGACCCGCACCCGGAGCAATGGAGCGCAGCATTGGTCAAACCATAACGCACGAATTAGCCGTTATGGTCGATACATTTCGCCCGTTAATGGTAACCGAAGAAGCGATGGGATTGGATGATGGGCAATATTATAAATCTTGGGTAGAATAATAAGGAGTCATCAGGGCTAGAGATTTAGTGAAATACAACATTTTTTTTAAATTAATAAAATTCTGATAAATCAATTGTATCAGCGTCATTTGCGTCTCAAAATCAAATTTATCGAATCAAAAAATAAGTGCCATGTCAAAAGAATTAAAATCAGTAGAATACGGACTCGAAAAAATATTTGAAGGAGCTCAAGATTTCCTTCCTTTATTAGGAACCGATTATGTAGAATTCTACGTAGGAAATGCAAAACAATCCGCACATTATTATAAAACAGCTTTTGGTTACCAGTCATTGGCTTATGCAGGATTAGAAACAGGTGTTCGTGACAGAACGTCTTATGTACTCAAACAAGATAAAATTCGCATTGTATTGACTACGCCATTAACGCAAGATTCCCCTATACACGAACATTTGAAAAAACACGGTGATGGGGTGAAAGTAGCTGCGCTTTGGGTAGAAGATGCCACTAGTGCTTACATGGAAACAATAAAGCGTGGTGCGCGCTCTTTTATGGAGCCAACAGTGGAGAAAGATGAGTTTGGAGAAGTAGTACGATCCGGAATTTATACCTATGGGGAAACCGTGCATATTTTTGTAGAACGCAAAAATTACAATGGTGTTTTCCTGCCGGGATATAAGGAATGGAAATCGGATTACAATCCGGAACCAACAGGTTTAAAATACATAGACCACATGGTAGGTAATGTAGGTTGGAACGAAATGAATACTTGGGTTAAGTTCTATGAAGAGGTGATGGGATTTGTGAATTTCCTTTCTTTTGATGACAAACAAATTAATACCGAATATTCGGCCTTGATGAGTAAAGTAATGTCCAATGGAAACGGAAGAATTAAATTTCCAATCAACGAACCAGCCAAAGGAAAGAAAAAATCACAAATAGAAGAATATCTGGACTTTTATGGTGGACCTGGAATTCAGCATATCGCCATTGCAACAGATGATATTATTAAAACAGTATCCCAATTGAAAGCGAGAGGGGTAGAATTCTTGTCAGCTCCTCCACATGCCTATTATGAGGCGATTCCGGAGCGCTTGGGAGCCCATATGAAAATGATGAAAGAAGATTTAAATGAGATAGAGAAACTTGCTATTATGGTCGATGCGGATGAGGAAGGGTATTTATTACAAATTTTTACAAAACCAGTGCAAGATAGACCAACGTTGTTTTTTGAAATCATACAAAGAATGGGAGCCAAAGGTTTTGGAGCGGGTAATTTTAAAGCACTTTTTGAATCAATTGAGCGAGAACAACAATTGCGAGGAACGTTATAAAAGGGTGTTATTTTTATGTTGTATTAAAAAATAACCAGTAAATGGGCCGTTTTTATGCAAATGTTGTGTTAAACTTTATTTAGAAGCTTTAAAAACTAGTTTTATTAATTAACTTTGCACTCTCAAAACTGGAAGGGGTGGTTTCCTTCCTATATTGATATAAATTTCATAATTTATAGTTTTTTGGTTAGTTAATAGCATAAAAACTCAGTCATTATTTGACTGAGTTTTTTTGTTTTAATATATTTGGAACAAAATTTGCTATTACAGTCAATAAATTGACAAAAAGTAATGAAAAAAATAATACTATTAATACTATTTATAACAACCGTAAGTTTCGATTCTCAAAAAGAAGATGCTTATGATGTGGGCGAGTATTTTAAATTTAGAATTCATTACGGTATAGTGAATGCAGGTTATGCGACGCTTGAAGTCAAAGACGCCACTTTAAATAATAAAAAAACTTTTCATGTTGTTGGTAAAGGATACACTACCGGAATGTCACGTTTTTTCTTTAAAGTGGATGATCTGTATGAAAGTTATATTGATAAGGAAACTGGAAATCCATATCGATTTGTAAGAAAAATAAACGAAGGAGGCTATACTAAAAATCAAGAAGGTTTTTTCAATCAAACTACAAATAGAATTCTTATAAAAGATTATAAAAATAAAAACGAAAAGACAATCGTTATCCCCAAAAATGCACAAGACATTTTGTCCACTTTCTACTATTTAAGAAACTTTCCAAATATCGATAAAATCAGGCCCGGAGAATCAGTAGCTATTGATATGTTTTTTGATGATGAAGCTACAAAATTTAAGATGAAATTTATAGGTCGTGAAGATATTACAACTAAATTTGGGGTTGTTTCAACGATGATTTTCAGACCCTTAGTACAGTCAGGGCGTGTTTTTAAAGAACAGGAAAGTTTAACTGTTTGGATTTCGGATGATGGTAATAAAATACCCTTACGAATTAGAGCAAGTCTGGCTGTAGGTTCAATCAAAGCAGATTTAGATGAATTTAGGGGGTTGAAGAATCAGTTTAAAATAAAAAATAATAATGGACAATAATGATAATTCTGGGATAATTTTAAAAGAAATTGAGCTTAAATTCGAAGCAATAAACCAGAAAACCGAGACGCATTTAGAAGGACTACTTTGGTCTAAGCCGATTACGTATTGGGATTATATTCATACCGATGCATTGTTAAATCTTCAGATTCAAAGAACCACTCTTCCCGACGAAATGGTTTTTATCATGTATCATCAGGTTAATGAATTAATATTTAAGATGATACTTTGGGAAATGAATCAAATTTCATATTGTCAGGACATAAAAATTGATTTTTTCACGGAAAGGTTAATGAGAATTAGCCGTTATTTTGACATGTTGACAACTTCTTTCGGTATTATGGAAGATGGAATGGATGTAGATCAATACATGAAATTTAGAAATACCCTTACTCCGGCAAGTGGCTTTCAAAGTGCGCAATACAGATTAATAGAATTTTGTTCCACGGATTTAATAAATCTTATCGATTACCGTTATAGAGGTGCAATTGACACGAATACTCCTTTCGAATTTGCTTTTGAGCATTTATATTGGCAAGCAGCCGGAAAAGATTATCACACCGGTAAAAAATCATTTTTACTCGAAGAATTTGAAAGAAAATACAAAGGAATGTTTTTGAAACATATGGAGGAATACAACACCATAAATATTTGGAAAAAATTCAAGCAGCTTACAGCTTTAGATCAAAAAAATCCAGAGTTAATAAAAGCGATGCGCCATTATGACCATACGGTAAATATTACTTGGGTGATGCAACATTTGAATGTAGCCATAAAATATATAGATCAAAGCGGCAAAGGAAATGGAGAAGCTACTGGCGGAAGTGACTGGAAAAAATACATGCATCCAAAATACCAACGCAGGATATTTTTTCCGGAATTATGGTCGGTTGATGAGTTGGCACATTGGGGTGAATAAAATTAATTAGAATAAAAATAAATATAGTTTGAAACAAGTAGTAATAGCAATTATAGTGTTGTTTTCTTTAGTTTCTTGTAATAAATCTAATGATGTATTAGAAAAAGAAATTATAAAACCAGCAGCTAAGAAAATGGAGTTTGGGTTTAAGTATTCTGATTTTAATGTGGTTCAGGATACGGTAAAAAAAGGGGATACTTTTGGTACAATTATCGAAAATCAAAATATTGGGGATAAGAAAGTATATGACATCATTAAACAAGTAAAGGACACATTTGATGTAAGAACAATCAGGATAAATAAACCATATACGCTGCTAAGGTCAAAAAACAAAACTAATAATTTACAGGTTTTTATCTATCAGCCGGATGCATTGACTTATTATGTAGTCGATTTGCGAGATACGGCAGTGGTTGTATATAAAAAAACGAAACCGATTACTATTAAGACCCGTACAATAGGGGGATTATTAAAAGGCTCTTTGTCTGAAACGTTAGAAAATGCTAATGTTGAAGGTGCTTTGGTGAGTAAAATATCTAGAATTTATGCTTGGTCTATCGATTTTTTTAAACTTAAAAAAGGAGATCGGTTTGCTATTACTTTTACAGAAAGATTCATAAACGACTCCGTTTATGATGGAGTAGATAGTCTTAAAGCTGCTTTTTTTGAATACAAAGGAAAAATAATTTACGCATTTCCTTATGCGCAAAATCCTTCTTCCAATAAAATAGAATATTACGATGAGGAAGGGAAAACATTGAAAAATTTCTTTCTTAAAACACCAATAAAATTTAGCAGAATTTCGTCTCGTTTTTCAACTAATCGATTCCATCCGGTACAACAAAGATGGAAAGCGCATAAAGGAACCGATTATGCTGCGCCCTATGGAACACCAATTACAACTACTGCTGCAGGAATTGTAGAACAGACAGGTTTTACCGCAGGAAACGGGAATTTTGTAAAAGTAAAGCACAATGGAACCTATTCCACTCAATATTTACATATGTCAAGGATTTTGGTACGAAGAGGTCAGCATGTCACTCAAGGTCAAATTATAGGTCGAGTAGGAAGCACTGGTCTGGCAACGGGTCCTCATGTTTGTTACCGATTTTGGAAAAATGGCGTTCAGGTAGATGCGTTACGACTTAAACTGCCTAGTGGCGAACCAATGAGCGGTAGAAATAAAGAGCAGTTTTTAAAGGCTATTACTCCTTTAAAATGGCAATTAGATAGTGTTGCTAATTTGTAACAAAATTGATTTCGTAGATCATCGCCATTCTTTTCTACTTAATTTAAAGAATAATTGTAAACACATTTATCGTTAAAACTAATTTCAGTATTTTTGTCAAAAATTAACAAAACGATAATCCAAATATAAATGGCTTTAAATACAATAAACCCAACTGAAACAGTAGCTTGGAAGAAACTTCAACAGCATTATAGTGCAATGAAAAAAGCTTCCATGAAAGAAATGTTTCAAGCAGATGATTCAAGAACAGAGAAATTTAACTTGAAGTGGAATGATTTTTTAATTGATTATTCAAAAAATATCATCAACCAAGAAACGCTTGAATTATTACTGGAGTTGGCAAAAGAAACAGGACTTAAAAATGCTATTGCGGATTATTTTGACGGTGGAATTATCAATCAAACAGAAAATAGAGCGGTGCTTCATACTGCTTTAAGAGCCAAAGAATCAACTGTTATAAATGTAGAAGGGCAAAATGTGGTTCCTGAAATTTATGAAGTAAAAAATAAAATAAAGGCATTTACTAACGAAGTAACTTTAGGACAAAGAACTGGTTTTACAGGAAAACTGTTTACGGATATTGTCAACATCGGTATTGGTGGTTCAGATTTAGGACCTGCAATGGCTGTTGAAGCATTACAATTTTACAAAAATCATTTAAACGTTCATTTTGTTTCAAATGTTGATGGGGATCATGTAAATGAAATTATAAAAAAACTAAATCCAGAAACGACGCTTTTTGTTATTGTTTCTAAAACATTTACAACACAGGAAACATTAACTAATTCTGAAACAATCCGAAAATGGTTTTTACAATCAGCAAAACAAGAAGATGTTGCTAAACATTTTGTTGCGGTTTCTACAAATATTGCAAAAGTAACAGAATTTGGGATTAATCCTGACAATGTATTCCCTATGTGGGACTGGGTTGGAGGTCGTTTTTCATTATGGAGTGCGGTAGGGCTTTCCATAAGTCTGGCAGTTGGTTTTGAGAATTATGACGAATTGTTAAGCGGGGCCAATGAAATGGACGAACATTTCAAAACTACTGATTTTGATAAAAATGCACCAGTTATTTTAGCTTTATTAAGTGTTTGGTATAATAATTTCTTTGGTGCCGAAAGCGAAGCTTTGATTCCTTATACGCAATATTTACAAAAATTAGCACCTTACTTACAGCAAGGTACTATGGAAAGTAATGGAAAAAGTGTTGGTCGTGATGGAAAGCCGGTTAATTACCAAACTGGGACAATTATTTGGGGTGAGCCAGGAACGAATTCACAACATGCTTTTTTTCAATTAATTCACCAAGGAACTAAATTGATTCCTACTGATTTCATTGGATTCGTAAAACCATTATATGGTGATGAAGATCATCATGATAAATTGATGTCTAACTTTTTTGCACAAACCGAAGCTTTGTTGCACGGGAAAACGGAAGAACAGGTTCAAGCAGAATTCGATAAACAAGGCCTTGGTGCAGATAAAGCGGCGCTTCTTTTGCCGTTTAAAGTATTTGCAGGTAACAAACCTACAAATACTATTTTGATACAAAAATTAACTCCAAAAACATTAGGATCTTTGATAGCATTATACGAGCACAAGATTTTTGTTCAAGGAATTATCTGGAATATATTTAGTTATGACCAATGGGGTGTGGAACTTGGAAAACAATTAGCCAACTCAATTTTAGAAGAGATTCATACTGAAAAAGTTAAAAATCACGATTCTTCAACTACATTTTTATTGAATCATTTTCTTTCAAACAAATAAAATGGTTTTAAGTTTGATCTAATAATGAAGATTCGAAATAACACTTGTTAGTTTTAAATATTTAAAACCCCAATTTTTTTATAAAATTGGGGTTTTTTATGTAAGTAATTCAATGACAGCGTTTATTTTTGATGTTATTTTTGATTTTTGCATAAATTTGATTTGCGGTATTTTTATTGGATAAATAAAAAAAATCATATAAAAATAGTAATTATATTCTTTTTTAACAAGGAAGTTGCGGTAATCGCTTTAAAGTAAAGAATGAGGTTTTGAGGTGTTTTCTTAACGTTTCCATAACACTATGCGGTTTAAATGTTATATTTTTGCTAAAATTTAATAAATTAAACAAAAAACAAAAATGAAGAAAATTATTTTTATTTTGATTATTTTTTTATCAGCTGTTGGTCATGCGCAGGTTACTAGTTCTGCAATGTCTGGGACTGTTAAATCGAGCACGGGTGAAACGCTTCCAGGTGCTTCAGTTGAGGTTGTTCATAAACCTACTGGAACAAAATATTTTTCAACAACAGGTTCTAACGGAGGATATGCCGTTCAAGGAATTAGACCAGGAGGTCCTTACACTGTGAAAGTTACTTATGTTGGTTACAAAACAACAGAGATTACAGAGATCAATGCACCTTTAGGAAATAATATAATAGTGAATATTGTTGTAGATGAGGAATCTAATGCTTTAAAAGAAGTGGTAGTTGTTTCTACAAAATCAAAAGGAACTTTCAATAAAGGAAGAACCGGAGCTTCGCAACAATTTTCAAATAGAGAATTAACAGCTGTTCCTGTTACAGGTGCAAGATCGATTAATGCAATCACTAAGTACAATGCAAATGCAGGAGCTAATGGTAGTTTTGGAGGTCAAGATTCAAGATTAAACAACTTTACGATTGATGGATCTGTATTCAATAATGGTTTCGGTCTTGGAAATGATTCACAAGCTGGAGGAAGAACGGGTTCTACTGCGATTTCTTTAGATGCAATTGAACAGTTACAAGTTAATATTGCTCCTTATGATGTACGTCAATCAGGTTTTCTAGGTTCTGGAATAAATGCAGTGACAAAAAGTGGAACAAATGAAATTGAAGGTTCAGTTTATAATTCATTTAGAAGTAACAAGAAGGATTTTATAGGGACTAAAGCAGGAAATACTGTAATAGTGCCAGGTAAATTTAATGAAAAAATTTGGGGAGCTAGAATTGGAGCTCCAATCATTAAAAACAAATTATTCTTTTTTGGAAATTTTGAGACAATAGAAAATACAAGCCCGGCTACAACTTGGACTTCTGCAGGTTCACCACAGCCAAGTGCTCAAGTTTCTGCACCTACATTTGCACAAATGCAAACACTTTCAACTTTTTTGAAAGACAAATTTAATTATACAACAGGTCCTTGGGAAAACTATGACGCTGCAAAAGTTTCGAAAAAATTCCTTACAAGATTAGATTGGAATATCAACGACAATCATAAACTTACGGCTCGTTACGTGTTTCATAACTCTTCATCAGATGAGTTAACTTCAAACTCTGCCTCTTTAGGATTTGGTAATAGAAGAACTAGCGCACTTGCAATGTCTTTTCAAAATAGCGGTTATGTTATTCAAGATAATACGAGATCGATAGTCGTTGAATTGAACAGTAAATTAAGTAATTCATGGTACAATAATTTTATCGGAGGTTATGACAAACAAATTGAAGATAGAGCCTTACAAGGTGGAGGTTTGTTTCCTACTATTGATATAAAAAACGGATCAGTTAATCCTATTACTGGAGTTGTTACAGCAGGAACATCTAATCTTATTTCTGCAGGTTTAGATCCTTTTACTCAAGGGAATAAATTATCGTATTCGACTTTACACTTTACTGACAATTTAACTAAAACAATAGGTAAACACTCTTTATTATTTGGTGCTAACTTTGAGTACTTTAAATCAAGTAATTTGTTTTTCTCTGGCTCTAATGGAGTCTATGTTTTTAATTCGTTGGATCAATTTTATAAAGCGGCTGAACAATCAGCTCTTAATGGTGGTGCGCCATCTACAATTGTTTCCGGTATTGATCGTGTTCAGTTTAGATATTCAGCTTTGGCTGGTGCTGAAGAGCCTTTGCAAATTTTGAAGTCAAATAAAATTGACTTGTATACTCAAGATGAAATTAAAGTTTCGGATCAACTTAGAGTTACTTTAGGACTTCGTGCTTCAGCTGTTTGGTTTGCTGATACAGCACTTGAGAATCCTAAAGTTACAGCAATGACTTTTGCTAACGGAGAAAAATTCAACACTGGTGATATGCCAAATACTCAGTATTTGTTTGAGCCGAGAATCGGTTTTAATTTAGATGTAACTGGAGATGCTACAACACAGGTTCGTGGAGGTAGTGGTGTATTTACAGGAAGAGCTCCATCGGTTTTCTTATCTAATGCAATTGGTAATAACGGTGTTCTTACCGGTTTTGTTGATGTTAGTGGTGCTGCGATTGCTGCAGGTGGATACGGTTTTACACCAAATCCAAACAATTATTTCATTCCTGCTACACCTACGCTTCCTTCTACATTTGAATTAGCGTTTACAGACAAAAAATTTAAGTTTCCACAAGTTTGGAAAACAAATATAGCAGTTGATCATAAACTTCCTTTAGGTTTTGTAGGAACTATAGAAGGTATTTTCCAATCAAACATTAATGCGATTCATTACTACAATGCAAATTTTGAAACTCCACTTGGAAACTTCAGTGGTCCTGATACTAGACCAAGATATGCTCGTAATGACAATGGAGTTAGAATTAATGACAATGTTTCAAGTGCAGTTGTATTAACAAATACGAATAAAGGATATTTTTACTCTACAACATTTAAATTAGAGTATCCATACAAAAAAGGTCTTTGGGGTTCAGTAGCTTACACGCATTCAAGTGCTAATGATTTATTATCAGCAGGTTCTATTGCTTCTGGTTCTTGGACTGGTGCTAGATCAGTAAACGGTAATAATGATTTACCTTTATCTTTATCTAGTAATAATACGCCGCATAGAATTGTTGGTATATTAGGATATAAAATTGAGTACGGTGATAAACTTGGAGCTGCTACTTCAATTAACTTAGGTTACATTGGAGAACAATCAGGAGGGATTTCTTATGCTTATAATGGCGATATGAATGGTGATAGAGTAAATGGAAATGATTTATTGTTTGTGCCAAATAATGCGAATCAAATTCGTTTTCAACCATTATCAGTTACAAATGTTGTAAATGGAGCAAATGTAGTAACAGTATATACTGAAGCACAACAACAACAAGCTTTTGATTCATACATTAATCAAGATAAATATCTTTCTACAAGAAGAGGCCAGTATGCTCAGAGAAATGGAGCTGTTATTCCTATGTTGCATAGATTAGATTTATCAGTTACTCAGGATTTTTTCTTGAAAATATCTGGAAAAAAGAATTCTTTCCAATTCAGAGCTGATGTCTTAAACTTTACCAATATGTTAAATAAAGATTGGGGTGTTACACAAAGAGTTACAAATTCAAATGTTTTGAGCTACGTAACTACAACTGCAAATGTGCCTTTTTACCAATTAACAACTCAAGCGGATGTTGCAGGAACAAAAACTTTAATTAAAGATACCTTCCAGAAGAATGCTTCAACTTTTGATGTTTGGCAAGCACAATTTACACTTAGATATATTTTTGGGAAATAATACCTGAAAAAAATATCAAAAAATCAAAACCACGTATTACAGCGTGGTTTTTTTATGCCTTTTTTTCTTATATTTGTTAAAACAAAAATACAATTTATGTACGAATTTATTCAAAAATTTCATTCTGGTTGGGCTTATTTAGCGCTTTTAGTATTAGTGGTTGCAGTTGTTAATTCTTTTATAGGAATGTCTTCTAAAAAAGAATTTACTGCAAAAGATAGAAAAATTGCGTTGTTTGGATTAATAGGGATACATACACAATTATTGATTGGTTTAATTTTATATTTTGTTTCTCCATTAGGGTTTGCTTCGTTAGGACAAATGTCAGATAAGGCGTTGCGTTTAACGTCATTAGAACACCCATTAATAAATATTATTGCAATTACTTTGATTACAATAGGATGGTCAAAACATAAAAAATTAACTACTAGCGAGTCAAAGTTCAAAACGTTTTCTATTTTTTATGGTCTAGGATTATTGCTTATTCTAAGTAGAATTCCATGGTCAATGTGGTTTTAAAAATAAATTAAAGCTCTAGAAATAGAGCTTTTTTTTTCTGGGTATGGTTTTTGTAAAATAGATTTAACTAAAAAGATATAAATGAAAAAATCAATAACATTATTTTTTTTGCTGGCAATAATTGGCTTGGTTAGCAGTCAAAGTTCAATCTCAGATAAACAAAAATCTGCAATTCAAAAAGACTCTCTCAAAAAGAGTAGAATAGCAGTTGAACAGCAAGATGATAAATTAGACTCTTTAATTACTTCATTAGGGAAATTTAAAATCTATAAAAAACAGGCACATGCATCCTATTATGCTGATAAATTTAATGGAAAAAGAACTACAAGCGGCAGAAAATTTGATAACAATAAATATACTGCAGCGCACAAAAAACTACCTTTTGGGACAAAAGTAAAAATAACCAATGAAGCTAATGGTAAATCTGTAATTGTAGAAATTACCGACAGAGGTCCATTTGTTAGGTCAAGAGAAATAGACTTGTCTAAAAGAGCCTTTAACGATATTGCTTCACGTAAAGACGATGGAGGAATGAAAGTAACAATAGCAATTTTGAATAATTAAATCACCAGTTTTTATAAGGATTATTGCTTAAATAGGAATTGTAATAGCGTTTATCATGCGTCACTTCTGCGCCCAACCAACTGGGCTTTTCAAAAGTTTCGGTTTCTGAGCTAAGTTCAATTTCAGCAATGGTCAATCCCTCGTTTTCACCGTAAAACTCGTCGATTTCAAAAACGTGATTCCCAATTTTTACTTCAAAACGGGTTTTGTCAATAGCGCCTTTTTCGCACAACTTCAATAATTCCTTTGCTTCATCAACCGGGATTTCTTTTTCCCACTCAAAACGGGACAATCCTGATTCATTTGAAATTCCTTTTATAGTCAAAAATCCGTTCTCTCCTTTTAGGCGAACACGAACCGTGCGTTCCGGAACCGAACTTAAATAGCCTTGGGCAATATGATTTTGAAGGAAAGCGGTTGTCTTGAATGAATCGTTTTTAATTAGAAATTTTCTTTCTATTTCAATCATTTTCATATTAATTTTATTTAAGTATTTTTAGAATTTCGGGTTAAACGCTTCAATTCCTCAATCATAAAACTTTTTTCTATTTTAAAAAAAAAGCTTTTAAATCGCTTTTTTAAGAGAAAAATAGTTTTTTCAATCGAATATTTCCACTTCTATCCGGGCTAATCTCATGCCTCAAATATATTAAATATTTTCACTACAGTTAATTTATATCTTTAGGAGGTTTGTAATTGCTTGTCACAATTTATTTTTTTTATATGGTAAAATAATGTTGAAGGACAAAAGTTTAGATTTCAACGAAATTTTGTGTGCACTATTAAGACCGCTACAAGCATTTATTTATGATTAACTTAATGAAAGTTGTTGGGTCAATTTGTATTTTTACCAAAATTGAACCAAATAATGAGATCCTTTTTCAAAGTAAAACCGAAACCAACTCCAGCTGGGCTATTAACTGAATTTTTTGGAGAAAGTCAGTATTGGCGTGAGCAGGAAGATGATTTAGAGCCTTTAGTGGAGTTAATCAGGTTGATCCGCCCTTTGAAAACTAAAAATCTGGAAAGTATTGATTTGCAAGAAATACTTTCTTTTTTAAAGGACAATTATAATATTCGAAAACAGTTCTCCATTTATATCAAAGAAATTTTAAAAGATAAAAAATTCAATAAGATTCTTTCCGATGCAGCTATTTTACAAGATGTTGATTTTATTTTTGAAGTCAAAAAAAGGATTTTCGCTAAATTTTTGCCTTATCAGCCACAAAAAAACACATTAGAATATATTCTCAATCAGGTTTTTTACCGCGACGATGACACGATTTGGATCAACAAAATACCATTACAACAATTAGAAGAATTGTATGGTCTTTTAAAATTCAAGTCTATTTATGAAAACATGGAACTCAATTCGGTGTTATCTGAATTGTTATTTGGGATGCACTTAATTACACAGCGAATAAGTGGTCGTGCCATGGAAACGGACGTCATCAAAATGGTCCCGGAATTTGATGATTATGAAAGTCCTTTTTCGGCTTTTGAAAAAGAATTATTTCAAATTGAAGACAAAATTAAAAATTCTGAAAAGCATTTTATCAAGTCGAATGATTTATCGTATGCGCACCTATTGGTTTTGCATAAGCAGTGTGAAGAGTTTGTTGATAAAGCATTTCATAATACTTCAAAATATGGAATTTCACTTCGTGTAAACCAGAATTTATTAAAAATCAGACAGCAATTAGAACGGTTAAAATTTTTAATTCCGTTAATGATTGTAGATAAAGAGAACGATAAAAAGAGTAACGGAATAACATTGGCGTTGTATTTAATTAAATACAATTGCTACAAAAATAATGTTCGAAAGTTTATAGGTGAAAGTACCCAACTGATTTCTTATGAAGTAACGCAACATACGGCTAAAACAGGAGAACATTATATTACTGAAAGCCGAAAGGAGTATTTTAAAATGTTTCGAACGGCACTTGGCGGTGGATTTATCGTTGGAATAATGTGTGTCATTAAAGTATTGCTTTCTAAAGTCGATACGAGTTTTTTTGGACATGCATTTATTTATAGCATAAATTATGCTTTTGGGTTTATTGCCATTTATCTTTTGGGTTTTACCCTTGCTACAAAACAACCAGCCATGACAGCTTCGGCTTTGATAAAAGCTTTGGAGGAAGGTGTTGTGAAACAAGGTAAGAATGCCGAAAAGTATGGCGCTTTTGCTATACTTTTTGCACGTGTTTCTCGCTCGCAGTTTATAGCTTTTGTGGGGAATGTGATTATGGCTTTTCCTGTTTCATTACTTGGAATCTGGCTGATTGACTATACTCTGCATTATAACATCACTGCTACTAAATGGAAATCCTTACTCATTGACTTAAGTCCGATACATTCATTAGCGATTTTTCATGCGGCTATAGCTGGTGTATTTTTATTTTTATCCGGAATCATTTCAGGAAGTGTTGCCAATAGGGACAAACACAATCAGGTTTTTTTCCGGATAACTGAACATCCTTTGTTGAAAAAGAGTTTAGGAAAAGATAGAACGCTGAAATTAGCTAAACTATATGAAAAAAGATGGGCAGGAATTATTTCAAATTTCTGGTTTGGTATATTTATGGGAAGTACTGCGTCAATTGGTCTGTTTTTAGGGCTAAATTTGGATATACGGCATATTACTTTTGGAAGTGGAAATCTGGCCTTAGCGCTATACGGAGCGAATTATGTTGTGAGCGACTCGATGTTATTTTGGGGTATTTTTGGAATTGGTATTATGGGTTTGGTTAATTTTATGGTAAGTTTCAGTCTGTCATTAGGGCTGGCATTTCGTTCGAGAGCTATTTCATTATTTGAGTTGCGATTTGTTACGATTTCCATTTGGAATCATTTCAAATCACGTCCATTCAGTTTTTTCTTTCCTACCGAACAGAAAAACAAATCGGTAGTAGTTAAGAATTATTTAAGTACTGAAGAAAAATAATAATTTGGGGAATAGTAAACAATTCTAATAATAATTGGGTCTACAATTAGTTGAATATGCAGGAATTAATTCCAAATAGAAAAATCATACACGTTGACATGGATGCTTTTTATGCTTCGGTGGAGCAGATGGACAATCCGTTGTTGATAGGAAAGCCTATTGCTGTAGGAGGTTCTGAAAACCGAGGGGTTGTTGCTGCGGCGAGTTATGAGGCTAGGAAATTTGGCGTTCGTAGTGCTATTAGTGGAGTCATGGCCAAGAAAAACTGCCCAGAACTCATTTTTGTAAGGCCACGATTTGAAAGATATAAGGAGATTTCATCTAAGATTCACAAAATTTTTCAGGAATATACGGATATGGTGGAGCCATTGTCACTCGATGAAGCCTATTTAGATGTAACGAATAACAAAAAAGGGAATCCTAGCGCTAGTTTATTAGCGCAGGAAATAAGACAGCGCATTTTCAACGAAGTGGGTTTAACGGCTTCTGCTGGGATATCGGTTAATAAGTTTGTGGCTAAAATTGCCAGTGATTATAATAAACCCAACGGACAAAAAACGGTCAATCCGGACGAAGTCATTTCATTTCTGGAAGAATTACCTATTCGAAAATTTCATGGAGTTGGAAAAGTCACTACCGAAAAAATGTACCAACTGGGAATTTTTACCGGAGTAGAATTAAAAAGTAAATCTTTAGAGTTTTTAGAGAAACATTTCGGAAAATCGGGAAGTTTCTATTACCAGGTCGTGAGAGGAATTCATAATAGTGAAGTAAAATCAAATAGGATTACAAAATCAGTTGCAGCAGAACATACTTTTGATGTTAATCTGTCTTCTGAAATTTATATGTTAGAGCAGCTGGAGAATATTGCAACTACATTAGAGAGAAGATTGAAAAAACACAGTATTGCTGGAAAAACAGTCACTTTAAAAATAAAATATAGTGATTTCACACAACAAACCCGAAGCAAAACCCTGCCTTATTTTATTTCTGATAAAGCATTGCTAGTAGAAGTCGTAAAAGAACTATTGTATCAAGAACGAATGAAAAATTCCGTGCGATTACTTGGGATTTCTTTAAGTAATTTAAATACCGAAGAGAAGAAATTTGTTGTTGTGCAGTTAAAATTCGATTTTTAATTAATAATGAGTGCGTTCAACAATGGTTAAAGTCTAAAATTTGTTTTTTTGTTTTTATAAATAAAATTATATTTGGGTTTTTAATATAAAATACCATGAGTGATTTTCCACAATATGATGAAGCTATTGCCAAGTATCACAAATGCTTAAATATAAAAACAACACCAGTTTTTTCTTGGGATTTTCACCATGAGTTTTTACATGAATTGAAGAGTTCTTTTTTAGATTTAGATAAGCTCAAATTAATTGCTCTCCAAAACAAATGGAATCTTGACAACTGGGATTTAAAAACAAGATTAAAAGAGGAAGTAATAATTGTAACGGATGTTAAACGTACCATCGTTTTTGCCTCGCACAATATAGTAAAAATGAGCGGCTATAAAGCAGCAGAAGTTTTGGGTAAAAGCCCTAAGATGTTTCAAGGTCAAGAGACTAATTTAGTTACTTTGAATGAAATTCGAAATGCAATACAACTTCAGGAACCTTTTGAAAAAACGGTGTTCAATTATAAAAAGAACGGAACGGTTTATGCTTGTTTGATAAAAGGATTTCCTGTTTTCAACTTGCAAGGACAGTTAAGTCATTACATAGCTTTTGAAAAAGCGGCTTAAAATGAGAAAACCTCTCTAATTTAGAAAGGTTTTTTCATTATTCAATATTCTTATAGTAGTCTTAGTTTTTACTGTTCAACTTAGATAACAATCTTAAAAATTCTATATACAACCAAACCAGTGTAATCATTAATCCCATGGCGCCATACCATTCCATGTATTTTGGCATTTTTTGTTCTACTCCTTTTTCGATTCGATCAAAATCCAAAAACAGATTTAAAGCGGCAATTACAATTACAAAAACACTGATTCCGATACTCATCATCGAGTTGCCATAATGTACAGGGACAAAGCTGGTAAACATCGAAAACAACCAAGAGATCAAATAATAAGTCGCAATGGCAAGTGTGGCTGCCACAACAACTGACTTAAACTGTTCTGTTACTTTTACGATTTTATATTTATACAAACCTAAGCAAACCATGAACGTTACAAAAGTTGCCCCAACGGCTTGAATCACAATTCCGGGATACATAGCTTCAAATATTGCCGAAATTCCACCGATGAATAACCCTTCGAATAAGGCATATCCAGGAGCTAAATACGGCGAAAATTGCGGTTTGAAAGCAGAAATAACGACTAGAATAAGTCCTACAATAGCACCGCCTATTGCCGGAACCATTGGATTCATGCCATTAAAAGTCATCCACCAAATTACCATTGCGGATGCCGTAAGAAGTAAAAATAGAATTAAACTCTTATTGATAGTTCCTGACAAAGTCATTTCTTGATTGTAATCAATTAGAGTTGCTTGATGCACTTCGTCTTTTCTTGAAACTGCTGTTGACGAAAAAGTTTTATTATTTAAAAATGGATTTTTCGAATTGAAATTCATAATAGCTGCGATTATTGTTCCTCAAATATAAATTTTATTTTGCAGAAGAATGTTTAATTGTTCTTAATTTTTTTCCAATGAAAAATAGAGATGTAAAGTTTTTTTTAAATAATCAAAAAAAATCCGTCCAGTTTGATAACGGGACGGATTTAATATATTTAAGAACTTAAACTATTCTATTTCAGAAACTCTCAAGGTGTTCACCATTCCTTTTTCTTTTATAGGCATTGCTGCTAAATTGATAAGAAAATCTCCTTTTTGTACAAAACCTTTTTGTTTAACGATTTCGTTAATGTCAGTTACCGTATCATCAGTACTTACTGTTTTCTCATAGAAGAAAGATTTTACACCCCATAATAAATTCAGTTGTGTAAGGATTCTTTTATTAGATGTAAAAACTAAAATATGTGAATTTGGTCTCCAAGCCGAAATTTGGAAAGCAGTATAACCACTATTCGTCAAGGTACAAATTGCTTTTGCTTTGATAACATTAGCCATAGTTGCAGCATGATGACAAATTGTTTTTGTAATAAAACGTTTTGTTTTTATCTGTGGCGTATTTTGTGGTACTTGAATAAGCGGAGAATCCTCAACTGCTTCAATGATTTGAGTCATTTTTTGGATTACTTGAACCGGATAATTTCCAGTGGCAGTTTCTCCGGAAAGCATTACAGCATCAGCACCATCCATAACTGAATTGGCAACGTCATTCACCTCAGCACGTGTTGGTGTAAGAGAAGTGATCATTGTTTCCATCATTTGCGTAGCAACGATAACCGGAATACGAGCTGTTTTGGCTCTGCGAATCAATTCTTTTTGAACTAACGGTACTTCATGCGCAGGAAGTTCAACTCCTAAATCTCCACGAGCAACCATTAAAGCATCACAATAAGCAACAATTTTGTCAATATTTTCTAATGCTTCCGGCATTTCTATTTTGGCAATAATTGGAATTTTATATTCGGAATGTTCTGCAATTAATTCCTGTAAGTCTTGTAAATCTCTTGGTGTTTTTACAAATGATAGTGCGATCCAATCCACATTTTGCCCAATAGCAAAAATAGCATCAGCAATATCTTTCTCAGTCATTGCAGGAAGAGATATTTTTGTGTTAGGTAAATTTACTCCTTTTTTAGATTTCAATTCACCACCTTGAATTACTCTTGCTATAACTTCTGATTTTTTATCGGTCTCAACGATTTCAAAAATAAGTTTTCCATCATCTAGCAAAATTCTTTCTCCTGGATTTACATCATTTGGAAAGTTTTGGTATTTCATGAATACTTTTTTTGCAGTTCCAAGAATGTCTTCAGCTGTAGTAAATGTAATTAAGTCTCCGTCTTTTACAACAACCCCTTCCTCCATAACTCCTACGCGAAGTTTAGGTCCTTGTAAATCTCCAAGGATTGCAGTTGTGTAACCAAACTCTTCATTTAGACCGCGTATCAGATTTATTTTTTCTTTTACATCTTCGTAGTCAGCATGTGAAAAATTTACTCTAAATACATTTACACCTGCGTCAATCATGTCTTTTATGATTTCTCTTGTACTACATGCAGGCCCAAGTGTGGCTACAATTTTAGTTTTTTTGTTTGTAAGCATTGGTATTAAAAAATTAAATTGTTTTTTGATTTGATTTGATTTATATCTACGGTATAAAGTGTAGCTATATTATCGATTTTATTTAATATAGTCTGTATTGTTGATACGCTCGTTGTGTCTTCAATATTTTCTATTTTTAAGAAATAATCTACTTTTTTAAACTCAGGAAGTAAAAAGACTTTTGTTGCCACTTCCATTGTAACATTTGAAAATAAATTTTGCTTAATTCCTTTTTTATATTGAATAACCTCATTTTTATTTTGAATCAAATTCCAGGTGATTGCTTTTTTATTATCATAATAAAAGAATCTAGAAAATTTTGTTTCCCCTTCTTCTATATTAATTTGGATTTCATTCTTGCTTTTGCTTAGATTTATTGGCAATAATTGATTAATAAAAAAAGCCAATCTATAATCTTCTAATGAAGTGTGAATAGCAATTAGATAATAATCTATTTCGTCAAATTCTCCAAGATCCAGTTTATGAATAGCCATTTCATGAAAAAATAAGTTGTAAATATAGTATTTCTATCGAAGTTTAGACTACCTAAATAAGATGTTTGTGTTAATTTATCAACGAAAACGTTATAGGTTTAAGGATTTGATGTTATTTTCTATCCATTTTTTCTTGAAATGCAAAATAAGCACGTTGGGATGCTTTTTCTTCTGCTTTCTTTTTTGAAGTTGCCCTTGCTCTTGCAATTACTTTATCATCGATGCTAAGTTTAACCCCAAACAAGCGTTGTCCGTCTATTGCATTGTCTTCAAAAATATCATAATGAAATACTTTCTTCTCTTTTTGACACCATTCTATAACTAAACTCTTATAGCTAATTACCTTTCCTTCCAGTCTGGCAATATCTACATAGGGAATGATAACTCTTTTCTGAATGAATTTTTCACAGTAGACATACCCTCTGTCTAAATAGATTGCTCCCACTAGCGATTCGAAGATATTCCCATGTATGTTTTCGCCAAAATGTTGTAACGGCACTTTGCTCTCTATGTATTGAACTAGATTTAAATCCTTTCCTAATTCGTTCAAGTGGTCCCTACTTACAATTTTTGAACGCATTTTAGTGAGATAGCCTTCGTCTCCAGCAGGCGCTTTGCTGAATAAATGAGCCGCGATTACAGCACTTAGCATAGCATCTCCTAAAAATTCCAGTCGTTCGTAGTTGATAGGATTTCCTAAAACGTCAAGTCGATTTGAGGAACGGTGTGTGAAGGCTTTTTTATAATAATTTAAATTGATTGGCGCGAAACCCAAAATTTTCTGGATAGAATCAAAAAAAATCCCGTCTTCTGGAGAACGGGATTTCGAAAATATTTTTCTAATTATACGCATATAATTTAGATGTCTAATTTTTTCACTAATACACAAGCATTGTGTCCTCCAAAACCAAAAGTATTACTCATGACAACATTCATTTCTCTTTTTTGAGGAACATTAAAAGTGAAATTCAATTTACTGTCAATACTTTCATCATTAGTAAAATGATTTATTGTAGGGGGTACTATTCCGTATTTCATCGAAAGAATTGAAGAAATAGTTTCAATTGCCCCGGCAGCACCAAGTAAATGGCCTGTCATTGATTTGGTTGAATTCAAATTCATGGTATAGGCATGCTCTCCAAAAACATGTAAAATAGCTTTAGACTCCGCCATGTCTCCAAGAGGAGTAGATGTTCCGTGCATGTTTACACCATCAACATCACTTGCTTGTAAACCTGCGTCTCTTAAGCAATTAAGCATTACATTTTTAGCACCTAATCCTTCAGGATGCGGAGCTGTGATATGATGTGCATCCGCTGACATGCCGCCACCACCAATTTCACAATAAATTTTTGCGCCACGAGCTATAGCATGTTCGTATTCTTCAAGGACAAGAGCACCAGCTCCTTCACCTAGAATAAATCCATCTCTGTCTTTATCCATTGGCCTTGAGGCTGTTTTTGGATCATCATTTCTTGTAGATAGAGCATGCATGGCATTAAATCCACCCATTCCAGCAATAGTTACCGCAGCTTCAGAACCACCTGTAACCATAGCATCTGCATGACCTAATCTTATGTAATTAAAAGCATCAATAATAGCATTTGTAGAAGAAGCACAAGCTGAAACAGTTGTGAAATTGGGTCCTCTAAAGCCATATTTTATTGAAATATGACCACCAGCTATATCGGCAATCATTTTAGGGATGAAGAAAGGATTGAATTTTGGTGTTCCGTCACCAGCAGCGAAATTAAGAACTTCTATTTGAAAAGTTTCTAATCCTCCAATTCCAGATCCCCATATCACACCCACTCTGTCTTTATCTAATTTTTCAAAATTGAAACCAGCATCAAGTACAGCTTCATCAGATGCAACCATAGCATATTGTGCATAGCGGTCCATTTTTCTGGCTTCTTTTCTATCTAAGAAATCTTCGGCATTAAAATTTTTCAATTCGCATGCAAATTGTGTTTTAAATTTTGAAGCATCAAAATAAGTAATTGGTGCTGCTCCACTAATCCCGTTAATGAGGCCGTTCCAATACTCTTCAATATTATTCCCAATAGGAGTAAGAGCGCCTAAACCTGTTACAACAACTCGTCTTAATACCATAAATTCTTTATTTTGTTATCTTTAAACAAATAAAACCCATGCTTTCTTTATTGTATTATTCCTACAAAAGAGCCATGGGTATTACAATAAATATATTTTGATTGAAGTTCAATCTCGAATTTAATTTTTTAAAAAATAATAACACCCGCTTACAGGATTGCAAACGGGTGTAAAATTTATTATTTTTTAGCTTCCTCTATATAAGAGATTGCTTGACCTACAGTAGCAATGTTTTCTGCTTGATCGTCTGGAATTTGAATGTCAAATTCTTTTTCGAATTCCATAATAAGCTCAACAGTGTCTAATGAGTCAGCTCCTAAATCATTAGTGAAGCTTGCTTCTGTTACAACTTCGTTTTCGTCAACACCTAATTTGTCTACGATAATCGCTTTTACTCTTGATGCAATGTCTGACATAATCTTTAATTTTAGAATTTAATTTGTTGGCAAAAATAAAAAACTTTATTTGAAAACAACTATTTAGTTAATAAATGTGAGATCTAATTTATAAAATATATTTGATAAAGGTTTCTGAATGTTATTTAATTTCATTTTTTATGCCTTTTTTTGCGTAATTAAAATTGTTAGTTTATGAAAAAAATAGTGATTTTTGCCTCTGGATCGGGGACTAACGCTGAAAATATTATCAAGTATTTTGCTGAAACTGAAATTGCAAGAGTTGAAGCGGTGTTTACAAACAACCCAAATGCTAAAGTGATTGAAAGAGCCAGAAATTATGGGATTTCAACTAGTATTTTCTCAAAAGAAGAATTAAATGAAAGTAAAGTATTACAAATAATAAATAATATCCAGCCTGATTTAATTGTTTTAGCGGGGTTTTTGTTAAAATTTCCGGATAATATTATTGCGAAATATCCTGATAAGATAATAAATATTCATCCTGCATTGTTACCAAAATACGGTGGGAAAGGGATGTATGGTATGCATATTCATAGAGCAATTGTTGGGAATAAAGAAAAAGAAACCGGAATTACCGTTCATTATGTAAATGAAAATTATGATGAAGGGAATATTCTTTTTCAAAAAAATGTAGTCTTATCAGGTGATGAGACTCCAGAAGAAGTTGCTGAAAAAATTCATGAATTGGAGCAGAAACATTTTCCGGAAGTTATTGAAAAACTGTTAAATCATAATTTATAATTTTGAATACTCACGACGTGCATATTTATACAGATGGTGCTGCTAAAGGAAATCCGGGCCCCGGTGGTTATGGAGTTGTGATGGAATGGGTAGGCAAGCCTTATAAAAAGGAATTCTATGAGGGTTTTCGTCATACCACTAATAATAGAATGGAATTGCTGGCAGTAATTGTGGGACTTGAAAAATTAAAAAATTCAAATACCCGAGTTTTAGTGGTTTCGGACTCTAAATATGTGGTGGATTCCGTGGAGAAAAAGTGGGTTTTAGGTTGGGAAAAAAAAGGGTTTGTTGGTAGGAAAAATTCTGATTTGTGGAAACGTTTTCTGGTTATTTATAGAAAACATAAAGTCAATTTCAAATGGATAAAAGGACATAATAATCATGTTCAAAATGAAAGATGTGACCAGTTGGCAGTTATGGCTTCGATGCAAAAGCAACTTTCGATAGATACTTTTTATGAAAGTACGAGTGAGTAAGTATTATATTTGAGTAATTGCTAATTCGCTTTTTTTGTATTTATTTGAGATCAAATCTTTATTTATTGTACTGTGTATAATGTTGGCGAGCGCTTCAATTGTTCTAATTTTTGCATAGGGGCGATGATAAATAATACTCATTTCGCGAACCGGAATGGGTGCATTAAAAAAACTGACTTGTTTTTTTCTTTCGGAGGAAAGGGTGTTGTAATATAATTCAGGAATTAAAGTTAATCCGCCAAATTCGTCAATCATATTCAATAAAGTATCAAACGAACTTGCTTCTAATTTTAAATTTTCGACCATTTTTTCTTTTTTCTTTAAAGAGCATAATTTAATAAATTGTTCTCTAAGGCAATGACCTTCCTCCAAAAGCCAGATTTTATGATTTCTAATTTCATCGGGTAAAACATAGTTTTGCACCGGATCAATGTCGCCATACACCATTAAAGTCTCATAAAACAAGACGATATCTTCAATTTCGGTATCATTTAATGGGGTAGCAACAATTCCCATATCAAGTTGCCCTTCTTTCAGCTGTTTTGTAATAGATTTAGTTGTTTGTTCTGAAATTTCTAATTTTAAGTCAGGGAAGTTTTCTAAAATAGGTTTTATGATTTTTGGCAGTAAAGAGTTTGCTATTGTCGGGATGATTCCAATTCTAATCTTCCCCTCGATTTTTCCATTAGTCTTTTTGGCATTGTCTTTTAAAAGCTGGCTGTGAAGAACTACTTTTTTTGCGTTTTCAACAGTTTCCATTCCAATTTCGGTAGTCTCAGTTGGATTTTTCTTTCGGTCAAAAATAATTATTTCAAGCTCTGCCTCTAGTTTTTTGACCATCGTGCTTAATGTTGCTTGTGTGACATTGCAATACTCAGCAGCTTTTGTAAAATTTTTCAATCGATCTACAGCGATTATATATTCTAATTGTTGGATATTCATGTATATAGATGTTGTCAATGACAAAGATATAAACTTTCAGTTATGTCAATATGTTTTTTGTCGATATTTTTGCATTAATTAATAAATAAAATAGTCTTATGAAACAAAAAGCATTAGTCTTATCAATAGCAATGTTGATAACTCAGCTAACATTTGGTCAAACATTAACAACAAATTCTGGAGCTCCAGTAGGAGACAATCAAAATTCAAAAACAATAGGGCAAGATGGACAAGTCCTGCTGGAAGATATACATTTGATTGAAAAATTAGCTGCCTTTGACCGTGAACGTATCCCGGAAAGAGTGGTTCATGCTCGCGGAACTGGTGCTTTTGGAGAATTTGTTGCAGTCTCTGATTTTTCGGATGTTACGATGGCAGATTTCTTAAATAAAGCAGGTAAAAAAACCCCATTGTTGGTTCGTTTTTCAACTGTAACGCATCAAGCCGGTTCTCCTGAAACGTATCGTGATCCTCGAGGTTTTGCTGTTAAATTTTATACAGAACAAGGGAATTATGATTTAGTAGGAAACAACTTGCCAGTTTTCTTCATCCGTGATGCAATGAAGTTTCCGGACATGGTTCATGCCTTTAAGCCTTCTCCAATAACAAATGGTGCTTCAGATCCGAATCGGGTATTTGATTTCTTTTCAAATGTGCCAGAATCAACACACATGTTAACTTGGGTATTTTCTGATTATGGAATCCCAGCGAATTTTCGCCAAATGGAAGGTAATGGAGTGCATGCGTACAAATGGGTAAATGCGAAAGGCGAAGTTACCTATGTAAAATACAAATGGATTCCGCAACAAGAAGTGCGTAATTTATCGCAAGCTGAAGCCAATGCAATTCAATCCACACAAATTGAACATGCTACTTTGGATTTGCGTAATGAAATTGAAAAAGGGAATTTCCCAAAATGGGATTTGTATGTTCAAATGTTGAAAAAAGAAGATTTTTTGGCTTTAGATTTTAATGCCGTTGATCCTACTAAAATTTGGCCTGAAAAAATTGCTAAACTGATCAAAGTGGGTACGATGACTTTGAATCAAAATCCTTCCAATTATTTTCAACAAATAGAGCAAGCTGCTTTTTCGCCAGCAATTTTGGTTCCGGGAATTGAGCCTTCGGAAGATAAATTATTACAAGGGAGATTGTTTTCATATTCGGATACACAACGCCATCGTTTAGGAGGTAATTTTCAACAAATTCCAGTAAATATGCCTAAAGATGGAGTAAACACCTACAATGAAAATGGGTATATGTCGTTGCGCCCTCAAACAGGTGATGTAAATTATCAGCCTTCAACAAATAAACCGGAGGTAAAGGATGATGCAAAATTCAAATATTCAAAATCAGAATTTGCAAACGTAACAACAGTACAGTCAAAAATTTCGAAACCAAATGATTTTGCTCAAGCGGGCGATTTATACCGTTCTTTTTCTAAGAAAGATCAAGATGCATTAATTTATAATTTATCTGGAGCTTTAAAACAAGTAAAAAATAAAGTAATTGTTGCTAAAATGATTGCCCATTTTTACCAAGCGGATAGAGAATACGGAATGCGATTAGCAAAAGAGCTTAAAATGGATCGTAAAGAATTAGAATCTTTGATGATGCAATAATTGTAAGCAAGATTTAATAAAGGAGCGTTTTTAACGCTCCTTTACTTATTATTTAAAAAAATATGAAAAAAATAATTTTCACTCTATTGATTCTAATTTCTGGTTTTTTGAATGCACAAAACACAGCTGTTTTTGAAGCGGCAAGAACGAATGATTTAAAAACGATTGAAAAATTTATAAAGGAAGGAAGTGATATAAACGTATTAAATTCCTCCGGTTATAGTTTGCTTATTCTGTCCGTTTACAATAATAATTATGAGGTTGCAGCGTATTTGATTTCGCAAAAAGCAAATTTAGATATTCAGGATCCTTCGGGTAATTCCGCTTTGATGGGCGCTTGTTTCAAAGGGTATTCTTCGCTAACAGAATTGTTGTTGGTACACCAAGCAAGTCCAGACTTAGTAAATTATAATAATGCCAATGCGTTATTTTTTGCTGCAACTTTTGGACAGGTAAAATGTGCGGAAATTTTGTTGAAATATAAAATTAATACGCAACAAAAGGATGTTTTTGGAAAAACGGCATTGGACTATGCAGTGAATCAAGAAAATGAGGCTATTATTTCCTTGTTAAAATAAAGAAATTTTGATTAAATCTGTAGATTGTAAAAAATGAGATTTTTTATTATTTAAGATTTAAATTAGCAAAACTTTACAATTTAGACCCGTTGCAATTTTACAACTTATAAACTATCTTTGCGCCTTAATTCGAAACTCATAAAATGAATAAATTATTAATTGTTGGAAGTGTTGCTTTTGATGCCATAGAAACGCCTTTTGGCAAGACTGATAAAATTTTAGGTGGAGCGGCACCTTATATAGGAATTTCGGCTTCTTTTTTTAATTTACAATCAGCCATAGTTTCTGTAGTTGGCGATGATTTTCCACAAGAATATTTAGATTTATTAACAGCCAGAAATATTGACATTTCGGGACTTGAAGTGGTAAAAGGTGGGAAAACTTTTTTTTGGAGCGGTCTTTACCATAATGATTTGAATTCAAGAGATACATTGGCAACGGAACTTAATGTTTTGGGTGATTTTCAACCAAAGGTTCCTCAGGATTTTAAAAATGCCGATATAGTGATGCTAGGAAATTTGCATCCGTTGGTACAAAGTAGTGTAATTGACCAAATGGAAACGAAACCAAAGTTGGTAGTGCTCGACACTATGAATTTTTGGATGGATTGTGCTTTACCAGAATTATTGGATGTGATGAAGCGTGTTGACGTAATTACAATCAATGATGAAGAAGCAAGACAACTTTCGGGAGAATATTCTTTAGTGAAAGCGGCGGCAAAGATCCAGAAGATGGGACCTAAATACGTAGTAATTAAAAAAGGAGAGCACGGAGCACTTTTGTTTCATAATAAAGAAGTTTTCTTTGCACCAGCCTTACCATTAGAAGAAGTTTTTGATCCAACAGGAGCAGGAGATACTTTTGCAGGAGGTTTTGCGGGATATTTAACTCAAAGTGAAAATATCTCTTTTGAAAATATGAAAAATGCGGTTATATTCGGTTCTAATTTAGCATCCTTTAGTGTGGAGAAATTTGGAACAGACCGAATGATTGATTTAGATAAAGACGAAGTGCTGTCAAGACTGAAACAATTCAAGTCATTGACACAATTTGATATAGAATTATAATGCATGAAACCTCGGAAACGGGGTTTTTTTATAAATAAATTTGGCAAGAAATTACACGATTTAATTTTTGGTATAATTATGGATGATATTTTAGAGCATAATAATTAGTGTTAAGTATTAAAATCAACAAACACAACAACAAACAACAACACAATGAGCGACGCTTTACAACACGAATGTGGAATAGCACTAGTTAGACTACTCAAACCGCTTGAATTTTACAAAGAGAAGTACGGATCGGCTTTCTACGGAATACAAAAAATGTATCTCCTTATGGAAAAGCAACACAATCGCGGGCAGGATGGAGCTGGTTTTGCAAGTATTAAAATGGATGTTGAACCCGGTGAGCGATACATAAGTCGCGTGCGATCAAATCATTCTCAGCCCATTCAAGATGTATTTAAACAAATAAATGAAAGAATAAATGAAGAGATGGCAGCTCATCCTGAATATGCGGATGATGTTGTACTTCAAAAAGAAAATATTCCTTACATAGGGGAGTTGTTTTTGGGACATGTGCGTTACGGAACTTTTGGAAAAAATAGTATCGAAAGCGTTCATCCATTTTTGCGTCAAAGCAATTGGATGCATCGAAATTTGATATTGGCCGGAAATTTTAATATGACCAATGTAAAAGAACTTTTTCAAAACTTAGTAGAACTGGGCCAGCATCCAAAGGAAATGGCAGATACGGTTACGGTTATGGAAAAAATCGGACATTTTCTAGACAAAGAAGTGATGCAGTTGTATCAAGATTGTAAGGAAGAAGGTTTGTCTAAAAGAGAAGCTTCTCCTGTAATTGCAGAGCGCTTAGATATTGCTAAAATTTTGAGACGTTCTTCTAAAAATTTAGATGGAGGTTATGCTATGGCGGGACTTTTAGGACACGGAGATTCATTTGTGTTTAGAGATCCTGCAGGGATACGTCCGGCTTATTTTTATCAGGATGATGAAGTTGTCGTTGTTGCTTCTGAAAGACCGGTTATACAAACCGTTTTCAATGTGCCTTTCGAAAAAGTACAAGAAATAGAACCTGGGACTGCACTAATAATTAAGAAAAACGGTACGGTTTCAATGGAAGAGATTCTTCCTCCAACAGTTAAAAAAGCATGTTCTTTTGAACGTATTTATTTCTCGAGAGGAAGCGATGCTGAAATTTATCAAGAAAGAAAAAAATTAGGAAAATTGATTTTGCCTGCTGTTTTGGAAGCTATTGATGAAGATACGGATAATACGGTTTTTTCTTATATTCCTAATACTGCTGAAACATCATTCTACGGATTAGTTGAAGCGGCTCAAGATTTTTTAAATCAAAGAAAGAACAATTACATCCTTGAAAACAGAAATACATTAACTAAGGATTCCTTACAAGAATTGCTTTCGGTAAAAATCCGTACGGAGAAAGTAGCGATTAAAGATGCAAAACTAAGAACATTTATTACGGAGGACAGCAGCCGTGATGACTTGGTTGCCCACGTTTATGATGTAACTTATGGCGTTATCAAACCAACAGACAATTTGGTGATTATTGATGATAGTATCGTACGTGGTACAACGTTGAAAATGAGTATCATCAAAATGATGGATCGATTGAATCCAAAACGTATTGTAATCGTTTCTTCTGCACCACAAATTAGATATCCTGATTGTTATGGAATTGATATGGCTAAACTGGAAGGTTTGGTAGCATTTAAGGCAGCATTAGAATTGTTAAAAGAAAGAAACCTGTATCACATTGTTGATGAAGTATATTTGAAATGTAAAGCACAGGAAAACTATATAGACAGCGATGTTGTCAACTATGTAACCGCAATTTATGAGCCTTTTCAACCGCAAGAAGTTTCAAACAAAATTGCTGAAATGTTAAGCTCTCCTGAAATTAAAGCTGAAGTAAAAATAATATTCCAAACCGTAGAAGATTTACATATTGCTTGTCCTAAAAATTTAGGCGATTGGTATTTCACTGGAGATTATCCTACACCTGGAGGGAACCGAGTGGTGAATCGAGCATTTATGAATTTTTATGAAGGAAAAGATGCTAGAGCGTACTAGTAATGGAGTGAATTTAGTTCTTAATCGGTTTTATGTGTTGTTTGTCTAATTTATTTGTTTTGATTAAAAAACTGCTATAAATTTGAACCACCATAACATTAGTAGGTTAAGTTTATGGTAGATTTGGGGCAAAAAAGGTGGAAGAAATTCCACCTTTTTTATTGGAATAAAGTCAAAAAATAAGATAAACAAAAGCGCCGATTTCAAATTTTGAAATCGGCGCTTTTGTTTATCTTATTAAAGAAACAAGACAACATTTCTTTTGAAGTCTTGTTCTTTCCTCTTGATTCTATTTTTATTTCTCTAAAGCATATCTTCTAGATACTTCAGTCCAGTTAATTACATTGAAAAAAGCTTCGATATAATCTGGTCTTCTGTTTTGATAATGCAAATAGTAAGCATGTTCCCAAACATCCATTCCTAAAATTGGAGTTCCAGCACAACCTACACCTGGCATCAAAGGATTGTCTTGGTTTGGAGTTCCACAAACATCCAATTTTCCGCCTTTATGTACACACAACCACGCCCATCCAGAACCAAATTGAGTAGCTCCAGCTTTGCTGAATGATGCTTTAAATTCTTCAAAAGTTCCAAAAGCAGCTTCGATAGCAGCCAATAAATCCCCAGTTGGAAGTCCGCCACCGTTTGGTGTCATTACAGCCCAAAACAAGTTATGGTTGTAAAACCCACCACCGTTGTTACGGACAGCTGCATTTTTCATATCAAGATTAATCAAAATATTTTCAATTGTCTTACCTTCCATATCCGTTCCAACTATTGCGGCATTAAGATTGGTTGTGTAAGCATTGTGATGTTTAGAATGGTGAATTTCCATTGTTCTCGCATCAATATAAGGTTCTAATGCGTCATACGCATAAGGTAATTGAGGTAATTCGAAAGCCATAATTATAATTGTTTAGTGATTTATAAAAATTTTATCAAATTTATACATTTAACTTTGGAAACGGAAACTCTATTTTGTTATAATTTCATTAAAATAGTTACTGTATATTTTCTTTAATTAAGATTGAGCCATTGCCATACAAATAATGCTGATTTTTATACCGGGAATTTTCAATAGAGCATGTGAACACGCTTCTAATGTGGCTCCGGTTGTGATAACATCATCAATTAAAAGGAAATGTTTATCATGGTCTTTTTCGGTAAAAGTAACATCAAAAATAGTTTCAATTCCTTCACTTCTTCCCAATAAATTTTTCTTCGATTGCGTTTTTGAATACACATTCCGAATCAAAAGCGAATCATTATATTCTAAATTTAAACTTGAAGAAAGCGCTTTTCCAAAAGCTGTCACTTGATTGTATCCTCTTTCTTTTAGTTTCCTTCGATGCAATGGAACTGGAATAATTTCATCAACGGTTTTTAATAATTGGATATTCTTTAAATCTTCGGCGTACCATTCTCCCAAAATGGTTCCTATTTCTTGGTGTCCTTTGTATTTCAAATTATGAATGAGTTCTTGAACAATTCCCTTTTTATGAAAATAAAATAATGCCGAAGTATGAAGTACAGGGATTCTTCCGTAAAACTTTTTGAATGCATCATTCTCTGGATTCAAATGATGATTCGTCAACGGAATATCGTGTCTGCAAACGGTACAAATTACATTTTCGTTTATTACTAAAAAGGAACTGCAACCGGAACAGACTTTTGGAAAAAAGAGATTTATAATGCTTTCAAACATGTAATCAAGGATTTATTTATAAAAATAGACAAATCAATGCTTCAATCTTTAATAATTTTCTTTTTTTTAAGTTCACTTTTTATATTTTTGCACTATTATGGCAAAACAAGAAGATTTATTTAAGAATGTAATTTCGCATGCAAAAGAATACGGTTTTATTTTTCCGTCAAGCGAAATTTACGATGGTTTAAGTGCAGTCTATGATTATGCACAAAACGGAGTAGAGTTAAAAAAGAACATACGCGAATATTGGTGGAAAGCAATGGTTCAAATGAACGAGAACATTGTAGGTCTTGACGCGGCAATATTGATGCACCCAACCACTTGGAAAGCATCAGGTCACGTCGATGCTTTCAACGATCCATTGATTGACAACAAAGATTCAAAAAGAAGATATAGAGCCGATGTATTGATTGAAGATTATGCCGAAAAGCTAAATCAAAAAGCAATCAAGGAAATCGAAAAAGCGCGTGCTCGTTTTGGCGATGCTTTCAACGAACAGGAATTTGTAACAACAAATCCCCGAGTTATGGAGTATAAAGCCAAAGAAAGAGAAATTTTGGAAAGAATGGCTCGTTCGCTTGGTAACGAAGATTTGGAAGATGTAAAAGCTTTAATTGAAGAATTGGAAATTGCTTGTCCGGAATCAGGTTCAAGAAATTGGACCGAAGTACGTCAATTTAATTTGATGTTCGGAACAAAATTAGGAGCTTCCGCTGATACGGCAATGGATTTGTATTTGCGTCCGGAAACGGCTCAAGGTATTTTTGTGAATTTCTTGAATGTACAAAAATCAGGAAGAATGAAAGTTCCTTTTGGAATTGCACAAACAGGAAAAGCATTTAGAAACGAGATTGTAGCAAGACAATTTATTTTCCGTATGCGGGAGTTCGAACAAATGGAAATGCAATTTTTTGTACGTCCAGGCGATGAAATGAAATGGTATGAACATTGGAAAACAGCTAGACTGAATTGGCATTTGTCACTTGGTTTAGGAAAAGAAAATTACCGTTTTCACGATCATGAGAAATTAGCTCATTATGCGAATGCTGCGGCTGATATTGAGTTTAATTTTCCTTTTGGATTCAAAGAATTAGAAGGAATTCACTCGCGTACTGATTTTGACTTGAAAGCGCACGAACAGTTTTCAGGTAGAAAATTACAATATTTTGATGCTGAATTGAATCAGAATTATGTTCCTTATGTGGTGGAAACTTCAGTAGGATTAGACAGAATGTTCTTGGCTGTTTTTGCAACTTCATTAAAAGAAGAAACACTAGAAGATGGCTCTACAAGAACAGTCTTGAAATTACCGGCGGTTTTAGCACCCACGAAAGCAGCAGTATTCCCATTAGTTAAAAAAGACGGATTACCAGAAATTGCACATAAAATCATTGAAGATTTGAAATGGGATTTCAATGTGGCTTATGATGAAAAAGATGCTGTAGGAAGGCGTTATAGAAGGCAAGATGCATTAGGAACCCCTTTTTGTATCACAGTAGATCATCAAACTATAGAGGACCAAACCGTAACGATTCGTCATAGAGATACGATGAAACAAGATCGTGTAAAAATCACAGATTTGAAATCAATTATTGAAGATGAAGTTTCGATGAAAAATTGGTTGATGAAAATGTAATTATTTTTTTTCTTCATATAAAGAAAGGCTTTCCGATACGGAGAGCTTTTTTTTTAACTGTAACACTTATGGTGTTTATTTTTATATAAAGGATTATGCATTAAATTTTGGAGATCTCTAAATTAGAATTTATGCGCTTTGTCGGGTTTATTTGCACTTCATCTTAATGTATCAACATTTGCGGAAAACATATTAACAACAACTATTGAAAAGTGGTTAAATGCTTATTTTTAGACTGTTAAATATGATTTTTTAGGTCGAATTTTATGCTTTTCAATAATTTTTTTCTCAAAACCACCAGCATTGCTTAATAATTTGAAGTGCATTTTACTTTACAAATCGGATTTTGTACCTAACAGTTTTAGGAATAGCCATTAATGAATTACTCGTACATTATTATTGACGATGATCAAGAAAGTGTTTGGAAAACCAAAGCCATTGCTGATAGTTTTTCGGAGCTTACTTTTGTGACATCAGCAAATAATTACACGGATGGCTTAAATCTTATTTTAGAACACACTCCTGAATTGGTTTTTCTTGAAATTGACCCTGCTAATAAGGATAGTAATTTATCCTTATTACTCATTAATGAGTTGTACCGGTATCTTAAAGTAATTCCGAAAATTATTGTTACTACCACAAAGAAAAATTTCGCTTTTGAGGCTATTCAATATGAAGTGGCAGATTACCTATTAAAACCATTGAAGCGTATCGATATTGTAAAATCAATTTTAAAATTGAACAAATCGAATAACGAAGAAGAAGTTCTTTCTAAAAAATCACCAACTCTTGCTGAAAAACCCATAGTTTCCGTTAAACAAGAAACGCCACATCACGAGCAACCTCTTATTCTATGTGTAAAATCATATGGTGATTACAGGTATATTGATGCTAAAGATATTTGCTATTTCCAAGCGGATAATAATTCTACTGACATACACCTAAATAATGGTGAAATGATAACTGCTTTTAAAACATTGAAGCACTTTGAAGGAATTTTATCATTCCCTTTTATTAGAATTCACAATAGTTATATCGTAAACCGAAATTATATTTCTAGAATACATACTGGAAATACGGTATGTTATATTAAAAACACTACTACAAAGCTTCCTTTTTCCAAATCTTATAAAGCAAATGTAGACCTTATTATTTCTGATTTCTGCAACGGAAATTACTTAGAAATTTAAAAATAGTCATTTACCATAATTTGAGGGTCATTCACTATCAAACAGCTATGTTCTACCATATACGTCTTTTTTTGTAGGAATTTTTAAGATTACCTATGTAGTTTTACGAAACAATTTCCTGCAAAAGGGAATAAAAAAAGTAAAAAACATAACAACATAAAAACCCCAAATTATGAAAAAAGCAATCTTAACAATCGGTTTATTCTCTTTAGTATTGATCTTAACATCATTCACTACAACAGAAACAAATAATAATACTGTGAAATCTGATAATATCATTGGTGGTGGTGCAACAGGAGGAAATGTAAAAGTTGACATCATCGGTGGTGGTGCGACAGGAGGAAATGTAAAAGTTGATATAATCGGTGGTGGTGCAACAGGAGGAAATGTAAAAGTTGATATAATCGGTGGTGGTGCAACAGGAGGAAATGTAAAAGTGGATATAATTGGTGGTGGTGCAACGGGCGGAAATGTAAAAGTGGACTAATAATTTAAGTGCATTTTTAAATAATATTTAGGCTATCAACTATTTGATAGCCTTTTTTTATGTCAATAGTTTTATTTTACTATTTTTGGTAAAAATCATTAGCTGCTATTGAAAAATAAATACTACATATTTCTATTTTTGTTTCTAATTTTTGGTTATAGTTGTACAAAAAAAAATACAGAAAATATTCCTGTCACTTCTTCAGAAGACAGTCTTTCTGATTATTTTTCATTGGCAAATGATTTTACCTTAGCACGAGAAAGGAGACAAGAATATAGTCATAAAGCTTTTGATATCGTTGTGAATCAAGAGAATGATTCTTTAAATCGAGTAAGTCTATTCAAAGTTGCCAATCGCTATTATAACATAAATAATTGGAGAGATTTTAATAAAACGGTTCATCTTGTTTTGGAAAAGTCTGAAAGTGTCAAGGATACAATAAATATTACAAAAGCCTATACCTATTTAGGGGATTATTACGAATCGCAATCAGTTTCAGATAGTGCTTTCATGTTTTATTATAAAGCAGAAAAAATGTACGCTAAACTGGGAGATAATATTAATTTAGGTAAAACATTATTTAGTAAAGCAAATTTACTTTATAAAGCAGGGGATTTTTTAGGAAGTGAAAAATCAGTGTTCAATGTTTTGCGTATTGTCAAAGGAGAAAAGAAAATAAATAGTATTTTATATGATTCTTATAATCTTCTGGGGTTAATATATAATGAGCTTGGAGATTATGAATCTGCTATAGTTTATAATAATAAGGCATTGACTGTAATTGATGATGACATTATACCATTGGAATTTCAGTCCAGAGCCACTTCTTATAATAATATTGGCTTCCTCTATCTCAATTCACAAAAGTACTTACTTGCGAAAGAATATTTTCAAAAGGGATTAGAACAGAAAAATTTAATTGTCCAAAAACCATACGTTTATACAATGTTATTGGATAATTTGGCCTATTCTAAATTCAAATTAAATGAGAATGAAGGACTTCCAAAAATGTTTTATCAGTCGTTGAAACTGAGAGACAGTTTGAAACTAACTTCTGGGATATTTATTAATAAAATTCATTTATCAGAATATTTTGCTTCAAAAAAAGATATAATAAAAGCGTTACAGTATTCCAAAGAAGCATTATTACTTGCTAGAAAAACTAATATTTCACGAGATGTTTTAGTGGCTTTGAAAGAATTGGCTATTATAGAACCCGAAAAGGCTTCTGAATATACTAAGGAATACATTCGAATTAATGAAAATTTACAAAAAGCCGAGCGAAAAATGGGAGATAAATTCTCCCGTATAGAATTTGAAACCGATCAAATAAAAGGGGAGAATACAAGTTTGGAAACTAAAAACAGGAATTTGTTATTTGGGTTTAGTGTTTTTACTATGCTGGGTTTGTTTTTGTATATTATTAAAGCTCAAAAAACTAAAAATAGAGAGTTGTTGTTCAAACAAGAGCAACAAGAGGTCAACGAGGAAATTTATAATTTAATGATTTCACAACAAAGTACCATTGAGACTAACAGGGTTGTGGAGAAAAAAAGAGTTGCGCAAGAGTTACACGATGGGGTGTTAGGAAGGATGTTTGGAGTACGCATGAATTTAGATGGCTTGAATAAATTCAATGATGAGATTGCTGTTAATCAAAGAAATAGTTATTTAGCAGAGTTAAAAAATATTGAACAGGATATTCGTGAAATTTCTCATGATTTGAATAGAGAAAAATCAGAATTAATTAATAACTTCGTTGCCATTGTAAACAATTTATTTGAGGAACAAAAAAAGACATTTGAACCAAAATTAGTTGCGATCATTGATCCTGCTATAAAATGGGAGTCGTTAAGTAATGCGGTTAAAATAAATTTATATCGAATTATTCAGGAGTCACTTCAAAACATTAATAAGTATGCCAATGCGAATGTCATTAAAGTGGAACTTAAAATAAAGGAGAGCAATTTATTTTTAGCAATAAGTGATGATGGCGTTGGGTTTAATGTAAACAAAGCTAAAAAGGGTATTGGAATACAAAATATACAATCCCGAACAAATGAATGTGATGGAACGATAGAAATAAAATCAAATAAAGGAGAAGGAACAATCATTATAATTACGGTCCCAATAGAACAGAAACAAATACTTACAGAGAAATGACAATTGCCTCAACTCAAAAGACAATGATTCAAAATAATATATTAATTGTTGATGATCACCCTTTTATTATTGAAGGGTATAAGAATGCGATTACAAGATATAATCCTAAGGATTTTGAGTTTTTTATTAGTCAAGCTAAGGATTGTAAATCGGCATACGATATTATTACAAATCCAGATACTTTAGCTTTTGACATTGCTTTTTTAGATATTAGCATGCCACCTTATGAAGAAAAAGGTATTTATTCTGGAGAGGATTTGGCTAAATTGATTAATAAAACCATGCCTACTTGCAAAATTATTTTGCTTACTATGTATACAGAATTGCTTAAAATAAAAACTATTATAAGTACTATAAACCCAAACGGATTAGTAATAAAAAATGATCTAACATTTGACGAATTGCTTTTTGCCTTTGATAAAGTCATAAATAATAAAATTTATTATAGTCAATCGGTTCAAAAAATGTTAGACTTAGCAGAAAAAGATACAATAGAAATTGATCAATTTGATGAACAAATTTTATTTCATTTGTCAAAAGGAACTAAGCTCAATGAGATTTCACAATATATTCCTATTTCATTAGGAGAAATTGAAAGAAGAAAGCTAAATCTAAAAGAGTTATTGAAAATAGAGAATGATAGTGATATTGATTTAATACGCGAGGCAAAAAATCAAGGATTGCTTTTTTAAATGAATTTAAACAAAAACGACACTTTTTCAGGTGTCGTTTTTTATTTATGTTAGCGATTTCTATTCGCTCAAAGCATCCCAGCCACGTGCTTTTAAAGCAATTTTTGTATTGGCTCGAGTTACTAAATGAATTCCTTCACTTTCTTGTGTCATGTGACCAATAATCGTGAAATTTGGATTCCCTTTTATTTTTTCAAAATCTTCCATGGCAATGGTGAAAAGCAATTCGTAATCTTCACCTCCGTTTATAGCAACAGTAGTACTGTCGATATTGAATTCTTCACACACGTTAATAAACTGAGGATCGATTGGGAGTTTGTCCTCATATAAATTACAACCCACTTTAGATTGTTTGCACAAATGCATAATTTCAGAGGATAATCCATCAGAAATATCAATCATTGAAGTTGGTTTTATTTCCAAGGCGTGCAATAAAGTACGGACATCTTTACGCGCTTCTGGCTTCAATTGACGTTCTATCAAATAGGTATATGCATCTAAATCCGGTTGTGAATTTGGATTAACCTGAAAAACTTGCTTTTCTCTTTCTAGAACTTGTAATCCCATATAAGCAGCTCCAATATCTCCAGTAACCACTAATAAATCGGTTTGTTTAGCGCCGTTTCTATACACGATTTCTTCTTCGTCAGCTTCGCCAATGGCAGTAATGCTAATGATTAATCCTTTTTGAGATGAGGTAGTATCCCCGCCTATAACATCTACATTGTATTCACGTGCTGCATGCGTAATTCCTGCAAATAATTCGTCTAATGCTTCCAAAGGAAAACGATTAGATACCGCTACAGAAACTGTGATTTGAGTTGGTTTGGCATTCATTGCGCAAATGTCAGAAACATTGACCACTACAGCTTTATAACCTAAATGTTTTAAGGGCATGTAAGCCAAATCAAAATGTACACCTTCTATCAATAAATCGGTAGAAATAACTATTTTTTTAGCTGCAAAATCCAAAACAGCAGCATCATCCCCAATTCCTTTTAAAGTAGAAGGTTGATTGATTTCAAAGTTTTTCGTCAAATGGTCTATCAATCCAAATTCTCCTAATTGGGCAATACTTGTGCGTTGTGGGTTTTTATCTTCAATCATTTTTTTTCATTGTTTTGAGTTTGCAAATATACAAAGAAATATTGGCCGTGAATTACATCTATTTTCATGAATTTTATCCGACCTTTAGATTAGTTAAATTACATAAAATGAAGACATTTGATATCGTTACCCTTACCGTTAATCCTGCTTTAGATAAAAGCACTCATTTTAAAGGATTAGTCCCAGAACAAAAAATACGATGTGCTGAACCTCAATATGATGCTGGAGGAGGAGGAATCAATGTTTCTAAGGCAATCTCTCGTCTAGGAGGGACATCTTTAGCAGTCTTTACTTCTGGTGGACCAATGGGTAAAATGCTGGAGGAATTGGTGGCTAAGGAATCCGTTGAATTTAAAGCTATCGAAGTTCAAACTTGGACCAGAGAAAGTTTCGTCGCCGTGGATGACAACACTAATTCACAATACCGATTTGGATTTACAGGTGGTAAAATTTCAGAAGAAGAAACCAACAGAATTCTGGAGACCATAGCTGGTTTTAAATCAAAATTTCTAGTTGCCAGCGGTAGTTTGAATGAAGGTTTGTCAACAGATTTTTATCAAAAAATAGCAGAAATCGCAAAAAAAACAAATGCTAAATTAATTGTGGACACCTCTGGTGAATCATTACAAAAAGCATTAGAAATTGGCGTTTATATGATCAAACCCAATGTTGGAGAACTGGCAAAATTAATAGGCGTGGAGCGATTGGAACTGGAAGAAGTTAACGAAGCTGCAAAACAAATTATAGCCAAAGGTAGCGCCGAAATTGTAGTCGTTTCCCTTGGTCCGCAAGGCGCAGTATTGGTTACAAAAGATTCTTATGAATTTGTTCCTGCTCCTAATGTTGCCAAAAAAAGCACTGTAGGTGCCGGTGACAGTATGGTTGGCGGAATGGTTTGGGCGCTTTCGCAAAATAAAAGCCTGAAAGAAGTAATTCGTTGGGGAGTTGCTTGCGGATCGGCAGCAACGATGAATGAAGGAACACAATTGTTTAAATTCGAAGATGCCAAACGATTGTTTGAATGGTTAAAGGATAAATAAAAACAAAAAACCTGACAATTTTTACATCGTCAGGTTTCATTTATAATTTAAAATTGCTTCGCCAGTTTGCTTTACTCGGGTCAGAATTTAGAATAACTTTTAATCGTTCAACTTCAAAACCGCCATAAACGCTTCCTGTGGGATTTCAACATTTCCAACCAGTCTCATTCGTTTTTTACCTTTTTTCTGTTTTTCCAATAATTTACGTTTTCGAGAAATATCCCCTCCATAACATTTAGCGGTAACGTCTTTACGCAACGCTTTTATGGTTTCACGAGAAATTACTTTTACCCCAATAGCCGCTTGAACAGGAATGTCAAATTGCTGACGTGGGATTAATTCTTTTAGTTTCTCACACATTTTTTTACCAATGTGATACGCATTGTCGGCATGCATCAAGGATGATAAAGCATCCACAATGGTAGCGTTCAATAAAATATCCACTTTAACCAAATTAGAAGTTCGCATCCCAATTGGCGTATAATCAAAGGAGGCATATCCTTTAGAAACTGTTTTCAAACGGTCATAAAAGTCAAACACAATTTCAGCCAACGGCATGTCAAAAGTCAGTTCTACACGTTCCGTAGTCAAATACGTCTGATTGGTAATCAATCCACGTTTTTCGATACACAAACTCATTACATTCCCCACATAATCGGATTTAGTAATAATAGTTGCTTTGATAAAAGGTTCCTCCACATGATCTAAACGAGAAGGCTCCGGTAAATCCGAAGGGTTGTTTACGATAAGCGGCGTTGTAGGATCTTTTTTGGTGTAAGCCAAATACGAAACGTTGGGAACGGTAGTAATTACAGTCATGTTAAACTCTCTTTCCAATCGCTCTTGGATAATCTCCATGTGCAACATTCCTAAGAATCCGCAACGGAAACCAAATCCCAAAGCGGCTGAACTTTCCGGTAAAAATACCAACGACGCATCATTCAACTGCAGTTTTTCCATAGAGTTTCTCAACTCCTCATAATCTTCGGTATCCACAGGATAAATCCCCGCAAAAACCATTGGTTTTACATCTTCAAAACCCTTAATTATATTTGTTGTTGGCGTTTTTGCATCCGTCAACGTATCTCCTACTTTTACTTCTTTTGCTTCTTTAATTCCAGAAATTAAGTACCCAACATCACCTGCTGAAATGACTTGTTTCGGAACTTGGTTTAATTTTAAAGTACCAATCTCATCCGCAAAATATTCATTGCCCGTAGCCATAAATTTAATCTTCTGGCCTTTTTTAATCTGTCCGTTTTTTACACGGAAAATAACTTCGATTCCTCGAAACGGATTGTAATGCGAATCAAAAATTAATGCTTGTAACGGCTCTTCAACACTTCCTGATGGAGGCGGAATTTTTTCTATAATCGCTGCCAATATATTTTCTACACCAAAACCAGTTTTACCTGAAGCATGAATAATATCCTCCAATTTACAGCCAAGTAAATCAATAATATCGTCACTTACTTCCTCAGGATTCGCGCTGGGTAAATCCACTTTATTTAAAACCGGAATAATTTCCAAGTCGTTTTCCAAAGCCAAATATAAATTCGAAATTGTTTGCGCCTGAATACTTTGCGCTGCATCTACGATCAAAAGTGCGCCTTCACATGCCGCAATCGAACGAGAAACCTCATACGAAAAATCCACGTGTCCCGGAGTATCAATCAAATTCAGGATGTATTCTTGTCCTTTATACGTGTATTCCATCTGAATCGCGTGACTCTTAATCGTAATGCCACGTTCGCGCTCTAGGTCCATGTTGTCTAGCAATTGCGCTTTTTCTTCACGAGCAGTTACTGTTTGGGTAGCACCAAGTAAACGGTCAGCAAGCGTACTTTTCCCGTGATCAATATGTGCAATAATGCAAAAATTCCTAATGTGTTTCATTTTGTTGTTCATTCAATTTATTGGCCAAAATACCAAGCATTTAAGAAGGCAAATATACTGCAAAGTTTTTAACATTTTAGTTAATATTTAGTGCGTTCAATTAAGTATTAAACAAATCTTAAATGTTTATTGCTTTGTAAAAGAATATTCTTTTATAGCTAAATTTGTATTCCCTAAAATGTAAAAAATTGAACTACGAACGAGTAAAAGAAAAATTGGAAATTCTAGCGGATGCAGCAAAGTATGATGTTTCCTGTTCCTCAAGTGGTGGTAACCGAAAAAACACCAACAAAGGATTAGGAGATTCTTCTGCTTCAGGTATATGTCATACCTATACCGAGGATGGGCGCTGTGTCTCTTTGCTGAAAATTTTACTCACCAATTTTTGTATTTATGATTGTGCTTATTGCGTAACCCGAAAAAGTAACGACATACAGCGGGCAGCATTTACCGTTGACGAGGTTGTGGATCTAACCATTAATTTTTACCGCAGAAATTACATAGAAGGCTTGTTCTTGAGTTCGGGTATTTTTAAAAATGCCGATTACACCATGGAACGCCTGGTTCTGGTTGCCAAAAAACTTCGATTAGAACATAATTTCAATGGATACATTCATTTGAAAAGTATTCCGGACGCCAGTGATGAACTCATGCGCGAGGCAGGTTTGTATGCAGACAGGTTAAGCATGAATCTAGAAATCCCTACAGAATCCGGTTTAAAATTATTGGCTCCAGACAAAAATCATCAGCAAATGATAAAACCGATGGGTTTTGTGAAAAATGAAATTTTAGTTTACAAAGAGGAAAAGAAAAAATTTAAATCGACTCCGAAATTTGCCCCAGCAGGTCAGAGTACACAACTTATTATCGGCGCCACCCAAGAAACGGATTTTCAGATCATAAAAGTTGCTGATCATTTTTATAATGATTTCAACCTAAAAAGAGTGTATTATTCGGGATATGTTCCTATTTCTAATGATAACCGTTTGCCTCCATTGGGCTCTCAGGTTCCACTGATAAGAGAAAACCGATTGTATCAAGCGGACTGGTTGATGCGTTTTTATGGTTTTAAAGCTGATGAAATTTTAGAAAAAAACAATCCTTTCCTAGATTTAGAAGTAGATCCAAAATTAGGTTGGGCACTACGAAATATCGATAAATTTCCGGTAAACCTTCAATTTGGATCCCTTGAGATGATCCTAAGAGTTCCAGGAATCGGAGTCAAATCAGCTTATAAAATTATCAATGCTAGGCGTTTTCAAAGTCTTACTTTAGAACACATAAAAAAAATGGGAGTTGCAAGTAATAGAGCAAAATATTTTATAACAGTTGCTAATGTCAATAAAAGTCTTCAATTTTTGGATTCGATAAATTTGAAGAATATCATATTGAACGAAACAAAAAGTAAGTTCGAAAACCCTTTTAGCAATCAATTAACGCTACTGAATGACGATTCTTTTCTACGATAATACTTTAGAAGGTTTTTTTACCGCTGTTTTTGAAATATTCGAATTCAAATACGTGGACGTAAGTATTATGCCTTCTAATACTAATCAAAATTCCTTTTTCGCCACAATCATTCCAGTTTACACCAATATCGAAAAATCCGATAGAGTTTTAGCACGACTGGAAAAACAAGTAGGTAAAAACGGAATTAGAGAACTGTTGTATGCTTTTTTGTCGGAAACCGAAAATGTAGAGAATATTTTATACCGAGTTATAAAATATGCTGTTGAAAATCCGACCCTTAATGTTTTAAAAGATTTTTCCAATCCGAATGTTTTACAAGTGTCTAAGCTGGTTAAAAGTGTAGGCAGAGAAAAACATAGAATGGAAGCCTTTGTGCGATTTGAATTGTTGAAAGATGGCATTTATTTTGCAGCAATTTATCCTGATTTTAATGTGCTTACACTTATTGTCAGACATTTTAAAAATCGGTACCAAGACCAAAAATGGATGATTTATGATTTTAAAAGAGGCTATGGTGTATATTATGATTTGAAAACTACAGAGATAGTTACTTTGGATAACGACAAGCAAATTTTACTGCAAAAAGGAGATTCTATTTTTGATGAAAAAGAAATAAACTATCAAAAGTTGTGGGTAGAATATTTTGACCATACCAATATAAAAGAAAGGAAAAACACAAAATTGCATGTACAACACGTACCCAAACGGTACTGGAAATATTTGACTGAAAAAAAAATATTTTAATCAATAGCGTATAAACCTTATTTTTGCACCAAAATACATGAAGATGATCAAGATTGGCAACATAATATTACCCGAATTCCCTTTACTTCTTGCACCTATGGAAGATGTGAGCGATCCGCCTTTCCGCCGATTGTGTAAAGCTCATGGTGCCGATATGATGTATTCGGAATTTATTTCTTCCGAAGGATTAATCCGCGACGCCATTAAAAGCCGAATGAAATTAGATATTTTTGATTATGAACGTCCTGTTGGGATCCAGATTTTTGGTGGAGACGAAGAAGCTATGGCCATGTCGTCTAAGATTGTTTCTACCGTAAACCCGGATTTAATAGATATTAATTTTGGTTGTCCCGTCAAAAAAGTAGTTTGTAAAGGAGCCGGAGCCGGGGTTCTCAAAGATGTAGATTTGATGATTCGTTTGACTCAGGCTGTTATCAATAGTACCCATTTGCCAGTAACTGTAAAAACCCGTTTGGGTTGGGACGATAATTCGATAAATATTGATGAAGTTGCGGAGCGTCTGCAAGACATTGGTGTTGCCGCTTTAAGCATCCACGCCAGAACTCGTGCGCAAATGTACAAAGGCCATTCCGACTGGTCGCACATTGCCCGAGTGAAAAACAATCCAAGAATTACCATGCCTATTTTTGGTAATGGCGACATTGATTCACCCGAAAAAGCATTACAGTACAAAAACGAATACGGGATTGATGGCATCATGATTGGTCGTGCTGCGATTGGTTATCCTTGGATTTTTGACGAAATTAAACATTACTTTAAAACGGGAGAACATTTGCCAAAGCCTACCGTTATTGATAGAGTCGAAGCAGTGCGAAATCACCTCACTTGGGCCATGGAATGGAAAGGAGAACGATTGGGAATTGTTGAAACGCGTCCTCATTATACCAATTATTTCAAAGGAATTCACTCTTTTAAACCCTTCAAACAACAATTGGTAACTTTAGACCGACCGGAAGAGTTGTTCGCCGCTTTGAATGAAATCGAAGAAGCGTATGCGGGTTATGAGGTTGTTTAATTAGATATTTCACACATAAATTTCACTAATTAGCACAAATTATTTCGTGTAAAGTAGTGGAATTTCCGTTTTGGTTTTTTAAAATCTGAAATCAAAAGTCGTTAATCTTTATTCGAGCTTTTGCGAACTGGTGAAGCAATCTGAAATCTTACTCCAACAACTTTTTACTCACGCGACTACTTGCAATCAGTGAAGCAATAAAGCCAAGAGTGACAATTGTTCCCATAACTATCAATACGTTTTCAAGGGAGAAAACAACGGGATACGCCAGTGTAGGTGTAATCATAACTAGTTGAAAATGTTGTTGCAGTAACACAATTACAATCCCTAAAACCAACCCGATAATTCCGCCAAAAACACTCAATAAAGTACCTTGAAGCAGAAATATTTTTCGCAAATCTTTGATTTCGGTTCCTAGATTAAAAAGGGTTTTCAAGTTTCCTTTTTTGTCCAAAATCATCATAATTAATGCGCCAATCAAATTGAAAAGCGCCACAACAATCACCAAAGTAAAGATTAAATACACAGCAATATTCTCGGTATTCAGCATTTTATACAAGGATTCATTGAGTTGAGCCCTGTTTTTTACAGTGATTTTATTATTGAAAATAGTTTGGAGTTCGTCTGTAATGGCACTTTCATCCGCGACAGCTTTCACTTTTATTTCAATGCCAGAAACCTGATTGGTTTTATATTCTAATAATTCTTGTGCTAAACCTAAATCGGCAAAAACATATTTAGAATCTAAATCTTCGCTGATGGCATAAATTCCAACAGGAATAATATCGGTTTTATTAAAAGCTTGTTCCGGATTTTCAATTGCACCTTTTCCTGGTTTTGGAACTAAAACTTCCAATTGACGATTGAAATCGAGCAATCCCATCGAGAATTTCTGGGCAATTCCGTAACCAACCACCACTTGATACGTATCTGGTTTAAGCCATTGTCCGTTAAAAAGTTTCTTTTCAATAGCATTTACTTTACTAAAATTAGAATCAACACCTTTTAAGTACGTAACTTCCTGTTTACCGTCAAAAGTAAATAAAACTCGTTCTTCAATGATTTTGGTGTAGGAAACCAAGCCGTCGATTTTCTTGATTTGGATCTCCTGATTTGGAGCGATTAAAAAAGATTTCCCTAATGTGCTGCTTATTTTTAAATCAGGATCAATGTCATTGGTAAACGAAAGGCTAAAAACTTTCAGCCCACTAAAAACTGACAAAACCACGAACAACGCCATGGCACCAACAATAATTCCCATGCTGGCAATCCGATTGATGATGTTGATCGCATTATTTTTGCTGTTGCTGCGAATGTAGCGTTTGGCGATGTAAAGGGGGAAATTCAAGTTTTATTGAAATCTACGTTTGTCCAGAAGGTCTCTGTTTTCTATAGGATTATCTCTATTCGCTAAGGCATTGTCAATTTTTTCGATATAGTCCAAAGAGTCGTCGATAAAGAAAACCAAATTAGGTACTTTTCTTAATTGTAAACGTACACGCTGTGATAAATCATGTTTTATTGTTTTAGCATTGGACTTAACCGCTTCTAAAATCTCTTTTGCTTTGTCCTGAGGAAAAACGCTTAAATGCACTGTAGCTACAGATAAATCTGAAGTTACAACAACCTTGGATACCGAAATAATTAAATTAGCTACTCCGTTTTTTCTCACTTCACCTTGCAGAATGTCAACCAAATCTTTTTGGATAACCCCACCTATTTTTTTCTGTCTATTTGTTTCCATGCTGCAAAAATACTACTTTTAAGTTTTATACAAACAAATTTTAAATGTAACCTAACAATAGTTGTGTTTTTAGAAGCTATTTCCTGCTATTCGCTATATCTTATGTGCCGAACACCGGCACACAAGGATGTCGCTCCTATCAGGGCTAGGGGATTAAGGAACTATCAATTCAGATTAAATACAAACTAATTCCATCCTATCTCGCTTCCCTTTGGGGAGCGTTGGGGAGGGGAAAATCTAAAATCGTAATGCAAAGACCTTCATTCTCCATCTACGACGCATCAGCAGGTTCCGGAAAAACCTATGCGCTGGTCAAAGAATACCTTAAAATCATTCTTGTTGCCAAAAAAAATGATGCCTACCGAAACATTCTCGCCATTACATTTACCAACAAAGCGGTTCATGAAATGAAAAGCAGAATTGTAGGCAGTTTATCCGAATTTGCTAAAGACGAACCAAGTTCAAAAGCACAGGATTTAATGCAGGATTTATCCGTAAATACAGCGCTTTCTATCATTGAAATAAAAACCAAATCACAGCAAATTATCAAGCATATTATTCATAATTATGCTGCATTTGATATTTCGACCATTGATAAATTTACGCACAAAGTCATACGGGCTTTTGCCCATGATTTGAATTTACCTATGACTTTTGAGGTGACTTTAGATACTGAAAATTTATTAATTGAAGCCGTCGATGCCATCATCGCACAAGCGGGAGAAGATGAAACATTGACAAAGCTGTTAATCGATTTCACAATGGAAAAAACCGATGATGATAAATCTTGGGATATTTCCCGTGAAATTCTCGAAACGGGACGTTTGGTTCTTAATGAAAATAATAGAAATGAAATCACCCATTTTCAAGATAAATCCATCGCTGAGTTTGTCGAAATCAAAAATAAACTATCGGAAGCCTGCAAAGACTTAGTAACGCAAACTATTATTTTTTCAGAAGAAATATTGACTCTAATTGATAAGAACGGAATAGATGTAAAATCCTTTTCCAGAGGTACTTTTCCAAACCATATCAATAGTATTCAGCAAGGGAAATTCAATCCCAAGAATAAAACTTTTCATGAGTTTGATGATATTGCTATCAATAAAACGGCTAAAGATCGGGCGATTATCGAAAATCTTATTCCTGAATTTTTGCAAATACTGGCTAAGGTTTATGGCGCTTTTGAGAAGATAAATTTCTATAAAGCATTCTTGAAAAACATTACACCATTGTCATTATTGAATACGGTCAGTAATGAATTAGCCAAAATTCAAGAAGAACAAAATGTACTTTCTATTTCCGAATTTAATGCGATTATTCATCGTGAAATTCAAAATCAGCCCGCCCCTTTTATATATGAACGATTGGGTGAACGTTACCGTCATTTTTTTATAGATGAATTTCAGGATACGTCTGAAATGCAATGGCAAAATTTAATACCGCTAATTGATAATGCTACTTCCAGTGAAATTGATGGTGAAAAAGGAACTTTGATGATTGTAGGCGATCCCAAACAATCAATCTACCGTTGGCGGGGTGGAAAAGCCGAGCAGTTTATTGAGTTGAGTAAAGACCAAAATCCGTTCAATAATCCAGAGAAGGTTTTGGAGCATTTAGATAAAAATTACCGCAGCTATTCGCAAATAATCGAATTCAACAATGATTTTTTTCAATTGTTATCGAATGAATTCGAACATTTGGATTACAAGGATTTGTATGAAAATCACAGTAATCAAAAGATAAATGATAAAACGGGCGGCTACGTAAATATTTCTTTCATTCCAAAAGTAGAAACTTCGGAAGAAGATGAAGAAACGTTGGATAAAACCGATCTGTATGTTTTGGCGACATTAAATACGATTCAAAAATCACTACAACAAGGCTTTCAATACAAAGACATTGTTATTCTGACTCGTAAAAGAAGTCAAGGTATTGCGATTGCTAATTATCTGACCGAGCAAGGTATTCCGCTACTGTCATCCGAAACCTTGATGATCCAAAATGCTACGGAAGTTCGTTTGATTATTCATCTTTTAAAATACCTAAAAAATAGTTCTGATTTGGAATCTAAAGCAAATTTCCTTCAATATTTAGCGCAAAATAGTCAGGATAAATTACCGATTCATGATTTTATTGCTCAAGGAATGGCATTGTTTCAAGAAACGGAATTCGAAAATTGGTTGATGAGTTTTGATGTTTCACTTTCCTTTCAAAACATCAGAAAAAAATCATTGTATGAAGCGGTGGAAACGATAATAACTAAATTCCTCTCCCCGGCCCTCTCCAAAGGAAAGGGTGACGGAGTGGAAAACTCCGTGGATAAATTAGGAGATAATATATCTTTTTCTTTGGATAAAAATAGTCTTGTTGGGTCGGATAAATTAGGATACATGACGGGTGGAAATTATTCTCCTCTTTTAATTGAAAAAGCAAAAGAGAAGAGAAAAGAACCAACGCATGCTGAGAAAGTTCTTTGGATGGAGCTTAAATCTAAATCATTAGAAGATTATAAATTCAGGCAACAACATTTGATAGATGACTTTATTGTTGATTTTGTCTGTTTGTCAAAAAAACTGGTAATAGAAGTTGATGGTAATTATCATTTTACAGAAGAACAAGTTGAGTTAGATAATAATAGAACAATTACGCTACATAAATTAGGGTATAAAGTCATTCGATTTACAAATGATCAAGTGACAAAGACCATTTCAGAGGTTTTGAATAAAATAAAAGAAGAGTTAATTTTACAAGAAACTTTTCTAAACTCCAGTTCTCCGGTTATGGCTCCCTACCCTTCCGGGAGAGTTGGGGAGGGGAATGCCTACGTCCAATATTTCTTGGATATTGTTCTCGAGCGTGACATTCGCAACCAAGCTGGAATTTCGGATTTTTTAAATTTTTGGGACAAAAATGCAGAGAAATTCAGCATTCCTTCGCCGGAAGGTACTAATGCAGTTCGGATTATGACGATCCACAAATCAAAAGGATTGGAATTTCCGGTTGTGATTTTTCCTTTTGCCGAGGAAGATTACACTAGGAAACCCAAAGACAAGTTGTGGCTCAATGCAGAGGAACAAGATTTTGGTCTGCCAAAGGTTTTAATTGACAATAGCAGTGCGGTAGAAGGGTTTGGCGAAGAAGCTGCTGAGGTTTACAATCAAAAAAAGCAGGAAGAATTATTGGATAATATTAATGTTTTGTACGTGGCTTTGACTAGAGCGGAGGAACAATTGTATGTGATTTCGAATATGAATTTGTCCAGTAAAGGAGAAATTCCAAAGAATAATATGTGTAGTTTTTTTATTCATTATTTGGCCAACAATGGAGGATTCGATGAAAATAAATTGGAATATGAATTTGGGAATGCAACGAAATTATCTTCCGCAAAACAACACGTCGATACTTCAAAAACGATTCCTTTAGTTGCTGAAATTCTGAATCCAAAGAATATAAAAATTGCAAAGCGTGAAGCTTTAATGTGGGGTACACTACAACAGGAAGCCATAGAATACGGAAATGTAATTCACGAAATTCTTTCTTTTGTAAAAACTAAAAATGATATTGATTTGGCAATTACAAAATCAATTGAAAATGGATTAATTACCCTCAAGCAAAAAGAATTAGTTTATAAAACGATTCGGGAAATTGTGAATCATTTAGAACTTTCAATTTATTTTGCGGAAGGAAATGAAATTTTGAATGAGCAAACAATCATTCAAAAAGAAGGGAAAACAGTAAAACCGGATCGAATGGTTTTAACTAAAAATAAGGAAGTGTTGTTGCTGGATTATAAAACTGGAATACATAATGTTAAATACCAACAACAATTGGGAAATTATCAGGATGCTATTGAGAAAATGGGGTACAAAGTTGTTAAAAAGGCATTGATATACATAGGGAAAGAAATCGATGTAGTAAATTTGTAACCTTAATATTGAAATGAATAAATAACGGGCTTTAATAAACTTATATAATGTACGGAAAAATCAAAGAATACTTACAGTCAGAATTACAAACTATTGAAGATAATGGAATTTTCAAAAAAGAAAGAATCATCACTTCTCCGCAAGGAGCAGAAATCATTATTTCGACAGGTGAGAAAGTTTTAAATTTTTGTGCGAATAATTATCTTGGATTATCATCGCACCCAGAAGTGATTCAGGCTGCAAAAGACGCTTTGGATACGCATGGTTTCGGAATGTCATCGGTTCGTTTTATTTGTGGAACTCAGGATATTCATAAAAATTTAGAAAAAAAGATTTCTAAATTTTACGGAACGGAGGATACTATTCTTTATGCAGCAGCTTTTGATGCTAATGGCGGAGTTTTTGAGCCGTTGTTAGGAGAAAATGATGCGATAATTTCAGATAGTTTGAATCATGCATCCATTATAGATGGGGTTCGTTTGTGTAAAGCGGCTCGTTATCGCTATGAAAACAGCAATATGGAAGATTTGGAGCAGCAATTGATCAAAGCGACAGCGGCTGGAAGACGTTTCAAATTAATCGTTACTGATGGCGTTTTCTCTATGGACGGTGTTGTGGCTCCTTTGGATAAAATCTGTGATTTAGCGGATAAGTATGATGCACTGGTTATGGTTGATGAATGTCATGCTGCCGGATTCATTGGTGCAACCGGAAAAGGAACCCTAGAGGCAAAAGGCGTAATGGGAAGGGTAGATATCATTACTGGAACATTAGGAAAAGCCCTTGGAGGAGCAATGGGTGGATACACGACTGCTAAAAAAGAAATTATTGAAATATTGCGCCAACGTTCCAGGCCTTACTTATTCTCTAATTCCCTTGCGCCGGCCATTGTTGGGGCATCAATAAAAGTTTTGGAAATATTAGAAAGAGATACTGTTTTACGCGATAAGTTAGAATGGAATACAAATTATTTCAAAGCAGGAATGAAAGAGGCTGGCTTTGATATCATTGACGGGGATTCTGCGATTGTGCCTGTAATGCTTTATGACGCTAAATTGTCCCAAACTATGGCAAATGAGCTTTTAAAAAGAGGAATTTATGTTATTGGATTCTTTTTTCCAGTGGTCCCTAAGGATAAAGCAAGAATTAGAGTGCAACTGTCTGCAGCACATACAACAGCTCATTTAGATAAGGCAATTAGTGCTTTTATTGAAGTCGGCAGAATGTTAAATGTTGTATAATTTTGATTTGAAGTTATATAATTTCCACTTTTAGCGATTTTTACAGGTTTTTTTTAACATTTCATTTTGTAGTTAAAAATTTACGAGTTACTTTTGTGTGTAATTAACTAAATTGTAATTAAAAAAATTAAGTATGAAACATCTTAACAAACTTTTAGTTGCCGTAATGATGGTGATGGGTTTAAGCTCTCACGCACAAGACAGTAACAATCCATGGGCAATCTCTTTTGGAGTTAATGCCGTTGACACTAAAACTAGTGCTGGTGGTGGGCATAATTGGTTAGACCAACATTTTTCACAGCCTTTCGCTGTTAAAGACAACTGGAACATTCTTCCTTCTGTATCATACATTAGTGTATCTAGATACATAGGAGATAATTTCTCTTTTGGACTTACTGGTTCTGTAAACAAAATTGATAAATATGTGAAATTTGCTCCAACTGCTGTTGGTCATGATTCTCGCGGATACATAGTTTCTAATCCTGGAGACCTAATGTATTACGGTGTTGACGCAACTATTAAATACAGTTTGATGAGCTTAATCAACTCTAAAGTAATTGATCCGTCATTATCTGTTGGTGGAGGATATACATTCTTTGGAGACAGTAGTTATGGAACTCTTAACCCAGGTGCCGGTCTTACTTTATGGTTTACTGAAAACATAGGAATAGAGCTTGCAACAAAATATAAAAAATCTTTTGGCGATAGAGAAGATGCTTCTGGTACTCCTGACGCTCCATCACATTTTCAACATAGTGCAGGTCTTATTTTCAAATTTGGAGGTAAAGATACTGACGGTGATGGAATATTTGACAAAGATGATGCGTGTCCAGAAGTTGCTGGTTTAAAACAATTCAATGGTTGTCCTGATACTGACGGAGATGGAATTCAAGATAGTGCTGATGCTTGTCCAGATGTTGCTGGTTTAGCTGCATTCAATGGTTGTCCTGATACTGATGGAGATGGAATTGCTGACAAAGATGATGCTTGTCCAGATGTAGCTGGTTTAGCTGCATTAAAAGGATGTCCTGATGGAGATGGAGATGGAGTAGCTGATAAAGATGACAAATGTCCAACTGTTGTAGGTCCTAAAGAAAATGCAGGTTGTCCTTGGCCAGATACTGATGGAGATGGTGTTTTAGACAAAGATGATAAATGTCCAGACGTAAGAGGAACTGTTGCTAATCAAGGTTGTCCAGAAGTATCTGAAGAAGTTATGAAGACTTTGAATAACTATGGTAAAATAATCTTGTTTGATTCTGGTAAATCTACTTTCCAAAAAGGTACTTACACAGTATTACAATCAATCAGTTCAATCTTGAAAGAATATCCTTATTCAAAATTCATGATCGAAGGTCACTGTGATAGTGATGGTAGTAATGAACTTAACCAAACATTATCTGAGAACAGAGCAGCTGCAGTTAAAAATTATTTAATTGAAAACGGAATTGCTACTGATAGACTTAGATCTACAGGTTTTGGTGAAACTAAACCAATTGCAAGTAACAAAACTGCAAAAGGAAAAGCAATGAACAGAAGAGTTGAAATATCTTTGATAAAGGAATAATTTCTTTCTAAAATATTTATGGAAAACGCCTCGATTTATCGAGGCGTTTTTTTATTTTTATAGAATGACAAATACTTCTTTTTTAGATAAAATAGCCGCCGTTTTAATTGAAAACTATTCAGATAATTTTTCCAATACAATTGTAGTTTTACCAAACAAACGGGCTAAAATATTTTTGATTGAAGCGCTGAAAAATCAGGTAACCACAAATATACTTTCTCCTGAAATTATAAGTATTGAAGATTTTATTCAAGACATCGCAGGCATTCGTACTATTGATCCGATTGAGCTATTATTCGAATTCTATGAAGTCTATTTATCAATTACTGATAAAGCTCACCAACAATCTTTTGAACTCTTTGCCAATTGGGCTAAAACATTGTTACAGGATTTCAATGAAATTGACCGGTATTTATTAGAACCTTCCTACGTTCTTTCTTATCTGAAAGACATAGAAGATATTAAAAAATGGGGAATTGAGGTTGAAAACAAAACTAAATTATTAGAAAAATATATCGATTTTTGGAAATTACTACCCAATTACTATCAATCGCTATACACCCATTTATTGAATAAAAGAATCGGTTATCAAGGTTTGATTTATCGTGAAGCCGTAAATAACCTAAACCATTTTTCGAATTCAGTACAAAATAAACAATTCCTGTTTGCTGGTTTTAATGCACTGAATGCTGCCGAAGAAAAAATAATCCAACATTTAATTGCTTCTGACCAAGCTAAAATATACTGGGATGTTGATCAAGCCTTTCTAAACGATCCGTATCATGATGCAGGACTGTTTGTACGCCGTTTCAAAGAAAGTTGGAAACATTATAAATTGCATCCATTTGAATGGATTGTAAATGATTTTTCGCAAACTAAAAACATTCAGGTTATTGGTACTCCAAAAACGATTGGGCAGGCCAAAATCGCTGGAAGCATTATTGAAAATGTCATCAATGAAAATCCAGATGGGAAGCTAGATAAAGTGGCTATTGTTCTTGGTGAAGAAAATCTTTTGGTTCCGCTTTTATATTCGTTACCGTCAAGCGTTGGTGCTTTGAATATCACTATGGGGTATTCGAGTAAGAACAATCCAGCCCAGATTTTGATTGCCAAATTGTTTAAAATGCATACTAATGCTTTGTCTAGAAATGCCAAAAGTTATGTGTTGTATTACAAAGATGTTTTGGATATTTTGACGCATCCTTTGGTTGAACAATATGCAAATACGAATGGTTTAGTTAAGATCATTAATCAAAACAATTACACTTTTATTACCCATAATAAATTGTTGGAATTAAATGTAAATCCATCTGAGTTGTTTCTTTTGTTATTCCAAAAATGGGAGAATGGATCGATTCCAGTATTAGAGACTATTTCTACATTATTACAAACTATAAAGAATAATTTAAATAACGATAACGAAGAAGAGAAAATTACGAAAGCTTTTGTTTTTGCTATTTTTAAAGTAATTAATAAATTGATTAATTACTACTCAAAACACCAACACATTGATAAAATAGAAACGCTTTATGCTATTTACAAACAAGTAATTGATTTAGCCGAAGTTTCCTTTGAAGGAGAACCTTTGAATGGTTTACAGATTATGGGAGTACTAGAAAGTCGTGTTTTGGATTTTGATACCGTTATTGTTACTTCAATGAATGAAGGGAAATTTCCAGCAGGGAAATCGCAAAATTCTTTTATTCCGTATGATGTGAAACGCGAATTAGGATTGCCAACATTCAAAGAAAAAGATGCTATTTATACGTATCACTTTTATCATTTATTACAAAGAGCAAAGAACATTTATTTACTGTATAATACCGAAAGTGAAGGTTTAGATGCTGGGGAAAAAAGCCGATTCATTACCCAACTGGAAGTAGAAAAACAGGTCAATCATACTTTGTCACACGAAATCTATAATGCTGTGTTACCCGAAACGGCATATCGGCCAATGGTAATTCCTAAATCGGAAATTGTTATGATTCGTTTGAAAGAAATCGCTGAAAAAGGATTTTCCCCATCGGCATTGACGAGTTATATTCGGAATCCAATTCAGTTTTATTTCCAGAAGATTTTGCGCATCAGCGAAGTCGAAGAAGTTGAGGAAAATATTGCTTTGAATACGTTGGGAACTATTATTCACGAAACTTTAAAGGTTTTATACGAGCCTTTTATTGGTAAATTCATTTCCGAAAATGATATTTTAAATTGTTTTAAACAGATTGATGCTGAGGTCTTAAAGCAATTTAAATTAGTTTACAAAGAAGGCGAAATTAAAAAAGGGAGAAATTTATTGGCATTTGAAGTCGCCAAACGAAACGTTTCGAATTTCCTGAAAGTAGAGTTGGAAAGCATCAAAAATGGCGACTCTATAAAAATTATTGTTTTGGAAGAAACTTTTGAGCGGCTGTTGCAGCATCCTAATTTGCCTTTTCCGGTATTGATAAAAGGAAATGTGGATCGTATTGAAGAGCGCAACGGAGTCATTAGGATTATCGATTATAAAACCGGAAAAGTAGAAAAAGCAAGCGTCACTTTGAAATCCTGGAAAGGATTAACAGAAGGTATTAAAAGCGATAAAATCATTCAGGTACTCGCGTATGCTTATATGTATGAGAACGAAGCGAAAGGAAAACCAATTGAAGCAGGAATTATCTCTTTCAAGAATTTAAAAGCAGGCTTTCTTCCGTTTAATTTTAAAGAAGACAAAGAAATAAATTCAGTTATAAATGAAGAAATTTTAAGTAATTATCTGGAACAAATGGTTCTTTTGTTGAGCGAAATTTTAGATCAGAATATTCCTTTTGAAGAAAAAATAATTTAGATACTTTTGAAAAAAGCCAACAATACTTTCAATAATTCCTCCTGGTTCTCAATATGAGTCATGTGTCCGTCCGGAAAAGTTACCAGTTTAACAGTCGTGTTTTCGATTTGTTCTTTGGTTTCTTCGTAATTTAAAACAGGATCTTTTTCACCAAGAATTAATAATTTTGGATAGGGTGTCAGATGCAATAAAACTTCTCGGTCTTTTCTTATTTTCATTCCTTCGAGTGAGGCAACGATTCCTTGAAGGGGTGTTTTTAAAGCTTCTTTTTTTACACTTTCAATTTCTGATGAAAGCCGCTCTCGATTGGATTCGCTGAATAAATTTGCGATGGATAGTGAAACAAAATTAATGAAAGATTGCTTTACTGCTTTGATAGCCCGATCCCTATTTATTTTTCGTTCCTCGCTGTCGGCTCTTGCTGTCGAGTTTAATAAAACCAATCCTTTTATTGTATCAGGATATAATTCGGCGAAAGCCAGTGCCACATAGCCACCCATAGAATGCCCGACAAAAATGGCTTTCCGGATGCGCAATTCCGATAAAACAGTGTGAACCGCATCCGCATTATCTTCCATCGTTTGTAAGTAACTTAAACATTCCGTTTCGCCGTGTCCCAATAAATCAATCGTGATGACGCGGTTTTTTTTAGCAAACTCCGGAATATAAAAATCCCACATTCCTTTGTTTTCCAAGAAACCATGAAGCAAGACAATAGCGGTTCCTTTCCCGGTATCGGAATAAGAGATGTTGGTGTTTTTAAAGAGAATTTGTTTCAAAATGAAAATTTAGTCTACAAAAGTAATACTTTATTTTTTTATGATTTCACATCATAGTAACCGTTTAAAAGGTTGCCATGAGTTACATGAAAAAACACGAAGATAAAATTGTGAAAATCGTTAAAGAGAATAATTAAACAAGTTGTATTTTTTTAACCAATTAAGAAATATAAGTTCATTTAAGAATTACTATTATATTCTTGCATTTGTTATATGAAATAAAAAACGGCCTACATTGCTGTAAGCCGTTCGGGTTATAACTAGTTGAAAGGAGATTAACTGTTCATCAACGTTTCGATTTCGTCCAGTTCAATAGGAATGTTGCGCATCAAATTAAATGGTTCGCCGGTTTCCTGAACAATTACATTGTCCTCCAAACGGATTCCGAAACCTTCGGCTGGAATGTAAATTCCCGGTTCCACGGTGAAAACCATATTGGCTTGCATTGGTTCTGTCAGGATTCCATAATCGTGCGTATCTAATCCCATGTGGTGGGAAGTTCCGTGCATGAAATATTTTTTGTAAGCGGGCCATTCCGGGTTTTCGTTTTGGACATCGGCTTTGTCCAGCAATCCTAAACCAAGCAATTCGGAAGTCATGATTTTTCCCACTTCAAAATGATATTGTTTCCAAAGTGTTCCTGGGGTAAGCATTTTGGTTGCTTCATTCTTTACTCGTAAAACGGCTTCGTAAACAGCTGCCTGTCTGTCGGTAAATTTTCCTGAAACAGGAATCATTCTCGTCATGTCGCTCGAATAATTAGCATATTCTGCAGCTACATCCAATAAAATCAAATCGCCTGCTTGGCATTGTTGGTTGTTTTCGATGTAATGCAACACATTGGCATTGTTTCCCGAAGCAATAATTGGTGTGTAGGCAAAACCTTTGGAACGATTGCGAATGAACTCGTGAATCAGTTCGGCTTCGATTTCGTATTCGGTTACATTTGGTTTTACAAAGGATAATAATCTTCTGTATCCTTTTTCAGTAATGTTACAGGCATTTTGGATTAAATCCAATTCTTCGGTTTCTTTTACAGAACGAATGCGTTGCAAGATCGGATTGCTTTTTGCAACAGCGTGCGCCGGATATTTCTCTTTCCACCATTTTACAAAACGGGCTTCACGAGTTTCGGTTTCCACGGTGGCGCGGTAATGCTCGTTGGTATTGATGTAAATCGTATCCGAATGTGTCATCATTTCGAATAAAATTTTTTCGAAATCCTGTAACCAATGTACAGTTTTGATTCCTGAAACTTCAAAAGCGCGTTCTTTGGTCAGTTTTTCGCCTTCCCAAATCGCGATGTGTTCGCTGGTTTCTTTCAAGAATACCATCTCTCTTTGATGCTCGTATGGCGCATCTGGAAAAAGCAATAAAATGCTTTCTTCTTGATCTACTCCGCTTAAATAAAAAATGTCGCGGTGTTGTGCAAAGGGCATTGTGCTATCAGCACTTATTGGATAAATATCATTAGAGTTGAAAATAGCAACGCTTTTTGGCTTCATCTGAGCCATGAATTTGGTGCGGTTTTTTATAAATAAATCCCGGTCAATTTGATGGTATTTCATAGCAATAGGGTTTAAACTTTTAATTAATCAAAAATACTAAGTTTAAATCGTTTTTTATTGTGAATATGTCAAATTTTAAATAAAAAAAACACAAGATAAAAAAAACAGAAGTCTATCGCATTTTGTGTTTGTATAAAATAAGTTTTAAATGATCTAATCCACCCATTTGTAATAACGAGCTCCTAATAGATTTGGAATTTCTTTTTCTATTCGGTCTAAAACCCACTCGCTTTTGGGAAGTTGAATGCTTCGTTTTTGTTCTTTTTTATGCAGTTTTTCATACGTTTCAAAATCAATTTCAAAGCTTTGTTCTAAGGTTTCAAAAAGATTTATTTTGGTAATTGCACCTCTCCAATCGGGCTGAATTTCCCCTTCGAAAACTTTGGATTTAGAACCACTTCCGTAAGCTAAAAAGCCAAATTTTGAATTTGAAATTTCTTTTTTGGTGTCATAAAAATGTGACAAAGTAGAAAGTAATCCCATAAAAATAGAACCGGTATATAAATTACCAATTAATGAAGAAGCCAATTCAGCTGGTATTAATTTTTCAGTTACAAAATTTTGGTATTCTTCAGATTTGCTGATTCCTTTCAATTTATTTTGGTATTCTGAAGCATCTTCATCTCCGGATATTATTTTAGCGGATGCGTCCAAAGCATAAATTTCACATAACATGCGACGTCCTTGAAAAGCATAGGGCAAATGCATGATGATGCTTTCCCACGAATTATAGATAGTTTCAGTTGTGTTTTTTAATTTTTTTAACGAAAAATAGGCGTTTCTAGTGCGATCCATATAGCATTGGTTGGAATATTGTCCGTCAAAAACCGGTTGGTCTTTGTGGATTTCTATTTCGGCTTCCAGATTGTCAAACCAGGATTCGTTGGTTGCGTTTCCTGTAATTTCTTCTTTTGAAAGTGTTCTAAGCGGCTTAAAAAAGTCGAAAACTCCTTTTGTGCTTGTCGCCCAATTATTTTCGAAGGCAATAATTCTTGGGTTGGAAGTAATCAGCATTGCTAAAGCTCCTGCACCTTGAGTGTATTCCCCAGTTGAATTTAAATCGTATTTCGCAAAATCGGTGGTGACAACGATTGCTTTTTTGGGTGGATTCAGTTTTACAAAATCAATACAATTTTGCAATGCATCAACACCACCAATACAAGCAAAAGTAAAATCAACTACATCACATTCGGACAAAGTATTTTCTCCAAATTTTTGTTCCATTAATGCAATTAAAAAGGAGCTGACGGGTTTTGAACTGTCAATAGCGCTTTCGGTTCCAACATATATTCTTGCAATTTCATTCAGATTCAGATTGTTTTCTTGGATCAGTTTAGTCAAAGCGTTTGCGGCAAAAACTACGATATCTTGATGCGAATCTGGCAGTGTCATTTTGATTAATCCCAACCCTTTTTCTAATTTTTCAGGTTCAATATTTCTAGCTTTCGCTAAAGTTTTAATAGGTAAGTGTATTTTAGCAACATCAAAAGAGATGGAATCAATTCCTGTTTTCATTATTCAATTTTTAAGTGTAAAGTTAAAAACGCATTGTCTTGATACAATTGTTTTAGGAAATAAAATGAAAGTACTTTGTGTTTTTGTTAATTTAGAAATAAACAATAATAAAAATTATTAAATCGGTAATTTTAGTTTCTTTGAAGGTTGTTTTTTGGTAAATTTCATTATGTCTTATTTAAGATTTCTTTCTTATTTGTTTAACCGTTTGTTTTACTGTTTTTCGAATTTTGGTTGGTTTTTAAGGATTCCTTGGCGTTTTGTGTAAAACACTTTAAAATCATTATAAATAACAACGAAAAGGTTGTAGTTACTGTCTAATTGCTCTATTTTTGTAGAATTTTTTAAAACAAATTATATAAATCTTATGGCAAAATCTGTATTATTGAAATCGTCAATAGCAAAAAAAGTAGCTATGGCACTTTCAGGACTTTTTTTGATGTTGTTTCTAGCACAGCATTTTTTTATCAATATGACTTCGGTATTTAGCGCTGATACTTTTAATTCAATTTCTCATTTTATGGGAAACAATCCATTAGTTCAATTCGTAATTCAACCTATATTAATAGTAGGGGTAGTTTTTCACTTTATTATGGGTTTTGTTTTGGATTTTAAAAATAGAAGTGCGAGACCTATTGCTTACGCAAAGAATAATGGGGCTGCAAATTCTTCTTGGGCTTCAAGAAACATGATAGTTTCTGGTTCAGTTGTTTTGGCATTTATTGCGCTACATTTTTACGATTTTTGGTTTCCTGAAATGATTTACAAATATATAGATGTTAGTCCATTGGACGAAACAAGGTATTTTCATGAACTAGTAGCTAAATTTGAAAGCCCGGTTCGTACAGCATTGTATAGCCTGTCATTTTTATTATTGTCATTGCACTTGTGGCATGGTTTCAATTCCTCATTTCAATCAGTAGGTTTTAATAATAAGTATTCAAAATCTTTGCATACTTTAGGATATGCTTTTGCAATTGTAGTTCCTTTTGGTTTCATTTTCATTGCATTATTTCATCATTTTAATCATTAATATTAAATTATAATGGCATTAGATTCAAAAATTCCTAGTGGTCCGATTTCGGACAAATGGACAAATTATAAAGATCATATTAATTTAGTAAATCCCGCTAACAAACGTAATTTAGATATAATTATAGTTGGTACAGGTTTAGCTGGAGGTTCTGCTGCTGCAACATTGGCAGAATTAGGATATAACGTAAAAGCTTTTTGCTTTCAAGATTCACCACGTCGTGCACACTCGATTGCTGCACAAGGAGGGATCAACGCTGCAAAAAATTATAAAGGAGACGGTGACTCTGTTCACAGATTGTTTTACGATACTGTAAAAGGGGGAGATTATCGTGCTCGTGAGGCTAACGTACACCGTTTGGCTGAAGTTTCGTCTAATATTATTGACCAATGTGTGGCACAAGGTGTTCCATTGGCTCGTGAATATGGCGGGTTGTTAGATAACCGTTCTTTTGGAGGAACTTTAGTTTCTCGTACTTTTTACGCACAAGGGCAAACAGGGCAACAATTGCTTTTGGGTGCTTACTCAGCAATGAACCGTCAAATTGGTCGTGGTAAAGTAAAAATGCATAACCGTCACGAAATGCTGGATTTAGTAATCGTAAACGGAAAAGCAAGAGGAATTATCGCTCGTAACTTAGTTACAGGAGAAATAGAAAGACACTCTGCTCATGCTGTTGTTATTGCTTCTGGAGGATACGGAAACGTTTTCTTCTTGTCAACCAATGCGATGGGATCTAATGCTACAGCAGCCTGGAAAATTCATAAAAAAGGAGCGTATTTCGCAAATCCTTGTTACACACAAATTCACCCAACTTGTATTCCGGTTTCTGGAGATCACCAATCGAAATTGACATTAATGTCAGAATCATTGCGTAATGATGGACGTATTTGGGTTCCTGCAAAATTAGAAGATGCGCAAGCGATTCGTGAAGGAAAGAAAAAAGCTACCGATTTATCAGAAGTTGAAAGAGATTATTTCTTAGAAAGAAGGTATCCTGCTTTTGGTAACTTAGTGCCTCGTGATGTAGCTTCACGTGCGGCCAAAGAAAGATGTGATGCTGGTTTTGGAGTAAACAAGACAGGTGAAGCAGTTTATTTGGATTTTGCGGCAGCTATTCAACGTTACGGCAATGAGCAAGCGTATGTAAAAGGATTGGACACTAATGATACTAAACTAGTAACTAAATTAGGTACTGAACTGGTGAAAAGTAAATACGGGAACTTGTTCCAAATGTATTATAAAATTGTAGATGAAGATCCTTATACTTCTCCAATGATGATTTACCCTGCGGTACATTATACAATGGGTGGTACTTGGGTTGATTATAACTTGCAAACTACAATTCCGGGTTGTTTCTCTATTGGAGAATCTAATTTTTCTGACCACGGAGCAAACAGACTTGGAGCTTCGGCTTTGATGCAAGGTTTAGCAGATGGATATTTCGTATTGCCATACACTATTGGAGATTATTTAGCTCCGGATATTAAAATGGGAACAATATCTACAGATTTACCTGAATTTGTTGCTGCTGAAAAAGCAGTAAAAGATCAAATCGAAAAATTCATCAACAATAAAGGAACGCATTCTGTTGACTATTTTCATAAGAAATTAGGAAAAATTATGTGGGACAAAGTTGGAATGGCCCGTAATGCAAAAGGATTAAATGAAGCGATTGTAGAAATTGCTGCTTTACGTGAGGAGTTTTACAAAGAAGTAAAAGTTCCTGGTGATGCAAATGGATTGAATCAAGAATTGGAAAAAGCGACTCGTGTTGCCGATTTCCTAGAATTGGGAGAATTGTTTGCTAAAGATGCTTTACATCGTAATGAATCTTGTGGAGGACATTTCCGTGAAGAATACCAAACAGAAGAAGGGGAAGCACAACGTGACGATGAGAATTTCGCTTACGTAGCTGCATGGGAATACACTGGAAAACCAAGTGAAGCTGTTTTGCATAAAGAGCCGTTGGTATTTGATAACGTGAAATTAGTTCAAAGAAGTTATAAATAGTATTTCGAGGAAAATCTTGAAGATTACTCTTAATACTTAATAATTAAAAAAAGATGAAACTTACATTAAAAATATGGCGTCAAAAAAATGCCGCTACAGAAGGGAAAATAGTCGAATATCCTATAGATCATATTGAACCAGATATGTCGTTTCTTGAAATGCTTGACATTTTGAATGATGAATTAATCATGAAAGGGGATGAGCCTGTAGCTTTTGATCATGATTGTCGCGAAGGAATTTGCGGAATGTGTTCTTTGTATATCAATGGTGAAGCTCACGGGCCAGACAGAGGTGTTACAACGTGTCAATTGCACATGAGAATGTTCAAGGATGGCGATACCATTTTTATTGAGCCATTCAGAGCAAAAGCGTTTCCAGTAATTAAAGATTTAGTTGTTGACAGAAGTTCTTTTGACAGAATTCAACATGCGGGAGGATTTATATCAGTAAATACTTCTGGAAATACAATTGATGCCAATACAATTCCAATTAACAAGAAAGATGCTGATGATGCTTTTGATGCAGCTGCTTGTATTGGTTGTGGCGCTTGTGTTGCGAGTTGTAAAAACTCATCGGCAATGTTATTTGTCGCTGCAAAAGTATCTCAATATGCTTTATTGCCACAAGGAAGAATTGAAGCTACCGAGAGGGTTTTAAATATGGTTAGTCAAATGGATGCTGAAGGTTTTGGTAACTGTACTAATACTGGAGCTTGCGAAGTGGAATGTCCAAAAGGAATTTCTCTTGAAAATATTGCTCGTATGAATAGAGAATATATGTCTGCAAGTTTGAAAGGATAAAAAACGCATAAAATAAAATTAAGAAACGCATTCAATGTAAAAGTTGAATGCGTTTTTTTTATCTTTATAAAAATCATTTCAAATGAAAACGGCACTTATACAATCTTCCTTGTATTGGGAAAACTCAAAGCAAAATCGAGACTATTTCGAAGAGAAAATTAATTTAATTAATGATGATACTGATTTGATTGTACTTCCGGAAATGTTTACTTCCGGATTTACGATGAGTCCAGAAAATGTTTCTGAGACGATGCAAGGTGAAACGGTAAATTGGCTTAAAGTATTGGCAAAAACCAAAAAAACCGCTATTACAGGAAGTTTAGTTATAGAAGAAAACAGTAATTTCTATAACAGAATGGTATTCGTTTTTCCATCAGGAGAAATTCAATTCTATAATAAAAAACACTTATTTACGCTGGCCGGTGAAGACAAAGTGTATACAAGCGGAACCCAAAAAAGCATTGTGGATTATTTAGATTGGAAAATTTGCCTGCAAGTATGTTATGATTTAAGATTTCCTGTATTCTCAAGAAATGCTGAGGATTATGATTTGCTAATTTACGTCGCTAGTTGGCCGAGAATAAGAGTAAATGCTTGGGATGCATTGCTTAAAGCCCGTGCAATAGAAAATATGTGTTATACGATTGGGGTTAATAGAACGGGAGAGGATAACAATGGCTATCAATATACCGGACATTCACAAGTGGTAGATTTTCTTGGGAATTACATTGTGGAACCGGTTGAATCTGAAAGTATTTTATATGCGGAGTTAAATAAAGAAAACATGCTGCAAGCCAGACAAAAACTCGGTTTTTTAAATGACAGGGATACTTTTGAATTAAAAGAATAAAATATTTTTGATTAACGATTTTTGATTTCAGATTTTGTAGAAATCTGAAATCAAAAATCGTTGATCATCATACTAAAATCCCTACTTTTTATCTGTTTTCTTTTTAGGTTCCGGAATGTAAGGAATACTCAGATCAAAAATTTGGTTTACATCCCAATTAGCGCGAACATCTATTTCTTTAGAAAAATAAATCACTTCTTCTGCTTGGTATTTTTCTAAATAATTGCCCGAATCCCATTCTTTGTTTTTGTTTTCATCGTAAATGGCTCTAAGTGTATAAAGCCCGGGTTCAATTAAATTAAAGTCAACTGTTGTATTCTTTTCAGTGTATCCGGTAGCTAAAACTTCTCCTTTTGTATTGGTTAATTCTACAATCACAGGAAATTGTTTTACATTTTGTAAAGACACAGTAAGGTTTCCGTAATCCTCGGTATTTTTGGTGGTTATTTTATAAGATAGTGTGTCATTTGATTTTTCGAAAAAATCAGTTAATGCGCCAGGAAGAATGGAAATACTATAGTCTTCTGAGGGCTCTTTCTTAAAATCAAAATATAATTTCTGATTAAATTCATCATATTCAGTAGTAAAAGGTATAGAAATAGCTGCTTTGTTAACTAATTTTATTTTAGAATAGTTAAAAGTTACCAAAGGAGTGGCAGTTTCTAAAGAAAATCGGTCTTTAAGATTTAATCCGCTATTTTGTACAACAGTAATATTTAAAGTATCTTTTTTCTGGTCTTTAATTTTAAAGGAAAAATTTGCGCTGTATTTGTCTTTGTCTACAGCCAAAGTTAACGAATCGGTTTTTATTGGTTTGTACCATATTTGTAGCGAATCTTTTTTAGGTAGTTGCGTAACGATGGAAGGGATGATTTCATTGTGATTTTTCAAGATTATTTTAGGTCTTGAGTTGGCTTGACTTATTTTTCCTTCGTAGCCCATCAGTAATCGATTTCCAGACGCCTGACTTGGTTTATAAGCCTTGAATGGGAGAACTTGTCGGAATATTGATAATTCGTAAATGGTATCGTTTGGAATGGTAATGAATTGTTTGTTAAATCCAATTTTATCTTTTTTAGGATTGAATTTATTATTGTTATTGTAGTCTTTCATTGCTACCAGAAGGTATTTTCCGGCTTTAAGATTCTCAAAACGAAATGTTTTTAGACTATCCAAGGTACTCGTTAGGTATCTCGGATTCTTATTATACACTATAGAATCCTTAAAGGTGTCATTTACTTCATATAACATGACTGAAACGAATGATTCCACTTCCTTTTCATAGGCATCTTTTACAGTTCCGCTGAGGGATAAAGAATCGATATAGTCTCCAGTTGAAAATACATATTTAAACTGGTTTAATGGATTTTCTTCATTATTATCTGCTATACTCTGACCAAAGTTGAAACTATAAGTCGTGTTAGGTTGCAGTGTATCTTTTATTTTGATTGTAATAAATTTACTTACGGTTGTAGGAAGAATTAAAGGTTCATTTTTCATTGGTGGTGAAATAACCAATTGTTTATTTAGATTCTTTAATTTTATATTTTCGTCAAAGACCAATTTAATTTCATTTCCTTCGAAATTGGTGTTAAAATTCTTCGGAAAACTTACTTTTAAAACGGGTGCAATAGTGTCTTTTAAGCCTCCGGTAATGCTCCCTCTTTTTGCACAGCCAATTATAAGTAAAAGCAGAAATAAGGAAATGTATTTTAAATTGTTTTTCAACATATCAAATCAAAATTAGAATCTACAAAATAACAATTATAATTAATGTAATCGAAATTTTTTATCGAATTATTATGAGGGATTTAACGAGGCCTACTTTTATAATTCTTCTTGTTTTTTATGATTTTTAATGTTTAAATTTACATGGTTGTGAGGCTGGGGATTTTTAAAAATACAATTTTTCTGCCTTTAAATTTTATAAATAATTTTCAATTGAATATTTAAATAATGAAAAAAATAGAACATATTGGGATTGCAGTTAATGATTTAGAAACTTCAAATTTAATTTTCGAAAAGCTATTAGGTGTTCCGGCCTATAAATTTGAAGAAGTAAAAAGTGAAGGGGTAACGACCTCGTTCTTTAATGTTGGTCCTAATAAAATAGAACTTTTAGCAGCCACTAATCCCGATAGTCCTATTGCAAAATTTATTGCCAAAAAAGGAGAAGGAATACATCATGTTGCTTTTGAGGTAGAGGATATTGTCCTGGAAATAGCGCGTTTAAAAAAAGAAGGCTTTGTTATTTTGAATGAAACCCCAAAGAAAGGGGCCGATAACAAGCTAGTTGCTTTTTTACATCCAAAAAGTACTAATAGTGTTTTGATTGAGCTATGTCAGGAAATTCGATAATTTTTTTTGTTAAAAAAGATAGAATTCTAATCCTCAGTTGGTTTCAATTATAAATTTTTAAATAATGAAACTATCTGAAAATCTAGGGCAAAAATATTTGGAGCAAATGAAAAATAGTAGTAATATTGCAAACTCTTAACCGGTCCTATAGCTCAGTTGGTTAGAGCACCTGACTCATAATCAGGTGGTCCCTGGTTCGAGCCCAGGTGGGACCACATAAAAAAGCCTTTCAAAATTTTGAAAGGCTTTTTTTATAACAATATAAAAAGCAAAATTCATTTAAAAAAATCATACTTTTGTCACGAATACTGTTGTTTTTGTTAAAACGATATGGTTTTTTTGCAAAAGAATAAATATGATGGAAAAATATTCGCGTTAGATAATTATCTCTTATTTTTCTGAATTATGAAAGTTTTTAAAAAAGGTTTTTTCACTATAATCTTATTTGCGCTTAGCATTTTTGATGTTTTGGGTCAGGGTCCTCCTCCGCCAGCTCCTCCGCCGCCGCCGCCAGGGTTGCCTATTGATGAGGATATTTTTATGGGAATTATAATTGCGTTACTATTTGGGATTTATATCATTTATAGCTTTAGATTAAAAACAAAAACTCCAACTTAAGTTGGAGTTTTTGTTTTTAAAAGGGTTGTTGTGTTGTTTTATTTGTTGGTGTATAGTCTAGCGATGTATTTGCCTATAACATCAAACTCAAGATTAATTTTTGTGCCTACTTTAAAAGAATGAAAATTGGTATGTTCATGCGTATATGGGATAATTGCTACGCTAAACTGATTTTTAGTTGAGTTTACTACAGTCAAACTTACTCCGTTAACCGTTATTGAACCTTTTTCAATGGTAATGTTGTTTAGTGTTTCATCATATTCGAAAGTATAAAGCCAACTTCCATTAGTTTCTTCGGCTACTATGCAAGTTCCTGTTTGGTCAACATGGCCTTGGACTATATGGCCGTCGAGTCTGTCACCCAACTTCATTGCTCTTTCAAGATTTACAATGTCTCCTTCTTGCCAGGAACCTAAATTTGTTTTTTTTATAGTCTCGTCAATGGCTGTTACGGTATAGAAAGTGTCATTTAAGGCAACTACTGTCAAACAGATTCCATTGTGAGCTACGCTTTGGTCTATTTGTAATTCGCTGGTGATTGATGAATTCATTGTGATGTGAACGTTGTCTTTCTCTTTTTTTATTTCTTGGATTACACCAAGGGTTTCTATGATTCCTGTAAACATTTCTTATTTTATTTTACTAAATTTGCACTTCAAAATTAGCAATAAATAACGTGAGGTCATGATGAAAAAAGCAGAAAATATAATCGTAGGAATTTCTATAGGAGATTTGAACGGTATTGGAAGCGAAGTGGTACTGAAAACATTCGAGGATTCCCGCATGCTGGAACTTTGTACGCCAGTTATTTTTGCCAATGTTAAAATAATGTCATTTGTAAAAAAGAGTTTTGAATCTACTTCAATGCTTCATGGGATTGATAGGTTGGATCAAATTGTTCTGGGAAAGATTAATGTTTTTAATCTTTGGAAAGAGGGAATTGATTTAAATCCCGGCACGAATGATGAGAAGATAGGCGAATATGCTATAAAATCTTTTGTTGCTGCAACCAAAGCTTTGAAAGAAGAATTAATTGATGTGTTAGTAACGGCGCCAATTAATAAATACAATATACAATCAGAAACATTTAAATTTCCGGGTCATACGGATTATTTAAATCAAGAGTTAGAGGGAAATGCATTAATGCTGATGGTTCAGGACAATTTAAGAGTTGGTTTGTTGACAGATCATATTCCTTTAAATGAAGTCGCATCACATTTGACAGAAGAGTTGATTAAGCGAAAAATAGAAACTGTAAAGCAATCGTTGATCCAAGATTTTAGCATTAACAAGCCGAAAATTGCTGTTTTAGGATTGAATCCACATTGTGGTGATGGGGGAGTTATAGGTACAGAAGACGATTTGATAATAAAGCCAGCATTGAAAAAAATATTTGATAAAGGAACGTTAGTTTTTGGTCCTTTTGCGGCAGATGGCTTTTTTGGTAGCAATCAATATGAGAAATATGATGCTGTTATTGCAACCTATCATGATCAGGGTTTAATCCCTTTTAAAACATTATCATTTGGAAAAGGAGTGAATTACACGGCAGGTTTAAATAAAATTAGAACCTCGCCAGACCACGGTACCGCTTATGATATTGCAGGAAAAGGGGTGGCAGATTATAATTCATTTAAGGAAGCGGTTTATCTTGCTATCGATATCTTTCATTCGAGAAATCAATACAAGGAAATCAGTCAAAAACCTTTGAAAACAAAAGAAAAACAGTTGTGAACAAAAAAAGGTGAATAACATTATTAGATTTGTAATAATTTTATATCTTTGCACTCCCGAAGTTTAGGGTAAATTGTTGTTGAAATGAGCAAGACAAAAGAATATTTAATTCCTTTCGTAGGATTAAAGCTAGGGAAACATCAATTTGAATATCAAATAAGTAAGGCGTTCTTTGAAATCTTTGATTATAATGAATTTCAAAATTCAGACATCAAAGTAAATGTAGTTTTAGAGAAAAAAAGTACAATGCTGGAGTTGAGTTTAAAGCATAAAGGAACTGTAAATGTTCCTTGTGATCTTACCAGTGAAGATTTTGATTTGCCTGTTAAAGGTAAAATGAAGTTGATTGTTCGTTTTGGAGAAATGTATAATAATGACAATGAAGTATTGTTGATTTTACCACACGGAGAGTTTGAAGTAGATATTGCACAATATATCTATGAAATGATAGTGTTGTCCGTGCCTCTAAGACGAGTTCATCCAGGAATAAAAGATGGAAGTTTAAATACCGAAGCCTTGAAAAAACTGAAAGAATTGACAATAAAAGAACAGAAAAAAGAGCATAAACAAGAAGAAAAAGAAGAAAATATTGACCCGCGTTGGGACAAATTAAAGCAACTATTAACGGATAAATAATATAGTAAAATGGCGCATCCTAAGAGAAAAATCTCCAAAACAAGAAGAGATAAAAGAAGAACACATTACAAAGCTACTGTAGCACAAATCGCGACTTGCCCAATCACAGGGGAAGCACATTTATACCACAGAGCCTACTGGCATGAAGGGAAAATGTATTACAGAGGGCAAGTTGTTATAGATAAATCTGTAGCTGTTGCTTAATACATTTTTGTAAATGATATTCGAACTCTCACATCGTGAGAGTTTTTTTTGTTGTTTATAATTTTCATTAAATAAGAAGTTCTAAATCAATACGTTTTGGTATTTTTTTTGTAATTTTCAAGTCTTTTAAGAATTTTTCAAATGGTAGCATTTGATAAAAAATAATCGAATACAATGAATACAATTACCGCCGCAATTACCGCTGTTGGAGGCTATGTGCCAGACTTTGTGCTTTCAAACAAAGTGCTTGAAACAATGGTTGACACAAATGATGAGTGGATTACCTCTCGTACAGGAATAAAAGAAAGAAGAATCCTTAAAGATGAAGATAAAGGAACTTCCTACTTAGCCATTATGGCAGCAAAAGATTTATTAGCTAAAGCAAACATTGACCCTTTAGAAATAGATTTATTAATAATGGCAACCGCTACCCCGGATATGCCAGTAGCATCAACAGGTGTTTATGTGGCCACTGAAATAGGAGCTTTAAATGCCTTTTCTTATGATTTACAAGCGGCATGTTCCAGTTTTTTATATGGTATGTCAACAGCTGCAGCTTATATTCAGTCTGGTAGATATAAAAAAGTACTTTTGATCGGGGCAGACAAAATGTCCTCTATTGTTGATTATACTGATAGATCAACCTGTATTATTTTTGGTGATGGTGCTGGAGCAGTTTTATTCGAACCTAATTATGAAGGTTTAGGATTGCAAGATGAATATTTGCGTAGTGATGGCGTAGGTCGTGATTTTTTAAAAATCCCCGCTGGAGGTTCTTTAGTTCCTACAACTTTTGAAACTGTAAAAGATAATAGACACAATATCATTCAAGATGGTAAAACTGTTTTTAAATATGCAGTTACAAATATGGCTGATGCCAGTGAACTAATCTTGAAAAGAAATAATTTGACCAATGACGATGTAGATTGGTTAGTTCCACATCAAGCGAATAAACGAATCATCGACGCCACAGCAGGCCGAATGAATTTAGAAGATTCAAAAGTTTTGATGAATATAGAAAAATACGGTAATACCACTTCTGCTACGTTACCTTTAGTGCTTTACGATTTTGAATCTCTATTTAAAAAAGGGGATACCATTATTTTTGCAGCTTTCGGTGGAGGATTCACTTGGGGCTCTATTTATTTAAAATGGGCATACGATAAAAAATAAATTTAAACTAAAATAAATAATTATGGATTTAAAAGAAATTCAAAATCTAATCAAGTTTGTTGCAAATTCAGGTGTTGCAGAAGTTAAATTAGAAATGGACGATGTTAAAATCACCATTAGAACAACTTTAGAAGGGAATGCAACTGAGACTACGTATGTTCAACAAATGCCAGCTCAAAACGTACTTCCACAAGTAGCTCCGCAACAAATAGCTCCTGTTGTAGCTATTGTAGAAGCTCCAGTAGTAGAAAATTCTCATTATATCACTATAAAATCTCCAATTATTGGAACTTTCTATAGAAAACCATCACCAGATAAACCAATGTTTATTGAAGTAGGTAAAACTATTGCTAAAGGGGATGTGCTTTGTGTTATTGAAGCGATGAAATTATTTAACGAAATTGAATCTGAGGTTTCTGGTAAAATTGTAAAAATATTGGTTGACGATATGTCTCCGGTAGAATTTGACCAACCATTATTCTTAGTAGATCCGTCCTAAGAAATTTTGAATAATGAATTTTGAATGAAATTGTTTTTTCAATCATTCAAATAATTTATAATTTATAATTTATAATTTAAAATTTCAAGAAGATGTTTAAAAAAATACTAATTGCAAATAGGGGAGAAATTGCGCTTCGCGTAATTAGAACATGCAAGGAAATGGGTATAAAAACAGTAGCTGTTTATTCTACTGCTGATGCTGAAAGTCTGCATGTAAAATTTGCTGACGAAGCGGTTTGTATAGGGCCACCTCCAAGTAACTTATCCTATCTGAAAATGTCAAATATTATTGCCGCTGCCGAAATTACTAACGCAGATGCGATACATCCTGGGTATGGATTCCTTTCTGAAAATTCAAAATTTTCTAAAATTTGTCAAGAGCATGGTATCAAATTCATTGGAGCATCTCCTGAAATGATTGATAGAATGGGAGACAAAGCTTCCGCAAAATCGACTATGATTGAAGCTGGTGTTCCATGTGTTCCCGGTTCAGTAGGGATTTTAGAATCGTATGAGCAAGCTTTACAATTATCGAGAGATTTTGGTTATCCAGTGATGCTTAAAGCAACAGCTGGTGGCGGAGGAAAAGGAATGCGAGCAGTTTGGAAAGAAGAAGATTTGTTGAAAGCGTGGGAAGATGCCCGTCAGGAATCTGCGGCAGCTTTTGGAAACGACGGAATGTATTTGGAGAAATTAATCGAGGAACCTCGTCATATTGAAATTCAAGTAGTAGGTGATGCTTACGGAAAAGCCTGTCATCTTTCAGAAAGAGATTGTTCTGTTCAAAGACGTCATCAAAAATTGACCGAAGAAACTCCATCACCATTTATGACCGATGAATTGCGTCAGAAAATGGGAGAAGCAGCAGTAAAAGCAGCAGAATATATTAAATATGAAGGTGCAGGAACTGTAGAATTTTTGGTTGATAAACACCGTAACTTCTACTTTATGGAAATGAATACCCGTATTCAAGTAGAGCATCCTATTACAGAGCAAGTTATTGATTATGACTTGATCCGTGAGCAAATTATGGTTGCCGCTGGAATACCTATTTCCGGTAAAAATTATTTGCCACAATTGCACGCCATCGAATGTAGAATAAACGCGGAAGATCCTTATAATGATTTCCGTCCATCTCCAGGAAAGATTACGACACTTCATATGCCAGGAGGACACGGTGTTCGTATGGATACACATGTTTATTCAGGTTATACCATTCCACCAAATTACGATTCAATGATTGCAAAGTTAATTACTACTGCACAATCACGTGAAGAAGCAATCAGTAAAATGAGAAGGGCCTTGGATGAATTTGTGATTGAAGGTATAAAAACTACCATTCCTTTTCATAGGCAATTAATGGACGATCCAAGATATATAGCAGGAGATTATACAACTGCTTTTATGGATACTTTCAAAATGAACGATCCAGAATAGTAAAATATACAATTCTAAATATCAAAAAACCTCACTTTTCGTGAGGTTTTTGGTTTTATAAACATAATTTAAATCATAAGGTTTCTTTTAGCCATTTGAAAAATTCACCTTGCCAAACTTGTGCATTTTGTGGTTTTAGAACCCAATGGTTTTCTTCTGGAAAATATAAGAATCGACTCTTTATACCCCGTAATTGAGCCGCTTGAAAAGCTTCTTGCCCTTGTCCTATTGGTACACGAAAATCTTTACCACCTTGGATAATTAAAATAGGTTTGTTCCATTTCTCCACCCTATTTATTGGGTTGAATGTAGTGTAAGCTTTTTGTGCGACAGTATTGTCTTTTTCCCAATAAGCGCCATCAAAGTCCCAGTTGCAAAAGAAAATTTCCTCAGTGGTTCCAAACATGCTTTGGGTATTAAAAACACCATCGTGAGCAATGAACGTTTTGAATCTGTTGTTGTGAATTCCGGCTAAGTAAAAGACAGAATAACCACCATAACTGGCACCCACACATCCCAAATGTGCTGCATCAACATATGCTTCTTTGGTTAGATCATCAATAGCCGAAAGGTAATCATCCATTACTTGTCCTCCCCAGTCTTTACTGATTTGCTCATTCCATTCCACACCGTGGCCTTGCATGCCCCGACGGTTAGGCGCTACAACAATATAACCATTAGCGGCCATTAACTGGAAATTCCAACGAAAGGAATAGCCTTGTGTCAATGGAGCCTGTGGTCCTCCTTGACAAAATAAAAGTGTTGGGTATTTTTTTGACGCATCAAAATTAGGAGGGAGTATTACCCAAACCAACATTTTTTTGCCATCGGTTGTGGTAACATATCTTCTTTCGGTTTTGCTCAAGGCCAATGAATTAAAGATAGAAGTATTTACATTCGACAGTTGTTTCCAGATGTTTTTATCTAAATCAAAAGAAAAAATTTCTGATGCATGATTCATGTCAGTTCTAGTAATGATGACCTTATTGTCATAAAAACCAATTAAATCATTGACATCAAAATCACCATTAGTGATTTGGCAGACGTTAATTGCTTCCGAAACTTCGGGATTCGTTTTTCCCGAAAAATTAACTTCAAATAATTGTTTTGTTCCGTCAATTGGTGCAATAAAATAGATTTTTTGCCCATCATTACTCCAGATAAAATGATTCACCGTGCCATCCCAATTGGCTGTCAGGTTTATATTTATTCCTTCGAAACTAACAATTATATCATTTTTATCGGCTTCGTAACCGTCACGTTTCATTTGTAGCCAAGCCAGGTTTCCTGTAGGAGAAAATTGTGGAGCAGTATCGTAGCCTAGATTTTTTTCGGTTCGGTTAATGGTTGTTCCAGTTTCCAGATTGTATTCGAAAATATTAGTATTGGTAGAAATAGCGTATTCGGTTCCTGTTTTTTTCTTGCAAACATATAAAATGCTTTTGCTGTCTGGTGACCAGACATAGTCGTCATCATCACCGAAAGGTTTTTGTGGGCTATCAAAATGCTCTCCTTTCAGAATATCAATCCCTGCAGCGCCTTCTTTGTTTTCTTTGTAAAAAACATGGTTAAATTTTCCTTCGTTCCAAGTGTCCCAATGACGATAATCCAATCCATTGTAGATTTGAACTTCTGATTTTTCCAGTTCTGGATAAAAATCTTTTCCAAGAACTTTTTCTACCTTGACCTCTGCGTTATAAACAATATATTTCCCGTCTGGAGATATGTTCTTGTCATTTAATAGTGCTGCCGTGTCTTTTATTTCACTTGGATTTCCACCATTTATGGGTAGGTTGTAAAATGTAGTGTCCGATTTATTTTCTGTGACAGAGGGAGTCTCTACTTTATAAATTACATTTTTTTCGTCTTTGGAAATTCCTAAAGCGGTTATTCTTCCTAGTTTCCAAAGCAATTGGGGTGTCATTACATCTTGTACCATATCTTCTCAGCGATTAAAATAAATTTTTTTCTTAACCATAAAAATAGCCAATTTAATTTGATGTTTGTCGTTTTAACAATTGGTTTTTAGCCCCGATAATAGTGGAAATCCTTTTATTTTTTTTCTTTAAAAAAATAAAATATTGCAACGGATAGCGGGATTGGCTCCTAATATAAATTCAGAATTAATCCTAAAAATTATTATTTTTATATAAATATTTAGACATGGATTTGAGTTATTGGGAATTAAAAAATTGGTTTACTACTATCGATTATACCATTGTTGGGAGTGGTATTGTGGGCTTGCATGCTGCATTACGCTTGCGAGAAAAATTCCCTGAAAGTAAAATTCTCGTTTTGGAAAAAGGGATACTGCCGCAAGGAGCCAGTACTAAAAATGCCGGTTTCGCCTGTTTTGGAAGTCTATCGGAAATTATAGACGATTTAAAATCCCATTCGGAAGAGGAAATGGTTAATCTGGTTCAGAAACGTTGGAAAGGCTTGCAATTGTTACGAAAAAGACTTGGTGACGACACGATTGATTACAAACCCTATGGCGGTTATGAGTTGTTTTTAAATACAGATGAAAATAGTTATGGCGAATGCGCTGGAAAATTACCTTTGATCAATGAAATTTTAAGACCACTTTTCAAGGCTGATGTTTTTGCCAAAGAAGTAGATCGATTTAGATTTGGCGGCATTCAGGAATATTTGATTTTTAATCCTTTTGAAGCGCAGATTGATACCGGAAATATGATGCAAGCTTTACTGAAACAGGCTATTAATGTGAATATTTTGATTCTAAATCAACAAACGGTTACATCGTATTTAGATAAAGAAAATACAGTCGAAGTGGCGCTTGGTGATTTTAGTTTTGTCACTAAGAAATTATTTTTTGCTACCAATGGTTTTGCAAACGCACTTACCAATGGTGCGGTAAAGCCCGCCAGAGCACAAGTTTTGATTACAGAGCCAATTAAAAATTTAGATATAAAAGGAACATTTCATCTGGATAGAGGCTATTATTATTTCAGGAATATTGGTGACCGAATATTGGTAGGAGGTGGTAGAAACCTAGATTTTGTGACAGAAACAACAACCGAATTTGGTCAAACAGAAATCGTTCAAAAAAAATTGGAACAATTATTAAAAGAAGTAATTTTGCCAAATCAGGAATTCGAAATTGCACACCGTTGGAGCGGAATCATGGGGATTGGCAACAGCAAGAATCCCATCGTTTCACAAGTATCAGAGAATGTGTTTTGTGGCGTACGATTGGGAGGAATGGGAGTGGCAATAGGGAGTTTAGTAGGAACAGAATTAGCAGATTTAGTATAATGGCAACGAAAATAACACCAAAAAGATCAAAACAACCCGCAAAAAAAGAATCAACAACATTTATGAACAAACTAACCCGTTTTTTATTTACAGTTTTCTTATGGTTCATTGGGCTCTCTTTATTTTTTGTAGTAGTTTTTAAATTTGTTCCGGTACCGTTTACTCCTTTGATGGTGATTCGTGCTATTGAAAATAAAACAGCGGGAAATGAAAATTACTTCAGTCATGACTGGGAACCTCTTGAAAATATATCGGTGAATTTACAAAAAGCGGTGATTGCCAGTGAAGATGGAACCTTTCTAATACACAGTGGTTTTGATTTTACCGCGATGCAAAAAGCGTACAAAAGCAATGAAAGAGGACGCAGAATAAAAGGTGGTAGTACGATATCACAACAAACAGCCAAGAATATATTTCTATGGCAAGGTCGTAGTTATTTAAGAAAAGGATTGGAAGCTTATTTTACCGTTTTGATAGAAACCATCTGGGGAAAAAAACGCATCATGGAAGTGTATTTGAATAGTATCGAAATGGGCGATGGGGTTTATGGTGCCGAAGCTGCAGCACAACACTGGTATAGAAAAGATGTTTCAAGTTTGACGCCACAGCAAGCAGCAGGAATTGCAGCTATATTACCAAATCCAAGAAAATATTCGGCTACAAGTTCTTCATCTTATATCAATAATAGAAAAGCTAAAATTGCCCGTGTGATGCGACATGTGGGAAAACTTGAATATTAGATTCTTTGGTTAAAGAATATAATTACACAAAAACTAAAAAACCGTAAATTCTTAATTAAAAGATTTTACGGTTTAGTTTGTGGAGAATACCGGATTCGAACCGGTCACCTTCCCGAAGGCTTTCGGGACACTCTATTCAACTGATTTTTGGTATATTATAAATTCGATATATTTTCTACTTTTTTTTTTTTTGATTTCCATTTCTCTTTTTACAGCGAATGACCTAGAATCAAAATTTTCAAAATAAACTAGAATCCAATCTTTAGCCACTTTTGTATAAGTACTTCTGCTATTTAAATGGTCTTTAAGTCTGTTTTCAATATTTTCACAAGAACCAGTGTAGTATTTGTCCAAAGTTTTAGAGAAAATAATATAGGTGTAAAACATAGGCTATAAAATAAAAAAGCCTCACATTGCTGTAAGGCTTGGTATTACTGGTGGAGAATACCGGATTCGAACCGGTCACCTCTTGCCTGCCAGGCAAGCACTCTAGCCAAATGAGCTAATCCCCCGAATTAGATCGCAAATATAAGATATTAATAAAGCAAAAAGCAAATTTCATAAATACAAATCCATACTATTTGAAAAAAAAGCAAAAGCATCCTTAACTTTTTTTAACTTTACATCAAAATAGGTGCTATGGTAACAGAAATCCCAACAGGTTCGCTCATCACAACAATCGAAAATAAAATCGCAACAGTTGAATTTGGTCATCCGGCGAGCAATTCCTTTCCAAGAGAATTGTTAGACCGCTTAACAAAGGAATTCCATAGTTTGAGTACGAATCCTGCTGTTTCGGTGATTATTGTAAAAAGCGAAGGCACGGGCGCTTTTTGTGCCGGAGCATCGTTTGATGAGCTTTTGGCGGTTTCTAATCAAGAGGAGGGAACCAGATTCTTCTTGGGATTTGCACATTTGATCAATGCCATGAGAAATTGCTCCAAACTAATTGTTGGGCGCATTCATGGCAAAGCAGTTGGTGGGGGTGTAGGAATTGCTTCGGCTTGTGATTATACATTAGCAACAAAAAAGGCTTCTATCAAATTATCGGAGTTAGCGATAGGAATTGGACCGTTTGTAATTGAACCGGCAGTTTCCAGAAAAATCGGAAAAATGGCAATGTCCGAAATGACGCTGGCAGCGCACGAATGGAAAACGGCAGACTGGGCGGCAGCCAAAGGATTGTACGCCAATACTTTCGAAACCATTGAAGAACTTGATGTTGCTGTAGCTGATTTTAGTGCTAAATTGTCCAGTTATAATCCGGAAGCTTTACTGGAAATGAAAAAGGTTTTGTGGGATGGAACCCAAGATTGGGAAAGACTATTGCTGGAACGTGCTGCTATTTCTGGAAGATTGGTATTATCTGATTTTACCAAAAAGGCGTTGTCTCAATTCAAAAAGTAATTTTTTCAGAATTTATTCTGAATATTTCAGGAGCTATTTCCTGCTGTACACTATATCTATTGTGGCGAACCCCGCCACAATAGGATGCCGCTTCCATCAGGGCTAGATTTCAGTGGAATCCGAATGTGTTTTATTCGAATTAATTTTTAGGTTTATTTTTTGTTCCATTGGAAATATTCTAACAATGATAATAAAATTTAAAACATGTAAGGAATATAAGTTCATTTAATCTGAATCCATTGTGCTAAAAACGTAACTGAACTTATATTCCTTATGTGGTTTGCAAAATTAATCTGCGTTCTTAATAGTTAATTAGTGAAGTTTTGTACTCCTTTGCGTATCTCTAGTCAAACGGTGTAATAATTTCTTAAAAGCGTTTGCCCGCATTTAGAACCTATTTCTCATATCAATTTGCTAAATTTGCAATCAAAATTAAACTTCGATGAGCAATATCAGAATTACAAAACAATTTAGTTTCGAAACCGGTCATGCTTTATATGGTTATGACGGGAAATGTAAAAATGTTCACGGTCATAGTTATAAATTGTCAGTAACCGTAATAGGGAAACCAATCGAAAACCGTAATGACGTAAAGTTTGGAATGGTAATCGATTTTTCTGATTTGAAGAAAATCGTAAAAGAAGAAATAGTAGATCAATTTGACCACGCAACAGTTTTTAACGAAACCACTCCTCATATTGAATTGGCAAACGAATTGAAAAATCGTGGACATGACGTTATTTTGGTGGATTATCAACCAACAAGCGAGAATATGGTAATCGATTTTTCTCAAAGAATAATGAGAAGATTACCGGCAGGAATTAAACTTTTCTCGTTAAAACTACAAGAAACGGAATCTTCTTTCGCCGAATGGTTTGCAAGTGACAATATCGATACTGTAGCTTCATGAAATTACCGAACAACAAAAAAATATATTTCGCCTCCGATCAACATTTTGGAGCCCCAACACCAGAATTGAGTTTTCCAAGAGAACAAAAATTTGTGGCTTGGCTCGATGAAGTGAAAAAAGATGCGGAAGCTATTTTTTTAGTAGGTGATTTATTTGATTTTTGGTTCGAATACAAAACAGTTGTCCCAAAAGGGTTTGTTCGTGTTTTAGGCAAATTGGCCGAAATTCGTGACAGCGGAATTCCTATTTATTTCTTCGTGGGAAATCACGATTTGTGGATGGAAGATTATTTCCAGAAGGAGTTGAATATTCCGGTGTATCATGACAATCAAGAATATACTTTTGGAGATAAAACCTTCTTAGTCGGGCATGGAGACGGAAAAGGTCCAGGCGATATGGGATACAAGCGCATGAAGCAAGTATTTACAAATCCGTTCTCCAAATGGCTTTTTAGATGGCTTCATCCTGATATTGGAGTAGGACTGGCACAATATCTTTCGGTAAAAAACAAATTGATTTCTGGTGATGAAGACGTGACCTTTCTTGGAGAAGACAAAGAATGGTTGATTCTCTATTCCAAAAGAAAACTGGAAAACAAACACTACAATTACCTTATTTTTGGGCACCGTCATTTACCTATGAAAGTAACAGTAGGAGAAAATTCCGAATATGTGAATCTGGGCGACTGGATAACCTATTTTACCTATGGTGTTTTTGATGGAGATACATTCGAAATTAAAAAGTATCAATAAATTTTCAAGTATTTTATCGGCGTAGTTTTTTTAATGCTCAATTCATTCCCACACCACACAAATAACCATCTAAATTCCTTTTAAACAAGGGTCTTCCACCAAATCTTTTACGGAATTTAATTCTTTCATGGAAACGGCAAGAATTTGTGGTATTTGTTTTAAGTTCGCAATCGGCACTGCATTTATTTAGTATATTGTATGCTAGACTTAAAAAAGATGGAGTTCATGCTTTGTATAATAAAAGCCCGTATATAAGTGTTTTGAGAAGCTTTTTTAATTACCTTTTTCATGTTCGTCAATATCTTTTTGCAAATCCAGTTTTCTAAAGGCTGGCGAGAATATTCCCGTTCCAAGCACTATCAAAAGAGTCATGCTTCCTCCAAAAACAACTGAAGTTACCGTTCCCATAAGTTTTGCTGTCAATCCGCTTTCAAAAGCACCCAATTCATTGGAAGAACCCACAAAGATAGAATTCACTGCCGAAACTCGGCCTCGCATGTGATCCGGTGTTTTCAATTGCAAAATAGTCTGACGGATCACCACCGAAATTCCATCAACAGCACCGCTAAAAAATAATGCCAATACAGACAACCAAAAAATAGTGGAAAGTCCAAAAACAATAATGCATACTCCAAAGGCAAAAATGGCTGACAAAAGTTTTATTCCCGCGTTTTTATTCATTGGCACATAGGCTGAAATAATCAATGTTAAAAATGAACCAACCGCTGGCGCGGCGCGCAATACGCCAAAACCCTCGGGTCCCACTTTTAAAATATCCTGGGCAAAAATGGGTAACAACGCTACCGCTCCGCCAAAAAGAACTGCCGCCATATCCAGCGATAAAGCTCCTAAAATGGTTTTGTTATTGAAAACAAATTTCACGCCTTCTTTTAAACTTTCCATAATGGGTTCCCCAATTTTTGGATTCAAAATAGGCTTAGCGGCTATTTGTGACAAAGCGATTAAAGAAAAAAGGGAACATAAGAATACGGAACACATTGACCAGTGAACACCAATCAAAGTAATAGAAAAACCCGCAACTGCTGGTCCTAAAACAGCACCTATTTGCCAAACCGAGCTGCTCCATGTGGCTGCATTTGGATATACTTTTTTAGGGACAATCAACGATAAAAGGGAAAATATGGTTGGACCAAGAAAAGAGCGTACAATTCCACCCAGAAAAACCAGAAAATAAATACCATACAAAATTACTTTTGTAGAATACTCACTAACAATTTGCGGCCATGTTAAGACAAACAACCCAAAACTAATTGCCGAAAATCCTAAAATACACTTGAAAAGAAGCCCTTTTTTCTCCTTTTGATCCACAATGTGTCCTGCAAATAATGCCATGAGAACAGCAGGAATTATTTCCATTAACCCAATGATTCCTAATGAAAGTGGATCTTTGGTGATGCTGTATACTTGCCATTCAATAACAATAAACTGCATCGACCAAGCAAAAACCATTGCAAAACGTAATAATAAAAAAGTATTGAATTCTTTATAACGTAAGGCTGCGTAGGGATCGTGTTTTTTCATCGTGGGAACCATATTATTTTATATCTCTTAATCGTAGTTGTAAACTGACATTTCCTTTCCATTCGTTTTCATCGATAGAATAAACCATTTCAAAGGGTTGTCCGTTTTTAGTAGTATCTAATTTATTGCCTAAGCCAAAGCCAATTGCAGCAATGCCTTCGGAGTTATTTTGTTTTACAAACAGTTTTAAATGTTCCTCTTCTTGTCCCATTGGTTTTCCGTAACCGGTATCTTTTACATTCTTGGTCAGGAAAACAGGTGTCATATTTTGCGGTCCAAAAGGCTCAAATTGTTTTAGAATTCGAGTCAGTTTTGGAGTAATATCGGCAAAATTAATTTCGGCGTCAACCGAGATTTCCGGAGTCAGCATATCAGGATGAATGGTTTTTTCGACTTGTTTTTCGAAAGCATCTTTGAAAATCTGGTAATTTTCTGCCGCTAAAGTCATTCCCGCAGCATACATATGACCGCCAAATTGCTCTAAATGTTCGGCACAGGCTTCCAATGCATTATAAACATCAAATCCTTTTACGGAACGCGCCGAAGCTGCGTATTTATCGCCACTTTTGGTAAAAACTAAGGTCGGACGATAATAGGTTTCTATCAATCTTGAAGCTACAATCCCAATAACTCCCTTGTGCCAATCCTCTTGGAAAACAACGGAAGTAAAGCGTTCTTTTTCCTGGTTGTCTTCAATTTGGGAAAGTGCTTCTTTAGTGATTTGCTTGTCTAATTCTTTTCGATCCGAATTGTATTTTTCGATTTCAGAAGCAAATTGTTGGGCTTGTTCAAAATCAAATTCGGTCAATAATTCCACAGCATGATTGCCGTGTTTGATGCGGCCCGCAGCATTAATTCTTGGTGCGATGATAAAAACGACATCGGTAATATCTAAGGTTTGTTTTTTTACTTGGTGAATCAGAGCTTTAATTCCGGGTCTCGGTTCAGTGTTGATGACTTGCAATCCAAAATAAGCCAACACTCTGTTTTCTCCAGTCATCGGTACAATATCAGCCGCAATTGCAGCTGCCACTAAATCCAAATAGGGAAATATGTCTTCGATGGTTTCCTGACGATTTTGGCCTAAAGCCTGAATCAATTTGAAACCAATGCCGCAACCGCATAATTCATCATACGGATAGTTGCAATCATCCCGTTTGGGGTCGAGAACGGCAACGGCTTCTGGTAAATTTTTACCTGGTCTGTGGTGATCACAAATGATGAAATCAATGTTTCGCTCTTTGGCGTAGGCCACATGATCGATGGATTTTATACCACAATCCAAAGCAATAATAAGCGAAAATTCATTGTCATCGGCAAAGTCAATTCCTTTAAAGGAAATTCCGTACCCTTCATCATAACGATCCGGAATATAAGTGGCAACGTTAGGGTAATAAGTTCTTAGATAGGAAGAAACGAGCGAAACAGCTGTAGTTCCATCGACATCATAATCACCAAAAACAAGAATGTTTTCCTGATTTTCAATTGCTTTTTCGATACGTTCCACCGCCTTTTCCATATCTTTCATCAAGTATGGATCGTGTAAATCATCTAAACTGGGACGAAAAAAACGTTTGGCATCTTCAAAAGTTTCAATGCCGCGCTGCACTAATAATGTTGCCACAAAATCTTCCACATTCAAAGCTTGAGCGAGATGTTTCACGGTATCTTCGGAAGGTTTTGATTTAATGGTCCAACGCATGTAGTGTGGTTTTTTTATATTTAGAAAAGAGAGTTTTACAATTTCAGCAATGCTATTTTGAGATTAAAGCTATTCCATCAAATTGAATTCCTTTCCATCCTGTTTTCATGAAATTGCGAATGTTTTGGTGACCGGTTCCCTCTGGGTTTTTCAAAACGTCGTCATAATAATACGCTCCAAAACAGGATAATGTTTCCTTTTCGGTTAAGTTTTGTAATTGGGCAAAAGCAAATAATTTGCAAGAACCGGAATTTTCTCCTGCGGCATTGATTTGAGAACCGTTCTGAAAGGTAGTTGGAGTAAAAATATAGTTTTCTTCAATGGTTGCAATGGTTTCTGTAAATGCGATTGCTTCCGGAGTTTGTTTTAGTTTTTCTAAGAAAGATGTTAGGCTCATATTTATATTTATTCTTCTGATGAAAATTTTGATTTTTTAGGTTCTTTGGTAATTATTTTTCCACTTACCACCACTACAATTTCGCCTCTTGGTGCAGTTTTTTCAAAATGGGCTATGACTTCTTGGACTGTTCCACGGATGTTTTCTTCATGCATTTTTGATAATTCCCGTGAAACCGATATCTGTCGGTCTTCGCCAAAATAGGTAATGAACTCCGCTAAAGTCTTCACTAATTTATGCGGGGAAACATACAAAATCATCGTGCGTGTTTCTTCTGCCAAAGCTAAATACCGGGTTTGTCGCCCTTTTTTGTCAGGCAAAAATCCTTCAAAAACAAACTTGTCATTGGGTAAACCGCTATTGACTAGTGCCGGAACGAAAGCTGTTGCGCCAGGCAAACATTCGACATCAATTCCATTTTCGACACAAGCGCGCGTTAATAAAAAACCAGGATCAGAAATGGCAGGCGTTCCCGCATCCGAAATCAAGGCGATATTTTCTCCGGCTTTCAATCTCGAAATTAAATTTTCGATGGTTTTGTGTTCGTTATGCATGTGGTGGCTGTACATGTGTGTGCCAATTTCGAAATGCTTTAATAATTTTCCGCTGGTTCGCGTGTCTTCGGCTAGAATCAAATCGACTTCTTTCAGAATCCGAATTGCTCGGAAAGTCATGTCTTCAAGATTGCCAATAGGCGTGGGAACGATATATAATTTTGACATAATTAAAAAATTAAACACATCCCGAATTTTCGAGATAAGAAGTAAAACGGAATGAATTTTAAAACTTAAAATTCATTCCGTTTTTTTATTTTTGTTAAAGGAACAATTGAAACGGAATTACAGGAATTTTTTCTCTATAATATCCATAAAACGTTCCTCGTAGTCTTGTTTTCCCTCCCAGTTATTGTAATCTGGTTTTACCATTTCCTGAATAAAATCTCTGGTTTCGTAGAATGTATCAAACGTGATTAATTGATTTAAAACACGATTGTAATCCTCACTGCTGTTGCCAAAAAGGTGTTTTGTAAATGCAATGCGATCATTCAAATCAATATTGATGTTTTTCGCTAATTTTTCGTTTAAGGAAGCTGTTTTTGGCTCCACCGGTTCCGGTTTTACTTCTTCAATGGTGTCCAATTGTTTTTCTTCGAAATCAATGGTAATGGCAGTAGCAGTAGGTATATTTTCAAGAGTATGGACTTTTACAAATTGGGCATCACTATAATTTCCGCCTAATAAATCTTCGAAAGAAATCTGTACTGCTTCTGGTTTCTTTTGCGTTTCAATTTCAGTTACTTTTTCTTCTTCAACTTCCTCTTCTTCTGATAATTCGAAAGCAGGAAGGAATGGAGCAGTCTCCGGTGCGGTTGTTTTTTCTTCGATTGCGGCTTCTTCTTCAGTGGCTATTTCTTCTTCAATTACAGGTTCTTCTGCAGCAACTATTTCTTCTTTTTGCTCTAAAGGTGTTTCGATAGTCTCCTTTAAAATTATTTTTTCGGCAACTACAGATGCTTCTTCAGTTTGTTCTGCTGGCGTTCCTTCGACAGCTGTATTTGTTTCAGATTGTACTGTTTTTTTTTGGTCAAAAACTTCTTCAATTTTTTTCTCTATTTCAGCAATTCCAATAGTTGGTTTTGCGTCACTAAAATGCTCGTCTACAAATCGCAAGACAGAAAGTTTTTCATACAGTTTCTGCGTTTCCAGATATAATTGATTGATATCAGATTTATTTTTTAGTTGTAATATTCTGTGTGCAATGCTGATTAAATCGGCTTCCAATTTTTTTTTCATAACTTTGAAATTATAGTGTTTTAGGCGGGTCTTTTTCAATAAGTTTCTTCCTGAGTTTTATTTAGCATAAGGAAGAAGTAACCTTTAATAAAAATGTCATACTTTTGAAACGGTGTAAAAGTATAAAATTTTAAGTGGGTTTTATCTGGTACAAAGTAATAAAAACTATTCATTTTTTAAGTCAGAAAAATATAAAATGTTTCTCGAAAATACAGTAAATCATAAAGAACAATTTGGTTGGATTGAAGTCATTTGTGGCTCCATGTTTTCGGGTAAAACCGAGGAACTCATCCGTCGTCTGAAAAGAGCGCAATTTGCCAAACAAAAAGTAGAAATTTTCAAACCAGAAATTGATACACGCTACCATGACGATATGGTAGTTTCGCATGACGCTAACGAAATCCGTTCCACGCCTGTTCCTGCTGCTGCAAATATTGCTATTTTGGCACAAGGTTGTGATGTGGTGGGAATTGATGAAGCGCAGTTTTTTGATGACGAAATTGTCAAGATTTGTAACGATTTGGCAAACCAAGGAATCCGTGTCATTGTTGCAGGATTGGATATGGATTTCAAGGGGAATCCTTTTGGCCCGATGCCCGCATTAATGGCGACTGCCGAATATGTGACCAAAGTGCATGCCGTATGTACTCGCACCGGAAATCTGGCTAATTACAGTTTCCGCAAAACCGACAATGACAAACTTGTCCTGTTAGGCGAAACTGAGGAATACGAACCGTTGAGTCGTGCTGCCTATTATCATGCGATGCGGAAAGATCAGGAGAAGAAAGATTCTATATAATGTAAATCTCGACAGATTCTTTGGAATTTCTCGGGCTTTTCGATTTAAAACTCATCTACAATCTCTACAATTGCTTGGGCAAATGGACTTTCATCAATTTGCATTTGTAAGACTCTCCTGAAATTATTTAATTCTTTTTCTTCAATTAATTCTTGCATTTTAGTTCTTCCTTTAAATCCTTTTTGAAGGATTAACTCTATTGCATCATCTACTCCGGTTAATGTACTTGGCATATCGTACATTATTGCATTTGGTTTATTTTTTTGGTCAAATTGAAACCATAAAAAATGTGATCGAAATTTTGCTTTTATCTGATTTCCAATAAATCCATTTCTTTTATAAAACATTGAAGCCTTTTCTCGAATCATTCCTTTGAGATTTTTTGGGATAACAATTTTTAACTTAAAATCAGAATAAGTATTACCATCAATTTCAAGGTTTTCAACGGTTTGTAAACTTTCTACCAAATCAGCTACAAAATTTTTATAATAACCAATTGCTAAAGCAGTTGTTGGGTATAAACTTAAATGACCTAGCGAATAATGTTCGTTTATTTTTGCAATGTATGAATCACAAGCATTACTGATGCTTTCGTCACTTAATCTGTTAAAACGAGGCATATAAATACCATTAAAATCTGTTGGAAGTTTTAAACCTTCTTCAACCAATAAGAAAGATTTATTATGTCCCATTGCACCTAAAAATATTGACATTTCTAAAATGACATTATCCCGCGATTCAATTACTAATTTATCATTTGTTAATGTTAAATCATCTGCAGTTGCAACAAAAATGCCGAAATCAAAGTAATTTGACATTCTGATAAGATTATCAAATGTACTCCTATTTGGCTCCCAGATGTCTTTCTCTTTCCATAAAAAACAATTACCTGAAACGGATAAATAATTTTTAACTTTTTGAGCAATTGGCAAACCTGCTGTGGATGAACCGATAAATATTTTTGGTTTTAAATCTGTCATTTTTTTAATATGTTAAAAGAGCTTTTCGTATTATTGGACTATTAATCTCTTTTGCTGAATCTATAATTAAAGTGTCTAAGTCTATTTTTAATAATTTAAGATCGGAAATTAAATTATCATCTAAAAATGGATTCTCTGTTCCATTTGGACTTTGTATAGATTTTCTATGTGATGGATTTTCAATAATCAAATTTATTTCATCTGAAATAGCTTTTGCAATTAAAATTTCACTTCCAAATGTGTAATTTAAAGATGTATTTTCAATAGAATGAATTATCGATGTTAAGTGAAAACTAGATAAATTTATTTTTGTTTCTGAATCAGCTTTTAAGTTCTTTAAAAGCCTAACACCTTTTCTTGAACCATCTTTTGTGCTGTCGCCCTTATAATTAACATTGTTTATATGAGCAAATGGATAATCCAATATTTTTGTTTTGTTTGGAAAATCATATAAATAAATACCCTTGTAATGTTTGTTTTCAGCTTCTTTATATTCTTTTGAATGATACCAAAAACAAAAAACTACATCAACTTTTCTATTTAATGATTTGTTAAAAATTGAAATACTCTTTGCTCCAGTAGTATCTACTTCATCATAAATATTTTTTAATATTTTAATAGATTGTTCACGAAGTTCTAATATATCAGAATCAGGCGGTGTTTCTGTATACGGACTTGTTATAGGAACTCCTGGCCCGTTAAAATTGTATTTATCGATTATTGTCAATAAATCAAAATCGCTATGGACTTTAATGTTCGTATTTGTTATTGCAGAACCTTGAGTTTCAAAAATCCTATTAAAATGTAAATCATATCCATCTTCAAGATGTTTTTTTACTCTATTTGCTGCATCAAAAGTTTTACTGTTATATTTTTCATCAATTTTTCTCATTGATTCAGCCAAATATTTTATATTTTCTGGAATCTCATTTGAACTAAATGATTTAGAAATTACAGATTTATTTAATTCATTATCAAACTTTCTATTTTGAATATTTTGTAATCTTTTTGCGTAATTTAATGCAGCCATATTTTTTGATGTCTAATTTTTTTTTTTTTAGATTCCTAATATGCAATTTCAATCTTTTCAATTCACTATGCAATACCCACATTTAGTGATATTTAACGTCTTATGAATCAGTAAATTTACTCCATAAAAAAAGGGAAAACTTGTCTTAAACAAATTTCCCCTTTTTAGTATTTTAAATCTCAGTTTACATCTTCTTCCTCATTCTCGCAACCGGAATATCGAGTTGTTCCCTGTATTTTGCAATCGTTCTTCTCGCGATTGGATAGCCTTTTTCTTTAAGAATTTCGGCTAATTGATCGTCTGGAAGTGGTTTTTTCTTGTCTTCTTCTTCAATCGTATTCTGAAGGATTTTCTTGATTTCAAGTGTAGAAACATCTTCCCCCTGATCATTTTTCATCGATTCCGAAAAGAATTCCTTTATTAGTTTAGTACCGTAAGGTGTTTCCACATATTTGCTGTTGGCTACACGCGAAACGGTTGAAATATCAAGACCTACCATATCAGCAATGTCTTTTAGAATCATCGGTTTCAACTTGGTTTCATCACCGTCGAGGAAAAATTCTTCCTGATAATGCATAATCGCATTCATGGTTACAAAAAGCGTTTCCTGGCGTTGGCGTATCGCATCGATAAACCATTTAGCCGAATCCAGTTTTTGTTTGATAAACTGTACCGCATCTTTTTGCTGTGCTGATTTATCACGGGAATCCTTGTAGGTTTGCATCATTTCCTGATAATCTTTGGAAACATGCAGGGAAGGAGCATTTCGTCCGTTTAAGGTCAATTCCAGTTCGCCGTCCACAATTCTGATCGCGAAATCAGGAACTACATTTTCAGTAACTTTATTATTTCCGGTAAAGGAACCTCCTGGTTTTGGATTCAGTTTTTCTATTTCGTGAATTGCTTTTTTAAGCTGCTCATTCGAAACATTGTATTTTTGAATTAATTTATCGTAATGTTTTTTGGTAAACGCATCAAACTGATTTTCGATAATATCCGTGGCTAACTCCACGTATTCCGTAGGTGTTTTATGTTTCAATTGCAACAATAAACATTCCTGTAAATCTCGTGCTCCCACTCCCGAAGGTTCTAGTTCATGAATAACTTGCAACATTTTCTCCACCATTTTCTCATCGGTGTAAATTCCTTGGGTAAATGCCATATCGTCCACCATATCAGGAACGCTACGACGGATATAACCCATGTCATCGATACTTCCTACCAGGAATTCGGCAATTTCTCGCTCTTCATCATTCAGGATGAACGTATTCAACTGATTGATTAAATCTTGATGAAAACTTACAGGAGCAGCAAAAGGCGTTTCGCGGTCATCGTCATCGTCACTGTAATTGTTTACTTGTGTTTTATAGTCCGGTGTTTCGTCGTTGCTTAAATATTCGTCTATATTAATGTCTTCGGCATCAATTCGCTCTGATTCGGCATCATCATAGTCATCATAATCTTCATTTTCGAACTCGTCTTTCTCGTAATCCTCTTCCTCTTTTCCAGTTTCCAGTGCTGGATTTTCGTTCATTTCTTCCAATAAACGTTGTTCGAAAGCTTGCGTTGGCAATTGAATTAACTTCATCAACTGTATTTGTTGAGGAGATAATTTCTGGGATAATTTTAAATTTAAGAATTGCTTTAGCATTTTTATTGTTTAAAAGTTTAAGGTTTAAAGTTTAAGGTTGCTGAACTTGAAACTTTAAACGGGAAACAAATTTTTAGAACTCCGCATTCATAGGCGTTCTAGGAAAAGGAATTACGTCACGAATATTTGTCATTCCAGTTACAAACAGCACCAATCTTTCAAATCCAAGACCAAAACCGGAGTGAACAGCTGATCCAAATCTTCGGGTGTCAAGATACCACCATAATTCTTCTTCGTCAATTCCTAAGGCTTTCATTTTTTCTACCAAAACGTCAAAACGTTCTTCTCTTTGAGAACCACCTACGATTTCTCCAATTCCAGGGAAAAGGATATCCATCGCGCGAACTGTTTTTCCGTCCTCGTTCAAACGCATGTAAAATGCTTTTATATTTGCTGGATAATCAAACAAGATTACCGGACATTTAAAGTGTTTCTCCACCAAATAACGTTCGTGTTCTGATTGTAAATCAGCACCCCATTCGTTAATGATATAGTTAAATTTTTTCTTTTTGTTTGGCGTACAATCTCTTAAAATATCAATTGCTTCCGTGTACGAAACACGTTTAAAATTGTTTTCCAAAACAAAGTTTAGTTTTTCTAAAAGTGGCATTTCGCTTCTTTCAGCAACTGGTTTAGATTTCTCTTCATCCAATAATCTTCCTTCCAGGAATTTTAAATCCTCCGCACATTTGTCCATAGTATATTTGATTACATACTGAATGAAATCTTCGGCTAGATCCATGTTGTCATTCAAATCATTGAAAGCCACTTCAGGCTCAATCATCCAAAATTCCGCAAGGTGACGGGAAGTATTCGAGTTTTCGGCTCTAAAGGTTGGTCCAAAAGTATAAATCTGACCCAAAGCCATTGCAAAAGTTTCTCCTTCCAGTTGTCCTGAAACCGTAAGATTCGTTTCTTTCCCAAAGAAATCTTCTTTATAATTCACTTTACCGTCTTCGGTTCTTGGTGTTCCGTCAAATGGCAAAGCAGTCACTTTGAACATTTCACCGGCACCTTCCGCATCCGAACCCGTTATGATTGGCGTATTTACATACACAAAACCTTTTTCTTGAAAATAACTGTGAACCGCATACGACAATACCGAACGTACTCTCATAATGGCTCCAAACATATTGGTACGTACTCTTAAATGCGCATTTTCACGCAAGAAATCCAAGCTCGGTTTGTTTTTTGGCTGTATCGGGAATTTCTCTGCATCCGAATCTCCTAGGATTTCCAGTTTTGACACCTGAATTTCAAATTTCTGTCCGGCGCCTTTACTTTCCACCAAAGTTCCTGTTACAGATATTGCTGCTCCAGTGGTGATCCTTTTCAAAGTTTCGTCTGGAGTATTCTCAAAATCGACTACACATTGTATATTATCAATGGTCGAACCATCGTTTAAAGCAATAAATTGATTGTTTCTAAAAGTTCTCACCCATCCTTTTGCATTTACTTCATGAAGCGTCGTGGTACTGTTTAGTAAGTCTTTAACTCTTGTATGTCTCATTTTAATTTTAGATTTCTGATTTTTCAACAAAATCAATATTTCAATTCAAATGCAAATATAAATGATTTGTTTTAAAAGTCATTGCGAGAAATGGTGTAATAGAGGAGCTATTTCCCGCTTTTCGGCTTTATCTTTTTTGAGGCGAAGAAAAAGCGCCTCAAAAAAGGATATCGCCTGCAATCGTGGCTAACCTAATAGAGGCATTTGGAATTTTTCTAAAAATATTTTTTAAGGATATCCTGCACCGTTTTTTTTAACGTTGTAGGTTTGACATAAGTAAATGGTAATACCTACAAGGTTTTAAAAAAACCTTGTAGGATAAAAGTGTCAGTTAACAAAATAGATTATGAGTTACCACAATTTCCTAGCCCTGATTGAAACGGCATCCTTTACTTGTCTTTTTTTTTAGACAAGAAAAGATAGAGTGTAAAGCAGGAAACAGCTCCAAATAAAAAAATTAATTCACTATTTTGGCTTCTATAAGGTCTTCTTTTTTGGCTTTTTTCTTTTCAAAAGTCAATACTAACGCTGGTAAAACCAATAAGTTGGCAAACATGGCGAACAATAAAGTACAAGAAATTAAACCACCAAGGGCAATAGTTCCGCTAAAGCTCGAAAGTGTGAAAGTCGCAAATCCAAGAATCAATACCACCGAAGTGTAAAACGTACTAATTCCTGTTTCTCTCAACGCACTGAATACTGATTTTTTGACTTTTCCGTTGTTTTGCAGTAAATCGTGACGGTATTTTGCCATAAATTGAATCGCATTATCCACCGAAATCCCAAAAGCTATACTGAAAACCAAAATAGTAGATGGCTTCAACGGAATGCCAAAATACCCCATCAATCCGGAGGTGATGCAAAGCGGCAAAACATTAGTGATTACGGATGCCATTACCATTTTGCCCGATCTGAATAAATAGGCCATTAATAGTGCTATCAAGAAAATAGCGAAAATCAAAGATTCAATCAGGTTGTCAATTAAGTAAGAAGTTCCTTTTTGGAAAACCAGCGCTTTTCCGGTAAGGGTTACTTCGTAACGGTCTTTCGGGAAAACTTTGTCAATTTTTTGTTGCAACTGATGTTCCACTCTTGCCATTTCCACGGTTCCGATATCTTTCATGAAAGTGGTGATTCTGGCATATTGTCCAGTGGAATCCACATAGCTTTTCATCAGGTTTTCTTTGGTATTTTTAGTGGCATTTTTGGCATAGGAAAGGATGAATGCCTGCTCTTGCGAGGTAGGTAACTCGTAATATTCCGGTTTGCCGTTGTAATACGCTTGCTTGGAATATTTAACCAAATTTACAATAGAAATAGGTTTTGATAATTCTGGAATGCTAGCAATGGTTTCTTGTAATTCGTCCATTTTTTTCATCGTGGACAATTTCATAACCCCTTTTTTACGTTTGGTGTTAATCATGATTTCCAATGGCATAACGCCGTTGAATTCCTTTTCGAAAAAAAGAATGTCTTTAAAGAAAGAAGCGCTTTTTGGCATTTCGCCAATCAAACTTCCCGAAACTTTCATCTGTGAAACCCCAATTACACTAAATAAAAGTAGTAAAGCGTAGATGATATAAATCGTTTTTCGTTTGTATTTTACAATGTTCTCTACCCAATCCAACAAGGTTGAAATGTAGGTTTTGCTCAAGTGATACAGGTGTTTTTCCTTTGGTAAAGGCATAAAACTGTAAAAAATTGGTACTACAACCAGGGTCAATAAATATACGGAGATGACATTGATGGAAGTCACTAATCCAAATTCAAAAAGTAAGTCGTTCCCCGTAATCATAAATGTAGCAAAACCTGCAGCTGTTGTTAAATTTGTCATCAGCGTAGCAACACCAATTTTAGAAATAACACGTTGCAGCGCTTTGGCTTGATTATTATGTAGTTTTATTTCCTGCTGGTATTTATTAATCAGGAAAATACAGTTGGTAATCCCAATAACGATAATCAATGGCGGAATGATAGCCGTTAAAATGGTGATTTTGTAATGGAATAATCCCAATGTTCCAAAAGACCACATCACTCCAAAAAGTAAAATACAAATGGATATAAAAGTCGCTCGAAAGGAGCGGAAGAATAAAAAGAAAATTAATGATGTAATGAACAAAGCTGCACCAATGAAAAGACCAATTTCGCCTTTCATATTTTCGGCATTTATCGTTCGGATGTAAGGCATTCCGGAAACACGAAGGTCAATTCCGGTTGTTTTTTCGAATTTCTCGATTTTTGGAACCAGGTTGTCAATGATGAACGTCTTTCTTCCTGCCGTATTAACAATTTTCTTGTTTAAATAAACCGCTGAACGAATGCTTCCGGATTGTTTGTTGAATAATAATCCTTCGTAAAAAGGGAGGTTATTAAAGAGTTCGTTTTTTATTTTCTGTAAATACGCTGGGTTTACAGTTTGAGTTTGGTCGATAAGCGGCACCAATTCAAATTTTCCGGCAGCTTCGTTTTTTTGTAATTTTTTTAAATCATTCAAAGAAACAACTAGTTCCACTTCTTTGGAATTTTTTAAACCAGTCATTAATTCATTCCAGGCAGCAAAAGCTTTTGGAGTGAAAAAAGTGTTGTCTTTGAAGCCTATAACAATCAAATTGCCTTCTTCTCCAAACTTGTTTAAAAAATCTTCGTATTGTTGATTTACAATGTGTTTTTTGGGAAGTAAATTGGCTTCGGTATATGTCATACCTAGGTTTTTCCATTGCAATGCAAGAAAAACGGTTAGGGCAAGAATAACGCAAAGTATTGCGATTCTATTTTTAAGTACAATTCGGGCGATTAATTCCCAAAACCCTACTGTTATTTTCTTTTTCATAGCTATTTTAAAAATGCCTGTAAATGTAATCAAAACCGTTTTGAATCATAAAGGTTAAGTGAATTTTTTGTACCGTTGCTGATAGAACTCCTCGTTTTTTTTACATTAAGATAATTTATCAGATATAAATTATATATTTGATTTTTTCAGGAGATGACTAAGTCCACATAAAAATAAATATGAAAAACTATAAAAATGCATTATTTTATTTAGCTGTAACTGGAGGGTTCACGGCTTTAATGTATTGGATTATTAAAAAAGGGAAGCGCTTAGAAAGTAGTAAAAAAATCGCGATTCCCGGAATTGAAAATGGTTCGTGGAATGATTTTATGGCTTCTATGCAACATAATTTTCAAGATCCCTTAGCGATACTTTTAGTCCAAATTATAACCATAATACTTGTCGCCCGTTTTTTTGGTTGGGTTTTTAAAAAAATAGGTCAGCCTTCTGTGATAGGGGAGATTATTGCGGGTATTGTCCTTGGACCATCTTTATTAGGAATGTATTTTCCTGAATTTTCAGCCGCTTTATTCCCATTGGAATCGTTAGGAAATTTAAAGTTTTTAAGCCAAATAGGATTGATTCTGTTCATGTTTGTCATAGGTATGGAACTCGATTTGAAAGTTTTAAAAAACAAAGCCAATGAAGCTGTAGTTATAAGTCACGCCAGTATTGTTATTCCCTTTGCGCTTGGAATCGGGTTGGCTTACTTTGTTTACAATAGATTTGCCCCCGAAGGCGTAAAATTTCTTTCCTTTAGTTTGTTCATGGGAATTGCCATGAGTATAACTGCTTTTCCTGTTTTGGCACGAATTGTTCAGGAAAGAGGAATTCATAAAACTAGGTTGGGCGCGATTGTTATTACATGTGCTGCTGCTGATGATATCACTGCTTGGTGTATTCTGGCGGTGGTAATTGCGATTGTAAAAGCGGGTACATTTGTTAGTTCCTTATATATCATTTCACTGGCTATAATTTATGTTCTGTTGATGATTTTTATCGTAAAACCTTTTTTGAAAAGAATCGGGGATTTATATGGGACTAAGGACAGTATAGTAAAACCGGTTGTAGCCATCTTCTTTCTTGTTCTTATACTTTCATCCTACGCTACTGAAGTAATTGGTATTCATGCACTCTTTGGTGCTTTTATGGCAGGAGCTATTATGCCTGATGTTCCAAAATTCAGATCTATATTTATTGAGAAAGTCGAAGATGTAGCCTTGATCCTATTATTGCCTTTGTTTTTTGTTTTTACAGGTTTAAAAACGGAGATTGGACTTCTTAATGATCCATATTTATGGAAAGTGACGGGGTTTATTATTTTGGTTGCTGTAGTAGGAAAGTTTTTAGGGAGCGCTTTGGCAGCGAAATTTGTAGGTCAGAGTTGGCGTGATAGTTTAACCATTGGCGCCTTAATGAATACCAGAGGGTTGATGGAATTAATCGTGCTGAACATTGGATTAGAACTTAAAGTGTTGACTCCCGAAGTTTTTACAATGATGGTAATCATGGCACTAGTTACTACTTTTATGACGGGGCCGGCTTTGGATTTAATCAATTATATCTTTAAAACTAGAGATGGTATTGACGCTGAAGAAGAAGGAAGCCATAATAAATTCCGAATATTAATTTCGTTTGGCAATAATGAAAAAGGGAAGTCGCTTTTGCGATTGGCTAATAGTTTAGTAAAGAAAACAAAAGAAACGTCCACTATTACAGTTATGCATTTGTCTTTGAGTGATGAAATGCATCAATTTAATATGGAGGACAAAGAGAAAAATAGTTTTATTCCAATTGTTGAAGAATCTAAAATACTAAAACAGGAAATCACCACTATTTTTAAAGCGACGATTGATATAGAAACGGATATTGCTGATATTGCGAATCAAGGCGATTATGATTTATTGCTGATAGGCTTAGGAAAATCAATTTTTGAAGGTACAATCCTGGGGAAAGTAATTGGTTTTACGACAAGAATAATCAATCCGGATCGATTGATTGACAAGTTTACCGGAAAAGAGGGATTGTTTGAAAATTCTCCTTTTGACGAAAGAACCAGACAAATTATTTCTAAAACGAAGATGCCTATCGGGATTTTGATCGATAAGGATTTGCAAAATGTTGATGAAGTTTTTCTTCCAATTTTTTCTTCGGAAGATTCGTTTTTGTTAGATTACGCCCAAAAATTAATTTACAATAACAATTCTAAAATAATGATCTTGGATGTAAATAACCACATCGACTCCAATTTTGTAATTAAGAGTGCTATAAATTCTTTAGAACAAAAATACCCAAACAATATTGTTATAATCACTGACAAAATCGTTAAAAAAGAGCTTTTAGCCAATCAGAATTTAATGTTGATTAGTCTCGAAAGTTGGAAAACGCTGGTAGATTCAAGAAGTGTTTGGTTAAGTGGTGTTCCGTCGGTATTGATATTAAAACATTAAAAATGAACTGGATTTTATTGATTATTGGTGGCCTTTTTGAAGTAGGTTTTGCGACTTGTTTAGGCAAAGCCAAAGAAAGTTCAGGCATTACCGCTTCAATATGGTTGGGTGGATTTTTAGTTTGTTTGACCATCAGTATGGTGTTGCTTTACAAAGCAACGCAAACATTGCCTATAGGTACAGCGTATGCGGTTTGGACAGGAATAGGAGCCGTGGGAACAGTTTTAGTTGGAATTTTTATTTTTAAAGAACCCGCTGATTTCTGGAGGGTTTTCTTTATCACTACTTTAATAGCTTCCATTATTGGTTTAAAATTCGTGTCTAGTCATTAAATACAAAAAATGATTTTACTTTCTAAAGTGTTTTAAACATAAAACAGAAACCAAATCAAGAAAACAACGGCATGATTTATATGTTTTTAGGGATTATCCGATCCTAGTAATTGCCTTTGTTACCTCATTTATCGATCAATCCCTATCAGGAAAACCGAAAAAAAGTGTGGAATATAAATTCATTTACTTGAAATGAAATAATTTAAAGTTGGAAAAATTGTAATCCAATCCCAATCCTCATTTTTTAAAACACATTTCAAAAGGTGCCAATAGTTTACTCAAAAAACGAATTGGAAATGCGATTGTTACCGCAATGCATAGTTTGGATTGCATTGCTTTAATGTTGAAAGACTAGGAGGAGAAATATTTTTACCGATTATTTCTGAATCGAAAAATCTAAATCAAAAAATCATTTCCTTTTCAAAGTGTCAAATGATATAGATTCGGATATAACAGTTATGGCTAATCATTGTGAATATATCGGTTTTGATTAGTAAAGCATAAAAATTTTTAAACGTAAACAGGTAAAGTCCTGAATTTTTATAGAAACATGTAGGACTTTATTTTTAGTTTAAAGTGTTAAATTGAGTGCGTAGTTTTTGCAGAAAAAAAATAATTAGTGAGAAATTCATTAAAAGAGATCGTTTTAAAATTGTATTTTTTTTTCTTGTAAAGTAGTTCTTTGGATGGCGACAACTTTGGCAATATTATCTAGAAAAGTATTGAGAACATCACCAAAAGTATGCTCTTATTCAATAAGTAAACCCGTTTTTAACCGTTCAAATATTTTCAATATTCTGTCTGGAATTGGTTTTAATATTCACAAAATCATTCTTTTACAAAAAAACAGGAAGTAAAAAGTTGTTTTTCTATTCGGAGGATGTGTCTGATGTTTATCTTTTTAATATTAGAATTTTTAAGAGTGTAGAAAAACGGCTACACAACGAATATATATGCATATGAACGACTTTATTATGTTATGAAAATTTGTTTTTTTTATTTTGTTTTTTAATGTAAGCTTTTTCTTTTATAAAAAGCATGGTTTTAAAAATGAATTTATTAAAAATAATTTAAATACTTTTTATGAAAATATTTTTACCTAACTCTATTTTTTTTACAAGTATATTTTTGTTGTTTGCTTTTTCTGGTAATGCAATCGCACAATGTACTATAACATCAACCACTAATGCTAGTTCTATAACTTGTTCAAACGGAATTTCGTCACTTGGGAATAGTTGTGGAGGGATTTTATACATTGGAAATGGGACTGTAATGACTTTAATTATGGATGGTAATTTAGATCTTACTTGTTTAGGAGCGATTCAGCTAATTGTTAAAGATAAAGCAACTATTGATTTTTCATCCGGGAATTTTGATTTAAGTTTAGCTGCGGGATCTTCAATACAATTTCAGTCCGGATCAAATTTAAATGGAGGAAGCTCGTGCAGCTCTTCTGATAGAATTAAAATTGGAGGTACAGTAATATCAAACTGTCAAGGGAATGGTACTGGTGTTGTAGATTTTACGACATTAATAAATCTAGGAGGGTATAATGTAGTTACTCTCTCTCCTTCATCTGCCTCAATTTGTGCATCTCAAAGCGTTACTTTAACAGCAACGGCAACGCCGTCAACTGGATCAACAATTAAATGGTATACAGTTTCTACTGGAGGTGCTGCCATAACTACTGGTAATACATATACACTTACGCCATCTTCAACAATTACATGTTATGCTGAAGCTACTTATTCATCAGGATATATTACTCCTCGAAAAGGGGTTACTATTACCGTAGTAGCAAACGAAACAGTAGGTGCAGCTTCATCAACTCCAACATTGTGCATCAATACTGTATTGACGAGCATTACCCACGCAACGACTGGAGCCACAGGAATAGGTACAGCAATTAATTTACCAAGTGGGTTAACTGCAACTTGGGCGTCTAATGCGATAACCATAATTGGAACACCAACCGCATCTGGTACTTTTAATTATAGCATTCCATTGACAGGAGGTTGTGGTAGTGGAAATGCCACGGGAACAATAACAGTGATTGGAAACAATACCGTAAGTACAACTGCAACAACTTCAACATTGTGTATCAATACTGCATTGACGAATATTACTCACGCAACGACTGGAGCCACTGGAATAGGTGCAGCAATTAATTTACCAACTGGGTTAACTGCAGCTTGGGCATCAAATAAGATAACCATAAGTGGAACGCCAACCGCATCGGGTACTTTTAATTACAGCATTCCATTAACAGGAGGTTGTAGTAGTGTAAATGCTACAGGAACTATAACAGTAACTGGAAACAATACCGTAGGGGCAGCTTCATCAACACCAACATTGTGTATCAATAGTGCATTGGCAAATATTATTCACCCAACGACAGGAGCAACAGGAATTGGTACAGCAACTGGTTTGCCAGCAGGAGTAAACGCAGCTTGGGCATCTAATACGGTAACTATAAATGGAACACCAACGATATCGGGTACTTTTAATTACAGTATTCCATTAACAGGAGGTTGTAGTAGTGTAATTGCTACGGGAACTATAATAGTAAATCCAAATTCCAGTATAGCTTCCGTTGCAGGTACGACACAATTATGTATTGGAGGCACGGGAACATATTCAGCCAACACAGTAGTTTTGGGTGCTGGTACCGGTACTTGGGGCAGCAGTAAAACCTCAGTAGCAACCGTTAATGCTTCAGGAGTAGTAACAGGAATTGCAGCAGGAACTAGCAATATTATTTATACCATTACTGGGGGATGCGGAGGAACAGTATTTGCACAACAATCTATAACAGTTAACGCATTGCCCTCAGCCCCAACTTTTACATCGGGAGATATTACACAACCCAGCTGTTCGACAAGTACAGGTAGTGTTGTTTTGAGCGGTTTGCCGGCAACAGGCGTTTGGAATTTATATCAAAATGGTAGTGTGACGCCATTAATAACTTCAGGATCAGGAATTAATACCACTATTACTGGTCTTTCTGCAGGAACTTATACTTATATGGTTTCAAATGGTACTTGTATGTCGGTTGTTTCTGCCGATGTAGTGATAGATCCCGTAATCACTGCTACATGGAACGTTATTTCAGGTGTTGGATCTTGGACTAATGGACCTCCAACAAGTTCAAAAGCCCTTGTTTTTAATGGGTTATACTCTTCAGTTTCTAACGTTGATGGTTGTTCTTGTCAAGTGAACTCCGGGAATTCAGTAACTATTTTATCAGGAGGGACTCTAAAAATAACTAACGGGATTACTCTTTTAGGCACAGGGATATTAACATTCGAAAATACTGCCAGTTTAGTACAAATTAATGATAATGCAATAAATTCAGGAAACATAACTTACAGGAGAAGCAATTCCACAACTAGGGAGACAGATTACACCTATTGGTCTTCGCCAGTGGCAGGGCAAACATTGAAAAAGGTTTCTCCCAACACCCCATCGAATTTGTTTTATTCGTTTAATGCAGCTGTAAATGATTGGAAACAAGAAAATTCAGCTAATGTTATGACAATAGGTCTTGGTTACATCATTAGAGGGCCGCATTATACATCAATACCACCTCCAGGGTTCTATGAAGCTATTTTTCAAGGGGTGCCAAATAACGGAAATATTTCTATTCCAATTCCATTTGCAGGAAAAGCGACTTCGAATTTTTTAGGTAATCCTTATCCATCCGCTTTAAATGCAGATTTGTTTTTAACAACAAATAGTGCAGTATTGGATGGAACCCTTTATTTTTGGACACATAAAACAGAAATTGGTATTGGAGTTAGCAATCCTGGTACTGGAGTTTATGCTTACTCATCAGATGATTATGCTACTTATAATCTAACGGGAGGAACTGCAACAAGAACTGGTAACTTTGTAGGGCTTGTTGAGCAAATATCCAACAAACCTTCTGGCAAAATTGCTTCGGGACAAGGATTTTTTGTAAGTGGTATAGGTACTGGTAATGCAGTATTTAATAATAGTATGCGTATTTCTGGTGGGGCTTCGGGTATAAATAACACTCAGTTTTTCAAGGCAACTAAAAATTCAAAAACAATAAATACAATTGAAAAACATCGCGTTTGGCTTAATTTAACCAACATTCAAGGCGCGTTTAAGCAAACCTTGGTTGGTTATGTTACTAATGCCACTAATGGTTATGATGATGCTTTTGATGGGCAAAGTTTTGATGGGAATCAGTTTGTTGATTTTTATAGTATTAACGAAACTGAAAATTTAACAATACAAGGAAGAGCTTTACCTTTTGATGAAAATGATAAGGTTCCTTTGGGCTTTAGTTCTACTATAAACGGTGTTTTTTCAATAGCAATTGATGAAGTAGATGGATTACTAGCGTCTCAGGATATTTTTATTGAAGATAAGAAAATTAATTGTGTCAAAAGCCTAAAAGAGGGGGCATATAGCTTTTCAACAGAAGCAGGGGTTTTCAACGATCGTTTTATATTGCGATATACAAATGCCAATAAAACTTTACGAACCAATACTCTCAATACATTAGAAAATATAGTTTTGGTTTCTAAAGATAAAAATGAATTAAAAATAAAATCAGAACTTGAAAATATAAAACGAATTACAGTTTTCGATTTGCTTGGAAGAAAAGTGTTTGATAAACGAGGAATAGAAAGTAATGAATTTGATATCTTAAATAGTACTTTGAATAAGCAAACTGTAATAGTAAAAATAACTTTAACTACTGGCCAGATAATTTCTAAAAAAGTTATTTATTAGAAATATTTGATCAATTTAACAACGATTAAAAAATCCCATTCTGAATATAAAACAGAATGGGATTTTTTTATTTAATAAATAAAAATGGAGGACAGTCACTCCGTTTTCTGCCCATTCAGGTAAGTAATATTGAATTTAAATTCCTTAAGACCTTCTGCCGCTAGCGTGGCTTTCTCACAGAATATATTTTATAAAAAATAAAATCGTTAAATTTTGTAAGTAAATATCACTAAATGTAGGTATTGTGGAATGAAAACATTGTCTCTACTTTTATCTGTGTTGTTGAGATGAAAAACTACGGAAGATCTCACGATTCATATTGTAACCATAAATTCAATTTAAATTTTGATAGTAAAGCTGTATTTTTTCGTCATTTTGTTCAGTCTTTTTCTTATGAGCCCCATCTATTCCCAACAAGGGAAAGTAGATTTAACGTTTAATACCTTCGATGATGGACTTCAAGGGGATGGCTTTGATAATACAGTTAGAACTGTTTCTTTACAAACAGACGGAAAATTAATTGTAGGTGGAGATTTTTTGAATTTTAATGGTGCCGCAACCTCGTATTTATGTAGATTGTTTTTAGATGGATCTAAAGATATTTCCTTTGAATCAGGCTCCGGTTTTAACGGAAAAATATATTGTTCTCTATTGCTGCCAAATGGGAAAATAATTTTGGGCGGATCTTTTACCGCTTTTAATGGCTCAACTATTGGACGATTAATACGATTAAATAGTGATGGTTCTTTTGATGGCACTTTTAATACTTCAATAGCCGGAAACACTGGCATAGTCCATAATGCTGCTTTGCAAACTGATGGGAGTATAATTATTGTAGGTAGTTTTACTAAATACAATGGGATAAATGCAAATCATATAGCTCGTATATTGCCAAACGGAAATTTAGATACTTCTTTTATTACGGGTTCAGGTGCTAGTGGTGCGGCGACTGAAGTTCAGGTTCAAACTGACGGTAAAATAATTGTGTCAGGCTCTTTTATTGTATTTAATGGAGCTACCTGTAATAGAATAATCAGATTAAATGCTAACGGTAGTATTGATACAACGTTTGGAATTGGAACAGGTTTTAATGGTGACATTGGGGCTCTTTTTTTACAGTCAGATGGCAAAATTTTAGTTGGAGGTGATTTTGGAATTTTTAATGGGACTTCAGCGAATAAAATAATTCGATTAAATACTAATGGTTCCATTGATGGAAGTTTTATTTCCGGATCAGGATTTAGCACTGGTGGAGTCGAGATTATCAAAGTAAATTCTGTCGGTGCAATCATGGTTGCAGGTTCTTTTGCCAGTACTTATAATGGATCCGATGTCAACAGATTAGTTTTATTGGATTCAAATGGAGTTATTAGCCCGACTTTTGATATCGGATCTGGTCCAGCAACAGCAACAGTATATGCCTTGGTAGACGATTTAAATGATTCGTGGTATGTAGGCGGTTCTTTTTCTATTTTCGATTCACAAAATCAGGGACGTCTTGCTAAAATTGATGCCATCGGAACCTTAGATATTGGTTATCTTACCGCTGGTGTAGGTTTTGATAATTCGGTTTTAAAAGTCATTTCCTTATCGGATAATAGAACAATGGCTTTTGGAAGTTTTACTAAATTCAACGGAACGAGTACTAATAGAATTGCTTGTTTGCTGGAAGAAGGAGCTATCGATACCTCTTTTAATTCTTTAGGGGTTGGAGCCAATAATTTAATTAAGAGCGCTGTTATACAAACAGATAATAAAATTATTTTAGTAGGTAATTTTACAAATTATAATGGAGTTGCTGTTAACAGAATAACAAGGGCTTTATCCAATGGGGATTTAGATAGTTCATTTATAAATGGTACAGGGGCTAACAATCAGATCTATGCTGTAGCCCTTCAGCCTGATGGGAAAATAATTATTGCTGGAAATTTTACAATTTATAATGGTGTTTCTTCTAATAGGATCGCCAGATTAATGCCTGACGGAACTCTTGATTCGGGTTTTAATATTGGTTCGGGTGCGGATGCAATAGTAGAAACTATTTTATTACAATTGGATGGAAAAGTAGTTTTAGGTGGACGGTTTATAACTTTCAATGGAATTTCGTACAACCGAATCGTCCGCTTGAATAACGATGGGAGTATCGACTCTGGTTTTTCTGTTGGTGTTGGTTTTGATAAATTCGTATACACAATTGCCCTGCAATCAAATAATAAATTAATTGTTGGCGGAACATTTTTAAATTATGGAAGTGTTTCTGCAAAAAGAATTGCTAGACTGAATAGTAATGGTAGTTTAGATACTTCATTTTCTTCAGGAACAGGTTTTAGTAATGGAGAAATTAGAACAATTTTGGTTCAACCTGACGACCGATTGCTGGTAGGAGGAACTTTTTCTGGAACTTATAATGGTGTTTCTGTCAAAAGGATGGCTCGATTGCTGGCGACCGGAGTTTATGACACTACTTTTTTAGTAAATTTGAACAATACGTTGTATAGTATTTGTTTTACTCCAAATAATAAAGTGATGATTGGTGGAGATTTTAATTCTGTTTCCGGAGTAACAAAACATCGTGTTGCTCGAATTAAATTATGTACGAATAGCTCTATTTGGAATGGGACGGCTTGGAGTAATGGTTTGCCTTCGGCTGAAAAAACAATTGTATTCACCGGGAATTATCCTCTATTTAATTCTGCGAATGCTTGTTCTTGTTCAATAAGTGCGGGGAATACAGTTACAATACCAAATGGAAATACGTTGGGGCTAATTTTTGATTATTCAGGATTGGGGACATTAGTGTTTGAAAATAATGCATCTCTTTATCAATCCGAAGATCAAATAAGTAACACGGGAATTATTCGAATAAGAAGAAAAACTACTCCAATTCTTAAAACGGATTATACCTATTGGTCCTCACCAGTTTTAAATCAAAAATTGATTGATGTGTCTCCTAATACACTTGCAGATAAGTTTTATTCTTTTGATGCTCCCGCAAATAAATGGCAAAATGTAACACCAACAAATGGTATGGGTTTAGGAAATGGTTATATAATTCGAGGTCCTGAAAGTTTTTCAACAATAAATCGGGCTACTTATGAAGCTGTTTTTACAGGAGTTCCTAATAATGGAATCGTTTCAATTCCAATAACTTCAGCGAATACTTCAAATCTTATAGGAAATCCATATCCTTCAGCAATTGATGCTGATGTTTTTATAAAAATGAATGCCGGAATGACAAATGGAACTATTTATTTATGGACACATAATACGGCTATTACAAATAATGTATACACCTCTGATGATTATGCAGTTTATAACTTGTCAGGAGGAGTTGGAACCAGCGCAGCATTAAAATTAGGAGTAAATAATAGTAAGCCAGATGGTAAAATAGCCTCTAGTCAGGCTTTCTTCGTAACTAGTATAAGTGGAAATGGAGCCGCTGTATTTAATAACAGTATGCGTGTTATTGGGAATAATACGAATTTTTTCAAATCAAATTCAATTAAAAAAAATTACGGGTTGAATATAAAGAAAGATCGAGTTTGGCTGGATCTAACCAATAGTCGGGGAGCTTTCAAACAAATCTTAATTGGTTATATTGAAGGCGCCACTAATGATTATGAACCCGGTTTTGATGGAGAAAGTTTTGATGGGAATGCATATATAAATTTTTATAGTATTAATCAGGACAAGAATTTAGTGATTCAAGGTAGAGCTTTACCATTTAGGAAAACAGATATTGTTCCGTTAGGGTATAGTACCACTATTGAAGGTGTTTTTACAATTAATATTGATGCTGTCGATGGATTACTTTCCAGTCAGAGCATCCTTATTGAAGACAAGTTAAATAGTACAATCTTTGATTTAAAAAGTGGAAGTTATACTTTCAATACAAAAATAGGAACTTTTAATAACCGTTTTGTGCTGCGCTACACTGATAAAACCTTAGCCACAGATGAATTTGAAATAGAGAATAATTCAGTTTTGGTATCTAATAAAAATAAGCTGATACAGGTGAATTCTTCTTCGGATATAATAGATAAAGTTATCATTTATGATTTGTCAGGAAGAAAAATTTATCAAAAGAATAATATAAATAATCTCTATTTTTCTGTTTCTAATTTGGTTTTAAATCAACAAATTCTAATGTTAAAAATTGTATTTAAAGACGGGAAGATATTTAGTAAGAAAGTTCTTTATTAAGAGAAAGTGATATATAAAAAAACACCATCTGTTATTTTATAAGATGGTGTTTTTTTATTAAAAAAGATTATTTATCTTTTGTAGAGGCTTCAAGATTTCTGTCTATTGTGTGTCCTGGTCTTGACCATTTTGGTTTTTCTCCAAGAGGTGCGAATTGTGAGTCTGCCGCTTCAACCGTTTGAGGTTGAGAAACTTTTGTAAATGCTTTTTGAGGGTTTAAGCCCAGCATTTCAAACATTTTCATATCTTCATTTACATCCGGATTCGGTGTTGTTAATAATTTGTCTCCTGCGAAAATAGAATTGGCACCAGCAAAGAAACACATAGCTTGGCCCTCACGGCTCATATTCATTCTTCCAGCGGATAAACGGACTTGAGTTTCCGGCATAATAATTCGGGTAGTAGCTACCATTCGTATCATTTCCCAAATTTCTACTGGTTTCTCTTCTTCCATTGGAGTTCCTTCAACAGCAACCAAAGCGTTTATCGGCACTGATTCCGGTTGGGGATTTAGTGTAGAAAGTGCTACAAGCATTCCTGCTCTGTCTTCAATGCTTTCTCCCATTCCAATAATTCCACCACTACAAACGGTAACATTCGTTTTACGAACATTCTCTATGGTTTGTAAACGGTCTTCAAATCCGCGGGTTGAGATTACTTCTTTATAATATTCTTCTGAAGTGTCTAAATTGTGGTTATAGGCATATAAACCAGCTTCTGCCAAACGATGGGCTTGGTTTTCAGTAATCATTCCAAGGGTACAGCACACCTCCATGTCAAGTTTGTTTATGGTACGAACCATTTCCAGTACTTGATCAAATTCGGGACCATCTTTTACATTCCTCCAAGCTGCTCCCATGCATACGCGAGAGGATCCACTTGATTTTGCGCGTAATGCTTGTGCTTTTACTTGACTAACCGACATTAAATCGTTGCCTTCTACAGCGGTGTGATAACGGGCTGCTTGTGGGCAATACCCACAATCTTCAGGACAACCGCCTGTTTTTATGGATAATAAAGTCGAAACCTGAACAACGTTAGGGTCATGATGTTCTCTATGAGTAGAAGCTGCTTCATAAAGCAAATCCATCATAGGTTTGTTATAAATTGCGATAATTTCTTCTTTCGTCCAGTTATGTTTTGTAATGCTCATCGATACGGTTTTTTGATGCATCAAAAGTAGTCAAATTGTTCTAAAGAAGCAATGCAATAGTTTTAAAAGCTAGTGGAGAATAATTTAGAGCCAATGTTAATCAGTTGTAAGACGGTTATTCCAATATAGCATAAGCAACATTGTCACAATTACTGAAGAGGCTATCCCCTCAAATAGTAAACAAATAGAATACGTATTTACGGATGGATTTCCACCAAATAAAAATGTTTTTGATAAGGATTTTACATAGGCGTCTCCACCTTGCATGTAGCTGTAGACTACTAATCCGATGATGCTTAAAAACACTCCTATAAGTGATGTGATCATTGCTGATATCGCATTAGTAATAAAGGTTTTTTGACCTTGAGCAACATTCATTTCGATGGTTTTGTTAACGCCATAAAAAACAAAAAACACATTAACGATGCGTAAATAAAATACATCAGCGTAGCCTAGTGCATTCATTAACAAAAAATAAAGAGCGATTCCTGCAAAAATAATACCTCCATTTAATAATTCTTTTGGTAGTTTCATTTGTTTATTTTTAAATAAAAATAGAACACATTTCTTAATTATTTAAAGAATGTCTTTTTTGATAAATGAATAAGAGAAAGAAAAAAGCGTACGCTATAGTTGAAAATTATTTTTCTTTTCAATTAAATGCAGAGGAAAACTTTGATTTCTTATTGATTTAATGTTTATCTGAAGAGTATCGGCTTTCCCAATACAACAGCAACATAAATGTGACAATTACAGCCGATACGATTCCTTCAAAAAGTAGAGAAATTGAATACGTCATCACGGAGGGATTCCCTCCAAATAGAAAAGTTTTTGACAATGATCCTACATAGGCATCACCACCTCTCGAATAGCTGTAAATTATTAACCCAATGGTACTTAAGAAAATTCCTGTGAGCGATGTTGTTAATGCTGAAGCAGCATTGGGAGCAAGAAGAGTCTTGCCATCTTCGAAATTTGTTTTTAGCATTCTATTGGTTCCATAAAATACGAATAGGACGTTGAATAGACGCAAGTAAAACAAGTCAGCGAGACCTAAAACCTCCATTACTAAAAAGTAGAGGCCGATTCCGAGAAAAATTATAAATCCATTGTAAAATTCTTTTGACAGTTTCATATGATTAATTTTATAAGAGTTAAAAATAATACGGCTGTGATAACAATATCATATAAGTCAAATTTACAGAAAATATGACAATATTGTACGAAATGTGTTAAAAATAATTCTACAGAAGGCTAAATTTTATTAAGGTAGGTTAGTGCGGTTTCTTTGTCTTTTTCGAGTTGCTGTTTTAAAAGTACAACAGATTCGAATTTTTGTTCGGAACGAATTCTGTGTAACATGGAAATCCTGATTTTTTGATTGTATAAATCTTCATTGAAATTAAAATAATGAATTTCTATAGATTGACTTTGTCCTTCAACGGTAGGATTGAATCCAATATTCATCATGCCAAAAACAGTTTTTTGATTGATGGTACTTTTTATAATATAAACCCCGTTTTGCGGAATAAGCTTGTAGTTCTCTTCAATTTTCAGGTTGGCGGTTGGGAAATTAATAGTTCTTCCTAATTGTTTTCCTTTGATAATAATTCCAGTCAGGAAATAATCATATCCTAAATATTCATTGGCCAAAGCCATATCTCCATCTAGCAAAGCTTTCCTGATTTTAGTAGAACTCACAGAAATATCATTTATTTCCTGAACTGATATTTGTTCTACTTCAAAACCATATTGTTTTCCAAAATCAATAAGATCGTCAATATTGGCAGTGCGATTTCTCCCAAATCGATGGTCGTAACCAATAATTATTTTTTGAATATGAAAACGATCTACAAGAACGGTTTTGACAAACTCATCGGCAGTTAATCTCGAAAAAGTCTCGTCGAAAGGGTGGATTACAAGATTTTCAATACCTATTTCTTCCAATAAATCTATTTTTTCGTCAATGGTATTAAGTAGTTTTATATCGGAATCTTCCTGTAAAACCATTCTGGGATGAGGAAAAAAAGTAAGTACTAAACTTTCGTAATTCTCATTTTTAGTTTTTTGTATTACTTTTTTCAGAATTTTTTTATGACCAATGTGGACTCCGTCAAAAGTACCCAAAGTTAGGATTGTTTTTTTACTGGAACTGAAATCGTTTATAGAATGAAAAATCTTCAAAGCAAATGTTTTATAATGTCGCAAATTTATACTATCTATTTTAAAAGTAACGATATGAGGAATTGATTTTCGCATAGGTTTGTAAAAAAATGGCTTAAAAAACAAAAAATAGCCATTTAGAAACTAAGAATTCATTCAATATATTAGAGATTGGGTTGATACATTAAAATAATACTTTAATTTTGATGATAAAATGTTTTCAAATCATGAAAAAAATCATACTATTTTTTATTATTATTCTCTCCAATCCAATAGCACATGCTCAAGATGGTTCTCTTTGGAAAAGAATAGATCAAAATAAGGTTTCTTTTTCAGATAAAACCAGTACTAAACCAAGTGCTAATAATGAATTGTTGTTTAAAATAGACGAAGCTGCAATTAAACAATCTTTGGAACTACTTCATCATAATACAGAAAATAGAATTGAAATTTTTATTCCGAATATGAATGGTATTTTAGAAAAATTTTTAGTTTGGGAATCCTCTAATTTTGAGCCGGAGTTGCAAGCTAAATATCCTGATATCAGAGCTTATAACGGTATTGGAATTACAGATCGAAATGCATCCCTTTATTTCAGTTTTTCTCCAAAAGGAATTCAAACCATGATTCTAAGAGAAGGCAGTGGATCGGAATTTATTGAACAAGATTCTAAAGACAAAACAGCATATGTTCTTTTTAATTCCAAAAACAGAACCAGGGGCGGTCTTCCTTTTTCCTGCAAAACAGAAGATGTAGCTTTAAACAAACAATTATTAAATAAAATCAGTAAAATTACAGCAAATAATAAGATTTTTAAAACTTTAAGACTTGCGTTGTCTTGTACAGGTGAATATGCTGCCTATTTTGGAGGAACTGTAGCGGGAGCTTTGGCAGGTATGAATGCTACTATGACACGAGTAAACGGTATTTTTAATAAAGATTTAGCCGTAAAATTGAATATTATCGCAAATGATAACCTGATAATTTATACTAATGCAGCCACAGATCCCTATTCTGATGCCACTGCAGGAGCTGCAGGAGCTTGGAATCAAGAGTTGCAGGATAATTTAACTCTAGTTATTGGTAATGGGAATTATGATGTAGGACATTTGTTTGGTGCTACTGGTAGCGGTGGAAACTCGGGGTGTATTGGTTGTGTATGTGATGCGGGTAAAGGTAGTGCTTTTACGTCCCCTAGTGATGCAAAACCCCAAGGAGACACTTTTGATATTGATTTTGTAGCTCATGAGATGGGGCATCAACTAGGAGCAAACCACACTTTTTCTTATGCGCTTGAAGGGACAGGAGTAAGTGTTGAGCCGGGAAGCGGATCAACCATTATGGGATATGCAGGGATTACGGATTATGATGTGCAAGCTAATTCGGATGATTATTTTGCGTATGTAAGTATTAAACAAATACAAGATAATCTTTCTTCAAAAACTTGTCCTGTGAGTACAGCATTAAGTAATAATCCACCTACGATTAGTGCTGGTTTAGATTACACAATACCTAATGGTACGGCCTTTAAATTGACCGGAACGGGTTTTGATGTTGATGGAAATACTATTTCTTATTGTTGGGAACAAAATGACAATGCTACAACTACAAGCGGAGCAAACAGTATCGCTTTACCTACCAAACCTGATGGCCCTCTTTTTCGATCGATCTACCCAAGTAGTTCGCCTGTACGATTTATGCCAGCTTACAATACAGTATTGTCCGGTAAATTAACTACAACTTGGGAGTCAGTTTCGACAATAGCCAGAATACTTCATTTTACTCTAACCGGAAGAGATAATGCTGCGTTGGGTACCGCTCAAACGAATACAGATGAAATGATTGTAAATGTAAGCGGAATAGGGCCATTTGCTGTTACATCACAAAATACAGAGAATACAAGTTGGTTTCAAGGAACAACGCAAACGGTAACTTGGAGTGTAAATGGATCAAATGCTTTAGTTGGATCAGCGAATGTGAATATCAAGCTTTCTATTGATGGTGGATTGACATTTCCAACAACTTTAGTTTCGGCTACTCCAAATGATGGCTCTCAAATAATAACGGTTCCAAATTTTACTGCAAAAAAATGTAGAATTTTAATTGAGCCAACAGCAAATATTTATTATGCAGTAAACAGTAAATCATTTGCTATTGGATATTCGGTCGCTTCATCTTGTAATACCTATACTTTTGCAGCACCTTTTTCAATACCGGAATCAGCTACTTATACTTCTAAGACAGTTAATGTGCCTAGTTCATCAGGAACAGTCTCCGATGTGAATTTTGCAGTAAGCTTTACTCATTCGTATTTATCAGATGTACAAATAGAGGTGGTAAGCCCGCAGGGTACTACGGTAAGATTATTTGAAAGAAGCTGTGGGGACACTAATAATAGTTTACTATTGAATTATGATGATTTGGGAGGTATACTTGCTTGCGGAACTACTGCTGCTCAAACGATAGCTCCATTTGATCCATTGTCAGCTTTTAATGGGCAAAATCAACAGGGAGTTTGGACATTGAGAGTTCGGGATGCTTATCAGGCTAATGTGGGGACATTAAATTCGGCATCGATAACCATTTGTTCGGAAACCTTTACTTTAGCAGCTCCTGATTTTCAGATAAATGATGTAGTCTTGTATCCAAATCCAAACAAAGGAAATTTTAACTTAAAATTTACCAGTGATTCTACTAGTAGAATTAAAATACTAGTAGGCGATTTGTTAGGGAGAAAAATTTTCGAAAAAGAATATGGAATTCAACAAAATTTCAATGAAAATATCCAGTTAAGAAATGTTCAGTCAGGACTTTATTTGTTGACTGTGATTGATGGAGATAAAAAAGAGATAAGAAAAATAGTGATCGAATAATCAAAATAGAAGTTGCAAAAAAGGGAAACAGTTTAAAAACGTTTCCCTTTTTTTATTTCCCATTAAATGTTGTCATGGTATTTTCTAATCCTGCAGTTCCAAATGATTTTATAATTTCAGAAGCTAGTTCTAATCGCTCCGGGAGTGCTGTTTTTTCAGCATCGTCCCAGTCTCCGAGTACATAGTCAACTTGTTTTCCTTTTTTGAATTCATCGCTGATCCCAAAACGGAATCGAGTATAGTTCTGGGTATTCAAGACAAGATTGATATTCTTTAATCCATTATGTCCCCCGTCGCTTCCTTTTGGTTTGATGCGAATAGTTCCAAAGGAAAGGTTCAAATCATCCGTGATGACTAAAATATTTTCCAAAGGAATGTTTTCCTTGTCCATCCAGTATTGTACTGCTTTGCCACTCAGGTTCATATAGGTGTTGGGTTTGAGGAGTAAAAAAGTTCTTCCTTTGAACCTATATTCGGCAAGGGAACCCAGTTTTACGGTTTCGAAGTTGACTCCTTCTTTTCTGGCCAAGAAATCGACAATTTTAAAACCTACGTTGTGTCTTGTGTTTACATATTCGGCGCCAATGTTGCCGAGTCCAACTATTAGAAATTTATTACTCACGCTTTTTATATTGTTTTTTTTGTGTTCGTGAACCTCAGGTTTGATACAATCTGTAGTGTCGTCTGTTTTTGTTGATGAGAATAAATTTGAAATCCATTTTATCATGCTACAAAAATAGACTTAATTAGAGTATTGAACTATTAGATTTTTAGAAAATAGGTGTTGGGTGCTAAATATTTCTGGATAGCCCTGATGGGAGTGGCATCCTTTTTATCCTGAACTTGTTTCAGGATCCTGAAACAAGTTCAGGATAAAAAAGATAGAACGGACAGCGGGAGGAATGTTGTTGTGAAAACGCATAGCTGTGCTACTAAATAGAAACTGAAACACGTTCAGATTAAATAAAAAAAGCACCAGTTTTACAACTGATGCTTTCTTGAATGATTGAAAAAATATTATTTTTTCTTTCCTTTTACAGGAGCTTTTGCTGCTTTCGCTGCTTCTTGAGCTGCTTTCATAGCCGCACGAGAGATTCTTACTTGAGCAACAACAGTGTTTTCAGTGTGAATCAATTTGTAGTTGTCGTTAGCTAATTTAGTAACGTACAATTTGTTTCCCATTTCAAGTGTAGTAATGTCAGCTTCAATAAAATCTGGAAGATTTTTTGGTAAAGCTTTTACTTTAAGTTTACGTGTATTCAAACGTAAAACACCACCAGCAAGAACTCCTTTAGAAGTTCCAGTAACTTTTACAGGAACTTCCATAGTGATTTCTTTGTCATCAAATAATTGAAAGAAGTCAATATGTAAAATCTTGTCAGACACCGGGTGAACCTGAATGTCTTGTAAAATGGCGTTAAATGATTTTCCTTCACCAAGATCGATCTCAACTGTATGAGCGTTTGGAGTGTAAACCAAGTTTTTGAAAGCCATAACTTCTGCTGAGAAATGAACTGCCTGATTTCCTCCGTATAATACGCAAGGAACCAATCCAGCATTACGTAAGGCTTTAGTCGCAACTTTGCCCACGCTTTCTCTTTCTGATCCTTTAATTGTAATCGATTTCATTGTAAAAAAATATAGTTATTAAATAATATTACTTGTTTGGCTTTTAGCTTTAGGCTATCAGCATGACTTTATAACTTTACGCTATTGCGTTACATTATAAACTTTCCACTAATGGAATTGTTGTGGTGTACCATGTGCATAACTTCGGCAAAAAGTGGTGCACAACTCAATACTTTTATTTTGTTTGATTCTTTCTTCAACGGAATAGAATCGGTAACTATTAATTCGCTCAATTGCGAGTTTTCTATTTTCTCGTAAGCCCCACCTGATAAAATGGCGTGTGTACAAATGGCTCTTACACTTAAGGCTCCTTTTTCGATCATTAAATCTGCGGCTTTCGCCAAAGTGCCTCCGGTATCAATCATGTCATCTACTAAGATTACATTTCTACCTTTTACATCACCAATTAATTCCATGGTGTCGATAATGTTTGCCTCTTTTCTTTGTTTGTAGCAAATAACTACATCTGAATTTAAAAATTTAGAATACGCATAGGCTCTTTTAGAACCTCCCATATCTGGTGAAGCAATCGTCAAATTGTCTAAACCTAAACTTTCTATATACGGTATGAAAATAGTCGATGCAAAAAGATGGTCTACTGGCTTTTCAAAAAATCCTTGAATTTGATCGGCATGCAAATCCATGGTCATTACTCTTGTTGCACCTGCAGCATCTAGTAAATTAGCTACTAATTTAGCCCCTATCGGAACTCTTGGCTTGTCTTTTCTGTCTTGCCTTGCCCAGCCAAAGTAAGGAATTACTGCTGTAATGTGTCTTGCCGAAGCACGTTTTGCAGCATCAATCATCAGTAACAATTCCATTAAGTTATCTGCAGTTGGAAAAGTAGAACAAACAATAAAAACGCGTAAACCTCTGATAGACTCTTCGTAAGAAGGTTGAAATTCACCATCGCTGTACTTTGACATAGTGATTCTCCCTAACGGAATTCCGTATTGCTCTGCTATTTTTTCTGCAAGATAGACACTTTGTGAACAAGCAAAAATTTTAGCTTCTGGTTCTAGGTGTGACATTTAATTTGTTGTTTTGTAGTTAGTTGTGTGTTCCGTTTTTAGCGAGGTGCAAATTTATAAAATTTATTCAACTCTGAAAGAAAAAAATTAAGTATTTTTAGTAGAACATTTAATATTATTTTTTACATTTGCAGCGTGTTAAAGGAATTGATGGTTGATTTAAACACAATCACATCTTTTATTGCGTTTGAAGTAACTGTCGTTATTTCATGTCTAGCTAAGCCCGGATGGCGGAATTGGTAGACGCGCTGGTCTCAAACACCTGTGGGAAACCGTGCCGGTTCGACTCCGGCTCCGGGTACAAAAACCGCTTCGAAAGAAGCGGTTTTTTTGGTTTTAAATCATAACGAATTCAGGCGAATGGTATTTTGTTTGCTCTCGTTAGTGGGCATGGAATAGATTGGGCTATCAAACTAAAAATATATCTTCACGGTCTGGTTTCCAATATTAGGTTGTCTTTATTATTAAGTTATTTTTTAAATATTAACATTCCTTCACTATCTCGACTAGATATAGAGCAGTAAAAGCATCTGCAAAATCCAATTCTGTGTGTGCATTCTCTGCAAGGTACAGGTAGTAAATATGCATCTTCCATCGAAATAATTTTTCCATTCAATTTTTTGCAAGCTTCGCACGAATCTGTACACCCAACAATTTGGACTTTAAATTCTAAATCACTTAATTGAAAACTGTCTAATGTTGCTTTTGCACTTTGTTGCAATAATTTAAAATTGTCGTTCCCTTCGTCACGAAAAAATATAGCCATTGAATAGTAAATTTGACTCAAAAGATTAAAATCTGTTGCATTTTTAATTAATAATTCATTAAATATTGACCAAACAACACCATTGCTTTTGGTTTCAATTCCAGACTTTGAATATAACTCTTCTTTACATTTTAAAAACTCATCTCTTGTAACGCCGAATGACTCTAGTTTTTCGAATCCTCTATATTTTAAATAATCTTTTTCTCGTTCGATATCAATTTCTTGTGCTTGCTCTTCAGTTATAAGAGTTTTGAACTTCGAATCATGTAATCTCCTAACGAAAATAGATTTTTTACAATTAGAACATTTTGTTCTTCATTATTGGAAATTTTTCCAATGTACCTTTACAATATGGGCATACTGCTTCATGTTCACATTCAAAGTTTGTAATTTTGAAATCGTTATTTTCTTGACTTTCAATTTCTTTAACCTCGTCATTTTTCTTGCTAAAAAGCCATTTTAAAATTTCCATAGGAATATTTATTTTAAATTGAGGAATGCATATTAATTGAAATAGTGGTTTTTATTGAAACTACATACAAATCTCCCGAAACGCTTTTTTTACCATTCGGATTTAATTTTCTTCTTAATGGTGAATAGCTCTACTAAATGTGGATTTAACGTTTCTGTCAAATTGTAGCCTAATGATGATTCTCTAATTGTTTCATTCTTTTTTATTAAATACTTCTCAATTGTGAATTCCGAAATTGTTTGCATTGCGATTCCTCTCGAATATAAACCTATTGGGTTTACATAGAATATAATATTAAAAGCAGACACTCTATATTTTCCTTTTTTAGATTCAATCTTAAATTCTCCAGACATCTGATTTAGTTTTTGATCCTCAAAATTAGTTTTTTTAATGTATCCAGTTGAGTCTGTTTTAAATTCTAATCTTGGATTGTTTTTTAATTCTGAAATAGTTGTTGAGTCTTCGTAAACTAATTTCCAAATAATTAATTTATTGTCAATTGAAAAATTTTTTGTTTTGTGAAAATGAAATAGTTGTAATAAATATTAGTAACAACAATTTTTTCTTCATTTTTTTTAAATTTAGAGTTAATAGTATTCAAAAGTAGCCTATTAAAAATTATTCACTTTGCGGTTTTCCGTAAACCAACAATATTTTGATGATTTATTATGTTTGAAGTATCAACCTAAGAATTAACTAGCACTCTACTATTTCAACCACATCGTTTTTAAATTAATTTATTTTTGTATTCCTGTAAGTGGAAACTAAAAACTTAATTATAAAAAAGTAGTTTTGTTAGCTTTATTGGCTTTATATGCGGGAATATTTAATTTAACTTGAACAATATACCACTTTACGAAGAGTTCTTTGAAAACGGGGATGAACTACGAGTATTTCCGATTCATAGCTCATATGCTGTGTGAGAAGTTTCGCGTCTTCACAGGATAAAGCATAAAAAAAGCCCGAAAGTGTTATTTCCGGGCTTGCTAACTAATTCCATATGATAAACCAAACCATTCAACTTATTTATGGTATAGAAAAATAATCTATATTAGTTAGTTTCTTTTTATTAAATTTATTTTACTGAAAACTTAAATGTTGTTTTGGTTTTGTAATTCTCACCTGGGCTTAAAACCGTAGATGGAAAATCTTTTTGATTTGGGGAATCGGGATAATGTTGCGTTTCTAAACATAAACCGGTTCTGTGCGCATACGTCCCACCATTTCTCATTGGTAAAGTTCCGTCTAAGAAGTTTCCGGTATACAATTGTATTCCTGGTTGATCAGTGTACACTTCAAGCAATCTTCCGCTTCCTGCATCATATGCAGAAGCTGCAAAACGTTCCCCTTTACCTTGATTGTTCAATACCCAACAATGATCATAACCCAATCCTTTTTTCAACTGATCGTCTTTAGCTTCGATGTCTTTTCCAACCACTTTTGGTTTTCTAAAGTCGTAAGGCGTATTCGTTACATCGGTCAATTTACCTGTAGGTATTAAGGTCGCATCTACTGGAACTAATTTGTCAGCATCGATAGTAATTTCATCATTTAAAATAGGTTTAGAAAAATCAGCTGACAAGTTAAAATAAGAATGTTGCGTTAAATTAACGATTGTTTTCTTGTCTGTAGTAGCTTCATAAAGTACATCTAAGGAATTGTCGTTTTTTAGCGTATAGGTTACAAAAACAGTTAAGTTTCCAGGATACCCTTCTTCCATATCTTTACTCACATACTTCAATTTCAAAGAAGCGCTGTCTCCACCTTTTGCTTCATCGGCAGTCCAAACGACTCTGTGAAATCCTTCTGGTCCACCATGCAAGGCATTTGGTTCGTTATTGATAGCTAAAGAATATTCTTTTCCGTCCAAAGTAAATTTACCTTTTGCAATTCGGTTACCATATCTTCCGATAAGGGCTCCAAAATACGGATTGGGTTTCATGTATTGTTCCAAAGAATTAAAACCAATAACAACTTCTTCTGAAACTCCCGCTTTGTTAGGAACTTTCAGAGAAGAAATAATACCACCATAGGTAATAATATTTACTTCCATTCCTTTTTGGTTTTTCAGGGTGTAGCGATCAACTTGTTCGCCTTTATCCGTTTTACCATATGCCGCTTTTGCTATAGATACTGAATCTGTAGCTTTAGCGTCTAAAGCAGTTTCTTCTGCTCCAGCTTTTTTGTCTCCTTTACATTGAATATTCATACTTGCTAAACTCATAATGGAAATCCCATAAATACAACGTTTTACTATATTCATAATTTTAAATTTTTGGTGTTACATCCCATGTTGAAAAAGATGGTAATAGGCTTCGTTAGCATTGATTTGATCCTTGAAGTCTCTAATAGTAGTTTTCTCATCGATAACAAGCAATTCTATTCCTGCAATATCGGCAAAATCTTCCATATATTCCGTTGTAATTGCTTGGCTGTAAACGGTATGATGTGCTCCACCGGCAAGAATCCAAGCTGTTGCTGCGATGTCAAGATTTGGTTTACAATCCCATAAAACTCTCGCAACTGGTAATTTTGGTAAATCTGCTAATGGTTTAATGGCTTCAACTTCATTCACGATCATACGGAAACGATTCCCCATGTCAATTAACGACACATTGATTGCATCTCCGGCAGGTGAATTAAACACCAAACGTGCAGGATCTTCTTTGCCTCCAATTCCTAACGGATGTACTTCACATGAAGGTTTTGCATCTGCAATTGATGGACAAATTTCTAACATGTGCGATCCTAAAACATACGATTTTTCAGGAGTAAAATGATACGTATAATCTTCCATGAAAGAAGTTCCTCCATCAAGACCAACATTCATCACTTTTAATGCACGAACCATTGCTGCGGTTTTCCAATCTCCTTCTCCACCAAAACCATAACCATCGGCCATTAATCTTTGTGTTGCAATTCCTGGTAATTGTTTCCAAACTCCAAGGTTTTCAAATGTATCTGTAAAAGCTCCAAAACCTCCTTCTTCAAGGAAAGCTCTTAAACCTAATTCTATTTTTGCTGCTTCAACTAATGAACTTCTTTGTGCTCCGCCTTCTTTTAAAGAATCAGTTAAAGTATAAGAAGATTCATAAACTGCTAATAAATCATTTAATTGTTGATCCGTAACTTTCTCAATATGTTTTGTAACGTCCGAAGAGTCGAAACCATTTACCGAAAAACCAAAACGGATTTGGGCTTCGACTTTATCTCCTTCGGTTACTGCAACTTCACGCATATTGTCCCCAATTCTGGCAACTTTTAAGTTTTGGAATTCATCCCAACCTAAAACCACTCTGGACCAAATAGCTAATTTTTTTTGAACACGTTCGTCTTCCCAGTGTCCTACAACCACTTTGCGTTTTTTACGCATTCTGGACATGATGAAACCAAATTCTCTATCTCCATGAGCCGATTGATTTAAGTTCATAAAGTCCATATCCATTGAAGCCCATGGAATTTCAGCGTTGAATTGTGTATGTAAGTGACATAATGGTTTTTTAAGAATACTTAAACCACCGATCCACATTTTAGCAGGCGAAAAAGTATGCATCCAAGCCACAATACCAATACAGTTTTTGTTTGAATTAGCTTCTAAACATACATTAGTAATTTGAGATGGAGATTTTACCACATCTTTATACACGATTTTTACAGGTATGTGTGATGAAGCATCTAATCCTTTTGCAATGTGTTGTGAATGTTCCGCTACTTTTCTAAGTGTCTCTTCACCGTATAATTCTTGGCTTCCTACTACAAACCAAATTTCTTTTTGAGATATATCGATCATTATTTTATTATTTTATATATTATTGAATAACATTATTTCACCTATTCTTGGAATAACATTGTGTTATAAAATGATTTAATATTTTTGATTAACGATTTTTGATTTCAGAAGTTTGGACTCGTATAAAATGAGAAATCTAGTGCTGTGAAATCTGAAATCAAAAATTGTTAATCATTATTTAAAAATCTATTATTGTCCGTAATAGGAATCTTTTCCGTGTTTACGTTCGTAATGTTTTTTTATTAAGGAATCTTTTAGTCTTGGCGCATTTGGATTAATTAGTAATGTCAAGTGAGCCATTTCAGCGACTACTTCTAAAACTTTACTGTTATAAACCGCTTTTGCAGCGTTTTTTCCCCAAGCAAAAGGCCCGTGATTTCCGATTAGAATCATTTCGACTTCTTCGTACGAAAGGTTTTTTTCTTTGAAACAATTTAAAATTTGGATTCCGGTATTGTGTTCGTAATTTCCTTCGATAAGCGCATCACTCATTGGAGCTGCACAAGGAATATCGGATGTTAAGTGATCGGCATGTGTTGTTCCAAAGATTGGAATGTCTCTTAGTGATTGCGCCCAAGCCACAGAATAAGTTGCATGAGTGTGCGCCACACCACCAATGTTTGGCCAATTTTTATATAAATAGGCATGCGTTTTTGTATCCGATGAAGGACGCATGTTGCCTTCGATAATGTTGTTGTCAAAATCCACAATAACAATGTCTTCCGGTTTTAAATCTTCGTAAGGAACGCCACTCGGTTTTATGGCAAAAACGCCATTTTTTCTATCTACGGCACTTACATTTCCAAAAGTATATACTACTAAATTCAATGCGTTCAATTGCATATTTGCTTCGTAGCATTCTTGTTTTAAATCTTTATACATAGTGTTCTGGTTGTAGTTTTTTAAGAGACGGATCTGCAAAAGAGCTTAATTGGTCATACGCTAACAACAACTTGTTATAGGCTGCAACTTTGTCTAATTGAGGGAAATATTCCCCATCAAAATCACTTCCCATTTTTTGACTTGCTTCAATTACATTTGGATAAATTCCTGCGGCAACTGCGGCATAGATAGCGGCACCTAATGCAGGTGTTTGATCCGAAGCTGCAATTTTGATTGGCTTATTCAAAACATTAGCCAAAGTCTGCATGATATAAGGAGATTTTCTCGCTACACCACCGATTCCGATGACACTGTTTATTTTTACCCCTTCTTCTTCAAAACGGTCTACGATTTTCTTAGAACCAAAACAGATTGCGTTAACTAGTGATTTGAATAAATGAGGTGCTTTGGTTCCTAAAGACAAATTAGAAATGACACTTTTTATTTCCTGATTGGCATCAGGTGTTCTTCTTCCGTTAATCCAATCTAAGGCAATTGGAACGCTTTCTGATAATGGGATTTTCTCTGCTTCTTCCGTTAATTTTATAATTAAAGTATCGCTCATTTCCTCTTTTAGTTGCTCTTTTTGAGCGTCTGTCAAAAGAGTAGAAGTAGCTAATAAATGATCTGTTGGCCACAGTAGTAATTCTTTATACCAAGCCAATAAATCTCCAAAAGCAGATTGACCAGCTTCTAAACCAATGAAACCGGGAATTACTGATCCATCAACTTGTCCGCAGATTCCGCGAACTGATTTAGTTCCTATGGCCTCTTCCGAAGCAATAATAATATCACAAGTTGAGGTTCCCATAACACGAACCAAGGTATGTTCTTCTATTTTTGCTCCAACAGCACCAGAGTGCGCATCAAATGTTCCAACAGCTATAACAGTATTTGTGGTAAGTCCCAATCGGGTAGCCCATTCTTGGCTTAAATTTCCTGCTACAAGATCTGATGTATAGGTTTCATCGTACAATCTTCCGCGAAGTGCCGCAAGATAAGGGTGTAGTTTTCCTAGGAATTCTTCTGAAGGTAAACCGTTCCAGTCTTCATGCCACATCGCTTTATGACCAGCCGCGCAACGGCTTCTTTTAAACGATTTTAAATCTTTATTGTCAATCAATAAATACGTCATTAAATCACAATGTTCCATCCAAGTGTAAGCTGCATTTTTAACTGCATCATCTTGTTTGGTTATGTGCAAAATTTTTGCCCAAAACCATTCTGAAGAATAAATTCCACCAACATATTTTGTGAAATTTTCTCCACCCCAATTTGCGGCAAGTTCATTGATTTCATTTGCTTCATGTATAGCAGTATGGTCTTTCCATAACACCATCATAGCATTAGGATTATTCTCAAAACCTTTGGTCAAAGCTAAAGGTCTTCCGTCTTCAGTAACGGGTACAGGAGAAGAACCGGTTGTGTCAATACAAATACTTCGTATTAAGGAAGGATCCACATTGCTATTTTCAACAACATATTTTATAGTAGTTTCTAATCCTTCAATATGATCTAAAGGGTGTTGACGAAACTGATTTATGGATGCGTTACAATATTCCTTGTTTTTCCAGCGCTTGTATTGACATACATTTGATGCAATTTCTTGTCCATTTTCAGTGTCTATTAACATCGCTCGAACAGAATCTGTTCCATAGTCTAATCCTATAACATAATTTTTCATTCTCGATTCTTTTAATTGTAATGACAAATATAATATAAATAATTTATAAGTGTTTAAAAAACACTTAATTTAATTTAACAGTGTAATTTTTATTAAAACAGCAGTAAAGCAGCTGTTTACGAATAGAATAAATAATAAATATTTGCGATACATTTATTATATTGCGATTATTTCATCTTTAACTTCAAAACTGTTACTGAATAGGCTGGAAGGCTTGTTTGGGCTTTGTCACCTTTTAACTTAAATTCCCTTTCTGTAGGACTTATTTTTTTGGGATTAGCAAAAGAGTTTTCATCTTGTAAATTTGGACTTGTAAGTGTTATTACAGTTCCTTTTGATGCTAATTTACTTCCTTTTAAGTCTACATTTACTTCTTGTACCGTTGCAGCCGTGTTTACTAATTTCACGATTACTTCTTTGGTATTTAAATCTTTAACTGCTGAAGCAAAAAGGTTATTTTGTCCAGTTACTGGTTTTCCGTCTTTTGTGATGGCTATTAAATCGGTTCCTTTATTAGTTGAAAATAATTTTTGCACGTAATAATTTGCAGAACCATAGGCTTCTAAATTGTTGAACCAAAGTAAATCCGGCGTCCATTGCCAAGCTTCCTCATGTGCCATCAATGGAGCATAGGAAGTTAGGTTCACTACCTCGGCGTTTCTTTCTAAGCCAGTCATGAAAGCAGCTTCAGAGAATGCACATTCCCAATTGTTTTTATTATCAGGGCTTGCAATAGCGACACTTTGGGCGGCATATTCTCCTGCAAAAACTTTAGGCCCTTTTCGGTCGTATTTGTCATAACGAGTAGCGTTTTCTCTGAACCATTGTGGGTTTTTATAATAGTGTTCATCTACGATTTCGGCATTTAGCTTTTTAAGTTCCTGCATGCCATATTCAAAATAATCTCCTTCAGGAAATGGACCGGCTCCTGACACGATTGTCATTTTTGGATATTTTGATTTTATAGCTTTTTCAAATACTTTGAATCTTTCGATGTATTGAGGTCCCCATTGTTCATTTCCAACACCTATAAGTTTTAAATTAAAAGGTTTTGGATGCCCCATTTCAGAACGGATTCTTCCCCAAGGAGTTTCAATGCCACCATTTGCAAATTCAATTAAATCCAGAGCATCTTGCACGTAAGGATCTAACTCATCCATTGGAACTAATTCTCCAGTATTGAACTGACATGCCATTCCGCAACTTAAAATAGGTAAGGGCTGGGCACCAAGATCTTCGGAAAGTTGGAAATATTCAAAAAATCCCAATCCAAAAGTTTGAAAATAATCAGGAGCTGGTTTATGGTCAAACTCGGTGTTCCAACGGTTTATTAATGTCTCTCTTTTCTCCACATCACCTACGGTTTTTTTCCATTGGTACCGTTGTGCCAAAGTTCTTCCTTCTACAATACAACCTCCGGGGAATCTCAAAAATCCAGGTTTCATATCATACAAAAGTTGCACGATGTCTTTACGCAAACCATTTTTTCTATTTTTCCAAGTGTCTTCCGGGAATAGGGAAATCATATCTAGATCGATCGTTCCTGTTCCTTCGAAAGTGATTTTTAACTGTGCTTTTGCTTCAGTTTGATTAGCCGTAAATTGTGTAGAATAGGATTGCCAATCAGTAGCTGTTGGGACAATGATGGTTTCGCCTAAAACCTTTTTATTTCTATCAATAAATTGGATGATGATTTTTTTGATGGCTCCGTTGTGATTAGCTGCTTTTAGAGAAAGATTATAACGAGCATCTTTTTTTATTCCCATTCCTCTAAATCCTTCATTAATCATTTCAAATCCTTTATCATTATTTACAAGAACCCTGCAAAAATTTGGATTGGTTTTATTTTCCAATACTTTGATGGTTGTTGCAATCCCGGATTGATTGTTGAAAGAATGTTTGTCGCTATTCGTTTGTTTCCAGCCCATTAGTGGGGTTTCAAATTCGAAAGAACGATTTTTAATCATCTCAGCGTATAATCCACCATCCGCGGCAAAATTGATGTCTTCAAAAAAGGCACCATACATCGTAGGTTGAATTTTAGTAATTGTATTGGCAATATTAACTTCGAGATTTGTTTGCTGGGCACTAGAATAAAAGCCATTTAGTAAAAGCCCGCAAAGAGTAATTTTAGTGATTAAATTCGGTTTCATTTTTTATTTAGTTTAAATTCTAAATTCTAAAATTAAAATTTTTTTTATGGGATTTAATTTTGAACTTTATTGTGTTTATTAATTTGTTTTATTTCAATGGTTCAACAATGGGCCAAAGTGCATCGTCCCATTTCAATTGGTTTATTTTTAGAATAGGTCTTCCTTTTTGTTTGGCATCATAGGCATGAAAAACAATATAATCTTTCCCGTCAAAAGTATAAGCACTGTTGTGACCGGCTCCGTACCAGTTTTCATTTCCTTGGATAAGTAACGTTCCGCCTCCTTCTGTTAATAATTTTCCGTCTTTATCTGTATAAGGACCCGTGATGTTTTTTGATCTTCCCACGACTACTTTATAGGTACTTTTTTCACCGCGGCAACACAAATCCCAAGAAAGGAATTGATAATAGTACCCGTTCTTTTTGAATATAAAAGGAGCTTCCAAAGCACCATCTCCGGGATTGGTGTCGGCTAATTCAAAAGTTCTTTTGCGTTTCGATATCGTAAACCATTCTTCTGGTTGAGCCATTGATTTTAAATCAGATTTTAATTTCACCATTTTCAAACCATCCCAAAAAGAGCCAAAAGCCAACCAAGGAATTTTATTTTCATCGAATGTTAAATTCGGATCTATCGCGTTCCACATATCACGGTTAGGAACTGATTGGATTACAATTCCGTGATCGACCCATTTGTAAGCAGGATCTTTTGGGTCTAAAGTAATATTGGTTGCAACTGCAATTGCCGAAGTGTTTTTTGCGAAAGCAGAAACCGAATAATACAAATAATAGGTGTTGTTGTGAAATGAAATATCGGGTGCCCAAATATGATTTTTGAAATCAGGTACGACTGAATCTACCCAAACCGGTTTTTCTTTAAATATAGCAGGTTCCGGATTCCAGTTTTTCATATCTTTAGAACTAAAAACACTAATTCCTTGTCCCGTACAGTACAAATAATACGTGTCTTTTTGTTTAATCATCACGGGGTCATGAACGGTAATGTTTTGTGACCATGAAGGAATTGTCATTGTCAGCACAAGCAGGATCAATAGAGTTTGTGTGTTTTTATATAATTTCATATTTTACTTTTTTTAAACCATATAAGTCATTTAAAAAATAGAAGTTTCTTCTATTTAATGCTTTTACAGCTATTTTTGATTTCAACTTAAATGGACTTATATTTCTTATATGTTTCACTTTTTTTAAACCATGTAAGTCATTTAAGAAAAGGTAAGTTTAAATGGTTTTATTAATTGTTTTATGTTTAAAGCAATTCCTGAAAACTGCTCATTGCGTTATCCCTTCCGAAGTCATAATTACTCGTTTCATAGTTCCATCTTCATTGTAATACAAACGGTCTACACAAACGGATCTTCTAAAACTGCTACCGTTAGGTTGAATACCACCGTTGTGATAAATAAAATAAGAACCTCCTTTGAAATCAATTATAGCTTGATGATTTGTATTAGAATTTCCGGCAATTTCATTTAAAATTCCTTTGTATTCCCATGGTTCATTGATAGACTTGCTCATGGCATAGGCAATTTTTTCAGGAAATTGATAGGCATAGGACAAATAATACCAATTGTTATGTTTGTGAATCCAAGGTGCCTCTGTATAATTTGGCAAACTGATGGTTTGAATTGGGCCATCAAGTTCAATCATGTTAGCTTTCAATTTTGCATAATGGCATACCGTATTTCCCCAAAAAAGATACGCTTGACCATCATCATCAATTAGAACAGTTGGGTCAATATCATCCCAATCGATTTTGGTTTGTGTGGTCATATCATTGGTAATAAGCGCTTTTCCTAAAGCATCTTTGAAAGGACCCGTTGGACTGTCGGAAACTCCAACACCGATAGCTTTTCCATTGATAGTTCCGTGTGAAACAGTCACATACCAATAAAATTTTCCGTTGCGTTCAATGACTTGAGCTGCCCAGGCATCGGATTTTGTCCACGTAAAATCGGTAACTTTTAGCGGTACAGGATGTTCTTGCCAATGCACCATATCGGATGAGGAATATACCAACCATTCATTCATTTTATAAAAATTGAAATCATTTGGTGCTTCATCATGACCGGCATAGAGGTATACTTTGTCTTTGTATACTAAAGCTGCAGGATCTCCCGTGTATTTGTCTTTGATAATGGGATTATTCATTGTCAAAGTTTGATTTGCATTTACGTTGGCGGGAGCCGTAAACTCATCTGGCTTTATGGTATTGCAAGACGCAATAAGTATCAAAAGCGATAGGGTGGAGAATGTTTTTTTCATTTCTTTAAAGACGTTACAGCTCTTTACTGTGTTTGTTTTATCCAAATGCGCCCACTTTAAAGAAAGAGAAGCATTTTTCACTAACTAATCTGAATATTAAAAGAATCTATCAATCTATTTTTTTACCCCAAACCGGAACTCCCGCAGTGGTAAGTCCAGAATAAGAAATGGTTACTTTACGAGTGCTTTTTTCCCAGTCCCAAGCATCACTAACTTTACATTTTATGCCATTGACGGTTAGTGTTTTGTTAGTGCTGTCATACGACCAAGTTCCAGTAACTCCACCGCTTACTTTCTTGTCGGCGGTTAAATATACTGTAGTTGATTTTTGAATAACTGCATATTGATAATTCATCGTAATTTGTTCCCATGTTCCAGTGAATGACGCATCGCTAATGGTAGTTTCTGGTACAGCAGCATATCTTTCGGGATCAACTACAGGCCAGCCGTCTTCTGTCCATTTCATAGCGCGAACGTGTCCCATCATGAGGGCATTTGATGCATTGATACTTGGTACATCTTTTGGCAAGCGAGCCTGTGAGGCATAGTACCATTGTTTGGTATCTGGATTTTGAAAAACGGAACAATGTGCAAATCCAACCCATCCGGTATGGTTGTTAAATCCATAAGGATGCGTAAGCATTGGCCAGGCATCGGCTCCATTGGTTACATTGGCACCATTGATTCCCAGATAAGGACCTGTAATAGTTTTGGAACGGCAAACTCTGGTATTGTAAGGAACATCTAAACCATCATAAGCTAAGAAAAGATAATAATATTGAGTGTCCGGATTATAAATAATCTCTGGACCTTCGGAGCCTTGCCAGCGACTTGTGGCACTTCGAGAAGCGATGTGGGTTCCATAATCACTCAACGTTTTTAATTGATCTGGTTTTCCTGTAGTTGGATTCAGTTTTAGTGCTGCAATACCGGAATGCCAAGAGCCGTAAATTAAATAATGGTCGCCCTCTGGAGTAATAGTAAAAGTCGGATCGATGGCATTAAATTTGAAATAAGCATTTTCCCAATTTCTGTTACCTGTAAAAGAATACGGTTTTAATCCATCTGGTTCAGAGCATACTACCATTCCTTTATCAACCCAAACATTAGTGGCTAAATCGTCCGATTCTGCTAGTCCAATAAATGCTCTCTCTGACCATGAATAAGTAAAATCGGCACCTGTAATCGGTTCATCTACCACAATGCTGTAATACATTCGGTATTTGCTGCCTACTTTTTTGATGTAAGGCGCCCAATACCCATATCTAGGATTTGCAATTGCTGGTAAAGCCGGAACCATACGAGCCCTTTTATTATTCAAAGAATCTTTTATCCAAGCTGGTGCTGTTGTCATTGAAGGCCCCATATAGTCCCAATTTACAAGATCTTTAGAACGTCTGTAATGAAAATGTCCGTGTCCATCATGTGCGTTTCCATAAGAAGCATCTGTTTGGTACATATAATAATAATCGCCACATTTTTCGACAGAAGGGTCGTGTACGTTGGCTAAATTCCATTGCGAATTAGTACCCCATGCAGCAATGGAGGAATAATCATCAAGATAAGTAGGTCCTGCAAATGTTGGTGTAGGAGTCGGTGTAGGCGTTGGTGTCGTAGTTGGAGCAGGGCTCGGACTGTCATCGCTACTGGAACAACTACTCACGGATAGTATCAATAAAAAAAGTACTAAATAGGGTACTAACTTTTTAATGGAATTTGATTTTTTCATTTTCGTGTTTATTATTTCCCTTCTAGAGTTACAACAGAAAAAGGAGGAATTACTATTTCAAGTTTGCCTTTTTTTATTTCAAATCCTTTAAAAATTGCGGGTTGAATTTTTGTTGGATTGTCAAATGTATTGTGGTCTTGTAATTTTGTTGAAGTGATTATGGTTCCTGTAACATTTTTAATTCCAAGTTCCTTTACGTCAATCTCTATTTTATTTTCTTTTTTGGAGTCAATATTTACAAATGAAACATGAGTTAAGCCTTTAGCGTCCTTTGAAGCGGAAATATTTATGGCTGGTAAATTTTTGTTATTGAGTGTGTACAGAGGTGACTCAAATGTTAAGGGTATTAAAGTAGCGTCTTGGTGTACGCTATACATTTTCATTACATGATAGGTTGGTGTTAATAACATTTTTGTTTTATCGGTAAGAATAACCGCTTGTAATACATTCACGCATTGAGCTAAATTGGCCATACGAACTCTGTCGGCATGATTGTTAAAAACGTTCAGGGTAGTCCCCGCCAAAACAGCGTCTCTCATGGTGTTTTGTTGGTATAAAAAGCCAGGATTGCTTCCTTTTTCAACTTCGTACCAACCGCCCCATTCATCAACTACCAAAGCTATTTTTTTCGTGGGATCGTATTTGTCCATAATGGCGGAGTGTTTAGTAACGAGTTCCTCCATTTTTAATGCTTCTGTCATGGTTCTGAAATAAATGTCTTCGGTAAAGTCGACACCATCTCCTTTTTTGCTCCAATCAATTACGGAATAATGATGTAAAGCTACTCCGCCTAGCATATTACCTGGAATGTTTTTCATTAAGGTTTCAGTCCAGTTATAATCGGCACTATTCGCCCCAGAAGCTACGCGCATCAAGCCTCCTGTGTTGGACCAATCGGACATAAAGGTGGCGTATTTGCGGTATTCGCCTGCGTAATAATCGGCTGTCATGTTGCCGCCACAACCCCAAGCTTCGTTACCAACTCCCCATATTTTTACTTTCCAAGGTGCTGTTCTGCCATTTTTAATACGCAAATCACTCATTGGGCTTTTGCCACTAAAATTAACGTATTGTACCCAATCGGCCAATTCTTGAACCGTGCCACTACCCATGTTTCCGGCCAAATAAGGTTCGGTACCCAGTAGTTCGCATAGGTTTAAGAAATCGTGGGTTCCAAAACTATTGTCTTCGGTAACGCCTCCCCACCATTGGTTTACAATTGTTGGTCGTTCTTCTTTTGGTCCAATACCATCTTTCCAGTGGTAGGTATCGGCAAAACAACCGCCTGGCCAACGTAAATTAGGTATTTTTAAGTCTTTTAAAGCAGCTACAACATCATTTCGAACGCCGGCTGTATTGGGTATTTTTGATGTATCCCCAACAAAGAAGCCTCCGTAGATTGATCTTCCTAAATGTTCTGCAAAATGTCCGTAGATATTTTTATTGATAGTAGGTGCATTTGCAGTATTCTTTATAGAAAGTACTGTGGTTTTTTTTTGTGCAACCATAATTTGAGTGCAAAAAGTAAAAACAAGTAATAGTAATGATGCTTTTTTCATGTTGTCTTTAAGTTATAATATCACATGGTAAAATTTACCATGTGATATTAAAGTTTTAACTAATTCAAATAAATAATATTAATATCCGGTATTTTGAATGGTCCCTGGATTGTTATCCATTTCTAATTGTGGTATAGGGAAGTATTCTCTTCCTGTTGCATAAGAATTAAATTCTACGTCTCTTGATTTTAACCATGCTAATTTTACTGGATCTTGCAACCAACCCCAACGACGAATATCATCAAAACGGTGTCCTTCTAATGGAAATTCTAAGAATCTTTCGTGTCCAATTTGATCTCTCATGGTTACTTGTGTCAACCCTGGTTTTGCAGTAACTAAATTAGGCAAACCTACACGAGTTCTCACCATTTGAATGTACGTATATGCACCTGGAGTGTCGCCAGTTTCGTTTAAGCATTCAGCGTACATCAACAAGACATCAGCATAACGTAATAAACGCTCGTTTATACCCGAACGCCAGTCAAATTCATTCGCGTAAACTCCATCTGAATTTTGATATTTTCTACAAAATAAATCATTTAAATCTCCTGCATTACCTGCGTAAACAGTAGCGAAATTTTGTCCGTAAAGTTGCATTCCTCCAGGTTTATTATAGAACATAGTGGCATCTAAACGTGGATCCACTGTATTCGCAATAGTTTTTTCTTGTTGGAACTCATTAAATAATGTTCTTGTTGGTTGTACGTCTGTCCATCCAAAAGCTCTAGGTCCATAAGTAATAGCTCTTGCGGATGTTTTTCCCCAACCAGTGGCTGGTGCACCACCCCAACCTAAATCAACTCCACCTGCAGCTCTACTAAATTGTACCTCGAATAGTGATTCTGAATTATTTTCGATAGTGTCAGTAAAGTTATCACGGTAATTAGATACTAAAGAGTAAACCCCTAAATCAATGACTTGTTTGAATGCAACTTTCGCATTTGTGAAATCTTTGGTAAACAAGTACGCTTTTCCTAAATATCCTAAAGCGGCTCCTTTTGTGGCACGTCCTTTTTGACCTGCATCTAAACCAGTAACATTGCTGTATGAAGCAGGAAGCAAATCAGCAGCGGCTTTAAAATCTGCAATAATTTGTTTCCAACCTTCTGCTTCTGTTTTTTGAGGATAGAAAGCAGCAATTTCTGTTGGTAATGGTACGTTTTTAAACATATTTACCGCATGAAATAAATACAATCCTCTCAAGAAATAGGCTTGACCCAAGATTCTGCTTTTAAGAGCAGTATCGGCCATGTTTATGCTGGAGACATTGGTCAAAACTTGGTTAGAACGGTAAATACCTTGATAATAGGTTTCATAAGCCCATCCGTAAATTGCTGCGTCCGATACATTTGAATTAAAACGGCCAACGTTTTGCATGGCTCCCCATGGACTGTTACTTCTGGTATCATCCCCTTTTAAGTCTAATAATAATGGCGTACTTCGCATGTAAGTACCATCCGTTAATAAACTACCATAAGCGGCATTTATACCATCTATAGCGTCTTGATCCGTTTTCCAGAAAGAATCTGCAGCATCATTATTAGGGTCAAGCTGAATCAAATCTTCATTGTTGACACAACTTGTTGTTATAACTGCCAGTGAAAAGAAACCAGCTAGATAATTAAATATTTTATATTTCATTTTGATTCGTTTTAATTGGTTTTGTTATTTTTAAAAATTCACTTCAAGTCCTAAAGAAACAGTTCTAGGATTTGGGAATGAACCACCATCATATCCTCTAGAAAATGATCCGTCGTTGCTATTAAAATCAGGATCACTTCCTTTATATTTACTAATAGTCAATAAGTTTTGCCCATTTACATACACTTTTGCTTTTTGAATAAAACTTTTAGAAGGAACCGGAATTTGATATCCAATTTCCATAGTCTGAAGTCTTATATAGTCTCCATTTTCTATAAATCGATTAGAGTCTCTAGCGTTTGCATTAGGGTCGCCAATAATTGGGCGAGGAACGTTTGTATTGGTATTTGTAGGAGTCCAATAATTAAGAAGATCTGTACTGTGGTTTCCATATTGTCCAGCCATTAAATTGCGGTATATGCTATTGAAAACTTTGTTTCCGCCACTTCCTTGCCAAAACATAGCTACGTCCCAGTTTTTGTAAGAACCACTAAAATTAAAACCGTAGCTATATTTAGGAATCGTAATTCCTTGAAATGTTCTGTCTAGATCACTAATCATACCGTCGCCGTTGATATCTTTGAATTTAATGTCACCCACTCCGGCATTGGTTTGTGTTGGTGATGCAGCAAGATCAGCCGCGTTTTGAAAAATACCAGCGGTTTCATAAGCAAAAATTTCCCCTATAGACCTACCTACTACTGTTTTAGAAGCAGCACCATAGATTGGATTTCCATTGAGACCAATTTGTAATACTTCATTTTTCAACGTTCCTATATTGGCAGATATGCTGTATTTGAAAGCATTATCGTTGTTGTTGTACGTTGTAGAAAATTCAAAGCCTTTATTTCTCATTGCACCGGCATTTGTTCTAATTGATGCAGGGAAAGCACCTGTAGAAAAGGGTAATGGAACATCAACTAATAAATTTGTAGAGTTTTTTACAAAATACTCAGCAGTAAATTGCAAGTCATTGTTGAACAATCCAAGTTCAAGGGCTACATCGGTTGTTTTTACATCCTCCCATCGTACATTTGGATCCAAAGAAGCTACAACTGTTGTACCAGGAGCCAATTGATTATTAAAATCATACCCAGCAAAACTATTGATTGTTGTGGCGAAAAAATACGGAGGAATAGTATTGTTTCCTAATTTACCATAACTACCTCTTAATTTGATAGTATTTACCCATTCTGGTAAGTGAATAAATTTTTCGTTACTTAATTTCCAAGCTCCAGAGAAGGAGTAGTTATTAGCGGTATTGTTTTTTTCGCTAAAAAGAGATGTTTTGTCTTGTCTAAAGTTAGCTTGCAATAAATAACGATCGGCATAAGAATAATTGATTCGACTTATATATGATTTACCAGTTATAGTTACATTACTTTCTCCCGTACTGGTATCATCTGCATATTGTAATTTACTTATTTCACCTGAATCATAGCCTACGCCTCTTGACCAGTGATTGTAAGAATCGTTGCGTTCTTGTACCCAACCAGCCAAAATATCAAATTTATGTTTTTCGATATCTAATGAGTAGGTTAATGTGTTGTTAAAAAATGTTTTGTCATTGCTACCTGTTGCTATATCTAATGAAGCTTCTTCTTTGGTAGTAATATAATACCATCCTAAATCACTTTGTGGAATGTACCTTCTGTTTTCATAATCCAATCGGTCAAAACTGGCGTCAATTTTATATTTTAATCCTTTTACAATTTCATATTCTCCCCAGACATCCCCAATAAAGCGGTTTCTTTTTCCATTGTTTTCGATTAAGTTGTTGAATCCGATAACATTAAGTGATATGGCTCTTTGTGTTAAGTTGGTTGTACCTCCGTAACCACCCAATCGGTTTGCATCATAAACAGGCATTGTAGGAATGGCTCCAACTAAAGCCCCGACTGCATTTTCTCCTACATAACTATTAAAATTTTCTTTGTCAGATTGTGTATATCCTATTTTAGTACCGTATTTGAATTTCCCCTTTTTTCCATTCAAATTCATATTCATAGACAATCTTTCATAGTCTTGCGGAGATTTGATATAACTGCTGTTTTTGAAATAATCCATATTCATATTATAGGCTAATTCTTCAGCACCGCCATTAAAAGCTAACGAGTGGTTTTCTATAACTCCAGTTTCATAAGCTTCTTTTTGCCAATTAGTATCAACATTACTAATGTAAAGTGGATTTGTTGGGTCATTTCCTGGAGCTACACTTAATCCACCATTTTTTTCTGCAGCACTGGTAATGGTTTGATAACCTACTCTGTCAGTTACATCCCATCTTTTAGCCACATTTTGGAAACCAATAAGCGATTTATATTTGATATTTAGTTTCCCTGCTTTTCCTTTTTTGGTTGTAATAATTACAACACCATTTGCACCACGAACTCCGTAAATAGCCGCCGAAGAAGCATCTTTAAGTACTTGCATCGATTCGATATCTCCTGGAGCGAAATCAAACGGAGAATCTACAATCATTCCATCAATTACAAAAAGAGGGTTGTTGTTACTAAACGAGTTAAGCCCTCTAATTTTAATATTTACAAATCCTCCTGGCTCACCAGAAGATTGTACCGTTACACCAGCTACTTGTCCCTGAAGCATTTTTGCGGCATCATAGGTTACTGTTTTTTTTGCGGATTCCATATTTACAATTCCAACCGATCCAGAAAGGTCTGATTTTCTTTGTGTTCCGTACCCAATAACAACTACTTCGTCGAGTTTATTCAAATCATCATTTAATACTATGTTTAGTGGAGATTTGTTTCCAACTGTAATTTCTTGATTTGAAAATCCTATGTAAGAAAAAATAAGAACATCTTTTGGGGTGGCTTTTATTGAATATTCTCCATTAAAGCCAGTAACTGTTACTGTATTAGTACCTTTTATTGAAACATTTACACCCGGTAAAGACATTGCGTCTTTTGTTGATGTAACGGTTCCCTGAATAACCTTAGCTTCCTGAGCAAAAAGGGTATAAGTAGAAAATAGCATAACTACTATTGCTAGCAGCCATTCTTTTCTTGGCAGTAAAAAATTGCAATAAAAAAAAGATCGTTGGTTTGTTTTCATTCTGTTGTGTTTTGGTTAATTTATAAGTGTGTATTTTACATTTGTAAATTTAATTAAAAAAAAATTACAAAAACAAATTAATCTGCTAAAAAAAGAAGTAGAAAAAAATACATCTTATAATTTAAATGTAAAAACAACACTTAAATATTACATTTTTTTTAAAAAAAAGTAGATTTTCACAATTACTTTGTGTGAAATTCAAGCTTTGCTTCAAAAAACAAACAATTATATAAAAAAGCATCATCTTGAATTATTTAAAAAAAAAATACAAATAGTTAACTTTTAGATTGTTTGCGGATTGTCTTTTTTTTAAAATGTCAGATTCGACAACAATAAATCGTTAAAAACCATCTTAATCGATCGAAATTGAAAAAGTCAGATTACAAATCTGGATTTCCTGATTTGATTTTCGGAATCACTAAGTGTAAAATCTACATTAATAAAATTATGAATCCTAAAAGGAAGTTTATATATTTACCCTAAAAAGCGTAGTATGTTAAATAGTTATAGTTCTGCTGACAAGGTTTTACTAGCGGTAGATTGTATCATTTTCGGATTTGATCATGAAGGATTAAAAATACTTTTAATTAAAAGAGATTTTGAACCTGAAAAAGGGAAGTGGTCTTTAATGGGGGGATTTCTAAGAAAAGAGGAGGTATTGGATAGTGCAGCTATTAGAATACTAGATAACTATACAGGACTTCAAGATATATACATGGAGCAATTGTATACCTATAGTGAAATAAATAGGGATCCTGTGGAAAGAACCATTTCTGTCGCTTATTATGCTTTGATTAATATTGAAAATCATAATGCTGAACTGACTCAAAATTACCATGCACAATGGTTTAGTATTGCACAAGCTCCTAAATTAATTTTTGACCATGATTCTATGGTAGAACACGCTATTCGAAGATTGCGTTATAGAACTTCTATAAAACCTGTTGGATTTGAGCTTTTACCGGAGAAATTCACGATGCGTCAACTGCTGGAATTATACGAAGCCATTTTAAGTAAAGAACTGGATAAAAGAAATTTTATCAGTAAAATAAACTCGTTAGATATTCTTGTGAAATTAGAGGAGAAGGATATGATGTCTTCTAGAAAAGGGTCTTATCTGTATACATTTGACAAAGAAAAATATGATGCAAAATTATTAAATGATTTTGTTTTGAATTTATAAATAGTTAAATTATAATCTGGAATCAACTTTTTGAATAAGAAGATAGTTTAATAATTTCAGGAAATAAAAAAGGAAGCCTCCATTATGAGACTTCCTTTTTTTTGTGGAATTAAGTAAAAATGGGATAATCTTATTTTCTTTGATTTACTACAATTTCAAGATTTCAGATAATTCCTTAAGCATTAAAACTACCTTACTATTTAAATGGCTTAAAATAGGGCAGTCCTTAATGATTAAAAGTTTGTATTAACTATTTCCTCTATTATAATCTGCTAAAAAGGTAGCTAAGCCACTATCGGTAAGCGGGTGTTTTAATAGTCCTTCAATGGCGCTTAATGGACCTGTTATTACATCAGCTCCAATTTTAGCGCAATTTAAAATATGCATGACATGGCGTACTGAAGCAGCCAAAATTTGTGTTTCATAACCGTAATTGTCATAAATCAATTTGATTTCAGCAATTAATGCCATTCCATCAGTTGAAATGTCATCTAATCTACCAATGAAAGGCGATACATAAGTGGCTCCGGCTTTTGCAGCAAGCAAGGCTTGACCTGCTGAAAATACTAAAGTACAGTTGGTTTTAATTCCTTTATCCGAAAAGTATTTTATCGCTTTTATACCTTCTTTAATCATTGGAATTTTTACCACGATTTGAGGATGCAAAGCAGCTAATCTTTCTCCTTCGGCAATCATTCCTGCTAAATCAGTTGAAATCACTTCGGCACTAACATCACCATCAACCAACTCACATATTTTTATATAATGAGCAATAATATTATCAGGTCCCGTAATTCCTTCCTTCGCCATAAGCGATGGATTAGTGGTTACGCCGTCTAGAATTCCTAAATCATTGGCTTCTTTTATGTCTTTTAAATTTGCGGTATCGATAAAAAATTTCATGTCTTTTTATTGTTTAGTTTTTTGGTTATTTATTTACTTTCCTCAATATATCTGAGGATTTCGTCGCAGGCGTGTTCACTTGTAAATCCGAACTTTTCATCCAATACATTTGCTGGAGCGGAATAGCCAAAATGATCCAATCCAATCACTTTTCCACTATCGCCAATCAAGCCTTCAAGATTCACCGGAAGTCCGGCTGTAAGTCCAAATACCAATTTTCCCTTTGGAATAATACTGTCTTGGTATGCTTTTGATTGTTGTTTGAATAAGCCTTCGGATATAATGGAAACTACGTTTATTTTTAGATTTTTTTCTTTTTCTAATACAATGGCTGCTTCTAAAAGTGTGGCAACTTCTGATCCATTTGCGATTAAGGTAATGTCAGGATTTTGCGTGGATTTTACTAAATAACCTCCTTTTGTAGCCTCAGTTGCTTCTTTATATCTTGACGTTCCTTGCGCCGGAATGTCTTTAATATTTTGTCTGGAAAGAATCAGACCTGTTGGTGTTTTGGTATTGTTTAATGCCATGTTCCAAGCAACCGAAGTCTCTATTGCATCGGCTGGGCGTAGCGCCAATAAACTTTGGTCTCCAGAATGGTTTTTTATTTTTTCCATTAATCGGATTTGTGCTTCCTGTTCAATAGGTTGGTGCGTAGGCCCGTCTTCACCCACTCGGAAGGAATCGTGTGTCCAAACATATTTTACAGGTAGTTCCTGAATTGCGGCTAATCTAATGGCAGGTTTCATATAATCGGAAAATACAAAAAACGTTGCCACTACAGTAATAACACCTCCATGAAGTGCAATTCCATTAGCAATAGCTGTCATGGTCAGTTCTGCAACTCCAGCTTGTAAGAAGGCTCCACTGAAATCATTTTTTTGCAATATGGATGATTTTTTTAGGAATCCATCTGTTTTATCACTGTTAGACAAATCTGCCGATGAAACAATTATGTTTTCCACGTTTTCTGCTAAATACGCAAGTACTGCTGAAGAAGCATCTCTTGTGGCTGCGTTAGGTTTTTGGATAACACTGCTTAAATCTAATTCGGGGAGTTTTCCAGATAAAAACAAATCCATCTTTTGAGATAGTTCTGTATTCTCTTTCCTCCAAGTTGCAATTTGCAATTTTTTATAGGCTGATTTCTCCCCTTTTATTGTTAGTATTTTGGAATAATGCGTTTCAACTTCTTCAAAAATGGCAAATGGATTTTCAGGATTAGCATTTAGATTGATAAGTGTTTTTGTGTAATCTGCTTTGGTTTCACCAATTGGTTTTCCGTGCAATTCACATTCACCTTCATACATATCGCCGGTTGCAGTAACAGTGCCTTTTCCCATAATTGTTTTTCCAATTATCAAAGTGGGTTTTTCGGATTCTTCATGAGCCTCATGCAGCGCTTTCCTGATTTGTGCATGGTCATGACCATCTATAGTTATGACATTCCATCCCCAAGCTTCGTACTTCATTGAAGTATCTTCAGAAGTAACTTCATCCGTCATGGAAGAAAGTTGTACATCATTAGAATCATAAAACATAATAAAATTATTCAATCCTAAATGTCCCGCGATTCTTCCTACTCCCTGAGAAATTTCTTCTTGAACGCCACCGTCAGTTATGTAACCGTATATTTTGTGATTGAAGAGTCCTTTAAATCTTGCGTCTAAAAATTTAGCTGCAATTGCCGCTCCCACACCCATAGCATGTCCCTGTCCAAGAGGACCTGAAGTATTCTCGATACCTCTGAGTACATCTACTTCTGGATGACCTGGTGTAACAGAACCCCATTGTCTAAAATTTTGAAGGTCTTTTTTTTTATAATTACCCAATAAATAATATTGTGAATACATTAATGCGGATAAATGTCCCGCATCCATAAAGAAACGATCTCTAAAAGTCCAATCCATTTCTGTAGGATCAAAATTCAGATATTCAGAGTACAAAATGTGCATGAAATCCGCACCGCCCATCGCACCTCCAGGATGTCCTGACTTTGCTTTTTCTACCATCGAAATGGCAAGTGCTCTTATATTATTGGATGCTAATTGGTCAATTTTTTTATTCATAATTTAATTATAATAGTTTCTTGTAATTAAAAAAATACATGTCGTTTTAATCGTATTCATTCCAACATACAAATTGTAAAGTCTCTGAATTATTTTCAAAATGGTTAGCTCTGAAATAGTTGGGTCGAGATTAAATATGCTGATAGCTTTGAAAAAGTGTTGTTGTGTTTGATTATTTGTTGCCATTCATTTTTAAGTTGGTCAAATAAAAAGCTCTTTTTTTTGGGTTTAAAGTAGGAATTAATAATAAGTGTAAAAATTACATTTGCAAATGTATATAAATTTATTATACAATAACAAATAAATTATTTTTCTTATTTTTTTAATAAGAACCACATTTTTTTTGCCAATAAAAAATGGTATTTATAAATGCTAATAAGGGAATTGTTTTATAGGGAATTCCGAATAAGCAAGGCACTCTTGTTTTCTATTTGTTCTTTTTTTGCTTTCAAAATCATCTCAGCTAAAATTTTTCCCATGGCTACAAAATTTGTTGAAATTGTAGTTATTCCATTTTCTACAATTTTTTTTAATGGACTTTCATTATAGGAAATAATGCCAAAATCACTGCCTAGTTTTAGGTTTTGAAGTTTTGCTTTTTCGATTACAAGAACTAAATCCCTGTCGCTCGGAATGATATACACTTCGCCTTTTTTTATTTCCCGATTCTTAAATTCAGTTATAACTTCATAATTGAAAGCGTAGTCTTTGCAAAAATTATCAAAGCCCATTTTCATGCCTAATGGTTCCCTGAATCCTGGAAAAATCATAATCAATTTTTCATAGTTACTTAATTTAGATTTCCCTTTGAGTAACCCGTTATAAATATCTTTTTTATGATTCTGGTAAATAGCAGGATAGTCTTTTAATTCGGAATTGGTTTGGTCTAATATGATTACTTCATTTACTGGTAGGGTTTTTATAATTGAAGCGGCTTCAACTAAATTGGTAGGCATTATAATATATTTTGTGTAGCTGCCATTGCTGTCATTTATTAGTTTTCGGAAAACTTGAATATTAAAATGATGAAAGAAAATATCTACCTGAACGTCTTTTCCAATGTTTTCTAAAAAGGAATTATAAAGGTCTTCCTTGAAGATATTTAGTTCTTCAAAAAGTAAAAATATTCGTTGTTTTATTCTGACTTCCGTACTTTTTATATAGTATCCTTTACCAAGGATAGCGTAGATTATTCCTCTTTTTTTTAACTCGTCATAGGCTTGTAAAACAGTATCTCTGGATAATGAAAATTCGAGACAAACTTTGTTTATAGAGGGTAGTTTTTCATCTTTTTTTAAATAACCTTCTTCTATAGTCTTTTCAATGGAAGAAATGATTTGCTTGTATTTTGGTATACCTTGATTATTTTGAACGGTTATGATTTTCATAAAGGAAAGATTTTTGCAAATATATCAAAAACTGGTAGGTACTGGTATGTTAGTGTAGATAATTATTTTAATTTTGGTTTTTCATATTTCATAAAAAAATAATCAAAATAAAATACATATCACATTTTATGACTGAATCTGTAATGGAATTGTTTGGGTTCATGGTTGATGGCGGAGCTGTTGATTCGTATGAATTAAGGAACAAAAATGGAATGCAATTGAAGGTTGTCACTTATGGTGCTACCATCACATCATTGAAAATGCCATTAAAAAACGGTGAAATTGTTGATGTCGTTTTAGGCTTTGATACTTTGGAGGCATATATAAAATCATTTGATTTAGACAGTCCTCCTTATCTTGGGGCAACAGTTGGTAGGTTTGCAGGAAGAATAAAGGATGGTGCTTTTAGTTTGAACGGAAAAAGATTCCATTTAAATAAAAACAATAATTATCATTCGTTACATGGTGGAAATACAGGATTTAGCCAAAAAATTTGGAACGCCGAGAATGTAAATGAAGGTATAGACCCATCCATAACGTTATCGTATTTTAGTCCTAATAATGAAGAGAATTATCCAGGAGATTTATCAGTTGCGGTAACTTATACTTTATCGGAGGAAAACGAACTGATTATTGAATACAAAGCAAATACTACTCAGGATACCATTGTGAATTTAGCGCATCACAATTATTTTAATCTTGATGGTCAGGAATCCGATATCTCAGAACAGGAAATGATTGTAAATTCAGAAAAAATATTGGAGACAACAAATGAGAATATTCCAACTGGAGGGTTCATAAACACTGCCAACTCTTCTTTTGATTTTAGTAAACCAAAAAAATGTCCTTCAAAAATTGATACGACGTTTGTTCTGGAAAAAGAAAATGAATTTGCGATTTCACTTTTCAATAAAAAGAATAATCTAAAAATGACGGTTTATACGAATCAAAAAGGAGTTCACATATATGTTGGCGGTAATTGTTTCAATATTATAAAAGGGAAAGAAAATGTGGATTATCATTCGTTGAGCGGGATTTGTTTTGAAACACAAAATTTTCCTGACGCGCCGAATCATCAACATTTTCCAAGTTCCGTTTTGAAAAAAGAGGAGACCTATAATCACAAAACGATTTATAAGTTTCAATCTTTTTGATAAAAAAACTAATAAAAATAACATCAAGTTCCGATAGATTGCAAAAAGGAACATTTACAATTTCTAAACAATGAATGATATTTTAATTACAAAAACGACTTCTTTTTTTCAAGAAACATTTGGTACTGAACCACAAAAAATTGTGCTTTCTCCAGGAAGAATTAATATAATTGGGGAACATATAGATTACAACGATGGATATGTTTTGCCGGCAGCAATTGACAGAATTATTTGTTTTGCTTTCGAAAAAAGTAATTCGAATACATCAAGAATAATTGCGATAGATCTTGACGATGAATTTGAAATAGACGTTACGGCTTCAATGGAATTGACGGATAATGTTTGGACTAATTATATTCGTGGCGTCATTAATCAAATGAAAATAAATGGCTTTGATTTCGAAGGCTTTAACTGTGTTTTTAGCAGTAATATTCCCGTGGGTTCTGGTTTGTCATCTTCTGCAGCTTTAGAATGTGGTTTTCTGTTTGGAATTAATGAGCTTTTTAATTTGAATATAAAGCCAATTGATATCGCGTTAATGGGACAAAAAGCGGAGCATTGGGTTGGCATCAATTGTGGGATAATGGACCAGTTTTCGAGTGTTATGGGACAAGAAAATAAAGTGATAAAAATTGATTGCAGAACCTTGGAATATGAATACCATGATGCTAATTTCAGTGATTATTCTTTGATTTTATTCGATTCGAATGTAAAACATTCATTAATGACATCGGCTTATAATGAAAGAAGAGAGCAATGTGAAGAAGGTATCGCGATCATAAAAAAGAATTATCCAAAAATCAATAGTTTTAGAGATTGCACCGAAAATCAAGTGAATAGTTTGAAAGACAAAATGAGCGCTGCAGTGTTCAAGAGAAGCCTTTTTGTTGTAAAAGAAATCAATCGTGTTGTTCAAGCATGTAAAGCTTTAGATAACGGTGATATCGAAATTTTAGGCCAATTGATGTTCGAAACACACGAAGGATTATCAGTTGATTATGAAGTAAGTTGCGCCGAATTAGATATGATTGTTGATACGCTTAAAAAAGAAGACGCTGTAGTTGGTTCCCGACTAATGGGCGGTGGTTTTGGTGGTTGTACAATCAACTTAATAAAAAAAGGGCATGAAGAGAGGGTTAAAAACAAACTTTCGGCACTTTATTTTGATACTTTTGGGATAGAATTAAAAATTTATGATGTTAAAATTGGTAACGGAACATCACTTTATAACAATAATTAGAATGAAAAATTTCGACATCAACGAAGATCCGCACAGACGCTATAATCCGTTAATCAATGAATGGGTTTTGGTTTCTCCGCACCGTTCAAAAAGGCCTTGGCAAGGTCAAAACGAAACCGTTACATCAGATAGATTGCCAGAATACGACCCGACTTGTTATTTGTGTCCAGGGAATGTTCGAGCGAATGGCGAGGTAAATCCAGCGTATGAAAACGCTTTTGTTTTTGAAAATGATTTTGCTGCTTTGAAGCAAGAAGAAATTGCATTTGAAGAAAACAAAAACGAAAGTTTTTTTAAAGCACAGCCAGAAAGAGGAATCTCCCGAGTGGTTTGTTTTTCTCCAAAACACAATTTGACATTGCCCGAAATGCCAGTTGTTGCCATTGAAAACATCATTCAGACCTGGCAAAAAGAATATACAGATTTAGGTCATGTTGATTACATTAATCACGTTCAGATTTTTGAAAACAAAGGAAGCGTGATGGGTTGCAGTAACCCGCATCCACATGGGCAAATCTGGGCACAATCGTCCTTGCCAACCGAAGTGGAGAAAACACAAAATAATCTGAAAGACTATTATGATAAACATCAAAGCAATCTTTTACAGGATTATTTGAAAGAAGAATTGAAGCTAAACGAACGTATTGTAAGTGAAAATGATCATTTTGTGGCATTGGTTCCTTTTTGGGCAATCTGGCCTTATGAAACGATGATAATCAGCAAGCGTCATTTTGGAAAAATAACCGATTTTACTGTGGCGGAAACAACTGCTTTTGCGACGATTTTAAAACAATTGACTACAAAATATGACAATCTTTTTGAAACGTCATTTCCATATTCGTCAGGGATTCATCAATCGCCAACTGATGGAGAATCACACCCGGAATGGCAATTTCACATGCATTTTTATCCGCCTTTGTTGCGTTCTGCAACTGTAAAAAAATTCATGGTAGGTTACGAAATGATGGGCGAGTCTCAAAGAGATATTACTCCAGAAAAAAGTGCTACAGTATTAAAAGAACAGTCAGATGTTCATTATAAAAGTAAAATATGAAAATACTAGTTACGGGTGGTTTAGGTTTTATTGGTTCACATACTGTTGTTGAATTGCAAAATGAAGGTTTTGAAGTTGTAATTATCGATAATCTTTCTAATTCGTCAGAAGCAGTTTTAAAAGGAATAGTTGCTATAACAGGTAAAATGCCCATTTTTGAAAAGTTGGATTTGAGAGAGAAAACAGCGGTTCAGGATTTTTTCAAACGACATGCTGATGTGACCGGTGTAATTCATTTTGCGGCTTCTAAAGCGGTTGGTGAAAGTGTCGAGAAGCCCTTATTGTACTATGAAAACAATATTAATACTTTAATCTATTTGCTTCAGGAATTGCAACAAAAACCAGAGGCTCATTTTATTTTTAGTTCGTCTTGTACTGTTTATGGTCAAGCCGATACAATGCCTATTAATGAATCAGCACCAATTCAGCCTGCGATGTCGCCTTATGGAAATACCAAACAAATTGGCGAAGAAATTATAACTGATGTTGCTAAAGTAAGTGCTATAAACGCAATTCTATTGCGCTATTTTAATCCTATCGGCTCTCATCCTTCGACGGAAATTGGGGAATTGCCTATTGGAGTACCACAAAATTTGGTGCCCTTTATTACCCAAACAGGAATTGGATTGCGAAAAGAATTATCCGTTTACGGAGCTGATTACCCAACACCTGATGGAACTTGTGTACGGGATTATATTCATGTTGTTGATATAGCAAAAGCGCATGTTATTGCTTTACAAAGATTATTAAACAAAAAGAATTTAGCTAAAATAGAGACTTTTAATCTTGGAACTGGTACGGGAAGTTCTGTGTTGGAAGTAATTAAAGCTTTCGAAAAAGTAAGCGGACAAAAATTGCCATACAAAATTGTTGCTAGAAGGGAAGGTGATGTTGTTTCGGCTTACGCCAATACCGACAAAGCGAATAACGTTCTCGGATGGAAAACAAAGTCGACTCTGGAAGAAGGGATGGCAAGTGCCTGGAAATGGGAACAAAAAGTTAGAAATAATAATTAGTTTAATACTAGAAAGCTATTATACCTGATAAAATTAATTGATAACTAAAAATAGTTGTAAAAGAGCGCTATAAATTAGCGAGTTAATACATTAGTTTTATAATTTAACTTATTTAATAATAAATGTAAAAAACACATTTGTAAATGATGTATATATAATTTTTTATTTTACTTTTGACTTTCGCAATTCATAAAAAAATTATAAAATTAAAACACATATCGTAATTTACAATCAATTATGTAATTTATAATAATATTAGGCGTACGATGTTGAACAGCGATAAATATAAAGCAAATATAAAAACAGTTCAATTAATCATTAAAAAAGAAATAACCCACAATAATACTTTCATTTATTTATATTAATTTTCTAAAAAACAAATTACTCATGAACCAGAACCTTGCTTTTGCGGATTACGCAGTTTTTATTATCTATTTTATTGTGGTATCCACTTATGGCTATACTATTTATCGCAAACGTGAAAAAAATGAACACGATGCCAAAGCTTACTTTTTGGCCGAAGGAACATTGACTTGGTGGGCGATTGGAGCTTCTTTGATTGCTTCTAATATTTCCGCAGAACAGTTTATTGGAATGAGTGGTGAAGGATTCTTTTTAGGAATTGCTGTTGCTGCTTACGAATGGGTTGCTGCTATTGCTTTAATTATTGTGGCCGTTTGGTTTATTCCTGTTTATTTAAAAAACAAGATTTATACGATGCCTCAATTTTTAAAAACAAGGTACAATGAATCAACTGCTTTAATTATGGCTGTTTTTTGGTTATTCCTGTATGTATTTGTAAACTTGACTTCTATCCTATATCTAGGAGCTGTAGCCATTAACGGATTAGCCGGAGGTGAATACTTACATATTATTATGATTGGCCTTGCCGTTTTTGCTTTGTTGATCTCTTTAGGAGGAATGAAAGTCGTTGCTTATACTGATGTAATTCAGGTGGCAGTTTTAATAATCGGTGGACTAGTTACTTCTTATATCGCTTTGACTACGGTTGGACAATATTTTGGAGTTGGCGAAAATGCAATTGCAGGTTTCAAAGTATTGATGAGAGAAGCACCTGAGCATTTCAAAATGATTATTCCCAAACCAACTGCGACTTCATCTCAAAATGATATCAATAAATACCTTACTTTCCCTGGAATGTTGTCTTATTTGGCGGGTATTTGGATTATTAATCTTAATTATTGGGGTTGTAACCAATACATTACTCAAAGGGCATTGGGAGCTGATTTACAAACTGCCCGTACAGGTATTTTGTTTGCAGGTATTTTAAAATTATTAATGCCGCTTATTGTTATGTTACCAGGTATCGCAGCTTACGTTTTATACGAAAATGGACATTTACCTCAGTTGGTAGGAGGAAAAGATGGTGCTTACTCTGCAGTGTTAACTTTCTTGCCAACCGGTCTAAAAGGACTGTCTGTAGCAGCTTTAACTGCGGCGATTGTAGCTTCGTTAGCTGGTAAAGTCAATAGTATTTCCACTATTTATACGTTGGATGTACATAAAAAATACATTCAAAAAGATGCAACTGATAGAGCTCAGGTAAACATAGGAAGATATGCTATTTTTGGAGCAATGGTTCTCGCTGTTCTATTTACTTGGAATGATTTATTAGGTATTGGTGGTGTGGGTGGTTTTACTTACATTCAAAAATATACAGGTTTTATTAGTCCAGGAGTATTTGCTATGTTTTTCCTTGGTATGTTTTGGAAAAGGACTACGGGTACTGCAGCAATGGTAGGAGTTATAGCCGGTTTTTTATTGTCTGTTTTATTTAATGAATTTGCACCAGCTTTATTTGGTAGTGAAACATTGCTTTACACAGCTTACACAAATGGTAAAGGTGGATATGAAATCCCGTTTCATATCTGTATGGGATTGTCATTTATGTTTACCATGCTTCTTATGATTGCAATAAGTTTTGCAGGTCCAAAAGTAAATCCTAAAGCATTCGAATTAGATTCCGAAATGTTTAAGGTAAAACCTCAAACAACAGTATTGATAGTAATAACACTATTGATTATCTTTGCTTTGTATGCTAAGTTTTGGTAAAATTGTTTTAAAAAAGAATTAGTTTTTTGATTACTGTTGTAATCAGATCAATGCCGTTTAGTTAAGCTTTTCAGTTTGTAATTATCAATTGAAATGTTTAACTAGAGGGTTTTTGATTTTAAAGGGGTTTGAATGAAATTTAATTGGTATTATAGGGAGTTTAAAAGAAAATAATTTTTCATTTGCAGTTGATTGCATCATATTCTGATGGTCAGTATTTAAAATTGTTGATTATAAAGAGGAGTTTTGAGCTATTTAAAGGGGAATGGAGTTTAGTAGGCGGGTTTCTGGAAGATGATGAAAGTGCCGAGGCAACAGCGGTTCGGGCACTTAATGGGCTTGCCGGATTAGATGGCTTGTATATGGAACAATTAAAAGAGGTGGTGCGGAGCGAATTATTTCGGTGGTTTCTTTGCTTTAATTGATTGTTCAAAATACAATCAACAAATCAATGAAGATTATCATCCTGCTTGGTTTTGTATTAATCGATTGCCCGAATTAATTTTTGATCACTCTACTATTGTTGAGTTGGCGAAGGAAAAATTGCGCTATAAGGCTACCCTACTTTCTTTATTGTTTGAATTGTTACCGGATAAGTTTACTATGCCGCAATTACAAAGCTTTTACAAGGCCGTTTACAATATGGAATTTGATAAAGGAAATTTCAATAGGAAATTGTTATTTACAAAATTGTTGGAAAAATTAGAAGATAAAAATATGCTCTATTCAAAAAACGGGGCGTTTTATTACACCGTAAATTTAAACAAATATAGTGCTGGTTTTAAAACCTTTTTAAATTTTGTTTCCAGTCAATATATTAATGCATAATATTTTTGGGAAGATAGAAAACTAAAAAAGCTTTCGTTTTAGGCGAAAGCTTTTTTTATAAAGTAAGGAATTAGTCTTTAGTCTATGTTAACTATTGCTTCTTGTTTCCAGTTTTTAACAGAAGCTATTCTGTTGTTGGAATAATCAACTTCACTTAAATTAATAAAGCCATTGTCGCCTTTTTCAGACCAAAAAAACCATTTGCCGGTTTTTATTCCATTTGTATATTCACCAGACGAAGTTTTGTTTCCTTTTTCATCAAAAGAAACCCAAATACCTTCTAGTTTTCCATTTTCAAAAAAACCTTCTTGTTGCACTTGGCCATTTTCAAAAAAGTAAGTTGCTCTAACTTTTTTGCCAAAAGGTTCCAATACTGGTTTTGATTCTTGTGCAAAAATCATCCCTGAGAACAACATTGCAACTAAAATAATACAATTTTTCATATCTATAGTTTTAATATTTTATTTTTCTTTACCAAAATTAACAAATACTTTACATTAAAAAAACTTTTTGGTAACAATTTAGTAACATTGAGTAAAAGCTTAACATTGGAAAATAAATTGTAGAGAAAACAATAGTGTAAAAATTCATTATTCTGAATTCATTATTCATAATTAGTCCTAAATTTGCACCCGAGCCAAAAGGCCAAACAGATGAAATAATCTAAAATTTAGATCATGTATAGAAGTCATAATTGCGGCGAATTGAACGCCTCACATATTAATACAGAAGTTACGCTTGCCGGTTGGGTTCAGAAATCACGTGATAAGGGATTTATGAATTGGGTAGATTTGCGTGACCGATATGGAATTACGCAATTAATTTTCGACGAAGGTCGTTCTGATAAAAAAGTATTTGAATTAGCAAAAACCTTAGGACGGGAATTTGTGGTTCAGGTAAAAGGAACTGTTATTGAGCGTGAAGCAAAAAACAAAAATATTCCTACAGGCGAAATAGAAATTTTAGTTACTGAGCTGAATATTCTGAATGCTTCCCTAACACCTCCTTTTACTATTGAAGATGAAACCGATGGAGGTGAAGATATTAGAATGAAATATCGTTACCTTGACATTAGAAGAAATCCTGTGAAAAACAGTTTGCTTTTTCGTCATAAAGTAGCGATGGAAGTACGGAAATATCTTTCTGATTTGGATTTTTGTGAAGTAGAAACACCTTATTTGATCAAGTCTACTCCAGAAGGAGCAAGAGATTTTGTTGTTCCTTCTCGAATGAATGAAGGGCAGTTTTACGCTTTACCACAATCGCCTCAAACCTTTAAACAGTTGTTGATGGTAGGTGGTATGGATAAATATTTCCAAATCGTGAAATGTTTTCGTGATGAAGATTTGCGAGCTGACAGACAACCGGAATTTACACAAATTGATTGTGAAATGGCTTTCGTGGAACAAGAAGATATTTTAAATATTTTCGAAGGACTGACAAGGCATTTATTGAAAGAAATAAAAGGTGTAGCAGTAGATAAATTTCCAAGAATGACCTACGAACATGCCATGAAAACTTATGGAAATGACAAACCGGACATTCGTTTCGGAATGGAATTTGGTGAGTTGAATGAAGTTGCGAAAAGCAAAGAATTCCCAGTTTTTAATGCTGCGGAATTAGTGGTTGGCATTGCTGTTCCCGGAGTAGGGAATTATACCCGTAAGGAAATAGATGGGTTAATTGACTGGGTAAAGCGTCCTCAAGTTGGTGCGTCAGGAATGGTATATGTAAAATGCAACGAAGACGGAACTTATAAATCATCTGTAGATAAATTTTACGATCAAAATGATTTAAGCAATTGGGCAAAAACTACAGGGGCACAACCAGGAGATATGATTTTTGTGCTTTCTGGACCAGCTGATAAAACGCGTGGGCAATTAAGTGCTTTGCGGATGGAATTAGCAACACGATTAGGTTTGAGAAAGCCAGCTGAATTTGCACCACTTTGGGTTGTTGATTTTCCTTTGTTGGAATTTGATGAAGCTAGCGGTCGTTACCATGCGATGCACCATCCTTTTACTTCACCTAAACCAGAAGACATGCATTTGTTAGAAACAAACCCAGGAAAGGTTCGTGCTAACGCGTATGACATGGTTTTAAATGGAAATGAAATTGGCGGTGGGTCGATTCGTATTCACGATAAAGCAACTCAACAATTAATGTTTAAATATTTAGGGTTCACCGAGGAAGAAGCGAAAGCACAATTTGGATTCTTGATGGATGCGTTCCAGTTTGGTGCACCACCACATGGAGGTTTAGCTTTTGGATTGGATAGATTAGTGGCTATTTTAGGCGGTCAGGAAACTATTAGAGACTTTATTGCTTTTCCAAAAAATAATTCAGGAAGAGATGTTATGATAGATGCGCCCTCTGCAATTGACGAATCACAGTTAAAAGAGCTGCATATAAAAATTAATTTAGTGTAGTTTGTCGTTAAAATTTGTTAGAAAACGTTGAACATCAATATTTTTACAAAAAAAAAAGAGAAGTTAGCATTTCGTATTATATTAAATATTACATTTGCTCCATTATAAATTATTATTACTATTACAATGCGTACAGGTACAGTTAAATTTTTCAATGAATCTAAAGGTTACGGATTCATTACAGACGAAGAAACAGGAAAAGACATTTTTGTTCATGCATCAGGAATCAACGCGGAAGAATTACGCGAAGGTGACAGAGTTAGCTATGAAGAAGAAGAAGGAAGAAAAGGAAAAGTTGCTGCGAAAGTAGCAGTGATCTAAGCATAAAAAAATTAATTTTTTTTGCCTACGAATGTTTAAAGCGTTCCGATTATTCGGAACGTTTTTTTTTGTCTCATACTTTTGACTATTGAAATAATACACCTTTGTTTAAGGTTATCAAAATTTAAACGTTAAACACTTCGTAATATAATTTTTTCTTATTTATAATTAATAAAAATTGTAAATTTACAACGATATAGTGGTGATGTATTTTTAAATTTTCATTGTTATTTAATAATTTGAAAGTTATCTTTGTGCCTTATTTTTACTTAAAAAACAACTATAAATATGCAATCCGACCAATCAAGTTATATTCCAATTTTAATGCAGTTTATTTTAGCTGTAGGTTTTGTAGTAGGGACAATATTCATTTCGGGAAAATTAGGGCCTAAACGTAACTCTGAAATCAAAGATAAAAACTTCGAATGCGGTATCGAATCAGTAGGTAACGCAAGAATTCCGTTTTCAGTTAAATATTTTCTTGTTGCTATATTATTTGTTTTGTTTGACGTTGAGGTGATTTTTCTTTATCCGTGGGCAATTAATTTCAAAGAATTAGGAATGGAAGGGATGGTTAAAATGGTGATTTTTATGCTTTTGCTTTTGGTAGGTTTTTTCTACATTATCAAAAAGAAAGCGTTAGAGTGGGAGTAAAGATTTATTTTAAAAGCTGGATTCTAAAATTAAAATGGTGTCATTCTAATTTTTAATCTAAATTTTATAATTCAAAATAATAAAAAATGAGCGATTCTAAAATAAATATGGTTGAGCCACCTGAAGGTGTTGTTGGGGAAGGTTTCTTCGCTACAAAACTAAATGATGTTGTGGGAATGGCTCGCGCTAATTCATTATGGCCTTTGCCTTTTGCAACTTCTTGTTGTGGGATTGAATTTATGGCTACAATGGCTTCGCATTATGATTTAGCACGTTTTGGTTCGGAGCGAGTGAGTTTTTCTCCTCGTCAAGCGGATATGCTTATGGTGATGGGAACAATTTCAAAAAAAATGGCGCCTATTTTACGTCAGGTTTATGAGCAAATGTCAGAACCTCGTTGGGTAATTGCTGTAGGTGCTTGTGCTTGTTCGGGTGGAATTTTTGATACTTATTCTGTTTTACAGGGGATTGATAAAGTGATTCCGGTTGATGTCTATGTTCCAGGTTGTCCGCCAAGACCAGAGCAAATTGTTGATGGTGTTATGAAATTGCAGGAATTAGTAAGAAACGAATCTGTAAGAAGAAGAAGTTCTCCGGAATACCAAGAATTATTGGCTTCTTATAATATCAAATAAATAATGGCGCTAGAAACAATACAAATCCAAGAAAAATTAGTTGAAACATTTGATTCAGCTGTTTTTGAATTCAAGCAGGAAAAAGATATATTTTCATTTGAAGTCGCTTCCGATAAAATTACGGCGGTAATTCTTTTTTTGAAAAATGACCCAACATTACGTTTTCATTTTTTAACTGACCTGTGTGGGATTCACTATCCTGAAAATGATGTAGATCATCAATTTGCAGTTGTTTATCATCTGCATAATTGGTACGAAAACAAAAGAATTAAAATCAAGGCATTTATTAGCGGTGAAAACCCAGAAATAAAAACGATTTCAAACATTTTCTTAAGTTCAAACTGGATGGAAAGAGAAACGTATGATTTTTATGGGATAAACTTCATTGGTCATCCACAATTGAAACGTATTTTGAATATGGATGAAATGATTTCTTTTCCAATGCGAAAAGAATTCCCAATGGAAGATAGCGGAAGAACTGATAAAGATGACCGCTTCTTTGGAAGAACAACCGACAATTATTAAAAATACTCACTATTATAATTTTTCACATTAACTAAATGTCAGAACTATTATTACCACCAGAGCATCGCTATGCTAAAAGAATAAAGGAGCAACTAAACGAAGACGGAAGCGAGCTTTCTATACTGAATTTAGGACCTACTCACCCAGCTACACACGGTATTTTTCAAAATATCTTGTTGATGGATGGTGAAAGAATTCTTGAAGCGGAACCAACTATTGGTTACATTCACAGAGCTTTCGAAAAAATTGCTGAAAATCGTCCTTTTTACCAAATCACGCCTCTTACTGATAGAATGAACTATTGTTCATCGCCTATAAACAATATGGGTTGGTGGATGACATTAGAGAAATTATTAGATATTGAAGTTCCTAAAAGAGCACAATATTTAAGAGTAATTGTAATGGAATTGGCTAGAATCACGGATCATATCATCTGTAATTCGATCCTTGGTGTAGATACCGGAGCCTATACCGGATTTTTATATGTGTTCCAATTTAGAGAAAAAGTTTATGAAATCTACGAAGAAATTTGTGGAGCGCGTTTGACTACGAATATGGGAAGAATTGGGGGTTTCGAAAGAGATTGGTCACCAGAAGCTTTTAGAAAATTAGATGTGTTTTTAGAGGAATTTCCAGCCGCTTGGAAAGAGTTTGAAAATTTATTCGAAAGAAATAGAATTTTTATTGACAGAACGGTAAACGTTGGTGCTATTACGGCTGAACAAGCTATGGCTTATGGATTTACAGGTCCAAATTTACGTGCTGCGGGGGTAGATTATGATGTGCGTGTAGCGCAACCGTATTCTTCTTATGAAGATTTCGATTTTATTATACCTGTTGGAAAATCAGGAGATACGTATGACCGTTTCTGTGTTCGTAACGCTGAAGTTTGGGAAAGTTTGAGTATTATTCGTCAAGCATTGGCAAAAATGCCAGAAGGAAATGAGTTTCATGCAGATGTTCCGGATTATTACCTTCCTCCAAAAGAAGATGTTTATACAAATATGGAATCATTGATCTATCATTTCAAAATTGTAATGGGTGAAATTCCTGTTCCAGTTGCTGAAATATACCATCCTGTAGAAGGCGGAAACGGTGAATTAGGTTTTTATTTAGTTACTGACGGAAGCAGAACGCCTTATAGATTGCATTTCCGTAGACCTTGCTTTATTTACTATCAAGCGTATCCAGAAATGATTAAAGGGGCATTACTATCGGACGCAATTGTTATTTTGTCAAGTTTAAATGTTATTGCCGGAGAGTTAGACGCATAAAAGATATCAGATTGTTGATTAACGATTTTAGATTTCAGATTTAAAAAAAATGGAAAGAACTTATCACAAACAAGAAATAAATATGACTTCAGCATTGATGACTCGCATCAATGAATTGATTAGTCATTATCCTGAAGACAAAAGAAAATCGGCATTATTGCCTGTTTTACATGAAGTTCAAGATGCTCACGAAAATTGGTTGAGTATTGAATTAATGAATAAAGTAGCCGAAATCCTTTTGATCAAGCCGATTGAGGTTTACGAAGTAGTTTCGTTTTATACGATGTACAACCAAAGACCAGTTGGAAAATACATGTTCGAATTTTGTCAAACGTCTCCGTGTTGTTTGAATGGAGTCGAGGATTTAATGGATTACACCTGTGAGAAATTAGGTGTAAAAGTGGGTGAACCCACTGCGGATGGTTTGTTCGAAGTTAGAGGTGTTGAGTGTTTAGGGGCTTGCGGATACGCTCCGATGATGCAGTTAGGCGATTTTTACAAAGAACATTTGACTGCAGCAAAAATCGATCAATTAATTGCGGATTGCAAAAACGATACAATACTATTACACGATAAATAATATGTCACAAAAAATATTATTAGATAAAATAAATATCCCTGGAATTAAAACCTACGAAGTGTACCGTCAAAACGGGGGTTATGCTTCAGTAGAAAAAGCCATAAAAACATTAACACCGGATGAAGTGGTCGAAGAAGTAAAAACTTCAGGATTGCGTGGTCGTGGTGGAGCAGGATTCCCCGCAGGAATGAAATGGAGTTTTATTGATAAAAAATCAGGAAAACCAAGACATTTAGTTTGTAATGCGGATGAATCAGAACCAGGAACTTTCAAAGACCGGTATTTGATGGAATTTATTCCTCATTTATTGATTGAGGGAATGATTACATCGAGTTATGCTTTGGGTGCAAACCTTTCTTACATCTACATTCGTGGCGAATACATGTGGGTGTATAAAATATTAGAAAGAGCCATTAACGAAGCAAAAGCTGCTGGATTTTTGGGTAAAAATATATTAGGGTCAGGATACGATTTAGAACTTTATGTTCATTGTGGTGCTGGAGCTTATATTTGTGGTGAGGAAACTGCTTTGATTGAATCGTTGGAAGGTAAAAGAGGAAATCCTCGCATAAAGCCACCATTTCCTGCTATTTCAGGACTTTGGGCAAATCCAACGGTTGTAAATAACGTAGAGACGATCGCCGCAGTGCCTTGGATTGTTAATAATTCAGGTGCGGAATATGCCAAAATTGGTATTGGACGTTCTACAGGAACCAAATTGATTTCGGCTTCAGGACATATAAAAAATCCGGGTGTTTACGAAATTGAAATGGGTTTAAGTGTTTATGAATTCATGAATTCTGATGAATATTTAGGCGGAATGAGTTCTGATAGACCTTTAAAAGCTTTTGTACCGGGAGGAAGTTCTGTTCCCGTTTTACCTGCCCATTTAATTTACAAAACTGCCGCTGGCGAAGATCGTTTGATGTCATACGAATCGTTAAGTGAAGGTGGATTTGCAACTGGTTCTATGTTAGGATCGGGTGGCTTTATTGTTTATAATGATACTGCTTGCATCGTCCGTAATACTTGGAATTTCTCCCGTTTTTATCACCATGAAAGTTGTGGACAATGTTCCCCTTGTCGGGAAGGAACAGGCTGGATGGAAAAAGTATTGCACCGAATAGAAAATGGTCACGGTCGGGAAGAAGATATCGATTTGCTGTTGAGCATTCAAAGTAAAATTGAAGGAAATACCATTTGTCCATTAGGTGATGCGGCGGCTTGGCCAGTGGCAGCGGCAATTCGTCACTTTAGAGAAGAATTTGAATACCACATTCGTTTCCCGGAAAAAATAAAAAATAGAGACCATTTTGTTGCTGAACCTTTTGAAAAAGTAAAGCATTTAGTTTCTAAAGTAATCGTATAAAGTCAAGAATTTCAGAAAATGAAAGTAACCATAGACGGTCAAAGCATAGAAGTAGAACCAGGAACAACAATCCTGCAGGCAGCACGTATGATAGGTGGAGAAGTAGTTCCGCCGGCAATGTGCTATTATTCTAAACTAAAAGGAAGCGGTGGAAAATGCCGTTGTTGTTTAGTGGAAGTTGCCAAAGGAAGTGAAGCTGATCCAAGACCAATGCCTAAATTAATGGCATCTTGTGTCACCGGTTGTATGGATGGAATGGAAGTGAACAGTAAATCTTCACCAAGAGTAACCGAAGCCAGAAAATCAGTAACAGAGTTTTTATTGATCAATCACCCTTTAGATTGTCCGGTTTGTGACCAGGCAGGAGAATGTGATTTGCAAAATTTAAGCTTTGAGCACGGGAAATCAGAAAGTCGTTTTATCGAAGAAAAAAGAACATTTGAGCCCGAAAATATAGGTCCAAATATTCAATTGCACATGAACCGTTGTATTCTATGTTACCGTTGCGTAATGGTGGCGGATCAATTGACTGACGATCGTGTACATGGAGTAATGGATAGAGGAGATCATTCTAATATTTCGACTTGTATCTCAAAAGCAGTTGATAATGAATTCTCCGGAAATATGATTGACGTGTGTCCTGTAGGTGCTTTAACAGACAAAACGTTTCGATTTAAATCTAGAGTTTGGTTCAGTAAACCTTATGATGCACACAGAGATTGCCCTACTTGTTCTGGAAAAACTACCGTTTGGATGTTTGGTGACGAAATCCAACGTGTTACCGGAAGAAAAGATGAGTACCATGAAGTAGATGAATTTATTTGTAATGGATGTCGTTTTGATCACAAAGAGATTACAGATTGGACTATTGAAGGACCGAGAGCATTTGAAAAAGATTCGGTGATTAACCAAAATAAATACAACAGAAAATTACAAAAAGTGGAAATCGCTACCGAAGATCATATTCTTTTAGGTAGAGAAGAAGACCGTAAGAAAATAAGCATGGCCGAAATTCCATTGACCGAAGAAGACATTATTAATCAAAAAAGCTTGGGTAATAATGGATAGTACTATTATCATAGAAAAAAGTGTCATTATTGTTGCAGTTTTTGCTTTGACAATGTTGATGGCAATGTATTCCACTTGGGCAGAACGTAAAGTGGCCGCTTGGCTTCAAGATCGTGTTGGACCAAACAGAGCGGGTCCTTTCGGATTGTTACAACCGCTTGCTGATGGTTTAAAACTATTCTCAAAAGAAGAATTTGAACCTAATACACCAAACAGATTTTTGTTTTTTGTAGGTCCGGCAATTGCAATGAGTACCGCTTTAATGACGAGTGCCGTAATTCCTTGGGGAGACAGGCTGCATTTATTTGGAAGAGATATTTTATTGCAGGCAACTGATTTAAACATTGGATTGTTATACTTTTTTGGGGTTGTTTCAGTGGGTGTTTATGGTATTATGATTGGGGGTTGGGCATCTAATAATAAGTTCTCTCTGATTGGTGCGGTTCGTGCTGCTTCACAAATGGTGTCTTATGAAGTTGCGATGGGGCTTTCGATGATTGCTTTGTTGATGATGACCGGAACGTTGAGTTTAAGAGAGATATCTGAACAGCAAGCAGGAATGAATTGGAATGTGTTTTACCAACCGTTGTCTTTTATTATATTTTTAATTTGTGCTTTTGCAGAATCAAACAGAACTCCTTTTGACTTAGCGGAATGCGAAACAGAACTTATTGGAGGATACCATACGGAATATTCATCGATGAAAATGGGTTTTTATTTATTTGCTGAATATGCGAATATGTTTATTTCCTCTACGATTTTGGCGGTTTTATTCTTTGGAGGCTATAATTATCCTGGAATGAGTTGGGTTGTTGAAAATTGGGGGGTAAATATTGCGAATGTTTTAGGATTTGGCGCTTTGTTTATCAAATTATGTGGATTTATCTTTTTCTATATGTGGGTTCGCTGGACTATTCCAAGATTTAGATACGATCAACTGATGCATTTGGGTTGGAGGATATTAATTCCATTGGCAATCATTAATATCATCATCACCGGAATTGTAATTTTGCGAGTAGAAATTGCTACTTATTTAGGATTTTAATTAGTACCGAAAAAGCCCTAGCCCTGATAGCAGTGGAAATCCTTTATTTGTTTTTCTTTAAAAACAATAAAGATTGAAACGAAGAGCAGGATTAAGCTTCAAATAAAAATAAAAAATGTCAATAGAAAGTATATCCTTATCGGGAAGAAAAAAGCAGGTCTCTAACAAGGAGATGACTTTTTGGGAAAGAATGTATCTTATTGCGATTGTCAAAGGTTTGATAATTACGATTCAGCATTTATTCACCAGAAAAGTAACGATTCAATACCCGGAGCAGGTACGTGAAAGGAGCCCTGTTTATCGTGGCCAGCACATGTTGAAACGCGATGAGGAAGGTCGTGAGAATTGTACGGCTTGTGGTTTGTGTGCGTTATCGTGTCCTGCGGAAGCCATTACGATGAAAGCGGAGGAGCGCAGAGCAGATGAAAAACATTTGTACAGAGAAGAAAAATATGCGTCGATATATGAGATTAATATGTTGCGTTGTATTTTTTGTGGATTGTGTGAGGAGGCTTGTCCGAAAGACGCCATTTACCTGACGACTTCTAAAGTATTGGTTCCTTCGAGTTATGAAAGAGAAGATTTTATCTTTGGAAAAGACAAATTGGTCATGCCGTTGGAAATGGCAATGAAAAATGCTCAACTTAAAAACACTAACTAATGTCTACGATACTTATAATTTTTTGTGTTTTATCAGCGATAACTTTGTCAACGGCATTTTTGACGATTTTTAGCAGAAATCCAATTCACAGTGCTATTTATTTAGTGATTTGTTTCTTTTCGATTGCAGGTCATTATCTATTATTGAATGCGCAGTTTCTGGCAATTGTTCACATTATTGTGTATTCGGGAGCGATTATGATTTTATTTTTATTCACCATCATGTTGATGAATTTAAATGAGCAAAAAGAAGTTCATAGGCCTAGGATAACAAGATTAGGCGCTATAGTTTCTTTTTGTTTAATATGCGTTGTTCTGATTTTAATTTTTATAAATTCAAAACCAATTGTTGGAGAGTACGTTTCTACAGGAGAAGATTTTCAGTCTATAAAAGTATTAGGTAAAATATTACTAAATGAATATATGGTTCCTTTTGAATTTGCATCGATATTACTTTTGGTTGCTATGATTGGAACGGTGTTATTGTCTAAAAAAGAAAAATTGCAAAAATAAGATGAACAATATTTTAAACCACATTGGTATTGAAAATTATATATTCCTAAGCGTAATACTTTTTTGTATTGGCGTTTTTGGAGTATTGTACAGACGAAATGCCATTATCGTATTTATGTCAATTGAAATTATGCTGAATGCAGTAAATTTATTGTTTGTAGCATTTTCGACTTATCATCAAGATGCGCAAGGACAAGTTTTTGTGTTTTTCTCGATGGCTGTTGCTGCGGCAGAGGTTGCGGTAGGATTGGCAATTCTAGTTTCTATTTTTAGAAATCTAGGCTCAATTACTATTGATAATTTAAAAAACTTAAAAGGATAAATGGAAATGAATACCAATATAGCTTTAGTTTTAGTTCTTACTCCTTTTTTAGGATTTTTAATCAATGTTTTCTTCGGGAAAAGTCTGGGGAAAAGTTTGTCTGGAATAATTGGAACCAGTTCAGTTGTGGTTTCTTTTATTGCTACCGCTTATTTCTTCAATGGAATTTTGTCGCAACCCGAAGGAATCCACATTTCACTTTTTGACTGGATTCAAATCAGTAATTTCAAAGTTGATTTCGGATTTCAATTGGACCAATTGTCAATTTTATGGTTGCTGTTCGTAACCGGGATTGGATCTTTGATTCATTTGTATTCGATCAGTTACATGCATGATGATGAAAATATGCACAAGTTTTTTGCGTATTTGAATCTGTTTGTATTCTTCATGATCACTTTAGTAATAGGAAGTAACTTATTAGTCATGTTCATTGGGTGGGAAGGCGTAGGTCTTTGTTCGTATCTGTTAATTGGATTTTGGCATAAAAACCAAGATTTTAATGATGCAGCTAAGAAAGCATTCATCATGAACCGAATTGGAGATTTAGGTTTATTAGTTGGTATTTTTATTCTTGGAAGTTTATTCTCTACGTTAGATTTTGCTACATTAAGAACAGCAATTGCTACGGCTACCAATTTAAATAGTTATTGGATTGGTGTTGCCGCTTTTGCTTTATTTATTGGGGCTTGTGGGAAATCAGCTCAAATACCTTTATATACTTGGTTACCGGACGCGATGGCTGGACCAACACCGGTTTCGGCATTGATACATGCTGCGACAATGGTTACGGCAGGTATTTTTATGATAACCAGATTAAATTTTTTGTATAGTCTTGATTTACCAAGTATCAATTTGGTGAATGATATTATAGCAATTGTTGGAGCAGTTACTGCTTTGGTTGCGGCTACAATTGGATTGGTTCAAAATGACATTAAGAAAGTCTTGGCTTATTCTACGGTTTCTCAATTAGGATTAATGTTCTTGGCTTTGGGATTAGGTGCTTATGAAGTTGCCGTTTTCCATGTAATCACACATGCTTTCTTCAAAGCTTGTTTGTTCTTGGGTTCAGGTTCTGTAATTCACGCGTTGCACGGAGAACAAGACATGCGTAAAATGGGAGGTTTGAAAAAAGCGATGCCAATAACTTTTATAACGATGTTAATTGCTTCCTTAGCGATTTCTGGAGTTCCATTATTCTCCGGTTTTTTCTCTAAAGACGAAATCCTATTAGTGGCTTTCCATCACAATATTCCATTATGGGTTGTGGCTTCAGTTGCTTCTATCATGACCGCTTTCTATATGTTCCGTTTAATGTTCTTAACGTTTTTCCAAGAGTTCAGAGGAACAGAAGAGCAAAAGCATCATTTACATGAAAGCCCTTCATTAATCACTTTTCCTTTAATCGTTTTAGCAATTTTTGCAACAATAGGTGGTTTGATTAGCTTGCCAGGAAACAGTTGGTTGAATGAATATTTGACTCCAATTTTACCGAAATTAGCAAGTGCAGAACAGCATTTAGGAACTACTGAATATATCTTGATGGCCATTGCTGTTGTGGGTGGATTAGTAGGAATTGGTATTGCTTACGCCAAATACATCAAACAAAATACTGTTCCTACAGAAGATGCTGCCATTACAGGATTTTCTAAAGTGCTTTACAATAAATATTATGTTGATGAATTTTATGACGCTATTTTTGTTAAACCGATTAATTTCTTGTCTCGTTTTTTCAGAGATACTGTGGAAACTGGTTTGTCAGCTTTCGTTTTTGGATTCGGAAAAGTAACTAACGAAATAAGTTATCAAGGAAAGAAAATACAAAATGGAAGTATAGGTCTTTATCTTTTCGTTTTCGTTTTAGGGCTTTGTGCCATTGTTTCCTATTTATTTTTAGCTCAATAATTTTATACTATGAATGTATCTCTAATATTAATTATACTTTTAGTTGGTGCGTTTGCAACTTTCCTTGCAGGCGATAAACTAGCTTCAAAAGTAGCTTTGTTCTTTGGGTTGGCCGCTGCAGGCTGTTCTATTGTATTATTAAATCACTATAATTTAGGTGAAAATATCAGTTTCATCAAACAGTGGATTACAAAACCTACTATTTCTTTTGCTTTAAAAGCAGATGGACTTTCGCTAGCAATGCTTTTATTGACTACGGTTTTGACTCCAATTATTATTTTCTCTTCTTTTAGAAATGAATATAAAAATTCAAAATCATTTTATGCGTTAATCTTGTTTATGTCATTTGCAATGGCGGGAACATTCTTAGCATCAGACGGTCTTTTATATTATATATTCTGGGAGTTATCTTTAATCCCTATTTACTTTATTGCATTAATATGGGGTAACGGAAACACAGAAGAACGCAAAAAAGCAGTAGTTAAATTCTTTATCTACACGCTTGCCGGATCATTATTTATGCTGGTGGCTTTTGTTTATTTGTATCAAAAAGCAGGTAGTTTTTTACTAGAAGACTTATATAAATTGAATTTATCAGCAACCGAGCAATTGTGGATTTTTCTGGCTTTTTTCTGGGCGTATGCCATTAAGATTCCATTAATTCCTTTCCACACTTGGCAGGCTAGTGTATACCAAAAAGCACCAACTGTCGGTACGATGCTTTTATCGGGAATTATGCTAAAAATGGGATTGTACAGCGTAATCCGTTGGCAATTGCCACTAGCACCACTTGCTGCTAAAGAATACATGTTCCTCTTTATTGGACTTGGACTTGCAGGTGTAATTTACGGATCAATTGTAGCCTTGAGACAAAAAGACTTGAAGAAATTATTAGCGTATTCTTCTTTGGCTCACGTTGGATTAATAGCTGCCGGAACATACACGTTGACATTAGATGGATTGCGTGGAGCAGTTTTGCAAATGATCGCACACGGTTTCGTAGTTGTTGGATTGTTTTTTGTTGCGGAGATTATTTTCAGGAGATATCAGACAAGAGCGATTGCTGAAATGGGAGGTATTCGCACTCAAACTCCAAAATTCACTTCCATGTTTTTGATTTTGGTTTTGGCTTCTGTAGCATTACCAACTACTTTTAACTTTGTTGGAGAATTCACTGTTTTATACAGTCTTTCACAAATTAATATTTGGTTTGCCATTTTAGGTGGATCAACTATAATTTTAGGAGCCTATTATATGTTGAAAATGTTTCAACAAGCTATGTTAGGCGAAACCAATTCAAAACTTTTTGCTGATGTAACCAGCAATGAAGGAATTACTTTGGTAATTATAATTGCTGTCTTGTTCTTTTTTGGAATGTATCCAAAACCAATCATTGATTTGATCACACCAAGTCTGGAAGAAATTTTAACTCAAATAAACCGAATAAACTAAGTCAAATAAAAAATGAATACATTAATAGCTATAATAGGATTAGGTGTTTTATGCCTTTTATTTGAAATTTTTAATTTAAGGAAAGCCATTGTTCCAATAACGATTATTGGATTGTTAGCGGTTCTTGGTTTAACCATATCCGAATTTAATTCTACACAGAGTTACTACAACAATATGATTATTGTAAGTAAATTTTCAACTGTGTTTTCTTCTTTATTTATTGTGCTTACTATTTTTTTAGTGGCTTTAGGACATAATTTTTACGAAAATCATCAGTCTAAAATCTCTGATTTTATTGCCATAAAAGTGTTTTTATTAGCGGGAGCAGTGGCGATGGTTTCTTTTGGGAGCTTAGCGATGTTCTTTTTGGGTATCGAAGTATTATCGATATCACTTTATATTCTTGCGGCAAGTGATCGTATGAATTTAAAAAGTAATGAAGCGGGAATGAAGTATTTCTTAATGGGATCTTTTGCTTCGGGAATTATTCTTTTTGGGATCTGTTTAATTTACGGAGCGATGGGAAGTTTTGATGTTACTGAAATCAGTGAACTATCACAATCGGCTGAATTGCCAATTTGGTTTCCAATTGGTATTGTTTTGTTAACGATTGGAATGTTATTCAAAGTTGCTGCAGTTCCTTTCCATTTTTGGGCACCGGATGTTTACGAAGGATCTCCTGCCTTGACAACCGCATTGATGAGCACTTTGGCAAAAGTAGTTGCTATGGCGACTTTATACAAATTACTTTACGTAATGAATGCTGATATTTCAGAAGCATTCAAAATTATTGTGGTTGTTATTTCTATGGCTTCAATGACTGTTGGTAATATCATGGCCTTAAGACAAACGAACGTGAAACGTATGTTGGCTTTTTCAGGGGTTTCTCACGCCGGGTTTATGTTGATGACTTTATTGAGTTTGTCCACATCAGCAGGTAGTTTATTGTATTATTCATCAGCCTATTCTTTATCAGGAATCGCAGCGTTTAGTGTGATTTTATACGTTTGTAAAAATAGAGATAACGAAGATGTTGTGAATTTTCACGGTTTAGGAAAAACAAATCCTTTGTTAGCGGCGATTCTTACAGCCGCCTTGCTTTCTATGGCTGGTATTCCAATTTTTGCTGGATTCTTTGCCAAATTGGTTTTATTCAATCAAACGATTCAAGCGGGTTATTTGGCTTTAGTGATCGTAGCAGTTGTCAATTCAATTATAAGCGTTGGGTACTACTTTAAATTGATTTTGGCAATGTATACTAAAGAGCCAAACGAGGAAAGAAAAGGAACGCCGGTTATTATTTATGCCGTTGCTGTTATCGCGATTGTATTGAATATTGCTTTAGGTTTGTTTCCCTCTTTTGTTTTGGATTTACTAGGATAAGCCAAAGTTTTAAAAACATACAAAAACCATCAAGAGTAATTTTGATGGTTTTTTTGGTTTCAAAGGTTTTCTGTTTCCTTGATTGTAATAAATATTTACTATGCTGCTATCTAAAATAAAGTCTCAAAACTTAAAAAGCTCAAAACCGAATTGATTAATTTTGTCTTAATAGAAGTAATTTTGAATTTCAATTAAATAAATGAAGATGGGAAATACATTAAAAATACAAATCTGGTCGGATATTATGTGTCCGTATTGTTATATAGGAAAAAGGAGAATAGAAAGTGCCTTAGCGCTTTTTGAACATAAAGATGCGGTTGAAATTGAATGGAAAAGTTTCCAGTTAGACGCTACTTTTATAGCGTCTCCGGACGACAACATGGTAGAGCATTTAGCAGAAAAATATAGAAAAGATACAGATTGGGCTCAAAACATGCTGGACAACATGACTCAAAATGCAAAGGCGGCAGGATTGGATTTTCATTTTGAGAAATCTATTTTAGCCAATTCTTTGAATGCGCACCGATTGTTGCATTTGGCTAAAAAACACAACCTGGCGGATGATTTAGAAGAATTATTGTTTAAAGCGTATTTGAGCGATGGGAAGAACGTTAATGATTTGAATACTTTGAAAGCGTTAGGACTGGAAGTAGGGCTGAATGCTAAAATGATTGATGCAGTATTGCAGTCCGATGCCTACGCAAATGAAGTGCAGGAGGATATTAAAGAGGCGCAAGCTATCGGTGTTCAAGGGGTCCCTTTTTTTGTTTTCGATAACAAATATGCAGTTTCCGGTGCGCAACATGTGGAAACTTTTGTAAAAACACTCGAAAAAGTATGGGAAGAAGGCAAATTTGATTCAAAGGTAACCATATTGAATACTACTGATGGAGACAGCTGTGGCATCGAGGGATGTGACTAAAACGAAGAATAGTTTAAAACAAAAGTCCCGTTGATAATACCATCGGGACTTTTTTAATTAACCATTTTAAATAAATTAATTATCTTTTATCTATTCTAATATCTAAACTTCCTGTTACTTTAGTGTCTTTCTGGTTTTTTGTACCATCATTTTTATAGTAGTATTGATCCTGATCATTTGAATTTTGATTGTTTCCATAATCACGATTGTTATTATAATCGTTATTTTGATTATTATAATCTCGATCATTATTGTCATAGTTATTTTGGCTGTAGTCATTAGCTCTACGCCCATTTACACTTCCAACAATATCAACAATTTGACCACGACGGTTGTAGATAATTTGCAATCCACCTACTTGTTCTAAGGCGTAACGGTTGTAAGACATGTATATTGAACCGACTCGTTTAATTCGATCATTTGAATCATAGTTGATAAATACATTTCCAATACGTCTTACTTTACCAGAATTATCATGTTCCACTTTTACACCGTAATTTTGGTTTCTAAAATTTGTGGGTCTACCATACGTTTTATTTACAGCACTCGTTCTTTTTGATTTGTAATACATATCGTTATCAGTTGCTGGACGTGTATTAAAATCGAATTGTCCGTCAGGAAACACAAAAAAATCAATTCCTCTTTCGGTGAACACAATTGGTTCCGCATTTCTAAAATCAACAGGTAATCTTCTTTCAACTGAAAAATTAATTTTTTCTGTTGCATTCGCTACACCACCTCCAATAAGAAAGATACTAGCTACTAAAAGGGTAATTTTTTTCATAATCAATATAATTTGGGTTTTGCCTACTCTCGAGCTTTTCGGCTTACGCTTTTTTACTTATTTGAGTAGGTATATCCAAGTAGTGTGCCAGAAATTATAATCTTAATTTAGTGTTTTAGGCTATTATTTGGTTTTTAATTTTAAATAAATGAAGATCAATGTTTTAAAATTTTAAAAATGAAGTGATAATAATTTATTTAGAAGCTGTGATTCAGTGTTTTTTATTGTAATTCTTTTGTTAGTTTTTTTATTGTCATTTTCCGGAATAGAACAGTCAAAAATCAGTTGCGACTTTAAGGGTAATTACTAAAACTAAATGCTTTTTTATTTAAAATAGTTGTCAAAATACCTTGATGAATATTTTAGCTTCATTAGTTTTAAAACAAAAAAAGGCCATCCCAAAAGACAACCTACTCAATTAGAGATTTATTTAATCATTATTTGGCATCAATTGTTTTTACTAAAGTTTTTCCATTAGAAGTTATTATAAACGTATAGCTGTCTCCAAGCCTCTTACTTATGTCAAATATTTTACCCACATTCAATTCAGGAGGCAGGGTTTCATTATATAACACGGTATCATTGGAACTATAAATTTTAACGGTAATAGGAGTTTTTTCTAGGTTTAATAGATTAAGTGTTACTATTCCTTTTTTGTTTACCAAAACGGGTTTGTAAAATTCTGAAATGGCATCAGCAGATAATTTGGCTACTTTACCAACTACCTCAATTTTATATTTTGAACCGTCAAATCGTATGTTCTGTTACTAATTTCTCCGAAATCGAATTGGTTATATTAATGGAGGCTGCGGAAAATGGCATGTAGGAAGTCATATCTCTTAATATAACGACGGAGATTTTATATTAATTGGAAGTGATTTACCGCATTGCGGGTTTACGAATAAAGAAACGGGAAACAAAAAAGAAACGGTTATAGAAATGAAGCCTGACTTTCTTGGAAATGACTTTTTTGATATTTCCAAAATGGAAAATATTAGAAACTTGATTTAATCAAGCCAAATCAGGGATTTCATTTTTGGGAGAAACTAAGAAAGCTATTGGTATTAAAATTGAAGCAATGGAGGAGCAGTTTCAATTAGAGCAGTTATTAAGTATGTTGTCAATTTTAAATGAGCTGGAATTATCCAAAGAAAGTCTTGTTTTAAATGCAAAAAATTTCTCTCTGGAAATGCAGATACAACATAATGACCGTATCAATGCTGTTTTTAATTATGTAAAAGATCATTTTCAGGAGCACATTGCGCTTGAAGAAGGGGCTGTATTGGTAAGTATGACTGTGCCTTCTTTTTGCCGGAATTTAAAAATAATAGCCAATAAAAGATTTACGAAGTTTTTGTATGATTACCGTTTGGTTCATGCGTCTAAGTTATTAGCCGAAAAAGCCATAAGCATAACCGAAAATATGCTATGAAAGTGGTTTCAATAATTTCAATAAATCGTTCAAAGAATTCACGGGTAAAAGTGCTTCAGAATACCGTCAGGAACTTAGATCAATGCTTAAGTAAAATGATTCTAGCTGCTAATAGTGTTGCGCTAGAATCTTTAAAAAGCACAATGCCCCGGGTGGGCATAGTAATATACATAAGCCTAACAACGCAGATAAACGATTACGTCATGTGTTTTTGTTGAACACAGTTGTGTTTTTATTTCATCTGGGATTATAAATGAATGTTCCGTTTCTAATTTTAAATCGAAAATTCTAATCCTATTTCAATGCATTTAATCGGGTAGACCTTCTTAAAAATTACTTCCTTTAATTTTCACCGCTTTTACTTTTTCGAAAACATCAACAGGCAATATATGACCATCCTTGTCAAATAGCATCGGGGAAATACAGGTTTCGCGATTATAGCCATTGCCATTAGGTATTTTAAAACGGTGATACGCAATGTACCATTCGTCTTTGCCGGGAATTTTTACAACCGAATGATGTCCAGCACCTTTTACAATCCCTTTTCCTTTTAAAACCGGATACCCTTCTGCTTTTGTAAATGACCCCAAGGGCGAATCTGAAGTGGCATAAGCCACTGAATATCTTGGATCACGGGTATCAAACTCCGACCACATTAGGTAATATTTTCCGTTTCTTTTGAACACAAAGGAACCTTCGTTATAGCCTTTTGGCTTGATGGAGATGATTTTTGTCGCATCATACGTAATCATGTCGTCGTTCAGCTTTACGATGTTGCAATTGCCTTGGCCAAAATATAAATAGGCCGATCCGTCATCATCAACAAAAACCATTGGGTCTATCATTTGCCCTTTGAGCATGCCTTTTTTTACCAGCGGCGTTCCCAAAGTATCTTTGAAAGGGCCGGTTGGTTTGTCGGAAACCGCCACGCCAATATTCACGTCGGCCGAAAAATAGTAATAATATTTTCCGTTTTTGAAAGCTATGGCTGGAGCCCAATCCCGTTCTTTGGCCCAGCTGACATCTTTGGGTACATCCTGGATTACTTTTTCGTATTTCCATTTTACCAAATCTTTGGAGGACCAGCACGTAAAGTTGGTGGACATGCATCCTTCGGAACCATCGGTCGTTGGATAAATATAGAATTTCTTACCAAAAGCAGCAATATGTGGGTCTGCGTAAACATCCGGCAACACCGCTATGGGCGCATTTATGGTATCACTTTGAGAATACGAACTTACAGAAAGAAAGAGGTTCATTAGAAAGAGAATATTTTTTTTCATATTGTTTTAATTAAAAATCTAGTACCTACTCTGCATATCAATAATTTCCAATTGTCTCCTGCTTTAGCTGGAGGAATAGAGAATCAATGTAGGAATGGCTTTAGCCAAAAAGTATGTTTTGGGCTAAAGCCATTAAAAATAAACAAAATTTTATTCCTCCAGCTAAAGCTGAAGGCAATTAATATATTGAAAACAGCATAAGTTGAATACAGAATTTATTTGTTCCTCCATAAAATTTCTGGAACGCCTCCCCATTTTTCGTGGAGTCGTTTCGCTTCCTCGATAGTGATTCCGATAACGCTTCCGTGACGTGGTGAGAAATTTTTAACAAACGATTCTGATGTTGGCGTAAACTGGTATAAATCTTTGCTTAGTTGAAATTCATACCGGTGATTGGTATATAAATCATACATCAACACATAAGAATCGGATTGGTTCAATTTGAAGATACTCGATCCTTCGACCACTATTTTCTTATCGGAATAAGCATCAAGATAGTTGAAATTTTCTGTCCAAGGCCCTTGAAGGGTTTTTCCAATAGCCTGACGAATACCGTTTTTGAATTCTTTTCCGTTTTCGTCCTTGGTGTTTCCTTTGAAGAAAAAGTGATACGTGCCGTCTTTATAAATAATATCCCCGTCTATCGCCCCAAACTTTGGACTGAACATCAGCTTGGGTTCGTTCTCAAAACCGCTGAAATCTGCGTTGGCGTAAGCGGAATAAAAATCGAGTTTCAAGTCGTCTTTAAATTTTACCGTAAAATAGACTAAGTATTTATCTGCAGCAGGATCATAAATAGTTTGAGGCGCCCAAACCCATTGAATATTGGTAAATTTTGTAGGATAAATTTTTTCGAGATCAATAAACGAATGTTTCCAATTAATTAAATCCCCCGATTGCAGCATCACTATACCGGGATTATGTCCCCAACCATTTTTTGCCGTGTTCATGTCAGTGGCTACCATATAAAAACTTTTTTCGTTCTCGCTTCTCAAAATATGGGGATCCCTGATTCCGCCTGTCCCAGATATTTTTTCTGAAGATATAATGGGTTGGTTATTGTTCAAGGCAAACCAGTTTATCGCATCGGCACTGGCACCAAATCGTAACTGCTCGTCACTATTTCGTGGACCCGAACCTTCAAAATACGTAAACAAATAACCCTGAAATTCTTGTTTTGGATATGCCACCAAAATATCGAATGTCTTTTTAGTTTTTGATCTTCCAGCGGTGACAGTTGCCGTCATCGTAACCTTTATTTTTTTGCCTTTTCGGGGAGAGCGTTTCAACAGTTTTCCATCATTGGAAATGTATTTTGGTTTGCCCGATTTCCAACTGATGGTCGAACCTTTCGAACCAATGGAGTCGAGCAACAAATTCCAATGTAGATTTTTGGAATAACCTTCGGGAATGTGCAATGATTTTGCATCCAAGGCTACTTTCTCCATATCCGTTAAAACGGTTTTCTCTTGAGCAATCCCAATCGTTGACATCAAAAGGAGGATGCCAAGAAAGTAAGAGAAGCTAGATTTTATGTTTGTCATGTTTGTGAAATGTATTGATGTCCAATATTAGCATCGACTCAGATGTCGTCTGAATAGTTTACCAGTCAAGTTTCAAAAGCGACACAGCTTGTCTTGGCAAAACGATGTCAACCACCAAACTGCCTGCTTTCACGTCCAGTTTTTGTGAATTTCCAACGGTTTCCAATTGGCCCGCTTTTTCGAGTGTTGCAATTTGCGCAGCCGTAGGGTTTTGTGGCGAGCCCATTTTTTTCCAAACTTCGTATGAATTACTGTGTTTGCTGTCGATGGTGTAGTGGGTTAGCGTTACTTTTCTGGCTTTGACACCACTGATGCTTACCCGAACTGGTTCCGCAGTACCTAACTGGTCAAGGTCGTGGTAGTTCCACAACATGATACCTGCGGTTTTTCTGTCAACGCTGGCAAGGGCACCAATTTCAGACTTTTCGCCACGAACGCTGTTTTCTACAATGGTCTCCAATGGCGTCATTCGGTTGCTTTCAACAGTTACGCGTTTACCGCTCATTTTGCCGAACATCCGGAATACGTTCAGTACCGGTTTGTCTACCCCGTTGGTAGCTAAATCACGGAAACCATAGAACCAGGGTTGGTTTTCGAATTCGAGCGACCAAGAAACGGCACCCAGAAAATTGACGTCATATTTATCGGCCAACAAATATTTTCTGGCAAACGATGCGGCGGTATAACTACTGTACATCGTGCCGTTACGGTAGGCATTTTGCGGGTTGGTAGCCATGCCACAAGCAGCACAACCTTCGGGATCGCTTTCGCCAATGATGATGGGTAGATTCTTGACTTCCGGATAGGAAGATGCAATTCGGAATCCGGTAGAAATGTCCTTTAATTGTGGCGACATATCCATACGTACCATGCCATCTACTAATTTCGGATTTCCTTTTGCGTGAAAAAGAAAAGCATCCAGCGGTGCCCCTTTTTTGCCCGTTGCGTAATTAGTTCCGCTGATGCAATGCTCCAAAAAAGCGTTCGTCCACTTTTGGGCACCCTCGCTCCTTGTACCAGCGATATTAAGACCGCCAATCTTGGCTGTTGGAAGTGCTCTTTTCACGGCATCCGCTGAATAATCGTATAGTTTAAAGAATTCGTCCATAGTGCCTTTCCAGTACCCGTTGGGTTCGTTCCACACTTCCCAATACCAGCTTTCTACCTCTTTTTTGCCATAATGATTCACGCTGTGTTTTACCCATTGGTATACCAGTTCAGCCCATTTATTGTAGTCTTTTGGAGGATAAGCCCAGCCCGTCAGAATGTTGCCGTAGGGATCGCCCGGTTTCCAGAAATGTTTGTAGGGCTCTGGATGTGTACTCAAAGCCTGTGGCATAAATCCAATCTGGGCTAGTGGTTTTATGCCGCGTTTGATATAAGTATCAAAAATGCTGTCAACAATTCTCCAGTTGTATATTGGGTTGCCGTTGGCATCTTCCGTGTAAGCATTTGTGCTGCCCCATTTAAGGGCGGCAACTCCGTCTCCGCTTACAAGCAAACTGTGCGCCCGAACGTATACCGGAGTAGGTGATAGTGCCGCCAATTCAGTCAGTAGCTTCTTGCCATCTTTCATATAGGTGTAATTCGGTTCATCATAGCCAAACCACGCCCACATTGGATATATGTCACCCACTGGTTCGTCCAGCATTATTTTCACTTCGACTGTTTTTTCTGCAGTTTGCGAAAAAGCCGGTCTTAAACTGTTAGATAAAAATGCAACTGCAAAGGCAAGGACTGCCATTTTGTTTTTTACGATCATTTTGTGTTCTTCGTTAATCATTTGGCATCAGTTTAAATTATAGTAATAGAATAGGGAATAAAACTTTCGTATAGATTTGGATTGTTCTTCTACCTCAACAAGCGTACCTCGTAAATACCGGTAATGGTCGAATTTGGTTTTGCCTTAAATTGCACTTGCAAGATTTTAGGTTTCGCATTCAGTAGTGCAGCAGGAAGTTCGATTGTCTTGTCTATAAATTGATTTCCTTCTGATCCGTCCATATGTATGGTTGCTACCACAACAGCATTGACATAAATGTCGAAATTTTTATTCTTGTCGGCACCAAAATAGGTAATGCGTAATTTACGGGCTTCTAAAAGTGGATTTTTCAAATCATAGCTGAAAGAACCTTGGCCGTTCCGAAAATGACGTTCTTTAAACATTCCGGTATCTGTTTTTTCTCCTTTAAAATTATGGTCGGATTCCGGTTGCTGTTCTCCTGCGGTAACTACATCAAGGGTAATTGCTTCCAATTTCATTTGCGCTTCCTCTCGTTCTTTCATTGTTTTTTGTATTTTTGGCAATTTTTCTTTGGTAGTATAAGGCCAATACAGCATATATCTTGCATCATGAATTTGGAAGAACGGAACAAGTTGCAGGTTCTTGTATTTCTCCTGATAAATTATATCCGAAGCAGAAAAAGTAAACGGTTTGTTGGCTAAAGCTTTCAATGAAGCAGCTAAATCGGTGTTGTTGGAAACAAGTAAAGGTGCATCTTCTATTGGGTAAATTGGGCCGTTGGCAATATGTCCCATACGACTGTCATCTGCATGAAGGCCAACTAAATCTGTTGTGTCTGTAACTGCTGCAAGTACAATAGGTCCGTGTACAAAAGAAACCCAAGCCGATTTATCCGGAAGTTGCTCGGTTTTATTTTGCATTGGTAGCAACACTGCAATTACGTCTCCTGTTTTCCATTTTCGTTCTATGGATACATAAGAATTCAGGTCTTTTGTAAGGCTAATTTCTTTGTTGTTGACCGTGATTTTCATTTTGCCCTCTTCTACCCATGAAGGATAACGAAACTTAATGGCGAATTGCTGCGGTTTTTTTAACGTCAATCTGATGGAAGATTGTTCTTCAAACGGAAACTTGGTGTTTTGCGTAAGCGTAATTCCTTTTTCTTTCCAATTCAGGGTTGAAGGAATAAAAAGGTTCACATACAAATTTTGCTTGTCGTGCGCATAAATGAGTTCCCCATACTTTCCGTGATTTTCTAAACCAGAACCGACACAACACCAAAATGATTGTTGCGGTTCTGAATACACTCGGTAATGACGTGGTCGAATGGGTGTGAAATACACAAAACCACCATCCGGATGTTGGGATGACAGAATGTGGTTGTAGGTCGTGCGTTCGTAATAATCCATGTACTTTGAAGAAGGATTGGCGAGAAACAAATGCTTGCTTAATTTAAGCATGTTGTAACTGTTGCAGGTTTCAGGTCCTTCCCTGGATTCCAGCATCGACGAAAAATCAGTGGAAGGATTAAAATGTTCTCTCACGCTATTTCCTCCAATAGAAATGGTTCGGTTATCCACCACTGTGTTCCAGAAAAAGTTGGCAGCATTGGCCCATTCTTTATCTCCAGAAACTTCGGCTACACGCATAAAACCTATTACTTTAGGAATTTGGGTATTGGCATGAATGCCGTTAAGGGCATCAGTGTTTTTTAAAAGGGGATCAAGAATGACTTTGTGTGAGAATTTTTGAGCCAGAACCAGGTATTTTTTATCGTCCGTAATCACTGCCACATCGGCAAAAACCTCATTCATACCGCCGTGTTCGCTGCGCAGCATCTGTTGAATCTGGTCATCGGATAGCTTTGCGGTAAGATTCAGGCACCAGTCCGAAAGTTGGATCAGCATTTTTTTTGCTTTTTCATTCGCTGTCAAACTGTAAGCATCAATTAGTCCGGCATATACTTTATGAATGTTGTACCATGGCACCCATTTGTTGTTCAAGGAAAAGGTTCCAGCGTCAATTTTTCCTTTGGCAATCTCCTCCCATAATGCTTTGCTTCCGGGAACACCTCCAATGTATCCGTTTCCATTTTTTTGTTGGCATTTTTCGAGACCGTTGAGCATGTGATCGAGTCTTTCCTTTATTTGCTTATTTCCGGTTGCGGCGTACATCTCTGACAAAGCCGAAAGATAGTGACCTCCAATATGACCATCAAGCCCGGTATTTTCCCAGTTAGGATAATTTATTGCCTTGGATTCTATTCCGGCTTCTCTCAAATAAGGTGCCAACAGTCTGTCTGCATCAAGCGCTAAAATATACTTCATGTCGGTTTGTTGAGCCGCATTAAAAGGGCTTTCCAACAAACGAACCGAGGATAGTGGAAAACTTTGCAGTTGGGTGGACTGCCCGTAAAAGTTAGCAATCGAAACCAGAATAAGTCCGAAGCAAAGTGATTTTTTAATGCTGTTTGGTATCATCTTTTTTTGGATTTTATTTATTTGAGCCAATCGTTTTAATGCGGTATATCGTGAATGAATAAGCGGGCAGTTCAACACTATTCAACTCCGAAACGGAACAAGCAGTTTTTACGGGTCTTGCGTTTTTGTCGCTTGGATCTCCTCTCAATACGGTTTTTACCGTTTCTGGGTTTACAAAGTTGAAATTTTTCATGTCAAACGATGCATTGACGGCAACAGGCAGGAGGTTGACCAATTTTACGATCAGGTCGTTGCTTTTGGAATCCCGAACCACCGATATGGCAATGCGGTTTTTTACATTTTCCTGATGGTTCGAAAGGCTAATTTCGCTCGGGATATAGTGGTCGCCGGCGTTTTGACCATAGAGTTTTTGTACCTCATAACCTACCGTTGGTCGCACTTCCGTATTGTTGAAATAAATCAGGTTGGGATTCCATTGCGTGTGTTTGTCTTTTGCCAACAAAGGCGCATAAGAAGTCATGCTGACTACATCGCCATTGCGTTCCAAAGAAGTTAAATACAACGCTTCCGCCAAAGCTGTTTCTACATTGTTGGGTTTTCCAGGCAGGTGAGCGGCATATTCTCCAAGATATACTTTGGATTTCGAACGGTCATATTGGTCATAATAATCCTGATTATAAATAAACCAACCCGGCGATTGATAGTAATGTTCGTCAACCATAGGCACACCCAATTTTGTGGCGATGTCCCAGCCTTCTTGATAATCCGTCCCTTCAAACGATGGGCCAACCGTTCCAATGACAGTTATTTCAGGATATTTTTCTTTCATCGCCTTGAAAATCATTGTGAAACGTTCTTCGAAAATATCCGTGATGAGGTCTTCATTGCCTACGCCAATATATTTCAGGTTAAAAGGCTTCGGATGTCCTGCTTCGGCACGTTTTTTACCCCATTTGGTAGTTGTATTGCCATTGGCATATTCTACCAAATCCAGAATGTCTTGCACGTAATTGTCCATGTCACACATTGGAACACCTCCCTGATGACCGGCACCTCCTGTTGACGAATTTTGGCAAGGAACACCGGCCGCGATTACGGGCAATGGTTCGGCTCCTGCATCTTCGCAAAACTGGAAGTACTCAAAATAACCCAAACCGACAGTCTGATGGTATCCCCAAAGATTGCGCATGGGTTTACGCGACTCAAGTGATCCAATGGTGTTTTTCCAATTATAGATGTTTTCTATTCCGTCCCCGTGTGCAACACAGCCTCCGGGAAATCGCATAAATTTAGGTTTTAAATCAGCCAATGTTTGGGCTAAATCGGCACGCAATCCATTTTTATGACCTTTAAATGTTTTCTGCGGAAAAAGCGAAATCAGATCTAGATCGAGTGAGCCCGTCATTTGTGGAATGATTTCCAGACTGGCATTGGCTATGGTTGCTTTAGCCGTAAGAGTTGCATTGTGTTTTTTCCAATTGGCAGTAATCGATTGGGTTGTTGTTTCCCCTAAGATTTCTCCATTTTTGCCCACCAGACGCACAAGAAGTTTTCCTGCTTTACCATCAGTAGCACGGGCAAATATTGAGAAATCGTATTTTTCGCCTGCTTTGACTGCAATGCCATCAAATCCTTCGTTGACTAATGCTGTTCCAGCTTGTTTGATTGCCAGTTTTGCGTAATGTTTGCTGTTTGGATGTATTGGGTTTATTGAATCAATGGCAAATTTTGCAGTTTTATTGTTTAAGCGCCATGCTTTCGAACTGTTCCAAGTTGTGTCCCTGCCTTTTGTGTCCCTTACAGTATATTCAAAATCCCTGTTTTGAACCAGTTCGGCGTAAAGACCGCCATCGGCTGCATAATTGATGTCTTCGAAAAAGATTCCCAACAGCGTATTACTGATTTTTTTGCTTTTTGTTGCATCCAAAGTAAACTTTGCTTCTACAGGTTTCAAGTTGGCAAAACGTTCGGTGTCGGTTTTGGTTGTTTCTGACCAAAGTTGGGTTTTATAAGCCGACAATTGTTGGGTTTTAATCAAGCCATCAACAACATTCCAAGCCACTTTATTGATGGAGCCTGTTTGGGATTTTCCATCGATAAGGATAGTACTACGCGAGTTTTTGTATTCCGCTAATGGGATATTTTTGGCTTCCGAATATTTTGTGAAATCCTTGGTTGTCGTGCTCCAAGCTTTGGTTTCGGTTTGATCTTTACTCAGCCAAGAAATCGTGTATTCGCCTTTTTCTTTGTTGTAAGCTACTTCGGGTGTCAAGCAGTTTTTTTCGGTCATAACAACAGGATAAGATTGACGACCCCAATACAGCAGATCTTTCGACGAAGCGTGTGCAAATGTTCCGTCCTTTTCATTTAGGCTCCAAAGGCAATGCCACTGCCCATCAGCACCAGGAAATAATAAAGGTGAAACCATTCTTTTCTCGGATCCCCATCTTCCATAATCGGAATGGATATAATGATATTCCGGCCCGATCGGATGCCAATTGATTTGATCGATACTCCAAGCAAAATGAAGCCCATCGAAACTTTTTCCGGAAGTATAGGAGAATATATAAGCCTCTTTTGGATTACTGGCGAAAGTCGAAAACACCGAAAGACACACCAACAGTAATCCTAGAAAGTGCTTTTTTGGTTTTCGGAATTTGAAGATATTTATCATGCTACTATTTTATGTTTCAAAATTTTATTTCACATTTCCATTTTTTGGCTAATTTTCGGGCTTCTTTTTTAGTGATTTGAATAACCGCCGGATGCTTTGGTGACGAAAAATTGGTCGCTTTCATCACGCCTTCGTTGAAGTGTCCCAAGTTTTTAAAATTTACAAAATCGAAGGTTTCACTGAACCCAAAATTATGCGGATTGATGCGGTAAATATCATAAATAAGAACCCATTTATCCTCGCCAATGCGTTTGTAAATTGTTGGTGCCTCACAACCCACTTTTTCGGGGTCGTACCATTTGTCGTCGTATTGATAACCTGTATTGATCGAATCTGAAACCATCTGCTTGATGCCAGCTGTCCCGTCATGTGGTACATAGAACAGGTGGTATTTATTGCCTACTTTGGTAATGTCGGCATCGATATAGGCAACATCTTTTGGATATTCGAACAAAAGTTTTGGAGGTGTTTCGAGTTTTGTAAAATCAGCATTCATATACGAATAATACACTTTGTCTTTCTGTTTGCCAAAACGCATGGTAAAATAAATCATGGTCTTTTGCTTTTTGTCGTCATAGACCAATTCAGGAGCCCAGGCACAACCAATGTCTGCCAATTCCGGAAAAGCCTGGTCCACACGAAGTACACAATGTGACCAATGTATCAAATCGGGCGATTTCATTAAGACCAATCCTCGGTTGTTGCCCCAGCCGTATTGCTTGCCGTCGCGTTCCCACTCCGTGGTTCGAAAACCTGCTTTTTGGGCATAAATATGCAAATCGGTCAATGCCAAATAAAACATTCCGTCCGGTGCCCGGTAAATGTAAGGATCACGAATTCCTTTTTGCTCGGCTATTGTATCTCCGGCTATAATTGGTTTGGCATTGTTAACATCGGTAAAACTGTAACCGTCTTTACTCAATGCCATTTACAAACCGTGGGTGTCGTCTTTAAAATATACCATCAAATACCCTCCCATACTTTTCTCTTTGGGAACTTTGGTTTTCTGTGCGAAGACCGTTGTGCCGACAAAAAGTAGGATGCCAACAACAATTAGGGATCTCAATTTTCTCATATGTGATTTATTACCATTATAATGATTTTTTATTTTTTTCCTCATAGGAACTCACTATAAGTGTGTTTTTAACATTTGTAAATGTAATTTAAAAAAGCAAATAAACAAATCAGCTTGATAAACGGTTTATATCATTTCGATGCAGGAAAGATTTACATTAATCTCGGTTCGTGTCAAAATTTTTAAAACCGGTTGCGCTCCTGTTTTAAAGGAAATAGTGGAATTTGACTATAGTTTGAAGGCATCTGATTTGATAAAAACCTTATAATCCTTAATCATGCCAGCTGTTTTATTGTCAAAACGATGTAAGTATCTGAACCCTTTTATGGATTCCATCTGCCCCAAATCAATTACAATTTGATGAGGATGTGATGGTTTTGCACCTACGGATTGGCTTTGCCAAAAAGTGGATTCCTGCTGGTCAAAAATTTTATCTGCCGTATAGTTTCCTGCAGTCACTTCTTCACTGCTGGCATACACTATTTTCCATTTCAAGACAGGAATTATTTTTCCGTCGGCTCCGATTAATTCCAATTCGGTAAGCGTAGTGAGCGGATCATTGTTTTTTTGCGAATTCAATGCTTCCAGACAAAAATATTTCCCGTTAAATTGTTTAAAAAAGTTAATCTCTTTCCAGCCATTTTTATTGGTAAATGTCCCTGTATGTACAGGATTTTCTGCTGACAGATCCAGTTTTTGTCCTGCGGTTTTATGCAGTAAGGATTCGTCAATATTAATTTTGTCTAAAATAGGTTTAGACAAGCCCGCCACTTTTAGGCTTACTGGTTGGTCTACATCCAAAATGATGATTTCATTTTTTCCTTTCTTAAGCCATGCGCCCGGTACAAATAAAGTTTGTTGCGGACCAATTTTCCAAAAACGACCCAAGTTATTCCCATTAACCCAAACCATTCCTTTGCCCCAATTGCTCATGTCTAAAAAAGTATCGCCCGTCTTGGTCAGGTTGAATGAACCTTTATACCAAGCGGGACCTTTTGCTCCGGCAGTTGTGTATTTAACTCTTTTTTGGAATTTGTAATCCACGGGGAAATTATATACTTGCCAATTTTTTAATTCTTTGGTTATTTGACCATCGGTTAATGTTACTTTTTCTGTTATTCCTTTGTTGTCAAGAATTGCTTTTCCGTAGTTGACACGGCCAGTAGCTTCCACCAAAATGTCCAATTGTGCATTTTCAGAAACCGGCGGAATTTCAATGGTGTTGTCTCCTTTTCGGCGGTCTAACTTTCCAATGGGCTTTCCATTTATAAATACCGTTGCCCAATCATGAAGCTCGGTTATCATCATTTTTTGTTTCATGGTCGAAGCATTCAATTTCGTTCTGTAAAGAATGCGTCCCCAGCCCTGATCAAAGTTTTCCATTGGTTGGATGTTTGCTGTATTATGAGCAAGAGGCAAATTAGCAAATAACGAAGCACCTTCCTTCATCTCGAAAGTTGGGATTTCGATAATGGGCATGGCTTGAGGAATCTCTCCCAAAGTTTCATCTTCCTGCAAATAATTCTTTAACAGGTTACGAATAGCAAAAAATTTCTCGGTGGTATTACCTTGTTCGCCAATTGGTGCATTGTAGTCATAGGACGATACCATCGCAGAGTATGGAGCTGCATTTGCGCCACCCCATTGACCAAAAGAGGTTCCTCCATGAGCCATATAAAGGCTGAACGAAATTTCCCTGTCCATCATGTCTTTTAAACTTCCAATAAAACTGTCAACAGAACGGGTTTCGTGCGGTTTTCCCCAATGATCAAACCAGCCTGTCCAATATTCGCTACACATTAAAGGAGCAGTTGGATTAATTTCTTGAAAGGTTTTAAATTCCTTGTCGATATTGGCTCCAGCTCCAAAATTTAAAGTCGTGGCAACACCCTCTAATTTGTATTTATTAAAATTAGAAGACCAGTCACAGCGGAATAGTTGTACTTTATCGAATGCTTCTCTCACATTATCACGCATCGCTTCCATGTAAGCGCCGTCTGATCCATAAGAAGCATATTCATTCTCTACCTGAACCATGATAATGTTTCCGCCATTTTGTATTTGTAAAGGAGCAAGCTGTTTTCCTGCTTTTCTAAAAAACTTTCGGGTACGTTCCATAAAAAACGAATCCGAAAGACTACGCAAGCTTATGTCTTTTTTCTTTAGCAACCACCATGGTAAACCACCCATATCCCATTCAGCACAAACATAAGGTCCAGGACGGACAACGCAATACATTCCGTTTTTTTGTACTAAACGCACAAATTCAGCGACATCATTTTGCCCTTCAAAATCAAAGTGATCTTGTTTTTGTTCGTGTAGGTTCCAAAATAGATAAATACAAATGGTGTTCATTCCCATAGCTTTACAAAGTTGTATTCTTTGTTCCCAGTATTGTTTAGGAATGCGAGGATAATGCAACTCTGCCGCACGAATTATAAAAGGTTTCCCGTTTAACAAGAATTCTTTGTTTCCAAGAGTGAATGAATTATTTTGCTGTTGAGCAATTCCGTCATTCGTAAATAAAACGGATATTAAAATAGTAATTAATAGAATTTTTTTCATTTTTTATTTTTAAAAAGAGCCTTTGATAAAATTTTATAAGAGGGCCTTCTTTTATATTTAGTTGTTTATAGATTTACGGATTTTGCTTCCGTGGTAGATTATTGTTTTATTGAAATTGATTGTACTAGTTATTCCAAGTGTCAATTAATGCTTCAAAATGAATAATTAAATCGATCACCTAGACAGTTAATAACGAACTACAAAAAAAACTATTTCGATACTTTAACAATTTTATACAAGCCGGCACCGTGTGAATTGATTTCAGGTGCAAATTCTCCGGAATAGTTACCAAGTACTTTTCCTGACCATAAATCGGTTATTAAATAGTTTTCAGAAAGCCCTATGTTTTTCAAATTTATCGGGATTTTTACCCTCGGAGGAGGAGGAGGTCCAGAAGGGTTTTGGGTAAACATAAAAAATTTAACGGTAGCTCCCGTGTTTTGGGAAATACAAGCTTGATCCAAACCAACAACTGCTTTAAAACGAGTATAGCCTTCGGGCAAGTCAAATTCTATGATGGAATTGGAATGCGTACCGATGCCATTTTCATGTTTAATTTTATTGGTAATAAGACTATTGCCGGAAACACTTTGGTTAAGCTTTGGTTTTTGCCATCCGGATGTCGCTTTTTTCCATTTTAAGCTGGTCAGTTTAAGAGAGTCTTGTCCTTTATATAAAGTGGGCTCAATCCAGTTGGCATGATCCCAATCGGTTTTATCTCCGCCATCATTGACCACCAGATATAGTTTTTTGGTGCCCGAAATAGCAATGTCAACCGTTGCACTTTGACCCAAAGTTGTTTTTGAGATTAATCCGCTGCTCCAAACTGCTTTTTCTTCGGATACCATTTTTTGATCGGCTGTATTGAAAACTGCCAAGTATTTAGCTCCCGTTTTTGGTTCGTCAGCAATCCAGGCGGCTTGGTCTTTATGGGTGAAAAGCGGTTTGTTGTTTGTGCTTTCGTTCAGCACTTTCAGCACATCTTTATTCGTCAGCAAAGAAAGCGTGAAAGGATCATTGTCCGGAAGGTTGCCACCAAACATCAACGGGGATTTAAAAATACTCCATAAGGTCATCAAGGTATATTGTTCGTCCTTGGTAAATGCAGTCATCCTAGGGTCTCCTCTTTCTGCTCTGATTCCAATTCGACCAAGCGGCAACATATCACCATCTGGATAGGCACCATAGGAACGCCATTTGTTCCAGCGCTCAAAGACTTCAAAATGGTCTTTTAATTGTTGCCAGCTATCCCAAAAATCACCAACAGTACGCCACATATTCGCATTTTTTTGAACGTGGTCGGCTTGTGCGATGGGGGTTTCTCCGGGAGAAGTGCTCAATACAATTTTACGCCCGGTTCGGTCGATGGCTTTACGGATCATGTCGATTTCTCCTTCAAAATAAATAGGAGAAGAAAGATCATCAATCTTGACAAAATCAAGACCCCAAGAAGCATACAGTTCGAAAAGTGAATTATAGTATTCTTGTGCACCCGGCTTGCCTGGAATTACGGTGTACATATCGTGCAACCAACTGCACTGGTCTTTTTCCGAATAAATATCCCTGGCTGTCAAATTCGTGCCTTTAATGGGCAAGTTTTGTTTTACGGCTATTACAGGAATGCCGCGCATGATATGGATGCCAAACTTCAACCCTTTTTTATGAAGATAATCAGCGAGGGGTTTAAAACCTTTTCCTCCCGATGCAGAAGGGAAACGGTTTACTGCGGGCATAAATCGGCCGTATTTGTCCAAGACATAATCGGGATTTTTTTCATTGTATCCGTGAGCTTTATCGTTCCCCACATACCACCTAATATCTACTACAATATAATTCCAACCGTAAGGCTTTAAATATTTGGCCATGTAATCTGCATTCGCTTTTACTTCGGCTTCTGTAACTGTAGGTCCAAAGCAGTCCCAACTGTTCCAACCCATAGGTGGAGTTGCTGCCCAATTATGAAATTCTTTTTCAGCCTGAGATTGAACAGTATAGTTGAAAATGGAAAAGAAAAAGACAGAGAGCGCTATTTTGTTAAATTTAGATCGGGTCATTAGGGTGTTTTTTTTGTAATTGTAATTTACATATAAGTGTGTTTTTCACATTTGTAAATCTAATTAAAAAAAGAACATATAAACAAATGAACACAATAAAAAAACGGGGTGTTAATAGCGTATTGTATTTTAAGTTTGATTTAATACTTTTTGGTTGTCAACAAAACAGGAGTTTTTAAGAAAAAAAAGAAATTATCATCACACAATTTTTATTTAAGCGCATATTTCTGTTCCCTAGTATAAAAAAGGAGTTCGATTAAAAAATTGCTAATTGAGGAATTGTTGAAACTAAAGTTTCATTGAAGGTTTTAGCAAAATTAAGAGCAATTCGATTATACAATTATGGACAACAAGTAAGCAAAGCACGGCATTAATAGTAGTCATTTTGATATATATATATATATATATATATATCAAAATTCTTATTAAATATATTTTTTTACTTCTGATGAAGCTTTGTAATCCATAATTAGTTAGTTTATATGTCTCATTTTTCTGAATTAAAAAAAATAGGTTAAACTATGTAAGTGTTGTTTTTACGCTTAAAATCTGAATGCAGAAAATGGCTGAGTCCTAATAAATATAGGATTTTCATATTGTTATAATAACAGTTAATAGATTGTCAAATTGATATTTAATATATTATTTTTTTATAAAACACAAAAAAAACAGGATAGAACAGGATAGATGTAGTAAGCTGAACTTATAAATTTGAAAATGTTAAATATTCACAAAAAGAGTTAAAAAAAATATAAATGTCTGTTCACAATTTTATAAGTTAATCTATAATGAAGAAAAAAATACACTACTATTTACTTGTCCTTCCGTTTCTGGCTCTCTTGGCCAGTTGCAGTCAAGACGTATTTGATGAGTACTATGCACGTCCGGAAGGTCTGCAAGATCCTATTTATCAACAACTGGAGGCGCGTGGCAATTTCAGCAACCTGACGGCTCTAATAGGAAAAGCGGGATACAAAGATATCTTGAGCAAAGCAGGGTATTGGACGATGATGGCTCCTAATGATGAAGCGTTCGCAAAATTCTTTCAAGAAAAAGGAATTTCAAACGTGGCAGCAATTGATTCAGCTACTGCTGCTAAGATTGTAAGGTATGCGCTTATATACAATGCGTTTCGAGAAGAGCAACTTTCGGACTATCAATCATCAAGAGGATGGGTAGTAGATAACGCTTTTCGAAGAAGAACAGCATTTTATGATGGATTTCTGACTAAAACAATAAATGGTCAACCCAAAGTGATAGTAGGCTCTAACCGTAATGGTTCTCTTAACTATATTTCTGGAGATAATAATAATAAGTATATTACTTATTTTACAAAAGAATATTTTGCAGCTAAGGGTTTAAGTTCGTATGATTTTAATTATTTCTATCCTAGTAAAGAATATACAGGATTTAATGTTTTAGATGCGAAAGTAACTGAGGCGGATATTATTGCCGAAAATGGATTTATTCATGAATTAGATAAAGTAAATCTTCCATTACAGAATATAGATCAGTATTTAGAACAAAATAGTAACTACAGTGTTTTTCGTAAAATTATAGAAGATAATTTAATTAGTTATATTTTTAATCAAACTGCGACAACTACTTATCGTAATTATAGTGGAAAATCTGATGATGTTTTCGTTAAGGTCTATGATCCTTCTTTAGTATTTGCACCTAATAATGAAAATTATTTAAAAGCAGAAGATAATGATGGTCAAGCTGACGCTTATACTATGATTGTTCCTGAAAATGCTGTTTTACAGAATTTTATAAATACCGTTCTGCTTAAGAATTACCCTTCGATTGATAAACTGCCTAGATATGTTTTTCAAGATTTGATAAATGCGCATATGGTACAAGGTGCGGTGTGGCCAAGTATGAAAGGGAATTTTATTAATGGTTTAAAAGAAGATTTAAGATTTGATTTCAATACTAATATTACGGATAAAAAAGTTTTAAGTAACGGATTTTTTTATGGTTCTAATATAGTTCAAAAATCAAATTTATTTTTTAGTGTTTATACTTCTGCTTACTTAGATCCTAAGTATAGTTTTGCAACCAGAATATATAACGACGGTTCAGGTTATAGGGAAATGATTAGTAATATAAATAGAAAATTTACAATTTTCTTGCCATCTGATGCTATATTGAGAAGTCTGGGTTATGAATACGATGCGAACCGTTTATATTGGGTTTATGTTTCTCCAACAAATGGAGCAACTATAACAGGAAGTAATGCTAGAAATAGATTATTAAGACTTTTTTACAATTGTATCGTTTATACACCCAATGGAGAGTTAAATAATATTGCCACTACTTCAGGAATTATTCGTTCGGGAGATAGTGATCTTCCGGGAGAATACATAAAATGGAGCAATAACAAAATTTACGCAGCGGGTAATGTAGCATTAGGTACCGCGGTTAATGTTACCGGAAAAGAAGTGCAACAAAATGGAATAGCTTATTATGTAGATAATCTACCTCAATATTCGGAGGAATTACAAGGTTTGGTAATTAAGCGTCTAGCCGCAAGTAATACACAATTTAATAACTTTTATCAATATCTATTAAATTCTTCAGTATATAACGCAACTACTGGTAAAATTGAGGGAGTTGATTTAGGTACATCTTATACTTTTATAGTGCCCAATGCTTTAGCTATTGGAAGAGCAGTAACGGCTAAATTGCTCCCTGCTAATCCTGCTACAACAATACAGGGAGAAAGAGATTTAATTGCCGATTTCATCCGTTACCACATTATATCTAATAAGACAGCTTCAAGTGACGGACTTGTTACCGGGCTCTATGAAACATTAAGAAAAAATACTCGAGGCGATAAAACTTATGTTGAAATAATTAGCACACCTGGGACATTATCATTTAAAGATAATTCAGGAAGTAATCCAGCTGCTAATTTTATTTCAGCCAGCAGTAATAACTTAGCAGATAGATCCTTAATCCATTTAGTAGACAACTATCTTAAATTTACGGAATAAAATGAAACAAAAAATTACAAATATATTTTACAGTTTTACAATTGTCCTTGTTTTGCTGACAGCCATACCTGCATTAGCACAACAGCCAACCACAGCTACTTTGGTTCGTGGTCAGGTATTAGATGCTGGGGATAATCTAAGTATTCCTGGAGCAACTGTTGTGGAACAGGATAGCGAGAATCGTACTGTAGGAGGAGTGATAACTGATTCTGATGGAAATTTTGCATTACGTGTAAATCCAAAGAATAAATTATTTATATCAACTATTGGTTATAAATCTCAAAGTGTGCCTCTTAACGGAAGAGTGTCCATTAAGATTAAATTGGTTTCCAGTATAGAATCATTAAAGGAAATTGTTGTTATCTCGGCTAAGGCATCAGACAATGGAATAATGAAAATTGCTGATCGTGACCGAACGACCAGTGCTGTTAGTATCAATGCTGCGGATTTAGAAAATACGCAAGCAGCCTCTATCGATGAGGCTTTACAAGGGCGTTTGCCTGGTGTGGATATCACAGCCACCAGTGGAGATCCTGGTGCTGGTATGCAAATACGGATTCGTGGAACTTCTTCGATCACGGGTTCTTCTGACCCATTGGTAGTGGTTGATGGTATGCCATTCGAAACTTCAATTCCTCAAGATTTTAACTTTGGTTCTGCTGACGAACAGGGTTATGCGGCTTTATTAAATATTGCACCTTCAGATATTGAAACGATTACTATTTTAAAAGATGCTGCTGCTACTGCTATTTGGGGGGCTCGTGCTGCCAGTGGCGTTTTATTGATTACCACTAAACGTGGGGGAGTTAGCGCGCCAAAAATCACCTATACTTTTAAAGGAACTTATGCGGAGTTACCTCCAACTATTCCAATGTTAAATGGCGATCAGTACTCACAATTGATTCCTGAAGAATTTATGAATAGAAACGGAGTGCCTTTGAATACTTTAACGGTTAAAGAATTTCAATACGATCCACAAGAAGTTTATTTTTATAAGAACTATAGTCAAAATACCAATTGGGTAGATGCTATTTCTCAAGCAGCTTTTACGGGAGAACACAATTTGTCATTACAAGGTGGTGGACAAAAAGCAAGATATTTTAGCTCAGTGGGTTATTATAAAGGAAAAGGGGTGACTGTAGGTACTGGTTTAGAAAGAATGAATGCCAGATTAAACTTAGACTACGTAGTTTCAGATCGTATTAAATTTAAAACGGATTTGTCTTATACGTATACTGATACCCAACGTAATTATTCTAATTCAAAGGATAGTGATGACCGACTAAGAGGAGTTGCCTATACAAAAATGCCAAATATGAGTATTTATGAGTATGATGCAATGGGAAATCTTACTCCAAATTATTTCTCACCAGCTTCAAACGTTCAAGGTACTTTTGCAGGGACTTACAATCCGCTAGCTATGGCTGAGTATGCGACTAATGATCAAGTTGGAGTTCGTGTAGTTCCGCATTTTAATTTGAGTGTAGATATTATTCCTAATGTTTTAATGTCAACTTTTGACCTTCAATTTGATTTTAACAATACTAAGGCAAAATCCTTTTTACCACAAAATGCAACAGGTCGCCCTTTCACAGAAACAGTGGTGAATAGAGCTTCTGATGCTGATATTGATGCCTCTAATGTTATTACAAAGACGAATTTTGTTTATACACCCACTATAGGGAAAGACCAAACTTTTCAAACGGTTTTGTCATTACAATCGAATGATTATCGCTATACATCGCATCAAGCATTAACCTCAAATACTGCTTCGTCTCTATTAACAGATCCTTCAAATCCGTCCAGAACACAAAATTCGGATTTAACTTTGTCTACGAATAATAGTCAATCTAGAAATGTTGGTGCAGTGATAAGTGCTCAATATGGTTTGTTAGATCGTTATATTGTGAATGTTGGTTTGCGTGCTGATGGTAATTCAAAATTTGGTGCTAATAACAGATATGGTTATTTTCCCTCTGTATCCACACGTTGGAGAATTTCAGGGGAACAATTTATGCAGAAATTACATTTTGTAGATGATTTAAGTATGAGGCTTAGTTATGGACATTCCGGTAGAGCACCTCGTTATGATTATCGTTATTTTAATGTTTATGATAACTATGATAGTCAATATTTAGGAGTTAATGGAGTTGTCCCAACAAATATGGAATTAAGTAATTTACGTTGGGAGACAATAGTTGGTAAAAACCTAGGTTTCAACTTGCAATTGTTTAAAAAACGTTTGTCTATTGATGCTGAAATATATCAAAATACTACTAAAGATTTGCTTTTTGCAAATCTTGCTCTAAGTACCGTTTCCGGATTTGATAATATTTCTGATCAAAACGTGGGATCTATGGAAAACACAGGATGGGAAATAGGTCTTAATACTACTCCGTATAAATCAGGAAAGTGGAAAGTAGATTTTAATTTTAATATTTCGGGTAATAAAAATACGATTAAAGAGATTTCTGAGTATTATCCAAGTGAAAGTGGAAACACCGATAGAAATGGCGAGTTTAAGCGTTTTCTTCAAGTGGATAATCCTTTTGGGTCGTTTTATGGATATAAATTTAAAGGAGTTTATACTGATCTTGACGCAACAAAAGCCAGAGATGCTAATGGAAATGTAATTGTAGGACCTAATGGTCAAGAAGTATTGATGCGTTTCAATTATCCAAATACGGATTATGTGTTTCAACCAGGAGATGCTATTTATGAAGATATCAACAAAGATGGAAACATTGATAGTCGTGACGTAGTTTATTTAGGAAATAGTAATCCTAAACTAACAGGAGGTTTTGGACCGTCAGTAAGTTTTAATAATCAATTTAAAGTATTACTATTCTTTACTTATCGTCTTAACTACGATATTATTAATGGAACTGACATGAGAACTACCAATATGTATGGTTACAGTAATCAAAGTACAGCTGTTTTAGCTAGATGGCGTAATCCGGGAGATGTGACTAATATGCCAAGGGCTGTTTATGGTGCGGGATATAACTGGTTGGGTTCTGATCGTTATGTAGAAGATGCTTCATTTGTTCGTCTTCGTTCAGTTACCGTTAGTTATAGTTTAGGAAAGAATCTGTTGAAAAAATTAAATTTGGAAGATTTAAGATTTTATCTGACAGCTGATAACTTGTATACTTTTACAAAATACAAAGGACAAGATCCTGAGGTGAATTTAGGGGCTGGACCTTTTGGCATTGCGATAGATAATGCTGCTACACCACCTACTAAACGTTTCACATTTGGTCTTACAACTCGTTTTTAAATAAAAAATATTTGATTTATGCAAACTAAAATAAAAACAATATTAGCAATCTTAATCCTTTTTGTTTCGGCAAGTTCGTGCGATGATTATTTAGATTTACGTCCTCAGGATGGAATTGTTCGGGATGAATTCTGGAAAACTAAAGAGGATATACAAGCTGCCGTGATAGGAATCTATTCGTCGATGCTAAGCTCTCCTCCGGGAGTGGGTGATTTAACAATGACTCAATATTTATTTATGTATGGGGAATTGAGAGGTGGTATGGTGGTTGAAGATGTATTTGTAACCGAGGACGAAAGAGATATTATGAATACTAATATTCTTCCATCTAATGAGTTAACTAGTTGGGCTGCATTTTACAGAACGATTAATTATTGTAATACAGTAATTGATTTAGCACCTGGGGTTAAAAATGAGGATCCAACCTTGACGGATAAACAATTAAAACATTTTCTTTCGGAAGCATTGGCAATTAGAGGGTATTTGTACTTTACATTGGCTCGTACTTTTAAAGATGTACCATTAAAATTAACGGCTACTTTAAGTGATCAGGATAATTTTCAAATAGCAACTAGAACACAAAGTGAAGTTTTTGCTCAGGTAATTAAAGATTTGAAACTAGCTGATGAATATGCTGTTGAAGATTATGGAGATAATGCCTCAAACAAAGGGCGTATAACAACTTACGCTATTAATGCAATGTTAGCAGATGTTTATTTATGGACAGAAGATTATCCATCAGCGCTGGCAGCTACAAAAAAGGTAACTGGTTCAGGAAAATTTAAATTGATTGAGGCTTCGGCGAGTACTTGGTTTAATACCGTATTTGCTAAAGGAAATTCGACTGAAAGTATTTTTGAATTTCAATACACTACATCTAATCGAGGACCATTTCATAGTATTTTTTTACAAAGACCAGAATTCAAGGCTGATGGACTTTTGATGGATAATGTTTTTGGGATTGATTTTGATGATCCTGTTAATAAAAAAGATATTCGTGGGGATAGAGCATCATTGGTTGGCGCAACAGGTGAAATTTATAAATTCACTGGTTTAAATAGTGAAGATCGAAAAGCCTTACAAGACTCAGATACGCATTGGTTTGTGTATCGGTATGCTGATGTGATCTTGATGCAAGCGGAAGCTTTAGCAAGAATAGGAGGGGTAGATAACGGGTTAGCTGCGATTAAGAATATTACTGATATTCGTACGAACCGTAAAGCCCTTGCACAAACAGCACAAACTGTTGGTGCAAGTGATACTAATGGTATTATTGATTATATATTAGCGGAACGTGCACGTGAATTTGCTTTTGAAGGAAAACGTTGGTATGATCTATTGCGTGTTTCCCGAGCTAATAAATACGAACGCAAACAATTGTTAATTGATTTAGCTGTTGCAACTGCGCCAGCAAATCTACAACAATCAATTATTGCAAAATTAAGGGATTCAAACAGTCACTATTTACCTATTAATACGTATGAACTTTATACTAATAAAGCACTTATACAAAATCCATTTTATAAATAAAAAAAATTAAGTCATGAAAAGATTTTTAAGATTGCCTAGCCTGTTGAGACTTACTTTAGTGTTTTTTATAACTATAGTGTTTCTGAACTGTACACCTGAAAAAATAAAACAAAGTACGGATGATACTCTTAATATAACCGAATATTTAAGAGCTAATCCAGATTATTCTATGTTTTTAGAAATTCTGGATATTACTAATTATGCATCATTTATGAATACTTATGGTACGTATACCTTATTTCTTCCTACTAATGATGCTGTAAAGCAATATCTAACAGCTATCGGTGCTACTTCATTAAAGGATGTGCCATTAGTAGATTTACAAAATATAGCAAAACTGCATATTTTAGATAAAAAAATTAGTACTACTGATTTTACGGATGGAAAAATTGCGACGCCTACTTTACAGGGTCAATATTTAATAACAGGAGCAGCTAATAGCAATGACGTTTCTAGTATAACTATCAATAAAACATCAAATATTGTAGCCTCAAACGTAGCAGCAGGGAATGGTGTGATCCATGTTATTGATAAAGTGTTACGTGTTGCCGATAAAACTTTGGCTCAGACTATAGAAGCTGATCCAAATCTATCTTTGTTTACGGAAGTTTTAAAAGCTACTGGATGGTATGAGAAACTAAACCAACCGATTGCTTATGATGCTAATAAAGTCGGTAATTTTTTAACAGTGTTAGCACAATCTAATGTAGTATTTGAAAATGCTAAATGGATAAATCCGACAACTAAAAAAGAAATTACATTAAACACTTTAGATAATTTAAAACTAAGATATAGCCATCTAAAAGATCCCACGAAAGCTGAAGATAGTTTGAATTTGTATGTACAATATCGTATAATACCGAGTTTAAGTTATTTAGCCGATTTTGCAACAACTGCAGTGTTTGTTACAAAAGCCCCGTTGGAAGTAATTAGTTCAAAAATAGTTAAACAAGATATTTTATTAAATGAGGATATTTTTAATGGAGTACTTGAAAAAGGGATTGGTATTATAAGAAACAGTAGTGATGTCACTTCTTCTAATGGAGTATTGCATTATGTGGATGCGAATTTCTCCATTAAAAAGCGTGTTGCATCACCCGTTTATTTTGATTTATGTAATCAACCAGAAATGGCTGCCAATGTTGCTAATTACAGAAAAGTTGGAGGAGCATCTTTCGGTTTTGTATTAGGAGGACTTAGTAATGTTACCTGGACTGGAAACACAACCTATAATATGTCTTGGCAACCTTATGGTGGAGCAGTTAATGGGGATCTTCTTAATATTTTTCGTTTTCGTACGGGTACAGGAGGTTTGAATGATATTGAATTTAAGACCCCAGTAATTATTAAAGGCCGTTATAAAATATGGGTTTCTTATCGTGCAGCATCTTCTAAAGCTTCTACTAATACAAAGGTGTTTTTTGATGGTGTGCAAACCTCTAGAATTATCAATCATTTAGAATTTGCAAATGATCCTTCTTCTACTACAACGGGAATAGCTGATAGAGTGTTAGAGTCGCAAGGTTACAAACGTTATATATTTCCATTTGTTAAAGCAGATAATGTTAATTGTAGACTTGTAGGTATTGTAGAAGTACCTACGACAGGAAGGCATAAAATTAAATTTACTACAGATGCTTGTGCTGGTTGTAGTGCAGCTGATGCAGACAGGCTGGATATGGTTGAATTCCGTCCAGTGGAGATGGATCAAATATGGCCAAAATTTAGAAAAGGTTTTCCGGCAGTGGGGGTCAGTAATTTAGTGCAAAAAGCGGAAGCCACAAACGGCGATAATAGTAATAGTGGTTATTAAAATTATAAAAGTGTACAAGTACAAACTTAATCAAGTAAAAATGATCGTATTAAATTTAAATTATAAAAGACTATTGGTTAGCTTGTTAACTATAGCTTTAGTCTCTTGTTCTAATCCTTGGGATGATCGTCAAAACAATGGCGATGCTAATCTAGGTGTTAATCTGAGCGAGGCAATTGCAAATACAAATGAAGTATCCTTGTTTGGCGCGTTACTCGTTCAAACGGGATATGACAAAATCTTGGCTGAATCTAAGACATATACCGTTTTTGCACCTACTAATGAGGCTATCTATCAGTTGGATAAATTCATTCTGAATGATGCTAAGGCACTTAAACAATTTGTTGCAAATCATATTGCTTTAACCGCTTATTCTTCTGTAAGAAGTGGGGAGAAAACACAAATAAAAATGTTTAGTGATAAATACTTAACATTCAAAGGAAGTACTATGATTGATGACGCTTCTATTGTAACAGCGGATCATTATGCGGCTAATGGAGTGTTTCACATCATTAGTAAAGCACTTACCCCTAAATTGAACATTTGGCAGTATATCAATTCTAAAGCAGGTGTTTCGGCAACAAGCGATTACTTATTGAGCTTAAAAAATTTTAGTATTTATAAAGCTGATATTGATGCTAAAGTAGGTGCAGTTCCAGGATTTCTTGCGGATTCATTATCTAATTCGTATTTGAAAAATGTGTATAATTTGAATAACGAGAAAAATTCATACACTTTATTTTTAATGCAAGACGCAGGGTATAATGCTGAAGTGGATAAGATGAAACCTTATTTGATTAAAACATCAAACGTACCGACAACTGATTCAACAGCAATTTATTCTAAGTATTTTACATTAAGAGATATGGCTTTTCCTAAAGCTTATAAATTGAATGAATTGCCAGCCACTTTAACTTCAAGATTTGGTGTTGAGGTTCCTATTGACAAAACACAAATTGTAGGTGAACCAATACAGTTAAGTAATGGTATAGTTTACATCATGAAAAAAGTAGATGTTCCTCTAGCAAAACGTTTAGTTACTACAAAAATTGAAGGGGAAAACAATAATGTTGGTTTTATTAATGGACCACGTAGTGCCATTTATTATCGCGATAAAAAAGATCCGTTAGGTTTGTTCAATGATGTCATCGTACAAAACCCAGGTACGGCAATGTTTATGTTGGATTATGATGCGAAAGATTTATACAGTACTACCTATAAAGTGTATTGGAGAGCAATAAACGATTTCCAAACTAATGCAGTGTTACAAAGTTTAAGATTTGCTGGAAAATATGCAATTGTCAATGGTACTAGAACTGTCTCTGAGGGATATGGTACTTTAGGTCCCATAAGTGTTCAGCCTAATTTTTATGAACCCGTATATATTGGCGAATTCACACTAGATAAGGCGCGTAATATAAATTTGATTTCATTAATCGCTGCTAATACTTCCACAAACGGGAACAACTCCCTCACTCTTGATTATTTGAAATTTGTTCCTGTCCTTAAATAATATTCTATAAAAAATTAGTTATGCTAAAAATTATAAAACTAACCTGCCTAGTAAGCATGTTTTTTTCCGGGGAACTTTATGTGCCATTGTATGCACAAAAGACTCAGGATTCAATTACTACTGCAATCCCAACCAAAAATAAAAAAGTAAAAGGAATTTTAATAAAAGGCATTGTGAAAAATGCAAAAACCAAAGTTGCTTTATCCGGAATTAACATTGCTGTCGAGGGATTTTCGGCAGCCATTACGAATGATGATGGTAGCTTTGAGATTAGAGTGCCAAATTTAGATGCAATACTTAAAATTAGTGGTAGTGAAGATTTTCAAGCTAAAGTATACGCTCTAAAGAAACAAGTATCAGGAATAGAAATATTCTTAAGTGAGCCTTATTATGCTCCTGCTTATCAAATCGCTAATCTTCCGTCAGGAGAGAAAATGCAATATGATAATACGGGTGCAAATAGCGTAGTTAATTTTAAAAAAAATCAATGGTCTAGTCCTGTAAATGAATCTATTGGAGGTTTTCTTCAAGGAAAAGTGGCTGGTTTAAACACGGTTAGAAACTCTGGAACTCCAGGAGCGGGTACCTATTTATCATTACGTGGTTTTAATTCATTGTATGCTACTAACAAACCTTTGATTATAGTAGATGGAATGATTTATGATGATGAAGATTATGGCTCAGGAATTGTACAAAATAACATTTCTTCTCCTTTAACTAATATAGATGTTAAAGATATTGAGGATGTAACAGTTATTAAAGACGGATCATCTCTATACGGTACTAAAGGAGCTAATGGAGTAATTAATATTACTACTACTCGTGCTACTGAATTATCAACTAAAATTGATTTTACCATGTATGGAGGAGTAAATCAAGCTCCTGATCAGTTGCCTTTGCTTGATGCAAATGGCTATCGTACTCATCTATCTCAATTAGAAGCCTCTCGTGGTCTGTCACAACAGCAAGTAGCTGCGTTGCCATATATGAACGATAATGTAGGTTCTGTAGGGTATTATAAATATCACAATAATACGAATTGGCAAGATCAAGTTTTTAAGGGAAGTACAAATCAAAATTATTTCTTAAAAGTACGTGGAGGAGATGATATAGCAAAGTTTGGTTTGTCTGTAGGCTATGTTGACAGTAAGGGGATTGTTCAACAAACCAATACAACAAGATACAGTACTCGTTTAAATGCAGCATTACGATTAACTGAGAAACTTACTGTAGATGCTAACCTGTCTTTTATCAATAATACTCAGAATCAATGGGATCAAGGATTTGCTTACAAAACAAGCCCTATTTATTTAGCACTTACTAAGTCACCCTTTTTAAATCAGCAAAATATTGATGACGCTGGCGAAGTATCACCGAATTTGGCTGATGTAGATTATTTTAATGTAAGCAACCCAAATGCGATTTTAAAGAATGGTTTTGGAACGAATAATAATTACCGCTTCTTTGGTAATTTTAAATTAAACTATGCTTTAAATAAGGCTTGGAATATTAGTTCTATCTTAGGGTTAACATTTAATAAAGAAAGAGAAACGTTCTTTATTCCAGATTATGGTGTAGCTAATATTGTTCTTCCTACTGCTATAGGAACGAATCGTTCCGGAAGTGAAGTTCAAAGTTATAAAAGTCTTTATACAGATACCTATGCTAACTACTTTAAAAGTTTCAATAATGACAACAACTTAGAGGTGCGTTTTGGAGTTAGAACTCAAAGTAATACATCAGAAAGTGATTTAGGTTTAGGGTACAATTCTTCTACAGATGATTTTAAAAGTGTAGGTGCTGGATCTAACTTGCTACGTCAAGTAGGAGGAGTCTTAGGAGAATGGAATTGGTTAAATGTTTATGCCAGCGCAAATTACAACTATCGTCACAAATATTTCTTGACAACAAGTTATGCGGTTGATGGATCAAGTAGATTTGGAGATGAAAAGTCAAATGGAGCTGATAAATTGGCACTTATGACTTCCATAACGGGAGCTTGGTTAGTGTCATCTGAAGGCTTTATGAAAAATTTAAAGGCTATTGATTATTTAAAACTTAGAGCTAGTTATGGACATAGCGGTAATGATGATATCGGAAACTTTACTGCACAACAATACTATGTTTCTCAAAATTTATTGGGTGTACAAGGTCTGGTAAGAGGAAATATAGGGAATCCAAACTTAGAATGGGAAACAGTAAAAAAATTCAATTTAGGTGCTGATTTAGGTATATTGAATGAGCGTATTAATGCTTCATTTGATGTGTTTTCCAATAAAACGGAGAATATGATTACTTATGAAACAGTAAGTAATACAAGCGGATTTAATTATGCTGTTTCCAATAGTGGGGCAATGCGTACTTTAGGAGCCGAACTGGCATTGAAAGCACGTGTTATTAATTCAGCTGATTTTACTGTTGATTTTGATTTGAATCTAAGTCGCTACAAAAACGAAATTCAAAGCTTGCCAAGTGGTGATATACTTACTCAATTTGCTGGAGCTACTTATTTGACATCAGTGGGGAAAGATGCTAATTTATTCTATGGTTTAAATAGTAACGGAGTATATAGTACAACTGCCGAAGCTACTACAGCTGGTTTAAATAAACGTTTGTCAAATGGTGAATTAGTTCCTTTTACAGCTGGTGATATGCGATTTACAGATACTAATAATGACAAAGTAATTGATAACAAGGACCGTATGGTCATTGGGAATCCTAATCCAGATGTAGTAGGTAGTTTCTCGGCTAATATTACTTACAAGCGTTTTAGTCTTCAGGGATTGTTTAATTTTTCCATAGGAAATGAAATTTATAATGGATTGCGTTACAATCTGGAAAAAATGAGTGGATACGAAAACCAAAGTACTGCTGTTGCTAATCGTTGGAGAGCAGAAGGACAACTAACTGATATTCCAAAAGCAACTTGGGGAGATCCAATGGGGAATGCTGAATTTTCAAACAGATGGATTGAAGATGGTTCATATTTAAGACTTAAAACGGTAGTGTTAGGATATGATTTCGCTGTAAACGACAGGAAGTACATTAAATATATCAAGCTGTATGCCAGTGCTAATAACTTGTTTACGTTTACTAAATATCTTGGGTATGATCCTGAATTCAGTGCTACTTCCTCTATATTTGGCCAAGGAACAGATATAGGTTTAGCTCCTCAATTCAGAACATTACAATTAGGACTGCGTCTAGGACTTTAATTATTTACACTACAGAAATAACATACAGATGATAACAACAATTAAAACAAAAACAACAAAAAGCATCATGCCCATATTATCGGTTATGGTACTGCTACTTAGCCTAGGCTCTTGTCAAGACTATCTGGATGTGCAACCCGAGGATAAGCTTACAGGAGTTCAAGTATATCGAGATGTATTTGACGCTGATGCAGCTGTAATAGGGATTTATGGTAAATTCATGGCTCTTGCAGAAAAGCACGTAATGCTGAACGAAATGCGCGCGGATTTAATGACTACAACAAGCAATTCAAGTCCTTATTTAAAGGAATTGTCTGAGCATAATGAAACGGCAGAAAATCCATATATTAATCCGAAACAATTTTATGAAGTAATTCAAAATTGTAATGATGCGCTTAAAAATTTCGACATCATGCTCGCTAATAAAAAATTTACACAGGCGCAGTACGAGCAACGTTACGCCGATGTGGGATGCATTCGTTCTTGGGTTTACTTGCAATTAGGGATACACTTTGGAAGTGTGCCTTATATCACAGAACCTATTGAAACTTTAGATGATGTTAAAAATGTAAGTAAATATCCAAGGATTCCTCTTAATCAACTTGTAGATAAGCTGGTTACTTTTACAGAGGGACTTACGTATAAAAAACAATATGAAGCAGGAAGTAGTTTGGTAATTACTGTTGATGGGTATAATACTGCTAAATTCTTTATCAATAAAGAGTGTCTATTAGGAGATTTAGAACTTTGGAAAGGCGACTATTTAAAAGCAGCTTCACATTATAAAACCGTTTTGGAAACTGCATCTACTAGTGGAAGTGATACTGAGCGTTATGAGGTGTATCGGATAAGTAATTTTGCTGGAAGTGGTAATAATGATTTGCTTGTTAATTATACAAGAAGTCCAGATGTGACTACTTTGCTTAATACTGACACACAAGGCTGGAGGTCTATTTTTGCTAGAAGTAAAGATGCTGTATGGAATACCGAATGGATTTGGTCATTGCCTTTTGATAGTAGGTTTGCACCTGCAAATCCTTTTATCGCTATTTTTTCGAAAACGTCGGGGAATTATTTAGCGAAACCATCGCAACGTGCTATCTATCTTTGGAATAATAATACTCAAAGTAATGGCATCCCTTATGATGCGCGTGGTCCAAAATTTACTTACAAGACGGTAAGTGGTGATCCTGTGATTATGAAATACCTTTACAAATCTGAAACCGCAGCCGATCCATTTAAAACCGAAGGAGATTGGTTTTTATATCGTGCAGAAAAATTACATTTACGTTATGCTGAAGCGGCTAACAGAGATAGACAACATCGAATTGCAGATGCTATTTTAAATAATGGTATTAAAGCAGCTTATAATCGTGGGGCACTTAATAGTGCTACAGCTGATGTGACTAATGCGATGAAGACTAAGGAGGCTTTTCCTTACGATTTTGATGCTCGTCAAGGAGAATTTCCTTATTATAGAGCTAATTGGTATCGTGGTGGAGGTATTAGAAGCCGTGCCTATTTACCAAGAGCGGCAATAGTAGGAGACAGTTTAATTTCTATTGAAAATAACATCATTGATGAAGCTGCTTTGAATTTGGCTTACGAAGGAAACCGTTGGGAAGATTTAGTCCGTATCGGTTTACGTAGAAACGATCCTGCTTTCTTAGCTGATAAAATTTATGATAAACTTAATAGGGAAGGTAATTCACAAGCAAGTCAAGTACGTGCTAAATTAATGAATGTAAATAACTGGTATTTGCCGTTTAATTGGTAATAACAAGGAAGTTTTCTTTTGATTCTGATTGAGTTAAAATAATAAAAACCCATAAAATGCAACTCTAAGGATTTGCATTTTATGGGTTTTTTATTGTAATCCTATTTGTAAAAGAATTCACCTTTCATCATTATAATATCGATAATTTTAAGACGATCATTAACAATAGTGTTGGGAAGTATTTATAAATATATAGTGATGAATTTTGATGATAAAGAAGTAGCTTCTGTCTTGACCGCTATTCCAAATGAAAAATTATTGCTCATTGATTGGAATATACATTCAAAACCTAAAAATAATTATGTTTTTCAAGATTTTGGAAAAGCCTTTTTCGAATCTTTGAAAGAGGCTGTTGATTTATTTAGAAAATACAAAGAAATTAATTTTGTCTATCCAGCTTTTACAAATCACCCCTTAGAGACGGTTACTTTTTTTAAAAAATTTTGTAGAGAATTCGAGTTTGATTTTAAAATTATTACCAATGCCGATGATTTTAACATTGAAAAAACATAGCATATATTAGTGTAAGCGACAGAATCCTTGGGATATTCTTAGAACAATGTCGAGAAAAAAACTTTGAACCAGGAAAAGATGTAGGTTTCTTATCGTACAATGAAACCCCTATGAAGAAATTTATTTACAAAGGAGTTTCAGTCATTTCGACTGATTTTAAGGAATTAGGAACTAAAGGAGCCGAATTTATTACAAATGACGAACCGATGCAATATTATGTGTCAACAAATTTAATAATAAGAGAATCATTATAAATTATGTATTATATAGGGTATGATATAGGAAGTTCTTCCGTCAAGGTAGCCTTGGTCGAAGCAAAAACGGGTAAAAAAATAGTTGTTTTACACGAGCCTCAAAATGAAATGGAAATTGTGTCATTACACCCAAATTGGGCCGAATAAGATCCTGAAATGTGGTAGCAACATATATGCGCGGCAACAAAAAGAGCCCTTAAGGAATCCAATTTTGAAGCTTCTATGATAACGGGTATTGGTATCTCGTATCAAATGCATGGATTGGTTATGGTTGACGAAAAACACAACCCATTGCGGAATGCTATAATATGGTGTTACTTCATCTCCTTACGAAAAATTAAGAACGGAAAGATACAGTTCTTATGATTCTGGAAACGGGAAAGCTTTTGAGGAAGGAAAGTTAGACTTACAAGCGTTATACCGAATTGCTCAAGAGAATGGAGAACTTAATTTACAAAGCGGAAATCAAGAACTTTTTGAAAATATTATAAATCAATATATATAATTTAGTTTAGACTCTTTTATATGTCTTAGATAAAAATGAACCAATAGTTAGTTTCTTTAAAGTTTTAAAAACTACCTATTGTTTCATTTTTTTATGACCTTGTTTTAAAAATAAAAATAAGCTTTCTGATTTTTTTTTTATCAACAATCCCAAAATTAACTTTTATTACTAACTCGCATAAAGGCATATTGAGTAATTTTGTATTATGTATGCTTTAGTCGATTGTAACAATTTTTACGCTTCCTGCGAAAGGGTTTTTCAACCTCAATTCGTTGGGAAGCCTGTTGCGATATTGTCAAATAATGATGGTTGCGTGATTTCCAGAAGTAATGAAGCTAAGGCTGTTGGGATTCCAATGGGCGCTCCCGCTTTTCAGATCAAGGAACTGGTAAAAGAGAAAAATGTAAAATTGTTTTCTTCGAATTATGCCCTTTATGGCGATTTGAGCAATCGAGTGATGTCGATTTTAGATCAATTTACGCCGAATGTCGAAATTTACAGTATTGATGAAGCCTTTTTGAATTTTGATGGTCTGAACGTTTCCGATTATCATGATTATGGAGTCCAGATGAAAACCCGTGTGCAAAAATGGGTAGGAATTCCTGTTTGTATTGGTTTTGCACCAACGAAAGCATTATCAAAAGTAGCCAACAAGATCGCCAAGAAATTTCAGGACAGAACAGAGGGAGTTTATGTAATCGATACTGATCAAAAACGCATCAAAGCTTTGAAATGGACCAAGATTGAAGACGTTTGGGGGATTGGTTATCGCATGAATAAAAAGATGAAAGCCAAGAATATTACCACTGCATTAGATTTTATCGCTCCACAACACGAAGCTTGGATTAAGAAAGAAATGGGAGTTGTCGGTCTTCGGTTGAAATATGAATTAGAAGGAAAATCAGTTTTGGATTTAGAACCTCTTGTGGATCAAAAGAAAAGCATTGCTATTACCAGAAGCTTTCCAAAACAGATTTCTGATTTTGATTTATTGCGGGAACGCGTTGCAACTTTTGCATCGGTTTGTGCAGAGAAATTACGAAAACAAAAGTCTTGCTGTCATACGATTATTGTAATGCTAGTGATCGATAAGCATACGGTGCAAACGTCAAAATACTATTTTAATATGGCGGTTACGTTGCCTTATGCGACCAATTCTACTTTGACAATTTCAAATACGGCGATTGCTATTCTGAAAAAAATATACAAAGGAAATGAAAATATAAAATTCAAGAAAGCGGGCGTTATTGTTACGGAACTTATTGATGAAAATAGAAAACAATTGCAGCTATTCGATGAGGAAAATCCAAAACATTTGGAGTTAATGAAAGTGATGGATCGTCTCAATAATAAAATTGGAGACAAAAAAGTAAAATTGGCTACTCAAAATTTAAGTCTGACTTGGAATATGAACCAGAAGCATTTATCGCCTAAATACACCACTAATTTTAAAGAGATTCTCGAAATAAAATGCCAATAAACAAAGAACAAAAACTAACATTCTTTCTGCCTGATTTTGAAAGTGACTTAAAAGTCCCTTTCGTGTCCGAAGGTGTTTCGGCGGGATTTCCCTCTCCGGCTGCCGATTTTATGGAGGCAAATATCGATTTAAACAAAGAACTAAGCGAAAATCCTATGGCTACTTTTTATATCAAAGTCAATGGAAATTCGATGATTGATGCGGGTATAAATGACAAAGATGTTCTTGTGGTAGATCGAAGTTTAGAACCTCAAAATAATAAAATTGCGATTTGTTTTATTGATGGAGAATTTACTGTAAAGCGCATTCAGCTGGAGAAAGACTGTTTGTATCTCATGCCTGAAAATCCCAATTATTCGCCTATAAAAGTCACCGAAGAAAACCAATTGATCATTTGGGGAATCGTGACTTATGTGATAAAAAAGATTTAAAGTGCTAGTCGTACACCAAATTAAATGTGACAGTAAAAAGATTTTGGGATTAAAACCCCAAAAAAAAAACAGTTTCAAGAATATTCTTTAAACTGTTTAATTAATTGTTGTTTATCTAATAAAACTACTCAATTTTATTTAATTCAAGGCTTTTAAAAGTTAAACTTTCATGATTTCAGCTTCTTTCGAAACTAAAAGTTCATCAATTTTTCTGATGTAACTATTGGTTAAGTTTTGAACTTCCTCTTCGGCACTTTTACAAATATCTTCTGATGTTCCTTCTTTTTCTAATTTTTTAATATCAGTATTAGCATCTTTTCTTGCGTTACGAATACCAACTTTAGCATCTTCAGCTTCCACTTTTGCTTGTTTAGCAAGATCACGTCTTCTTTCCTCCGTTAATGCCGGAACACTTATGATGATCACATCCCCGTTATTCATAGGATTGAAACCAATATTTGCCACCATAATTGCTTTTTCAATTACATGCAGCATATTTTTTTCAAAAGGCTGTAAAGTAATCGTTCTTGCATCAGGAACACTGATTTTAGATACTTGTGAAAGCGGTGTTGCTGACCCATAATAATCTACAAAAACACTTCCTAGCATTGCTGGAGATGCTTTTCCAGCACGAATATTTAAAAATTCTTTTTCTAGATGCGCAATAGAACCGGTCATAGATTCTTTAGTACTATCTAATATAAATTCAATTTCTTCGGTCATTTTTTTAGGTTTTTAATTTCTTGGACTGTTGGATTTTTAGACTTTCAAGTATCTAATAATCTATTTATATATTTACTACTGTTCCTATGTTTTCTCCGTCGCAAATTTTCAACAGGTTGCCTACTTTATTCATGTCAAAAACCACGATTGGTAATTTGTTTTCTTGGCTTAATGTGAATGCTGTGGTATCCATTACATTCAATCCTTTTTTAAGAACATCTTCAAATGAGATGAAATCAAATTTTATTGCAGCGGCATTTTTCTCCGGATCGCAATCATATACTCCATCAACACGGGTTCCTTTTAGAATTACATCAGCATTAATTTCCACACCACGTAAAACGGCTGCGGTATCTGTTGTAAAATAAGGATTTCCTGTTCCTGCTCCAAAAATTACAATTCTTCCTTTTTCAAGATGACGATCCGCTCTTCTTTTTATATAGGGCTCCGCTATTGATTCCATTTTGAGCGCAGTTTGTAAACGGGTTTTCATCCCTTTTTCTTCCAGTGCGCCTTGTAATGCCATCCCGTTAATAACAGTAGCTAGCATTCCCATATAATCACCTTGCACTCTATCCATTCCTGCACTTGCCCCAGCAACTCCTCTAAAAATATTTCCACCACCTATTACAATGGCTATTTCTACTCCTCTTTCATGAATTTGCTTGATTTCGTCAGCATACTCAGCTAATCTTTTTGGGTCAATTCCGTATTGCAAGTCGCCCATTAAAGCTTCGCCACTTAGTTTTAGAAGAATTCTTTTGTATTTCATTTTTGTGTTGAGTTGATTGGTGCAAATATAGACATATTCTGTTTTTTAAAAAAAGTGTTACTTAAAATTTATAAATTAAGTTTTCCGTAAGATTTTTTTGCGGCTTCATAGCCAATGTTGAAGATGGCATCCATTTTAATCTTATTCGTTTCAAAAGTACTGTAGAGGCACAAATCCTTCGGTTCAATAACCCAATCACAAACGTTGAATTTGTGCATATTTGAATTTGCCGAAAGGATATCAAATGCGCGAGTAGTTACAGCTTTTATAGAGTTTAAATCTTTAGCTTCAATTTTTTGAAGCGGACTTACGTAAACTCCAATGACGGTATCACATTGTCCTTGTAAAATATCTGAAGGGAAATGATTTAATATGCCACCATCACTATATAATTTTCCTTTAATTTCATAGGGAGACAAAATTCCTGGAAATGCTGATGAAGCTAAAATAGCATCAATAATAGTTGTTTCAGGACCAAATATTTTTAGTCTTCCTCTAACCATATCAGTGGCTATAATATGAATTGGAATTTTTAGTTCCTCTAATAAGGCATCCTTGAAAATAGTATGAAAATAACTTTTGAAAGATTCAGAATCTATGATACCTGCTTTTGTAAAGGTAAAATGCTTCCAATGAAAAAGATAGATAGACTTAAAAAATTCCAAGATTTCGTCGGGAGTTTTTCCCCACGCATACAAGGCACCAACAATTGAGCCTGCACTTGTTCCGGCAATCCGAGAAGGATAGATGTTTTTCTCTTCCAAGAATTTAATTGCACCAGCATGTGCTATGCCTTTCGAACCTCCGCCAGAAAGTACCAGTCCTATTGATTTCGTTTTTAAATCCATTCTAAATATTTGATATAAAATTAGTCTTTTTGTAGAACGGAAACTGATATAAGTCCTGTTTTAAACCCAATTTTATGGTAACTTTGTGTAAATAAATCACTTATCATGAAAATTACTATAGCTAAGGCATTGTTTAACAGTCACTCGTATTCAGAATATAGAAAACTAGTTTCTGATTTGTTATTTGATGGAAAATCAACAGGGAATGAACAATCCGAAGATTTGACTCATTATAGTTCTTTGAATGAAACCCGTATGGATCGTTTGGATAAAACAATAAGAATTCCGGATGAAAGTATTCTAAAATTAAAAAATTTAAAAAACGAATACATCTGGTTAGTTATTGCCGAGGGTTGGTGTGGAGACGCAGCGCAAATACTGCCTATTTTTAATAAAATGGCCATTGCTTCCGAGGGTAAAATAGAAATGAAAATTGTTTTGCGTGATGAAAACGACGAATTAATGAAATTGTTTTTAACCAATAAAAAAAGAGCAATTCCCAAGCTGCTTATAATTGATAGAGAAACAGGAAGTCTACTTGACAGTTGGGGACCCAGACCAAAAAACGCAACGGATTTGATAAATGATTATAAAAAGAAATTTGGAGCTATTGATGAAAAAGTTAAAACGGAATTACAATTGTGGTATTTGAAAGATAAAGGATTAAATACTCAGCAAGAAGTGATTAATTTGATGTAAAATATCGGATGCGAAAATTTAAGTTTGGGGATACGTTTTTTTATATCAAAAAATTAATTTTTTTTTTGGTGTATCAAAAAAAATATTGTAATTTAGTGATTGCCAACCAAGTTTACTATTCTATTCACGATTTACTTTTTTTATTGGTGTTTAATATTGTTTCACAATTAAAAAAACATCGTTATGAAAAAGCTATTTGAAAGGTTTTATGATTATTTATCGCGCTTACTATTTGGAGGTAAAAACGTAAGTCATTATTAAAACCATTGGTACAGCCAAGTAAACACAAAAAAGTATGGATTAAAACTACTTTTAACTTTTTTTAGAAAAAACACATCGCAAGTTCAATTCTGTACTTGTCATGTGTTTTATTTTTGATTACAACTGAGGAGCCAGACTTTGTTCAAATGCTTCAACATCCATTCCCTCATTTACATTATAATCGCCAATTTTTGTTCGGCGTAAAGCGGTTAAATGCGAACCTGAATTCATGGCTTTTCCAAAATCAAAAGCCAGCGAACGAATATAAGTTCCTTTGCTGCAGACTACTCTGAAATCGACTTCAGGAAGCGCGATTCTAGTAATTTCAAATTCGTGTATGGTTGTTTTTCGCGTTGCGATTTCTACCGTTTCTCCTGCTCTTGCATGCTCGTACAAACGAACACCATCTTTTTTTATAGCGGAGTAAATGGGTGGCTTCTGGTCTATTTCACCCAAAAATTGTTTTACGGTTTCCTGAATTAAATCCGGGCCAATATGTTCGATGGGAAATGTTTGGTCCATTTCGGTTTCTAAATCATATGAAGGTGTTGTCGCTCCAATATAGAATGTTCCAGTATATTCTTTGGCTTGACCTTGAAGTTCCGTAATCCTTTTGGTGAATTTTCCGGTGCATACTAAAAGCAATCCGGTCGCCAAGGGATCTAATGTTCCGGCATGGCCGATCTTAAATTTTTTTGGGAGATTCAGCTTGCTAATCAAAGCCCACTTTAATTTGTTTACTGCCTGAAAGGAAGTCCAATGCAAAGGTTTGTCAATGAGTAAAATTTGTCCGTTTTGGAAATCTTCGGCTGTTTTCAATGGAAATTATTTTAAGTATAAAAAGTAGATCAATAAAAATACGCCTACTATAATTCGGTACCATCCCCAAGGTTTAAAGCCGTATTTTTTGATGATTTCAATAAAGAATTTAATAGCGATAATGGCAACAATAAAAGCAACAACATTTCCTATTAAGAACAATTGTATGTTTTCGTGTGACTTCAGAATCAATTCATAACCTTTCATTTGTGACGTTTCGTAGGTTTTCAAGAATACGGAGTAGCACGTTACTGCCATCATCGTTGGAACTGCTAAAAAGAAAGAGAATTCAGCTGCAGCGTGACGCGTTAATCCTTGTTGCATACCGCCAATTATAGAAGCGGCAGAACGACTTGTTCCTGGCATCATCGCTAAACATTGCCAAAAACCAATGGTTACGGCTTTTTTAATGGTGATATCTTCCTCTTGAAGAACCGTTGGACTTTGAAAACGACTGTCAATAAATAATAAAATGATTCCGCCTAAAATTAAAACTATCGCAATGGGAATAGGGTCTCCAAGAACTGCTTCAATCTTGTCATCGAATAGTTTTCCTAAAATCAATGCTGGAATTACGGCGCAAATAAGTTTAATGTAAAAGTTGATTGCGACACTTTTTGATGAGAAATCGAAAAATTTCTTCCAATACAAAGCGACAACAGCCAGAATGGCTCCAAATTGAATGGAAACCTGAAATAGTTTCACAAAATCATCCTGTTGAATTCCAAAATAAGAACTTAGAAAAACCATGTGAGCTGTTGAAGAAACAGGAAGGTATTCTGTTAATCCTTCGATAACAGCAATTAAGAATGCTTGTAATGTATTCATTTATGCTTTTTTGGGATTCTTAAGAATGGCATAAACAGTAATTCCAAAGCCAATTAAAACGGTAGTAGGTGCCAATCGAATTCTTCTGAAATTGAAGATATCTTCATTGAAAACATTTGGGTCATCACTTCCTCCGCCAGCCATTAGAATAAATCCTAAGGCAATTACTCCAATCCCAATTAATAGGATTTTATAATTTATTGTGTCAAAAAGAAATTCTTGTTTTTGGTCGTTATCTTTCATGCTGTTTTTTTAAATTGTGAAATCAAAAAATCGTTAATCTGCAATCTAAAATTAATAAAGCTCGTCCGTTCTTAAATTCAAAAAGCGTTGTGTGGCGAAGTAGGTGCTCAGCCAAGTAATTAAAATACCAATTCCCAAAACGCCTAATAAAACTAATCCAACCAGTAATTTGTCGTCAAGAATACCAAGATCAGGAAAGTTAGTTTGAACGTAAACCAAAACGCCAATCAATGCTAAAATGGCTAAACCCGCACCAATCATTCCCAATTTTATGCTTCGCATCACAAATGGTTTTCTGATAAACGCTTTGGTAGCGCCTACCATTTGCATGGTTTTGATGATAAATCGATTCGAATGTATCGATAAACGTAAAGAGCTGTTGATTAATAAAACGGCGATAACAGTGAAAAAACCGCTGATGATTAAAATCCACATACTCACTTTTTTGATATTGTCATTTACCAGATTCACTAATTGTTTATCATAAACAATATCCGATATCATAACGTTTTTGCGTAAGCGATTTTCGATTTTTGCAATACTGTCCTTGATTACATAATCTGCTTTTAAGTGAATGTCGTAAGAGTTCTGCAACGGATTTTCACCTAGAAATTCCATGAAATCTTCACCTATTATATCAGTATGTTCTTTAGCCGCATCTTCTTTGGTAACATAAGCATATGATTTTGCAAAAGGAGCTGTTTTTAATTCGGTTCCAAAAGCTTTTAAGATACTGTCATTAGCATCGTTTTTGAAAAACACCGTCATGGCAATTTTTTCCTTAAAATCATCGGCCAGTTTTTTAGAATTTATAATAAAAAATCCTAACATTCCTAATAGGAATAATACCAAGAATACACTTAGTACAACCGAAAAATAAGAGGAAATTAATCTGCGTTTTTGAAATTTATCAAAGGAAGAACTCATAGTTTACTTAAATTATGGGGTAAAAATAATAAAGAATTTCTTTATTTAAAGTTAATAACGCTCAAAGTTTTAACTTTCGTACAATAAACGTAAATTTGCGACCTGCAATTTTGCGACCTATTTCGGGTTCTGAAGCCTGAATGGGCTAAAATAAATAGCAAAACGACTTGAGTCTGCGAAAGCATGAATCCATAAAAGAACAATTAAGAAAGTAGAATGACTTGAGTGTGCGACAGCATGACTCCATTAAAAAACAATAAAAAAGGAATGAAATATAATCCGAACGAAATAGAGGCCAAATGGCAAAAATACTGGTTAGAAAACGAAACATTTAAAGCTGAAAATAACGCAACAAAACCTAAATATTACGTACTAGATATGTTTCCGTATCCATCTGGAGCGGGTTTACACGTTGGGCATCCGCTGGGATACATCGCCTCTGATGTGTATTCCAGATACAAAAGACATCAAGGTTTTAATGTGTTGCACCCCATGGGTTATGACAGTTTTGGTTTGCCGGCTGAACAATATGCCATTCAAACGGGTCAACGTCCTGAAGATACGACTTCGGTAAATATTGACGGAGGAACGGATAAAGAAGGAAATAAAATTGCCGGTTATAGAAAGCAATTGGACAAAATTGGATTCTCTTTCGACTGGAGTCGAGAAGTGCGTACCTCAAATTCGGACTATTACAAGCATACCCAATGGATTTTCATTCAATTGTTCAATTCTTGGTACAATAAAAACAGCGATAAAGCCGAAGATATTTCGACTTTGGTTTCCATTTTTGAGAAAGAAGGAAATGCAAATGTCAATGCCGTTTGCGATGAAAATATAGAAGTTTTTTCAGCAAATGAATGGAACGCTTTCACAAAAGAGCAACAGGAGCGAATCTTATTGCAATATAGATTGACGTATTTGGCCGAGACTGAAGTAAACTGGTGTCCGGGATTGGGAACTGTTTTGGCGAATGACGAAATCGTAAATGGTGTTTCAGAGCGGGGCGGTTTTACGGTTGTTCGTAAGAAAATGACGCAATGGAGCATGCGAATTTCGGCTTATGCGGAACGTTTGTTGCAAGGCTTAAACGATATTGATTGGAGCGAAAGCATCAAAGAAAGTCAACGGAACTGGATTGGGAAATCCGTTGGAGCAACGGTTTCTTTCAAAGTCGAAAGTCAAAATTCTACCCTCGAAAGGGAGCAACAATATATAGACGTATTCACAACGCGTCCTGATACAATTTTTGGAGTTACGTTCATGACATTGGCGCCAGAACACGAATTAGTTTCTCAGATTACTACTCCGGAACAAAAAGCAGCAGTAAAAGCGTACATAGTAAAAACGTCAAAACGTTCCGAAAGAGAACGTATGGCCGATGTTAAAACCATTTCGGGTGTTTTCACTGGAGCGTATGCCGAACATCCGTTCACGAAAGAACCAATTCCGGTTTGGATTGGGGATTATGTTTTGGCAGGTTACGGAACAGGTGCAGTTATGGCGGTTCCTTGCGGCGACGAAAGAGATTATGCTTTTGCGAATTTCTTCAAAGGTCAAAACGGAATGCAGGTAATCAAAAATATTTTTGCAAATGTGGATATTTCTGAGGTGGCGTACGGGTCAAAAGACAATGTGATTATCGCCAATTCTGATTTCCTAAACGGACTGACGTACAAAGAAGCGACTAAAAAAGCGATAGAAGAATTAGAAAAACTAAACCAAGGAAAAGGAAAAATTAATTACCGTTTGCGTGATGCTGTTTTCTCTCGTCAGCGGTATTGGGGAGAGCCGTTTCCGGTATATTATGTGAATGGCTTGCCGCAAATGATTGCCGCAAAACATTTGCCAATCATCTTGCCGGAAGTAGAGAAATATTTACCAACCGAAGACGGGCAACCGCCTTTAGGAAACGCTTTGGTTTGGGCTTGGGACAGTGTTCAGTGTTTAGTGGTTAGTACTCAGTTAGTCGATAATGTGACTATATTTCCATTAGAATTAAACACGATGCCGGGTTGGGCGGGAAGTTCATGGTATTGGATGCGTTATATGGATGCACAGAACGAAAACGAGTTTGCAAGTAAAGAGGCACTGGCGTATTGGGAAAGTGTGGATTTATACATTGGCGGAAGCGAACACGCCACCGGACATTTATTGTATTCTCGTTTTTGGAACAAATTCCTAAAAGACAAAGGTTTTGCACCGACTGAAGAACCATTCAAAAAACTGATTAATCAGGGAATGATTTTGGGAATGAGCGCGTTTGTTTACAGATTAAATTTAGTAGACTATACTGAAGTTATTAGTGACGTAATACCAATTAAATTTAGCGCTGAACAAAAAGCTAAAGTAAGTGAGTTTGTGGAGAAGTATAATAATAAGATCTTTATTTCTTTAAATGATGCAAAATCGCAGCTTAATCCTTCAATAGGTGAATTGACTAGTTGTTCTCATTTTCCAGGAATTGATTATGCTTTAAAGTTGAAATTTCCAAATTATGCTGATGTCATAAGTGATGGCGTTTCAATTGACATAGTCAAAATTCATACTGATGTTTCTTTCGTAAACGCTTCAGATGAATTAGATATTGAAAGATTTAAAAGCTGGAGAGAGGATTATGCAAATGCAGAATTCATTTGCGAAGAAAACGGTAAATACATCGTTGGTCGTGAAATCGAAAAAATGTCGAAATCCAAATACAATGTCGTAACACCAGATGATATTTGTAACGAATACGGAGCCGATACGTTGCGTTTGTATGAAATGTTCTTAGGACCATTGGAACAAGCAAAACCATGGAATACAGCAGGAATTTCGGGAGTTTTTGGATTTTTGAAAAAACTGTGTCGTTTGTATTTTGATGATAATGGTTTGATTGTTACCAATGACGCACCAACTAAAGACAACTTGAAATCATTGCACAAAACCATCAAAAAAGTGGCGGAAGACATAGAGAGTTTCTCTTTCAATACGTCGGTTTCACAGTTTATGATTTGTGTGAATGAATTGTCCGCGCAGAATTGCCATTCTCGTGCAATTTTAGAACCATTAGCAATTGTGATTTCGCCATATGCGCCACACATTGCCGAGGAATTATGGTCGTTGTTAGGGAATACGGGTTCGATTGCTACCGTTGCTTTTCCAGTGTTCGAACCGGCACATTTGGTCGAAAGTAATAAAGAATATCCAGTTTCTTTCAATGGAAAAATGCGTTTCACAATGGTTTTGCCTTTGGATTTAACCAAAGAACAAATCGAGGAAATCGTGATGAAAGACGAAAGAACCATCAAACAGCTGGAAGGTAAAACGCCAAACAAGGTGATTATTGTTCCGGGGAAAATCATTAACTTGGTAGGGTAAATTTTAACAACGTAATGTTGTAGAGACGCACTGCAGTGCGTCTCTACGTTGCGTCTCTACAAAATATATTAAATTCCAAATTCCAAATTTATTTTGGGATTTGGATTTTTTTATTTCCATTTCAGGAATGCCAAATTGACATTGTAAAAAATTGGTTCAGATTTTGATGATTCTTTTATAACTTTAAATAATAAAATTAAAAAACAAAAATATGGGAATGGGTTATTTGATTCTTGCCGGAGCAATTATGCTTTTCAGCTGGTTAGTTAGTTCAAGACTAAAAAGCAAATTTGAACATTATTCTAAATTACAATTACAAAACGGAATGTCCGGTGCTGAAATTGCAGAAAAAATGCTTGCTGATAACGGAATTCGGGATGTCAAAGTGATTTCGGTTGCGGGGCAATTAACAGATCATTACAATCCTTTGGATAAAACCGTGAACTTAAGCGAGGCGGTTTACAATCAACGAAATGCAGCTGCAGCAGCTGTGGCGGCACACGAATGTGGTCATGCGGTACAACATGCGGTAGGATATCGATGGTTGACCATGCGCTCTCAATTGGTTCCAGTTGTCAACGTCGCTTCATCATATATGCAATGGATTTTACTCGCAGGGATTTTGATGATGAAAACCTTTCCTCAATTACTATTGGTAGGGATTGTAATTTTTGCAGCAACAACTTTGTTCTCTATTGTTACTTTACCGGTAGAATATGATGCGAGTAATCGTGCATTAGCTTGGTTGGAAAATAAAAGGATGTTGACACAGCAAGAGCAAGCGGGTGCGAAAGATTCTCTAAAATGGGCTGCCAGAACGTACGTGGTTGCTGCTTTAGGTTCTATAGCTACGCTGTTGTATTATGTTTCGATTTATATGGGCGGAAGAAGAAATTAATTTTTCGCTTAAAAAATTATATCCGTCTTGTTTGAAAACGAGACGGATTTTTTTTGCAAAATAATCAAATGAACAATTAATCAAAAAACTACAATTGAATCTGTCGGTCAATTTGTTGGTCTAATGATATAAAGGTTTCTGTTCTGGAAACGCCTTCGATAGCCTGGATTTTCGTGTTGAGCAAATGCATTAAATGTTCGTTGTCCCTACAAATAATCTTGATTAATATTGACCAGTTTCCGGTAGTGTAATGGCATTCCAATACTTCGGGGATTTTTTTTAAATCTCTCACGGCTTCCGGGTTTCGAGCGGCTTTGTCTAAGTAAATTCCAACAAATGCCATCGTATTATAACCTAGAATCTTATGGTTTACCGTAAACTTAGATCCTGAAATCACGCCGGATTGTTCCAGTTTTCGCAATCGCTGGTGAATGGCAGCTCCTGAAATCCCTATTTTGTTAGCGATTTGAAGAATTGGTTTTCGGGCGTCTTCCATCAGGTCTCGTAAAATTTCTTTATCGATACCGTCTATTTCTACTATAAGGGAGTTGATTTTCATAAGTTGTTATTTTAAACTAAACTATTGTATTTAACTTGAATTGAAAATCAAATTTAAGAAAAAAACGATTAATGTTAATAGAAATTTAAGATTACTCTACTTTTTGTTAGTCTTAATGAACTTCCATTTCTTATATAATTTGTATTGATTGACTTATAAGAAATAGAAGTTTATTTAAAAAATAATGTAATTGTTTAATTTTGTCGCATAAAAAAAGCCATTCGGATTGCGAATGGCTTTCGATTGTATCTAAAAAATAATTTTCTATTTTCCTTTATTTGCTTCTACAATGTATTTTTCCAAAGCCATTGTCATTGAAGGTGTTGCTGGTGTTGGTGCAAGAATGTCTACTCTTAAACCATGATCCAATGCTTCTTTTTGCGTAGTGCTTCCAAAAACTGCAATTCGGGTCTCATTTTGCTTGAAATCTGGAAAGTTCATAAACAATGATTTTATTCCTGTTGGGCTAAAGAAAGCCAAAACATCATAATATACATCTGCTAAATCAGATAAATCACTCATTACTGTTTTGTAAAAAACCGCTGGAGTCCAGTCCACTTTTAATGCATTAAGCGTTATTGGCGCATCTGCATTTAATTGATCTGAAGCAGGTAATAAGAATTTTTCGTCTTTGTATTTTTTTATCAGTGGTGATAAATCAGCAAAATCTTTAGGACCTACGTAAATTTTACGTTTTCTGTAGACTACATATTTTTGCAAGTAAAAAGCAATTGCTTCAGATTGGCAAAAATACTTTAATCCTTCAGGAACTTTAAAACGCATTTCGTCAGCAACTCTGAAGAAATGATCAACAGCATTCTTACTGGTTAAAATAATTGCCGTGTAATGATTAAGATCAATTTTTTGAAGTCTAATCTCTTTAGCATTAACGCCTTCTACATGAATAAAAGGTCTGAAATCAATTTTAACTTTATGCTTTTGTTGAAGCTCAAAGTAAGGGGAATTTTCCACTTTAGGTTCGGGCTGTGACACCAAAATTGTTTTCACTTTCATATTTTAACATTTTCTAGGCGCTCCCTTTTGTAAGCCAATAATACATAAAGTAATAGGGGGCTATTTCAAGAGCGCAAAGATATAAAATAAAATAAAACAACTTACCTAATATTAAATTTTGATAGTTTTTTATTGAAATTGAATATGCTATAATGCTGATTGTCAACACTGTGTAAATAATAAATAATGGAATATTTCTTGAGATTGTGTCGTAATAGAACAGAATAATATTGATTGGCAGTATAAATAATCCAATATAGGTCCTATAAGTCACTTTTTGGAGGTTAAATTGCTCTACAAATTCTTCTATATCGAATGCTGTACCAATAATTTTTTCTATGAGATATTTCGATAAAATAAAAAATATAAGGAAAGTGATTATTTGAATGTAAAGGATCCAATCTGTTTTTGTAGCATATCCAAACTGACTCAACGAAAGTTGAATAAAAAATGCAAATGAAATAACCTGCACTAAAAATAAGGAAACAGTAAAGCCGCTTTTAAGATGGCTGCTGTCTCTATATATTTTGGTGTATTTATTTGAAAAAATTAAATTTGCAAAATCACCAAAACGATTTTCGAAAACAGATTTAGTAATAGCAATAATAGCAAACGACAACACAAATAAAAGTGTGGCCCAGTCTTTATTTTCGGTTATTCTTGGATGAAGTAGATGTTCAATCATAGGGACACAAAATTACTGATTTTTTACATCATTCTTTTTTATTATAAATTTATTATGAATCAAATGGCATAAAAAGTTTACTTTTGCGTTGAAATTACTCAAAATATGAACGATTGTATTGTTATAATTCCTACCTATAACGAAATTGAAAATATCGAAGGCATTATTAGAACGGTGCTTTCACAACACAAGCCTTTTCATGTTCTTATTATTGATGATAATTCTCCTGATTGCACAGCGGATAGGGTAATTATGCTTCAATCTGAATATAAAGACCGATTGTTTTTAGAAAAAAGAGCCAAGAAATCCGGATTAGGAACTGCTTATGTGCATGGTTTTAGATGGGCTTTGGAACGTAAATATGATTTTATTTTCGAAATGGATGCTGATTTTTCGCACAACCCAAATGATTTAGAAAAATTGTATAATGCATGTCATTTAGGAGACGCCGATTTGGCAATTGGTTCACGGTATGTAACAGGTGTAAACGTGGTTAACTGGCCTTTGAGCCGTGTTTTATTATCGTATTTTGCATCAGTTTATGTCCGATTTGTGACAGGAATGAAAATCCATGATGCGACAGCCGGTTTTGTATGTTACAAAAGAGAGGTGCTGGAAAATATCAATTTAAATAAAATAAAATTTGTAGGTTATGCGTTTCAAATTGAAATGAAATACAGGACGTACTGTAAAAAATTCCAAATTGTCGAAGTCCCTATTATTTTTACGGACAGAACAAAAGGACAATCCAAAATGAGTAATTTAATTATTAAAGAAGCTATTTTTGGGGTTATTTCACTTAGATTAAAAAAATTAGTCAACACATTATAAGCAGAAGATACGATGAACAGGATTTTAATTAAGAATGCCAAAATAGTAAATGAAGGAACGATTTTTGAAGGTGATGTACTAATTGAAGATGACTTAATTGTAGAAATTGCAGAAAGTATTAGCGCTAAATCTTCTCAATGTAAAATCATCGATGCCGAAGGGAATTACCTAATTCCGGGTGCTATAGATGATCAGGTTCATTTTAGAGAGCCGGGTTTAACGTATAAAGGCGATATAGAATCAGAATCTAAAGCTGCAGTTGCGGGAGGAATTACTTCTTATATAGAACAACCCAATACGATGCCCAATGCGGTTACCCAAGAAATTTTAGAAGAAAAATATAAAATTGCTGCGGATAAATCCTATGCTAATTATTCTTTTATGATGGGTGCAACAAACGATAATTTAGAAGAAGTTTTAAAGACTAATCCGAAGAATGTTGCGGGAATAAAAATATTTTTAGGTTCATCTACCGGGAATATGTTGGTCGATAATGAAGCTACTTTGGAAAAAATATTTTCTAGTACCCCTATGCTTATTGCGGTTCATTGTGAGGATGAAACCACCATCAAAAATAATTTAGAAAAATACAAAGAAGAGTTTGGAGAGGATGTTCCGGTAACGGTTCATCATCTTATCCGAAGTGAAGAAGCCTGTTATATTTCGTCTTCAAAAGCAATTGCTCTTGCTAAAAAGACAGGTGCGCGTTTGCATATATTTCATCTTTCTACAGCAAAAGAAATGGATTTGTTTACCAATAAAATTCCATTGGAAGACAAGAAAATCACTGCCGAAGTTTGTGTGCATCATTTGTGGTTTACCAATGATGATTATTCATCCAAAGGCAATTTAATCAAGTGGAATCCAGCGGTAAAAACAGCCAATGATCGAAAAGTACTGTGGGAAGCATTGCTTGACGACCGAATTGATGTTATTGCCACGGATCACGCCCCACATACGCTGGAAGAAAAGAAACTACCGTATCTAAAAGCTCCATCTGGTGGGCCATTAGTGCAACATGCCGTTGTGGCTATGTTTGAAGCGTACCATCAAGGAAAAATCAGTATTGAAAAAATTGTCGAAAAAATGTGCCACAATCCGGCTAAGATTTTCAAGATTGAGAAGCGTGGTTTTATAAAAGAAGGCTATTATGCGGATTTAGTTATTATAAATTCGGGTTTGCCATGGAGTGTCAAAAAAGAAAATATTCTTGCTAAATGTGGATGGTCACCATTTGAAGGATTTACTTTTAAATCCAGAATAACGCATACTTTTGTGAACGGACAATTAGTGTATACCGCTTTCAAAGTAAAAGATATTCGTGCTGGAAAACGATTGTTGTTTGACAGATAAAAGTAAAAGATGAAGAAAATAATATCACTTTTAGCGATTATTTCCCTATTTATAAGCTGTAAGGAAGAGGTCGTAAAACAACCAAATCCTCTTATAGAAAAAGAGGTTATGGTTGGTATTATGTATGATTTATCAGTGCTGGAAGCTATTAGATTAGAAAATCCAGCCTCTTTGGATACTTTTAAAATAAACCCTAAAAAATATATTTATAAAAAGTATAAAATTGACAGCTTGCAATTTATTAAAAACAATGCCTATTACGCTTCTGATTATGAAGCCTATGCGAGCATTATTGATCAAGTAAATAGTAAGCTGATTACAAATAAAGCAAGTGTAACTGCTTTGATTAAAGCGGAAGCTAAAAAGAAGAAGAAAAAGAAAAAAACGGTTGTAAAACCCGTTTCACCACCAACCAAACTAATAGACTCCTTAGAAATCAATCAAAGAAAAAGACTATAGTTACAAGTCTGAAATTTCTTTTATGTATTGATGAATATTTAAAAATTCAGTATTTAATTCAGTAATAATTTTTTGATTGGAATATTCATTTTTTGAATAAGACGCTTTTGCAACAGCGCTAGTTAGTTGTCTTTTTTGCATAAAAATATTCGATAGAATCCAGTCTATTTTCCAGAAAATTTCCATGAACAAGGGTTTCGCATGAATAGCAGGTCTTTTTACAAGAAGAGCATCGGCAATACTATTTAAGATATCTCGAAAAATGATATTTTTTGCAATTAATGTAAAACGTTCGTTATGAATTTCGCTTTGCATTAACTGGGTTGCGATTTGGACAACATCAGTCACGGCAACAAATCCTGAACTTCCCAAAGTGTAAAATGACATTCCTTTTTTTACTTTCATAAAAAGTTGTCCGCTTCCCTGTTCCCAAAAACCGGGACCAATAATCACGCCTGGATTTAGAATTATCACTTGCAATCCTTCCTGTTGGCCACGCCAAATTTCCATTTCGGCGCCATATTTAGAAATGGCATAATCACTGTGCGGCTTTTCCGGATTCCATTCGGTTTCTTCTGTGATGATTTTTTCGTGAGATGCTAAATCGCCAAGAGCAGCGATGGAACTCATATAACATAGTTTTTTTATGGCTTTGGCCACACAAAAATTGACAATATTCGCGGTTCCTTCAATATTGGTTTTTCGAATTAAATCTTCGTCTTTTGGATCGAAAGAAATCAAAGCGGCGCAATGATAAACAGAATCGATTCCTACAAAAGCTTTTTCTAACGCAGGAACTTCGGTAATATCAGCTTGAATCCATTCGATAGCATCAAATAAATTAGGCTTTTTGTATAAATTAAATAGGTTTTTAGTCTTTTCTATACTTTTTGCATTGCGATAAATAGCACGTACTTTTTCACTCCCGAGCCTTCGGGATTCCATTAAATGAAGTAATAAATGTGCGCCTACTAAACCTGTTCCTCCTGTAACTAAAATCATGCTACGAAAATACGAATAATTTTTTTCGAATAACCGAATAAACAAATAACCGAATCCACAATAAATTTTATCTTTGTGCAAATTGATTAAAAAAATGAAGAATTTTATTGAAGAAGTGACTTGGAGAGGAATGCTCCACGATGTTATGCCCGGTACAGAAGAACATTTGATGGAACAAATGCGTGTGGCGTATGTGGGAATTGACCCAACTGCCGATTCATTGCATATTGGACATTTAGTAGGCGTGATGTTATTGAAACATTTTCAACTATCCGGACACAAACCATTAGCGTTAGTGGGTGGTGCAACAGGAATGATAGGTGATCCATCAGGAAAATCGAATGAAAGAAATTTACTTGACGAAGCAACATTACGTCACAATCAAGAAGCTATAAAAGGGCAATTGGCTCGTTTTTTAGATTTTACTTCCGATGCGGCGAATGCGGCAGAACTAGTGAATAATTACGACTGGATGAAGAATTTTTCATTTCTTGATTTCATTCGGGATATTGGCAAGCACATCACAGTAAATTATATGATGTCCAAAGATTCAGTGAAGAAACGTTTGTCTTCTGAAGCTGCCGAAGGAATGTCATTTACGGAGTTTACCTACCAATTGGTTCAAGGATATGACTTTTTACATTTGTACAAAAATAAAAATTGTACACTACAAATGGGTGGAAGCGACCAGTGGGGAAATATCACCACAGGGACGGAATTAGTCCGTAGAATAGCTCAGGGAAAAGCCTATGCATTGACTTGTCCTTTGATTACAAAAGCGGATGGGACAAAATTTGGAAAATCAGAAGGGGGTAATATTTGGTTGGATTCAGCTCGAACTTCTCCTTATAAATTTTACCAATATTGGCTGAATACCTCAGATATTGATGCGGAGAAATACATTAAGATTTTTACATTCTTATCAAAAGAAGAAATCGAGATTCTAACCGAAAAACATAGAGAAGCGCCACATTTACGATTGTTACAGAAACGTTTGGCTGAAGAAACTACGGTAATGGTACATTCTTCGGAAGATTTAGAAAATGCAATTAAAGCTTCGAATATTTTGTTCGGAAATTCTACTTCAGATGATTTGAAACAATTGAATGAAGCGACTTTTTTAGATGTTTTTGAAGGTGTTCCACAAGCTGAAATTGCAAGAAATGAAATTGAAGCTGGAATTGATATAATTGCTGTTTTAAATGAAAAAACAGGTTTTATGAAATCTAATGGAGAAGCAAGACGTGCTTTGACTGCAAATTCTATTTCAGTAAATAAAGAAAAAGTTACCGAAGAGTTGGTACTCTCTGCCAAAGATTTAATCAACAATCAATTTGTATTGTTGCAAAGTGGAAAGAAAAATTATTTTGTATTGAGGATTGTTTAATTAGTTATTTGTTTAATCGAAACATCGGTTAATCGAATAAAAAAAGCAACAATTAAATTTATGAGAATCATCAAGTTGCAACCCAAATTGTAAAGATTATCAAAACGTCCCAATACCAGAAATGGAAGGGCTTAAACAAAATGAAGAATATTAATCCTACAATATAAAATTATTTTTTGGTTAGTAGTTGAAAACCTGTAAAGTTTAAAATCTTTACAGGTTTTTTAATGTAGCCAAACAATTTTTTTTGTATTTTAATTTTTCAAAAAGTAGAATACTTTGTTAAAATCAAGGTTTTATTAATAAATAGTAGCTTTATTGTAGGCTTTAATAAATAGATATGAAAAAAATACTTGTACGATTAAGATTGACTTTCATAGCATTAATGACTTTGACAACTTCTTCTTGTAGTAATGCGCAAAATTCAGAAATAACTCCTACGGTGCCAACAGTCGCAACAATACCAACGAATCCGGCAACTTTTGCCTTTTCAAAAGGGGCAGATGTGGGGTGGCTACCGCAAATGGAAGCTACAGGATATAAATTTTATGATACTGATGGTTCAGAAAAAGACTGTTTACAACTGTTGAAAGACAGGGGAATTAATACTATACGTCTTAGGGTTTGGGTAAACCCTTCCAATGATAAAGCCAGTGGACATTGTAGTCCGGCAGAAACGGTAAAGATGGCAGTTCGTGCCCAAAAAATGGGAATGCGCATCATGATTGATTTTCATTATAGCGATTCTTGGGCTGATCCCGGAAAACAAACCAAACCGGCTGCTTGGGCTAAACATAGTTTTTTAGAATTATTAAATGATGTTTATCAGCACACTTTTGATGTATTGTATGCGCTAAAATCAGCGGGGGTAACTCCAGAATGGGTACAGGTGGGGAATGAAATTCCAGGCGGAATGTTATGGCCTGAAGGGAGTACTTCAAATTGGACTCAATTGGCACAATTACTCAATAGAGGATATGAAGCAACAAAAGCAATCAATCCCTCGATAAAAGTTATCATTCATGTTGATGAGGGAAATAACAATGCCAGATTTAGAACCTTTTTTGATAATGCCAAAGTCAATAACGTAAAGTATGATGTGATTGGTTTATCCTATTATCCGTACTGGATAAAAAGTGATTATACAAAAACCATTGCAGATTTAGCCAATAATCTCAATGATATGGTTTCCAGATACGATAAAGAAGTTATGGTTGTTGAGGTTGGAGGGGATTATACTTTGGTCCAAAACACACGTGACATGTTAGTTGCTGTTATTGATGCGATAAAAAAAGCACCCAATAATAAAGGGCTTGGAGTAATTTATTGGGAACCTGAAGGAGAGAAAAGTTGGAGCGGCTATCAATTAAATGCATGGCAATCTGATGGAAAACCATCATCGGCCTTAGATGCTTTTAAATAAATATAATTATTGAAACTTATGAAAATAAACACTAATAAAATTATTTTTTCACTGCTAATTCTCTTGATTTTTTCTGTTGAAAAAGCCAAGTCTCAATCGAGAGTAAAAGTCAATTTTGGTTCGGACTGGGAGTTCAAAAGAGAATAAAATTTTGGTAGCCAAAGAAAAACCATTTGTAAACGGAAACACTGATACCTTGTAACATCTCCGTTTGTTTTTAAATTGGATCAATTTATGAACCTAGCGTGCCGAAAGTTTGTTAAAGGAATAAAAGAGGTTTCAAATAGTGTAAAAACGCCTGAAAGTGCTGTAAAAATGGAATTGAGTTATGATATTTCGTAAAAAGCAATCAATCCGACGGTGAAGCAGGAATTACTACGATTATTCTTAAAATTAAGAATTTAATGAGTTCGAAAACGATAACAACATTAGTAACAAATTTGAAAGCTGGTACTGTGAAAATTAAGTAAGGCAGGAAATATTATGGAGCTGTTGTCATATTAAAGAACCATCAAGTTACAACCACGAATATCAGAATTATCAAAACGTCCCAATACCTCGAAAGAGTTGTTGGGATTTTTTTTGCCTAAATCCTGCGTGGCGATAAAAGAACAGGAATTGATATTAGCCAAATCGATTACGTTAATTCCTCCTGTTTTTCCGTTTTGAATGTAGGTCAAAGCATCTTCTGTATCGCGAATGAGGATTTGCATCCAAGAAGGGCATTCAAATGCGCCATTTCCTAAAGAATAGGCTTGTGATAGTAATTCGGTCATCCCATATTCAGAATGAATCGCTGTGACGCCAAATCCTTTACACAGTTGTTCGTGTAATTCTTCCCGAATTATTTCTTTTCGTTTGCCTTTCATTCCACCCGTTTCTATGATTATGGTGTTTTGCAATTGAAACGGGTGTTTTTCAATTAAATCTAATAAAGCATAAGTGACACCGATTAAAATGACATTTTGTCCTGCTTTATCTAAAGCAATTAGTTTCGTTATAAGTTCGTCATGATTGTGCAAATAAAAACCACTTTCCGGATGATTAGAAAGTGCAATCAAATCCTCAACCATGTAAATTAACGAAGAGCCTTCTCTTTCAAGATAAGAAGGAAGTAAAGCCAAGACAACATAATTTTCAATAGTTCCATAAAATTGAGAAAAACTTTTACGGTAACTTTCCTCATATATGGAAGCGTCAGTGACTAAATGCTTGCTAGTAATCATTCCGGTTGTTCCGCTACTGGTAAATGTTTCTTCAATTGCATCTGTATTAGAAACTACTTGATGGCTCTTGAAAAACTGAATGGGAAGAAATGGAATTTGAGATAATGATTTTACCTTTTGGATATCGACTTTTAGAAAATCGCAAAATTCCTGATATACCAAATTGTTTTCGTATTGAAAACGAAACACTTTTAAAGCTATTTTTTCAAATTGCTTCTGGTTTGAAATTGCAAATATATTGGTAGTTGGAATCAAGAATTTTTTTTACAAAAGTAAGTAAAATTTTTGTAGGCACTTAAGCAATCAAAGTCTTTGCACGCGCTTTATTTAATTTGGTAAAAACCAGCAGCCTTTATTATAAAAAAAGCCCCAACAGAGTTGGAGCTTTTAAATTTGTCAATAATTATTATTATTATTATCGCACAATTAATTTTCTAGTAGCAGATGCATCATTTTCATTTATTTTGATGATATAAACACCTGGAGTTAGATTTGATACATTTAGTTCTCTTGAACTAATCAGTGTTTGGAGTACTTTTTTTCCTAAAACATCAAAGATAATTATTTCCTTATCTAATTCGTTTTTTGAAGAAATGTAAACCTTACCATTGCTTACGGGATTTGGGTACAAACTTAGACCCTCTATCGAAGCAGTTTCTTGTGTTCTTGGCTGTTGCTTATTCTCTTGAGCGGAGAGGCTCATCGAAAAGAAAAAAACCAATAAGATAGTACTATAAAAGTAGTTTTTTGCCATGATTAAAATTTGTTATGTAAATATATAAAAAATATTTCAAATATTGTACCACAAAAAAAAACACCTCTCATAAAAAAGAGGTGTTTAGGTAATTTATTTTATTCTTTTTAGTTCAAAAACTATTTAATCAAGCTTACGCCACCAACTGTTGACCATGTACCGGCAGTTAATGAAGCACCTGTCGCAGATGTACTAGATGTAAAATAACCAACTGGGAAATTAACTGTAATTCCAGAAGTCGCTCCTACAGGTATAATTTGTGAAGTTGAAGAGATGGTTACATTAGTTAATTTTATTTTTGATCCATTAACTTGATTAGTGTTTGTCGAAGCATCTTGAATTTTTACTGCAGCACCTTTGTAAATAGTTGTTCCTTCAGTATAGTCTCCGTATCCTGAGATAATGATATTGCTGTAATCTCCATTTCCTTCTTTTTTGAATTGGAAAGCATCAACTTGAACATCACCAGCAACTTCAGGTACACATCCTGCTTCTCTTTTTAAAGTAATATTAGTCACTTTTGGAAAGAAAGTATTGTTAATGTTAGAACATTCGATTTCCATTCCATAATTTCCTTTACCTGTTTGGTAAGCATACCAGTTAGAGTTGTTTTGACCTTGCCATCCATCTTGCCAGTCAAAAGCATCATCGTAGTTACCATAAGAAATAGCGTTTGTCATGCTTACAGTTCCTCCAAAAAATTCATATCCATCATCAGCACCTTTATAAGAAACCAAGTGATCTAATGTTGTTGCTGAACCTACTGAATAAAATGTAAATCCATTATTTTCTTTTGTTCCATCAGCTAATTTTGATCCAGCATATTCAACTCTGGCGTAGCTTAGTGAGCCTCCATTATGAACAGCATTAGCTCCTCCGTAAGACAATGCGTTTCCGTCTTCTGAAGTAGAAGTAGTAACCCCACCAATAGCTTTGATTGGCGCGTCACCGTACATGATGATTCCTCCCCATGAACCTGGAATTGCGGATGCTTCTGTAAATACAACTGGTTTGTCAGCAGTACCGTTAATGTTTAATTTTCCTCCGTTTAAAACCACTAATGCGTTGTCTCCGGTAGTTTTATTAGCCGTAATTATAGAACCAGCGTCGAAAGTTACCGTTACTCCTGGTGCAACTTTAACAATACCTTTTAAAGTATAATTTCCGTATGCAAAAGTTTTGTTTGCAGTTATTGTACCTGTGATTTCGCCTGTTGCTGGTGGTGTAACAGGAATTGGATTATCACTACTTGAGCAAGAATTTAGAAACAATCCTGTAGCAAGTGCTAAAGCAAAAATTTTAGTTTTCATAATTTATTGTATTGTTTATTGTTTTTTATTTTTGTCAAAATTACTCGGTAACTTTGTAAACTGTGTTAGCTCAATATTACATTACGGTTATCAAAAAATAATTTAAATGTGAAGAGAATGTTAAGAGTGTTACGGGAGTCTTAAGCATAAAAAAAGCCCTATAAATTAGAGCTTTTGGTTTTAATCGTATGTGTGTTAAAAAGTATATCCTAAGTTTATTGAGAACCCTCTTCCTTTTTTATAACTGTTTGTTATGGTTGAATTTTCAACTATAGTTGAAGTCCCGTTATTTCCCTGTTCGGATTTGCGTATAGGATCAAGTAGATTGTCAGCGCTAAATTTTAAATCAAAATGATTTGATAATTTACTGCTCCAAATAAAATCCAGCTGTTGAACCGGTAATTCATAAATATGGTCTAATCCACCAGTTCCAACTGCATAAATTCTTTTTCCAAATACTGAATAAACTAATGAAACGGTGTTGTTCCAAGTTTCGCTTAAGTCAAACTGGTACTTTAAATCAGAGTTGATGAGCCATTTTGACGCTCCTTGAAGTTCTCTGCTTTTAAATGTTTCGATTGATGTAGTAATATTACCTTCAGTATCAGTAGTTGTTGGCTTTACATCTACTTTTGTATGCATCAAAGAAGTGTTAAACCCAAAAGATAAATCGGATAAGCTTTCGTTTATTCTTGCAAAATCGAATAGGAATTCAATTTCTGCGCCATATAAAACCGCATTTTCAGAATTTAAATAAGTCGTGATAGTTGAATTCGCAGCATTAGAGATGAATGTTCTTTCAATAGGCTGATCTATTTTTTTACCAAACAATCCAAGTACAAAAACCTCTTTTGATGTTGGGAATAATTCGTATTTTAAATCAACATTATAGTTGCTACTATTTTTTAAAAATGGATTTCCTTTTGTCGAAGTTCCATCAGCGTTAATATATTCAATAGGATATGATTCCATGACTACTGGTCTCGTATATGTTTTTCCGGTGGCAAAACGTAGATTCGAATTCTCATTCAAACCGTATTTTACATTTAAAGCGGGTAAAACATACAAGTTGTCGTATTTTAAAGTTTTAAATGGATCTGAGAAGGAACCTTGAGTTCTATACTTTGTTTCTCTCATGGTGCTTTCTAAACGAATTCCACCATTTAATTCCCATTTTTCTCCAAATTTATAAACTAAGTTGGCATAACCGGCATTAGCACTTTCCTTTAATTTTGCTTGATACGTTGCATTAGAACTTTCTCTAAAACTAACAGCATTTGATGATATATAGCTATTTAATTGAGTGTCTACACTGTTCAGTGAGGTGGTGAAGCTGTTTGGCGCACTATTATTAATTGGTGTAATAAAACGATAGGATGATGTCATGTCAGACATGTTTCCATTATATCCAGCGGTAAAAATATTATTTTTTTCAGTTTTGCCAAATTTTAATGTGTACTCTGCTAATCCTGAAAAATAAGCATCACCAGAAATATCTAAGTATTGTTTGATGAAATTATTCCCAGCAACAGAAACTAAAATATCGTCTGTTCCTGATCTAGTTCCTGAAAAGAATTTTCTGTCCGGTTGCGCATATTTAGTAATCGCATACGAAACTGCGGCTTTTACATTTTGAGTTTTATCCTCATTCAATGCATATTCACCCAATAACTGGTTGTTTAAATAATTAGATTCGTCTAATTGATTGGTTCTAATTAAAGTGCTATTGTTGCTTGAGTTTGAATCAGCTACGCCAAATTGATCTTTAACTAAATTTTCAGTCGTTCTGATGAAAAGGGTATTGTATGAAAGTTTCAGTCTATCTGTAGTATAATTTAAGCCTACTAAAGAAGATAATGATGTTTTATAGCGGTATTCAGTGTTGTCAAAGTCATTTCTGTAAGTAAATCCAGAAGGGTTGTTTGTGAACGTTCTTTCAACACCGTTTCTAATCGAATAATTATTGTCAAAATTAATAGAAAGTAAATAAGAAAAAGTGTTATCATCTTTCAAATTAAATTTTTCTGAATGAAGAAAACCAATGCTTGAATTTAAAGGGCTTTTTATTGCTGAAACATCAAATCCACTTTTAAAAGATTTCAAAGATTGATCGGGAGTAAGTGTGTAGCTAGAAGGTATGTTGCCTAGTAATGTAGGAAGCTTTCTGTCGTTTCCCGTTAAGCCAAATAATCCTTTTGTAGAATGAGCATCTTTTGAAATTAAAAATCCTTCTAAATTGTTATTCATAGTATATCCAATTCCAACATTCAATTTAGTGACGCTTTTTGATCCCTTTGAAGTTTGTATATTGAAAGTTCCACCAGCAAAATCTCCATATATGTTAGGATTAAAAGTTTTGTATACTTCGATAACACCTACTATATCAGTAGAAAATAAATCTAACGGAATAATTTTTTTGAAAGGATTGTTAGTTGGAGCAGCAAGATCGTTTATCAGTAAGTTGTTGTATCGGTCTTCCAGTCCGCGTACAAATAAACCTCTTGACCCTACTTTTGTAATTCCTGTTATTTTAGTAAGCCCTTCCTCTACATCGCTAACTCCTTTACGAGCCATTTCTTGCGCACCAATGCTTTGTTTTATTACAACTGCTTTCTTTTGGTCGAGTAATAATGCAGTTTCTTTTTCTCTGTTTACATTGGATTTTATAATAACATCGTCTAGTTTATAACTTCCGGAACCAATAGCTTGGTTTAAAGTTACAGTTTCATTTGCAACTATAGTTACAGGAATTTCCACAGATTCATACCCTACAAAACTAAATTGAACTGTATAATTTCCGGCTGCCATAATGATAGAATATTTACCGTCAATATCAGTATTGGTCCCTAAAGTGGTTCCTTTTATAAGTACGTTTGCAAAAGGCAATGATTGGTTGTTAGCATCTTTATCACTTAAGATTCCAGAAATAGTACCTTTATTCTGTGAAAAAGAAAAAGTTGTAATTAACAATGCTATAAACAATATTCTAAATTTCATTTTTGTGTTTTTTATTTTTATGCAAAGTAATGGCTGTTTTGTAAAGTAAAAGTTAGTGGATCATTATCATTTAGTTTCGTGAATATTATTAAATCGTTAACATATTAAATTACGGTTAATGTGATTTCTAAACGGTTCTTTTATTGTTACATTTACAATCGGAATTGAAAATCACTGAGCATTTCAGGCGTAAATTCTATCAGATTAATATAATTTTTCTATCATGAAAAAAAGAAACACAAAGATTTTACTAGTTGATGATGAGCCGGATATTTTGGAAATTGTAGGCTATAATCTTACTCAGGAGGGATATCAGATATTTACGGCATCAAACGGTAAAGAAGCTATTATAAAGGCCAAAAAAGAATTACCTGATTTAATTATCATGGATGTGATGATGCCTGAGATGGATGGTATGGAAGCATGTGAGAATATTAGAAAAATACCAGAACTGAATAATGTCATTATTACTTTCTTAACAGCAAGAAGTGAAGATTATTCTCAAGTAGCTGGTTTTGATGCAGGTGCTGATGATTATATTACAAAACCAATTAAGCCAAAACTATTAGTAAGTAAAGTAAAAGCCTTGTTAAGGCGCTTGAATGAACAAGAGCAAAATAGTGAAACGCTTAACGTAGGAGGAATCGAAATTAATCGCGAAGAATATAAAATAAGAAAAGACAATGTAGAAATTGCCTTACCTCGAAAAGAATTTGAATTGTTTTATTTACTTGCTTCAAAGCCTGGAAAAGTATTTAAGCGCGATGAAATTTTAGATAAAGTCTGGGGTAATGAAGTCGTAGTTGGAGGAAGAACTATAGATGTTCACATTAGAAAATTAAGAGAGAAGATTGGGGAAGATTTATTCAAAACCATTAAAGGAGTAGGGTATAAATTTGAAGTGTAAGTCCTCTTTTAATAATAACAAATTGCAAAATTCAAATCGCTTTGAAAGCGAGGTGTGAAATCGATGAAAATAAATTTTAAGAAAACTTATAAGTTTGCCATAAAGTCTGCTTTATTCATTAGCCTTTTTGCTACTGGATTCGTCATGTTGATGGTGTTGTTATTCTTTGGTTCCAAAGTGACTAATTTGATGCTGTTTGGAATAGTTTGTCTCTTAATTATTTATTTATTTTCTTTTTTGGTTTTACAATATCGCGTCGAACGCTTTATTTACAGACGTGTAAAAAAAATATATGATGATGTGTCGCTGTTGGAATCCAGTACTTTTATAAATCAGCCCATTACTACTGATATGGAAACCTTGACGCGAGAAGTCAAGAAGTTTGCCACCGATAAAAAGCTTGAAATTGAAATGCTGCAGATTCGGGAAGAATACCGAAGAGAATTTCTTGGTAATGTTTCGCATGAACTTAAAACACCGTTATTTACGGTTCAGGGTTATATTTCTACTTTGTTGGATGGGGCAATGGATGATAAAAATATTAGGAAAAAATATTTAAAGCGTGCCGAGAAAGGTGTAGAGCGATTAATCTATATTGTGGAAGATTTAGATATGATTACAAAGTTGGAATCTGGTGATTTGAATCTGGATTTTTCTGAATTTGATATTGTAGAATTGATACAAAATGTTTTTGATTTATTAGAAATGAAAGCTGATAAGAAGAAAATTGCATTGGCTTTCGAAAATTATTACATACAGCCTATTATAGTACATGGCGATAAAGACAAGATACAACAAGTCGTTGAGAATCTAATAGTAAACTCGATTAAATATGGTAAAGAAGGTGGTTTTACCGAAGTTGCCGTTGTCAATTTAACTAAGAAAAAGGTCTTGGTTCGAATAACAGATAATGGAGAAGGAATTGAGAAGCAAAATATTCCAAGGCTTTTTGAACGTTTTTACAGAGTAGACAAAAGTGGTTCCCGTTCAGAAGGCGGTTCAGGTTTAGGATTAGCAATTGTAAAACATATTATAGAAGCACATAAAGAGAAAATATATGTGGAAAGCGAATTTGGAATTGGATCTGAATTTTCCTTTACAATTGAAAAGGCAGGCTTAAAAAAGCCAGAATTAAATCCGGAAGAAATATATAGTAAAAGTCTTAAAATTAATAAATTAAAAAAATAGTAAGTCTAGAAACGATCATAAGTAAATCCTACAAATAGGATTAATAACTTTAGCGAAGCAATAATTTATCACCAACATAATAATTTGTTAACATTAGCTTAACATAACTGGTTCACCTTTGCAAAAAAATTAATCATATAGTAAAGATGAAAAAAATTTTATTTGCAGTGATAGTTATGGCTTCAATTTTGGCTAATGCACAAGATGTTAAGAGTGATACTATTAAATTAGTACCTGTTGATTCTTTAGAAACAGCCAGTATTGATTCAGTTAAGACAGTAAGTGTAGAATCGTTGAAAGAATCCCTTGATGAGCATTCCATGAAATTTTCAGGTTTAGAGGAAAGACTTTCTATAATGGATACTGATTTGGGAAAATTGACCAAAATTAAATTTTCGGGATATATACATGCGCAATATGAAATGTATAATTTTCAAGATAATATTGGACCCGGACCATCTACAACTCTTGTGCCAATAAAGAATACTTTTTTTATCAGACGAGCACGTGTAAAATTGACTTATGAGCCAGTTACTGGTGCGGTATTTGTAATTCAACCGGATTATGCATTTGATAAGGTTACTTTAAGAGATGCTTATGTTCAGTTAAATGATAAGTGGCTTCAAACATTCAAGTTGTTTTTAGGACAGTTTAATAGAACGAGTTATGAAGTAGAGTTTTCTTCTCGTTCAAGAGAATTATTAGAAAGAAGCAGAATGTCAGGAATTTTGTATCCACAAGAAAGAGACTTAGGCGCTAAGATCGAAATGGACTTACAAACTAAATATGAAATTCCGTTTAAGTTTCAGTTAGCCGTATTTAACGGAAATTATGGAGAAGGTTCTTTGACAAATAATCTGAGAGACGTAGATAACAAGAAAGATGTCATGATTAGAGGTGTTTATTCTTTTGCGTTTCCTTCTAAAGGTTTGGGCATTGATGTAGGAGCTCATACTTATTTAGGAAATACAGCAGTTTTGCAAGCTGGGACATTCAGCGATGCAAATAATAATAATTTCACAGCCAAAGTAGGAGATAGTTTTCAAAAAAGATGGTTTGGTGGAGAGATGAGAGTTTACTATGATTTTCTTGGCGGAATGTCTCTTAAAGGAGAATATATTTCTGGAACAATATCAGGAGAAAAATCAACTACAGCATTGCCTGTTGCGAATAGTAATCCTAGTTTTAATTTTAATGGCATCCGTGATTTCTCAGGGTTCTATGCGACTTTGGTGAAAAACATTGGAAAAAGTAATCAGGTTGCAGTTCGATATGACAGTTGGGATCCAAACAGACATTTAGCAGGAAATACAGTGACTATCAAAGAAGATTTGAAGTACAACAACTGGTCATTTTCTTGGCAATATTTTTATGATGATAACGTAAAAATTGTTGCGGGTTATAGTTTACCAATTAATGAAAAAAGTACCACAGTTGGTGGCGATTATATAAAAGACAAATTAGATAATACGTTTACAATTAGAATTCAAGCTGGATTTTAATGCAATAGATTAGATTTTAATACAAAAAATAAAATAAAATGAAAACAACAAAAATTAAATTAGCAGCTATTCTATTAGTTGTTATGGCGGTAGGATTTTCTTTTACCTCATTAAATAAAATAACAGTGAAAGGTTCTGATACCATGGTCATCTTGTCACAAAAATGGGCTGAGGTGTACATGCAAAAACACCCAGGAACAACTATTCAGGTTACTGGTGGTGGATCTGGTGTAGGTCTTGCGGCTTTAATAAACGGTTCAACTGATATTGCAAATTCAAGTCGCCCTATCAAATCCACCGAAGTAGAAAAATTAAAAGCACGATACAGTACATTAGGTGTTGAGATTCCTTGCGCAAAAGATGGATTGTCAGTTTATTTAAACAAAGCGAATGGTGTTTCGGAACTTACAATAAAACAAATTGGTCAAATTTTTTCTGGAAAAATTACAAACTGGAAAGAAGTAGGTGGCATAGATGCCAGTATAAAATTGTACGGTAGAGAGAATAGCTCAGGAACTTTTGGTTTTTTCAAAGACAATGTAGTAAAAACTGATTTTTCGCCTAACTGTCAAACTTTGCCTGGTACTGCTGCAATTGTAAATGCAGTTAAAAAAGATAAATACGGAATTGGTTACGGTGGGGCTGCATATGCGGAAGGTGTTAAAGACTGTAAAGTTAAGAAAGACGATAAAAGTCCAGGAGTTTATCCAACTGCTGAAACTATAAGAAACAAAACGTATCCAATTTCAAGATATCTTTATATGTATTTAAAATCTAGACCGACAGGAGAGACTAAAGCTTTTGTTGATTGGATTTTAAGCGCAGAGGGACAAAAAATTATTACTTCGGTTGGTTATTTTCCTTTAAAATAATAAATTAATTTTCATCCCTTGCCAGCTATTCAGACAAGGGATATTTTTTGGTCTTAAATACCTAAAAAAAACAAAAAATGAAATCAGCAAAATTAAAATTAGTAGTTGCTTTATTGTTAGTAATGGCTCTCGGTTTTTCTTTTACGACTTTGAATAAGATAACGGTAAAAGGTTCAGATACAATGGTAATTTTGTCCCAAAAATGGGCTGAAGTTTACATAAAAAAACATCCAGGTGCTGTCATCCAAATTACTGGCGGAGGGTCAGGAGTAGGTTTAGCGGCTCTAATAAATGGTTCTACGGATATTGCCAATGCAAGTCGTCCAATAAAATCATCAGAAGTAGCAAAATTAAAATCGAAATACAAAACAAGTGGTATTGAGATTGCGTGTGCCAAAGATGGTTTGTCTGTTTTTCTAAATAAAGCAAATCCAGTTTCAGAACTTACGTTACAGCAGTTAGGTTATATTTTTTCCGGAAAAATCAACAACTGGAAACAAGTAGGTGGAGCGGATGCTAAAATTAGATTATACGGTAGAGAAAGTAGTTCAGGGACTTTTGAATTCTTCAAAGAACATGTGGTAAAAACTGATTTTTCACCAAAATGTCAAACGTTACCGGGAACTGCAGCTATTGTAAATTCAGTTAAAAAAGATAAATACAGCATTGGATATGGTGGAGCTGCTTATGCAGAAGGCGTAAAAGATTGTAAAATAAAAACAGATGCTAAAAGCAAAGGTGTTTTGCCAACTGCTGCTACTATAAAAAACAAGACCTACCCAATCTCAAGGTATTTATATATGTACCTTAAAGCCAAACCAACGGGAGAAACTAAAGCTTTTATAGATTGGATTCTAAGTCCTGAAGGCCAAAAAATTATTGTTAGTGTGGGTTATTACCCTATTAAATAATTATTTTTCAAATAGGAATCCTTATTTCAAGGAGTCGTGTTTTGTGTTGAAATACATATGAATTACTAAATAAATCAAATGAATTCCCAATTTCCAAGAAACCAAATTTTTACAAAAGAAAGTTTGAAAAAGCAATTCAGGCTTTCGGAGTTTTTAGCCGAAAAAATTATTTCAAGTGTTGCTTTTTTATCCATAGCAATAATTTTTCTAATCTTCATTTTTGTTTTTAAAGAATCACTTCCGATTTTTAATTTTGGGAAAGACAATAAATCAAAAACAGAAATAGGAACAACTTCTGATTCTGGTTCAAAACCAGAATCTTATGGTGCTGCACCTACTGAAGATTTAAAGCCGGAATCCTATGGTAGTGCACCTACAGAGGAATTGAAACCTGAAACCTATGGTTCAGAACCAGTAACTCAGGAAGATTTAAAGCCAGAAACTTACGGTTCAGAACCAGTAACTCAAGAGGACTTAAAACCCGAAACGTATGGTGATGTAAAAGCAGATTCTGCTATTGCATCCTCAGATGAAAAACCAGAAACGGTTGCAGCAGATAATGATGGAGCTGATAAAACGTGGAGTACTTTTTTCACAACAGAATGGGTTCCAGTTTCGGAACATCCTAGATTTGGTCTTTTTGGGTTGCTTATAGGAACTTTAAAAGTTACCATAATCGCCATGCTCATCGCAGGTCCTTTGGCAGTCTTGGCTGCACTTTATACTTCTTGTTTTGCATCCAAAAGAACAAAGGAGATCATAAAACCTATTATAGAAATGCTAGCGGCTTTTCCATCAGTGGTAATAGGTTTTTTTGCCTTGATGGTTTTGGCAACTTTTTTTCAAGATGTTTTTGGTTATGAATCAAGATTAAACGCTTTTGTCGGTGGAGTTGCTATGGCATTAGCAGCTATACCAATCATTTATACCATTTCAGAAGACGCGCTTTCTGCAGTGCCTAAAACATTTACTGAGGCAAGTTTAGCGCTGGGAGCTAGTAAATGGCAAACTGCTTTTTTTGTGATATTACCTGCAGCAACGCCAGGAATTTTTGCTGCGTTACTCTTAGGAATTGGAAGAGTTTTTGGAGAAACTATGATTGCATTAATGGCTACAGGAAATGCGGCTTTATTGTCTGCTAATCCTTTTGAAAGTGTACGAACTTTTGCAGCTACAATTGGAGCTGAAATGGCTGAAACTGTTTTTGGAGAAACCCATTATAGTGTGTTGTTTTTTATTGGGTCATTACTTTTCATTTTTTCTTTTGCATTAAATGCCGTTGCTGAGTTTTATGTAAAAGGAAAGTTAATCAAAAAATTCCAAGGGAAATAAATCATGAACACAACAATAAACGAAACAGAAAACTCTTTTTTTGCAAGTAAGAAAAAGGGTTCAGATATAAAAGGAAAATTAATTATTGGAATTACTCAATTAGCTGTTGTGCTAATTATTACAATTCTTTTTATTATACTGGGAATTATTATTTATGAAGGACGTGCAAAATTTTCATGGGAATTCATCAGCTCATTTCCAACAAATGGAATGACAGAAGGAGGTATATTTCCTGCTTTAATAGGGACCTTTATATTGGTTGTTGTCATGTCTATTGCTGCAGTGCCTTTCGGGACGATTACAGCGATTTATTTGACAGAATATGCGAAGGAAAATTCAAAATTTGCAGCTGCAGTTCGATTTTCTGTGCGAACATTGGCCGTTGTACCTTCAATAATATTTGGTCTTTTTGGTCTTGGATTTTTTATCCAATTTGTTGGAGGTGGAGTCGATAAAGCTTTTAATGGTGGTGAACTCCATTGGGGGCAACCCAATATTCTTTGGGCAAGCCTTACCATGGCATTACTTACTTTACCGGTGATTATTGTTTCTGTTGAAGAAGCACTAAAAACGATTCCCCGTGAATTGCGTGAGGCAAGTTTAGCATTAGGCGCAACAAAATGGCAAACAATAAAAAATGTGGTACTTCCAGGATCTATTTCTGGGATTATGACAGGTACTATTTTGGCTGTGAGCAGAGGTGCTGGAGAAGTAGCTCCTATTTTATTTACGGGTGCAGCGTATTACCTAGCGACTTTACCTGGATCTTTAAGTGACCAATTTATGAATTTGGGATATCATATTTATATTATGGCAACTCAATCTTCTGATGTAGAAAAAACAATGCCAATACAGTTTGCAACAACATTAGTATTGTTAATCCTTACTTTATCCTTAAACTTAGTTGCAGTAATTATTAGATCTAGAATTAGAAGAAGAGCAAAATAATTTTAAAATCTACCTGATAAATTATATTTTAGACATAACAAAAAAGACATGAAAGACATAAAAATACAAGTAAATGATTTGTCATTGTACTATGGAGAAAAAAAAGCATTAAAGGAGATTTCAATGCAAATTCCGGCTAATAAAGTAACGGCTTTGATTGGTCCTTCTGGTTGTGGTAAATCTACTTTTCTTAGATGTATCAATAGAATGAATGATCTTATTCCAGATGTGAGAATAACTGGAAATATGCTTGTGGAAGGCGTTGATATTTACAGTAAAGATGTTGATGTTGTTAATATCAGAAAAAAAATTGGAATGGTTTTTCAAAAATCAAACCCATTTCCAAAATCCATTTACGAGAATATTGCTTATGGCCCAAAAATTAATGGGATAAAAGATAAAACTCAGTTAGACGAAATAGTAGAAACTTCATTGAAACAAGCTGCTATTTGGGAAGAAGTAAAGGATAGATTGGGAGATTCAGCTTTAGGCCTTTCAGGGGGACAACAACAACGACTTTGTATCGCGAGAACATTGGCTGTAAGTCCAGATATTATCCTTATGGATGAGCCAGCAAGTGCTTTGGATCCTATCTCTACTTCAAAAATAGAGGAATTAGTTCATGAATTAAAAGAGCAGTATACTATAATTATTGTAACCCATAACATGCAACAAGCAGCTAGAACCAGTGATTATACTGCCTTCTTTTACTTAGGGGAATTGATCGAAATAGGTAAAACTAATGCTATATTTACTAAACCAGAGCAAAAACAAACAGAAGATTATATCACAGGAAGATTTGGATAAAAAGCGTAATTTGAAACAGACTTTTTAAGTCTTGTTTTGTTTTTGTGAATTTTATAAATCTTTAAATTTAAAATAAAAAAATATGGCATCACACTTTGAAATAGAATTAGAAAAACTTAGAAATGTTATCCAGAAAATAGGTGTTTTAGCGGAAGGTCAAGTAGGAGAATCAGTAAATGCTTTACTTTCAGAACCTTTTTCGGAAGGTAAAGAAGTGAAAAAAACAGAAAATAAGATTGATAAATTAGATGTTAAGATTGATGAAATTTGCCAAAGTATTTTTGCTTTACAGCAACCAGTCGCTTCTGATTTGCGTTTTATTATGTCAGCGATGCAGATCAGCAATGAGATAGAAAGAATAGGTGATTTAGCGATAAGCATCATAAAAAAAGCTAAAAATATTAATGACAAACATGATTTAATTGTTAAGTTTAATATTACTGATATAGCCAGACATGTTGAGGTGATTACAATTAAAACGAATGAATGTTTCTTGACTCGAGATGAAAATACGATTGGGGAGATCTTCGTTTTGAACAATACCATAAAAAATGAATGTGATGAAGCGATACATAATATCATCAATGAAATGAAGTCATATTCTAAAACAGTCGTTTCAGGAACAAATCTTGTGATTGTTTTAAAACATTTAGAGCGTATTTCTGAGCATTGTACGAATATTGCGGAGTATGTTTATTTTATGATTAATGCCAAAATTATCAAACACGAAAAATTTGGAGATAAGAAATTAGAAGATTAATCTGGTGCTGATAATCTAATTAGTTACCTTTTTTATAAAAAAAAACACCCTAATTATTTACTTTTAAAGTATTATAATTAGGATTTTTTTATAAAATAAAGTAGAATTATTGATTCTATTCAAAAACAGAAAATAATGCTTTCCAGTCTAATGCAGTATCTAATTGTGGCAGTCCTTTGTACAGGTCAATTTCTTCAAGGTTTTCGATTCTAAAATCATTTTGTTCCGCATATGGAACCAATCCTTCTTTTTTTAATTTTTTTGCCAGATATTCCTGTTCGTATTGACCGGGAGTAGGAATAAAAAAAGCTTTTTTATTCAGTTTAGCCAAATCCATAATGGTTGTATACCCTGACCTGCATAGTACAGTGTCACTTTCGTTAAAAGTTTGTTCAAGTTGTCTCGTATTCATGAAATTATAATAGGTAATATTCTCTATTTGTTCCTTTATTTGGTCTTTTTCTATGGTCCCTTTTATAAAAACTACATTCCCATTATATTTCAATACTTCAATCTTTAATTTATCTTCTAACATGCCTCGTTGTGGTTCTGGTCCGGACAAAATAACCATTAAATCATATTTTTTCGGAGTTTCGCGTTTATGCAATCGGCTTAATGGTCCAATGTATTTAGTCACAAAATCAGCTTTTTTTATATGTCCTAATTTACCTGTCAGATTTGGAGTTTCTTCCAGGTCTGGAATCCAGCATTCAGCATATTTTTTTATAATATGTTGATGGAGCCTACTGGTAATCCAAGTGGTATTGCCAGTCATCACATTCAATTGATGTGTCATAAATACTGAAGGTACTTTTTTACTAAATACGCCAAGCCGATTGTCAGATAGTATGCCGTCAATAGAATATTTCTTAATCCATTTTTTTACCAATTTTTTTTCAGCCCAAATGGCTTCAATCATTTTTGGACAATTTTGCAATAATTTCCATTTGAAATTTTTACCATTTTTAGAATATTCTATTTCGTAGGAGGGTAATTCGAGTATTTTTAGATATGGAAATTCTTTTCTCAATAATTCCAGAGCTATACCATCAGAAGCGATTATGGGGATGTAATTATTATCTTGTAGCGCCTTAATAATAGGAATGCATCGAGTAGCATGACCCAGCCCCCAATTTAATGGAGCAATCAAAATAGTCTTATTGTTGGTATTCAAATTCATTTAGCGATAAGATTCGTTTTTTTAATTTTGAAAGTTACGCAATGAATGGGTTTTTTATATTTCGAGCGCATTACTAAACTATTAATTTATTTCGCTAAATATTAGTAGCAATTTGTTAAATGTAAATAGGCTGCTCATTTTTTAACAGCCTATTTACATAATTAGATTAAAATATTACTCTTGGATATAAGTTTTGTTTCCATTAACGTTAATGTAATATTTACCTCCTCTTGGACCGCTATACACTTTTTTACCGTTGTATTCTCCAGTAACTCTGTCGGGTACTTTTGGTGCTTTTTCATTGGTTTCTTTAACTTTTACGGCAGTTCTTTTAGCCTTGGTCGTTGTGGTCTCTTTTTGTATTTTTTCTGCCTTTTTGTTGGTTTTAATAGCTTTTTCATTAATCGCTCTAGCTTTGTCTTTTGAATCGTTTTTTGCTTTCGCTATTTTGTCGTTACTTTCTGTAGCTATATCTTTTACATTTTTTTTTGATTTAGCAACCTTCTGTTCTTCTTCTTCTTTATCATTAGCTGTTACGTCATTTTTTGCTTTACTAACGTTCCTTTTTGCTTCTTTAGCCTCACTTTCCGCTTTAGCAGTCTTATCTTTTACATCGCTTTTTGCTTTTGTAATTTTCTCTTTTGCTTCTTTATTAGCTTTAGCGGCTTTCACTTGAGATTCTTGTTTTGCCTTAACAGCTTTTTCAGTTTTTGCTTTATCAGCTTTCTTTTCAGCGGCAGTTTGTTGTGCATAAAAGTTTCCAGATAAAATAAATACAAAACATAATAACAATAATTTTTTCATGATTTTTGTGTTTTTAAAGTTAGGATTCTTGAATTAATTTCAGATTAAAGTTAATAATTTTTTTCTTAAAATTAATCTAATAGTCTAGAAATAAGCTCTTAATTGTATGTTTCCTGTGTGAATGGTCTGAGTAGATTCACTTTTTCGTCCTTGATAATTTAAATTTATATCTAAAAATTGCGTCAGGTTTTTTTGGAATAGTAATCTCCAAGTCAAGTTTTGTCCCGTTTGCAATCCTTCTAGCATTTGAAATCCTACCGAAGAGAATTCATTTCCTTTGAATTTGTTTTGATAAAAGGAAACTTCTCCATTGATGGTGATTTTTTTATCCCCAGCATAAGAAAAGGAAATTCCTAATCGATTTTGAAGTAGTGTTTCTGAAATTCCAATTTTATTTTCTTTGTGCTGTAATTCATAAAATAAATCACAACTGGTATTTTTGGAGAATAAATAACTGATTTTTGGAGCCAATTGATAACTGCGAATACTATAATTTTTTTCAGAAAAATTTTCAGATTCAATTGCGGTTTGGATTGTTTTTGCAAAAAAATTGAACAGCCAACTTTTCTTGTATAAATTGGTATATTGTAGTTGATGTGAATTGTTTTTTGCCTCTTGTGCTCCTATTGATAATAAATTTTTTGTTTGATTTTGCAAATAAGTATAGGTTGTAGAATGTTTTTGTTTCCCTCGATTATAAAACAAACTATTCCTGAAACTGGAATTCAATCCCAGCACATTTTCTTTATAAGTATTAAAGGGGTTTAATTCGAAATTTTCGCCTTCGCTTTTTATTTTTCGATCAATTATAAAAGAGGCTTGATTATAAAAATAGGAAAGTAGTCTTTTTAATCCAAGTTCATTTTGCCATTGATTTGGATTTATAGTTATAGATTGGGAGAACTTGTTTTGATGCGTTTTTATATAAATTCGGTTCGGTAAGAATATCCGGATATATTTTGCTTGGTCGATAAATGGAGCGATTTCAAACTCTTGTAATTCCTGAATTCCGTTGCTATTGTAATCATTCCACGTATAAACGCCATGGCCAACCGGAACTTCCAAGTACGTGAATTCCTGTTGTGGAATACTTCCTGAATTGGTTTCATAAACAGTGGCACTTTGAATCAATTGATTGAAAAATCGATCTGAATACACTATTCTGGAATTTAATGACGATTCTTTTTTCTTTGTTTGATCAGCAAAATCAAGCACTCTATAATTTACATAAGCAGTTAAATCACTTTTCGTTGATTGAATTAATTTTGATTTCAAGTAGTACGTTTGCGATGCATTTACACGTTGTATGAATCCATTTTGTAAGCTGTCATTTTTTCGTCTCAAATATCCTAATTCGACAAAAACTTTAGTGCTGTCACCTCTTCCGGTAAAAAAACTATACTCCGTGAACCTTTGGCTTAAAGCCGAAAATTGATTTGTAGTTTTTATTTTTTCTTCATTATTTTCTAATCGTAGGCTAGTGCCAATCCAGTTCTTGTTAAAATGATAACGAGTATGCGTTTGATTCCTATAAAATTTAGAAGAGGATTCTCTTCCATCACTTTTTAAGAAACTGCCCTGATTTTCAATCGTCCAATTTTTCAATTTAAATGCTCCATTAACAGAATGTCTGCTGCCAGAAAAGCTTTCTGAGAAATCCAGTTTTTCAAATTGATAGTTTAGCAATCCTTTGTTTTGAGGATTTTTTTTAGGATTTAATTCAAAATGTAAGCCTGAAACCAACAAACTTTGATTTCCGATAGTAGAATTTCCTAAATTCCAATCTCTATCAAATTCAATATTATAAAGGCGTTCCACCGATTTGAAATTTCTCTGAATAAATTGATAACTGGCAAAAGCGTCACCATTCCATTTTTCTGAAAATAAGCGTTGCTTTGCATTTATTTTGGCTGCCAAACCACGGTTGTCAGAATCATCTGTAGCGGAGAAAAGATTTTTGTCATTGTTACTAATTCCTATTTCATAATCAAAGGCTGTTTTTTCCGTTGGTTTATATTTCCCTAAAAATGTTGCCACTTGAATTTTCGTTGGAGAAACTAATTGTATTACTGGCTCATAATTTCCTTGCGGAATAGCATTAATTGGTTGGGTAAATTCATAAATACGACCATTGGTCGATGCGTTTTTTAGGATGTAATTTCCCTTATTTATTCCCACAAAACTGAATCGAACATTGAACAATTCGTCTTCAGGATTGTTAGAATATTCGAAAACTTCAATAGAATTAATAGTTATTTTTTTATACAACACTTTATTATCCGAATACGAATCTGAATAAGCGGAAGGCCCTGTCATTAAATCAGGATTGTCACCGGCATTCACTAAAATTTGGGCTTGTTCTTGAGAAAGGTTTTGTTGTAGAGGTTGGTTTTTTAAATCACTTTCGGAGTATAAATAACTTCCAAAACTCCATTTCTCATTTTCATGCGAAGCTCCGGCATAGGTGATAAATCGAGAGTAATTCCGATCCGAATATTGGTATTCTATAGCAATTCGCATTTCGGAGGTAATAGTAAAAAGCGGCGTAAACACTATTTCTCCAGCATTGTAATCAATGGTGTAGTCATTGTTTTCACCTCGTTTCAATAAAATGCCATTAACATAAACCCGTTCCGAACCTGAAATAACCAGAACATACAATTCGCCATTTTGGCCTTTTAATTTATATGGGCCTTGATTGCCTTCCTGGCCAACAAAATTACTTTTAGCATATTGTCCTTTCACTAAAGCTACCGATGCAAAAATATTGGTTTTACTGTTTTCAGTTCCGAAGTCAAAATTAGTAGCAAGTCCTTGTACTTTTTTATTGAAGTTAAGGAACTGTGTTTTTTTATTTTCAAGAAAAACATCTCCGGCTCTAATGTTCCATTTGTCACTAAAAAGCTCCATGAAAACATTATCAAATTGATCTAGCTTCTGAGAATAACCTCCATCTTGTAACGGAATATTACTGTCTTGCAATGAAGCTCTGAGGCTCACTTTTTCAGATAGTTTTCCTGTGATTTGTAAATCCAGATTTGAATTTAAAACTGCATTTTGATTGTTGCCAATGGTTAGTCCTCGAGTGATGCTTCCGGAAGTGTTTAATCCGTCAAAAGGACTGTTTTTTTTGACTGGATTTGTTTCAATTTTATACAAATTTCCTGAAGCAGCTTCGTTACTGACTATTTGGCTTGAATCGTAAATACGATATTCTTTGGTTAGAATTTCTGGAAGTTTGAGGTACTGAATCGTTATGGAATCGGATGGTTGAATTGGATCTCCTTTAAAAATTAAGAAGGATTTTTGGAAATTTATTTTATAAAAAACGGTGTCTATTGATTTCCCATTAGCGTTAAGCACTTGGAAGAAACTAGAATTGATGCTTTCATTTTCAAGATGAATAGTGTCTCGGGTGGAAGAGATTTTCTTGGTTTTGTATAACGAGTTAGTTTCCTGGGCCTTAAGTCCGGAAAAACACATTATTAGAAGTAAAAACACTACTTTTTTTAACATAGATAGTTTAGGTCTATGCATCAAAAGTAGTGTATTATGTAAAAAAAGTAAGTACAATTGAGGACTTTACGGAGAAAAGATTTTCTAGCTTTCTTTCGTTACTATCTGCATGGTTTCGCGGCTCACTTGTTTCAATAAAACAGTTTTATTTTCTTCAACAGTTTCTGCGGCTTTATCATTGAAATGTCTGATTGTAAATAAAGTGACATTTTCGTCAAATTCTACTTTGAATTTTTTAGAAAGAATGGCGTTCAAATCTTTGAAATTTTCAAATTTGTCCTCAACACATACAGAGAAACTAATCGCAGAATTTTGAATTAGATTCACTTTTATTTTAAATTGGTGAAACAAAGCGAAAATCTCGCTTATGTGTTCTTCCATGATGAAAGAGAAATCTATTGATGAAAGCGAAATCAAGAGTTGGTTTCTTTTGACAATAAAACACGGCAAATAAGGTTCTAAATCGGCACCTTTGGCAACACGAGTTCCCGGTAACAAAGGATTAATAAACGATTTTACAAATAAGGGAATTTCCTTTTTTTGCAAAGGTTGTAAAGTTTTCGGATGAATAACCGTAGCGCCATAAAAAGCCAATTCAATCGCTTCGCGGTATGAAATCTGGTTCAGCAAACTGGCGTTTTCAAAATATCTTGGGTCAGCATTCATAACTCCTGGAACATCTTTCCAGATGGTTACACTTTCCGCATTTAAGCAATAAGCAAAAATTGCAGCAGTATAATCGGAACCTTCACGACCTAAAGTAGTGGTAAAGTTATTTTCGTCAGAACCCAAAAACCCTTGAGTGATATTTAATATTTTTCTTTTTACGTTTTTGGAAATATTCTTTTGTGTCAATTCCCAGTCTACTTCCGCATCTCTATAAGTAGCGTCTGTTTTTATAAAATTTCGCACATCTAGCCATTGTGTTTTTATTTCCATAAAACTCATAAAATGGCTCAGGATAGTGGTAGATATTAATTCACCATAACTCACAATTTGATCGTAAACGAAATTATAATTTGGCGATTTATTATGCGCCAAAAAATATTCTAAGTCAGAAAATTGATTGTTTACCGCAGTAAAAACTTCGTGCTTTTCTTCTTCAAACAAATCCATCAGAATTTGATTGTGGTATTTTTTCACTTCTTGAACGGATGAATTTAATTCAGCCGACTTGTCGAAATAGTTTTTTATTACTAACTCAAGTGCATTTGTAGTTTTTCCCATTGCAGAAACAACCAATAACACATCCTCATACCCTACTTTTTGTAAAACGTCATATACGTTTTTTATTCCCGCAGCATCCTTTACAGAGGCACCACCAAATTTGAATACTCTCATACTTTTAAACAAAAAAATTTGTAATTTTATTTTAATCTGTTATCTACAAAATAGTTAATTCCTGCTTCATCCATTTGCGCCACATACCAATCTTTTAGTACTTTTGCACCTGATTTTTCATAAAATTCAATTGCAGGTGTGTTCCAGTCAAGAACATGCCAGTCAATTCTTCGAACATTATCTTTTTTTCCTTGCTTGATGATTTCAGAATACAGAGCATAGCCCAATCCTGTTCCTCGCATTTCATCTTTTACCACTAAATCTTCCAGATGGATTATTTTTCCTTTCCAAGTAGAATAGCGATAATAATACAAAGCAATACCCACAATTTGCTTCGCCTGTTGGCTATCGCTCGGGCCTGATTCCACTTCGGCTACAAAAACATGAAATAAAGGGGTAGGACCAAAACCATCGCGGACTAAATCGTCAACGGTGATAAGAACTGCATCAGGCTCTTTCTCAAAGTCTGCTAATTCTTGAATAAGTCCTAAAACCGCTTCCATGTCTTCTGGATTTCCTTTTCTGATATTCATACGTAGTTTTTATTTATTTTTATTTGAATATGGAATTCGCATATCTTTATGGGTGTTTGCTTAAAACTCCCGGAATGCTTATCTCGTAAATTCTTATTTTTAATGGTTGAATTTTTCAAAATAAAGTATTTTCTACCCATTATTCAACTATTTTATAAGCAAATATACAATACTGTCAAACTAAGTAAATATTATTCAATTCATTTTCACAAAAAATCCGATATTTGTGACTTCAAACGAACTACAACGATTTCTTAATGGAAGAACGCAACAGAACACTAGGGGAATTTATCATTGAAAACCAAAATGCTTTTCAATATTCGTCAGGCGAATTGTCTCGAATTATCAATTCTATCCGTTTGGCTGCAAAAGTGGTCAATTATAAAGTTAACAAAGCTGGATTAGTAGATATTATTGGTGCAGCCGGTGAACAAAATATACAAGGAGAAGACCAACAGAAACTCGATGTATATGCCAATGATATTTTTATCCAAACGTTGATCAACCGTGAAATTGTATGCGGAATCGCTTCTGAAGAAAATGATGATTTTATTACAGTGGAAGGAAGTGATAAAAGCCATAATAATAAATATGTGGTTTTGATGGATCCTCTTGATGGATCTTCTAATATTGATGTAAATGTTTCCGTAGGGACAATATTCTCGGTATACAGACGTGTTACTCCAATTGGTACTCCAGTTACAATTGAAGATTTTTTACAGCCTGGAACTAATCAAGTTGCTGCGGGTTATGTGATTTATGGCACATCTACAATGCTGGTTTACACTACAGGACATGGCGTAAATGGATTTACATTAAATCCGGCAATTGGAACCTTTTATTTATCGCATCCAAATATGCAGTTTTCTAAGGATGGAAATATTTATTCTATCAATGAAGGAAACTATGTTCATTTTCCACAAGGAGTAAAAGACTATATTAAATATTGCCAACTTGAAGAGGAAGACAGGCCTTATACTTCACGTTATATAGGAAGTTTGGTTTCTGATATTCATAGAAATATGATCAAAGGCGGGATTTATATTTATCCAACAAGTTCTAAAGCTCCAAAAGGGAAATTACGTCTTTTATATGAATGCAATCCAATGGCATTTATTGTAGAGCAAGCCGGCGGTAAAGCCTCTGATGGTTTTGGAAGTATAATGGAAATTGTACCTACTGAATTACACCAACGCGTTCCTTTTTTCTGCGGAAGCTACAATATGGTAGAGAAGGCTGAAGATTTCATGCACAAAGCAAAATTGAGCAAGTACTAAAAACAATTATAAAAAAGCTCCCGAAATTTTTGGGAGCTTTTTTATGATTTTTATTTATGCATGTTTTGCATTTCGAAAAGGAAAGTATCTAAATCTACTTTTTTATCTACTAATGATAATGCTTTAGATATGATATAATTCACGTTTTCACCATTAAAACCTAATGCTACTCCAATTTTCCCTAATAATAATTCTTGTTTATCTCCTAAGTGATGATCAACATGAACCATTCGGGCTAAATCATACAAACGTTCCAATTTTTGCTCGTGCAGATAAGGAGCATTTATAGGATATTTCAATGGATTTTGTAAAATTTCGGTATATTCTTCTGGAGAAATTTCTAGTCTAACGGCCAGCTTATCTAAAAACATTTTTTCTTCTGGAGCAAATTTTTCATCTGCAAGTGCTACACGAACGATAGCTGAAAAATGACCTTTATTTCTTTGTTTGAATTCGCTATCAAATAAATCTGAAAATGACATAATTATTAGTTTTTTATCCTACAAAGATAAATCTATTTTTAAATTATTGATTTTAATTTATTTAAAATTATAATTTGTTAATCAAAGTATTTTAAATCCTTTTTTAAGGAATGATTTGTGTTTTCAAAACAATCATTTTCAAAATTAATCGTAAGTTTACAGCCCCTTATCAATTTAATAAATTACGTATGTCAGAATTTTGGATTTACTTTCAAATAGGGTTAAAACACGTTTTGGATATTCATGCGTATGACCATGTTTTGTTTTTAATAGCATTAGCTGTTCCTTTCTCTTTCAAGGATTGGCCAAGAATAGTACTTTTGATAACGCTGTTTACAATTGGACATACACTGGCTTTGCTGCTTTCCGTTTTTGGTATAATTGCAATAAAAGTGAATGTTGTTGAATTGTTGATACCAATAACGATATTAATAACAGCCTTGTTTAATCTTTTTACGGCTGGTAAATCCAGTAAAAAAGAAAGTATAAATTTGGTATTTTTTATAACACTTTTCTTTGGGATTATTCATGGTTTGGGTTTCTCAAACTATTTTAAATCAATTTTGGGAGGAAGTGCAACCTCTAAATTATTCCCTTTGGGCGAATTTGCATTGGGGATCGAAGCAGCTCAAATTATTGTAGTTTTTGTTGTGTTGGTATTGTCTTATATTATTCAAACTTTTTTTAGATTCTCTAAACGGGATTGGACTTTGGTGATGTCAGCCTTTATAATAGGAGTAATTTTGCCAATGATTATTGAAAATGAAATCTGGATTAGATAAAAATAATGGAATCAAAAAAATTAAATAAATACGATAAAGCGTATCTTAGAATTGCGACCGAATGGGGACTTTTGTCTTATTGTAAAAGAAAGCAAGTGGGGGCTATCATTGTAAGGGATCGAATGATTATTTCCGATGGTTACAATGGAACGCCAACTGGATTTGAAAATTGTTGTGAAGATGAAGAAGGGTTAACGCGTTGGGATGTGTTGCATGCCGAAGCAAATGCAATTCTCAAAGTAGCGCGATCTACACAATCTTGTGAAGGTGCTACATTATATATTACGCTTTCGCCTTGCAAAGAATGCAGTAAATTAATCCATCAATCAGGGATAAAACGAGTGGTGTATAACAATGGGTATCGCGATGATTCCGGAATTCAGTTTTTGATAAAAGCGGGAGTAGAAGTGGAGCATATTCCAGTATTAGAAGAATAAATGAAAAGCTATAATAAATACCTGCCTGTAATTATTAGTGTGGCTCTTGCCATAGGAGTTGTCCTTGGCGGGTTATTAAACGCTCCAAATCAAAATCATTTTTTCTCTAAAAACAGTTCCAAAAATAAACTCAATAAACTAATTGATTTTATCGATAACGAATATGTCGATAATGTCAATACGGATTCTATCGTAAATCTTACCGTTGATAATATTTTGGCAAAATTAGATCCGCATTCTGTATATATTCCACCAAGTGAGCAAGCTGAAGTTGTTGAGAGTATGAAAGGAGATTTTGTGGGAATAGGCGTCAATTTTTATATGTACAATGATTCTGTGGCGATAATAAAACCGGTTGAAAATGGCCCTTCGGCAAAAGCCGGAATAAAAGCAGGAGACCGAATTTTATATGCTGATAAAACTAAATTATTCGGACGTAAATTGCCTAATGACAGTTTGTTTTCTAAATTAAAAGGGACTGTGGGTTCCGAAATTGAACTTACCGTTTACAGAAAATCGGAACGTAAAGAAATTAAATTAATAGTAAAACGAGATGTTATTCCTTTGAAAAGTGTTGATGTTTCCTTGCTTTTGAAAAATAATACCGGTTATATAAAAATAAATCGATTTGCCGAAACTACTTATGGCGAGTTTAAAAGAGGTTTGGATGCATTGAAAAAACAAGGTGCTAACTCATTAATTATTGATCTTCGGGATAATGGAGGCGGTTATATGGAAGAAGCGATTGCAGTTGCGGATGAATTATTGAAAGACAAACAATTAATTGTTTTTACCAAAAATAAAAAAGGAAATACCGATAAAACTTTTGCAACAGAAAAAGGAAGTTTCGAAAGCGGAAATGTGTTTGTATTAATAAATGAGAATAGTGCGTCAGCAAGTGAAATTCTTGCGGGAGCGATCCAAGATAATGACAGAGGAACAATTGTAGGCCGACGTTCGTTTGGAAAAGGATTGGTACAACGCGAAATGGATTTTGATGATGGTTCAGCAGTTCGATTAACTATTGCAAGATATTACACGCCAACCGGTCGTTCTATTCAAAAGCCTTATAATGAAGGAAATGACGCATATTTTAAAGAATCAGATAGTCGTTTTGAAAACGGGGAACTGTATGAAAAAGACAGTATAAAAGTTTCGAATTCTTTAAAATTTAAAACTAAAAAAGGGAAAATTGTTTACGGAGGGGGTGGAATTGTTCCTGATGTTTTTGTGCCGCTTGAAGTGGAGCATGGGAATGAAAGTAGTGTATATTTATTGCAATCGGGCGTTGTTGGCCATTTTGTATTTGAGCAATTAGATAAAAATAGAAATACTTTTAGAGGTTTGACTTTTCAACAATTCATGACCAAGATGAATGGAACGGATGTGTATTTTAATTCGTTTCAAAAGTATATTTTGAAAAACGGATTGAATCTGAAGTTTGGGAAAAGCAAGTCGTTAGTAAAACGGTATGTTGCCGCAGAATTTGCCCGACAATTGTATGGTGAAAAATATTATTACGAAATTGTATTGAAAGAAGATGCAATGGTTAAAGCAGTTTTAAAAAGTCAATAGAAAAAAATTAGCACTGTTTTTAATTTTCACTGTCCCAATCTTTTCTATATCGAATGAGTTCTTTGTCGATAATGTCTTTAGAGGTGTTTAATAGATAAGTTGCATCTTTAGAATAAATAGGAGGAAAGAAAGTTATTTTAATCTCAGTGGTAAGTTTTCCAAAACATTTTAAAAAATGTGGAATAAAAGTGTCGTTTCCAATGAAGGCATCTGTTTTTTCTTTATAATCAATAGCAATTGGTATAACTGCGGATTCGATTTTAGTAGCCATGACAAATGAACCATAGTTGAAAGCTACAGTTGAAGGCAAATCATGAGTTGTACCTTCGGGAAAATTGATGATTGAATATCCTCTGCTAAGAACTTCTCGAATATTTTCGGCGGTATTTTGTCTGCTTTTCGAACATTTTCTGTCCACAAATAACACACCTGATATTTTACAGATGTATCCAATAAGTGGCCATGAAGCGACTTCTATTTTTCCAACAGGATAAGCATGGATTAGATTTACAATTACGATTGGGTCAAAATAAGACCGATGATTGGCTACAATTAACCCTTGTACGGTGGGCTTTTCTCCATAAACAATTGTGCGTATACCTAAAATTACATTTGATACTTTTATTAAAAAATCTCTTAAAAAAATTGCTTTTTTTGAATTATTTTCTTCACTCGAAAAGAAACTCATGAAATAGAAAATAATCGAAAAAAAGGAAATAAATACTATAAAAACGATGAGTCTTATGAAGCTCAATAACAGTGATAACATAAAAATAGATTAATGAAAGTGTAAACCTACCATTATTTTTCTAGAGATTTTTCACATTGAAATTCTATTTATCGAATACTATCATGACAATGTGTTTGTATGCCACCATTCCATAACGTTAGAATGTCAGTAGCAACGGCAGCGCCACTTCCTGCAGCAATGGCCAGTTGACTTCTCCAACCTGCTAGAGTTCCTATAACATAAATCCCATCAGTAACTTTGTGATCACTATTTTTAAGTTGGATTCTTTGTTTTTCAGGAAGTGCTTTTTGATGTGGGACTACATAATCCATTAATCCGTCTATTGCAAAAGTGTTTGCGGATCCAATGCCTATTACGATTGTTTTGGTTTTGTAAGCGTTTTTGGTTGTGGTTACTGTAAATTCAGGAAACAGGCCTTCAATTTTCAACACTTTTTCATTCGGAATTTGTTTAATGTGCGGATAGGTTTTTGAAAGGAGTTGAACACTCTCGGTCAATAATTCAGAACCTAGTTTACCCGCAGGGATTCCATAAGCATTATTAAACAATGCGTCTTGCAGAGCAGATGTTTTTTGATGAGTGAAAACACCAATTTTCTTTTCAGTAACAAAAGATTTGTTTTTTGCGGAACCCAAAACGAGCGCGCATGACATTCCAGAAACACCGCCACCAATAATTAGCACATCAAATAGATTAGTCATGCATTTTTTTTTCAATTTCTTTCGACATTCTAAAGATAACAAGGATTAGAACGGCGCAAAATGAAGCTGCAACGCCAATTAGAGCGTACATGCTATCCCCTTGAAATAGATGTTTAAAATCAAGACGTGTAATATTAAAAATAATTAGAGTAACTGCTAAAAATATCAAAATGTTAGTAAAGATTTTCATAAGATTTTTTGGTTTTAATATAAAACAGATGGTTAGGAATATTTCTTTTGGACATTTAAGTCCAAATAAAATCAAATTATTTTATATTGTTGCATTAGAGGGTAAATTTATGAAAATTTATTTTAGACAAACAAACCTTTAACATTAGCGGCGAATAATTTAACAGCAATGGCAAGAAGTACCACTCCAAAAGTCTTTCGGATAACTCCAAGTCCATTTTCTCCTAACATTCGTTCGATTTTCGCGGATGATTTCAAAACGATATAGACGAGAATAATATTTAAAATAATGGCTGCAATAATATTGATTGTCTGAAATTCTGCTTTCAGGGATAATAAAGTGGTCATGGTTCCTGCTCCTGCAACAAGTGGGAATGCAATAGGAACAATTGAAGCGGAACTTGCTGCTTCATCACGATACAATCGAATGCCTAATATCATTTCTAATGCTAAAAAAAATAAGACAAAAGAACCAGCTACTGCAAAAGAATTGACGTCGATTCCAATCAAATTTAAGAATTCTTCCCCTATAAAAAGAAAGACAATCATAATTGCCCCTGAAGCCAAAGATGCCTTTTCGGATTCAATATGGCCGAATTTCGCTCTTAAATCGATGATAATTGGAATTGTGCCAATGATGTCAATTACAGCAAAAAGGACCATGCTTACGGTAACAATTTCTCTGATGTCAAATCCTATCATAGCTTTTTATTTACAAAGTTAAACTTTTCGTCTCATTTAATGGATAAAATAGAATGGTATTGCGATTTATTTAAGTAGTTTTTTAAGATTGTACAAGAAGAATTTATCTTGTTATTTTATTTTTATATCACACTGAATATTAAATAGTTAGTATTTATTTGCCGTTCGGTTTTCTAATAAAGTTAAAGTTATTTTTATCTAAAAAAATACAATTTACTTTGACTATCTTTGCACTTTATAATCACAGTACCCCAAAAGAATGTTTCAATTAGGAAAAACCATCGTCTCAGAAGACATACTCAAAAAAGATTTTGTTTGTAATTTATCAGCCTGTAAAGGGGCTTGTTGTGTTGATGGCGATGCCGGAGCTCCGTTGAGCGTTGAGGAAACTAAGATTTTAGAAGAAATTTATCCTAAGGTAAAACCGTTCCTTCGTAAACAAGGAATTGCAGCTATTGAAGCGCAAGGAACTTGGGTAACAGGAACAGATGGTGATCTTGAAACACCTCTGATTGACAATAAAGATTGTGCTTACGTGATTTTTGACGGTAAAACAGCGCTTTGCGGTATTGAACAAGCGTACAATCAAGGAATAATTGACTGGAAAAAACCAGTTTCATGCCATTTATATCCTATTCGTGTAAAAGATTTTACCGAGTTTGCCGCTGTCAATTATGACAAGTGGGATATTTGTGATGCAGCCTGTTCTTTAGGTCAGGAATTAGAAGTTCCTGTTTACAAATTTGTTAAAGAAGCATTGGTTAGGAAATTTGGAGAAGACTGGTATGCAGAGCTTGAGAAAGTGGCGCTGGACATGAAAAAGTAATTTCAAAATAATTAAAAAAGTCCTTGTTTTTTATTTTTATAATCCTATATTTTACGGTACTTTACGTGCTTTTTTGTTTTTCAATGTACTGATATTCAGTTTTTTGAAAAAATAATCAAAAGTATTCCGGTTTATCTCATTTGTTAAAAACTAAGTCCGATTGTGAATAAGTTTGGCTTTTAAATTCGGCAATATTTCACAATCTTTGTAATCCACTAAATGCATAAAATTTCGTTAAATTTTCAAAAAAACAAACAATTATAATGGCGCAAGTTGAACCAATTTTACAAGAAAACAAGAATCGTTTCGTAATTTTCCCTATCAAACACCATGATATTTGGGAATTTTATAAAAGTATGGAAGCCAGTTTCTGGACTGCTGAAGAAATTGATTTGTCACAAGATTTAAATGACTGGAATAACAAACTTTCTGATGATGAGCGTTATTTTGTCAAGCATATTTTGGCATTTTTTGCTGCTTCAGATGGAATCGTAAATGAAAATCTAGCTGAAAATTTTGTAAATGAAGTGCAGTACGCAGAAGCAAAATTCTTTTACGGTTTTCAAATTATGATGGAAAACATTCATAGCGAAACTTATTCGTTACTGATTGATACCTATGTAAAGGATGAAGCGGAGAAAGATGAATTGTTCAATGCTTTAGAAGTTTTTCCGGCGATTAAGAAAAAAGCAGACTGGGCTTTGCAATGGATCGAGTCCGATTCGTTTGCGGAGCGATTGATCGCTTTTGCAGCGGTGGAAGGGATTTTCTTTTCGGGAGCATTTTGTTCTATTTATTGGTTGAAAAAACGGGGATTAATGCCAGGATTGACATTTTCTAACGAACTGATTTCTCGTGATGAGGGGGTTCATTGTGATTTTGCCGTGCATTTGCACAACCACCACTTGGTAAATAAAGTGCCAAAAGAAAGAATCAGAAGTATTATTGTTGATGCCTTAAATATAGAGAGAGAGTTTATTACTGAATCGCTACCTGTGAGTTTGATAGGAATGAATTCGGTGTTAATGACACAGTATTTAGAGTTTGTTGCTGACAGATTATTAGTGGAGTTAGGTTGTGACAGAGAGTATAATACTCCGAATCCTTTTGACTTTATGGATATGATTTCGCTTCAAGGGAAAACTAATTTCTTTGAAAAGAAAGTGGCTGAATATCAAAAAGCGGGTGTGATGAATACGGATGGGGATGCTCAAAAAATATCTTTTGACGCCGATTTTTAATTAGTCTTGAATCCTTAGATTTCTTCGTGCTACTGCTCTAATAGCCCAGCTAGTAATGAAAATCCTTTCTGGTCCTGAACTTGTTTCAGGATCCTGAAACAAGTTCAGGACTAGAAAGATTGCAATGGATAGCTGGAAATAGCTCCAAAAAAATAATACAAATAACGAAAAACAGCAAAGGGATTTTCTGTTTTGAAAACAAACAAAAGTATGTACGTAGTAAAAAGAGACGGGCGTAAAGAGCCTGTAATGTTCGACAAAATCACAGATAGAATTAAAAAACTATGTTACGGTTTGAATGATTTGGTTGATGCCGTGAAAGTCGCAATGCGAGTAATTGAAGGGCTTTATGATGGAGTTTCTACGTCAGAATTAGATAATTTAGCAGCCGAAACAGCAGCGTCAATGACCATTGCACATCCTGATTATGCACAATTGGCGGCGCGAATTGCAATTTCGAATTTGCATTCCAATACTAAAAAATCATTTTCGGAAACAATGAATGATATGTTTCATTATGTAAACCCGAGAAATGGACAAGATGCACCTTTGTTATCTGAAGAAGTGCACCAGGTGATTATGAAAAATGCTGAATTTTTGGATTCACATGTGATATATAACAGAGATTTTAATTATGATTATTTTGGTTTTAAAACCTTGGAAAGATCGTATTTGCTAAAAATAAACGGCAAAATAGTGGAGCGTCCGCAACACATGTTGATGCGTGTTTCGGTTGGGATCCACTTAGATGATCTAGATTCAGTGATTGAGACATACGACTTAATGTCGAAAAAATTCTTTACGCATGCAACGCCTACATTATTCAATGCGGGTACTCCAAAACCACAAATGTCTTCTTGTTTCCTTTTGGCGATGCAAGACGATAGTATTGACGGGATTTATGATACGTTGAAACAAACGGCCAAAATCTCCCAATCAGCAGGTGGAGTTGGGCTTTCTATTCATAATGTAAGAGCTACAGGTTCTTACATACGTGGAACAAACGGAACGTCAAACGGAATTGTTCCGATGTTGCGTGTTTTCAATGATACGGCGCGTTATGTAGATCAAGGTGGTGGAAAACGCAAAGGAAGTTTTGCTATTTATATCGAAACTTGGCACGCGGATATTTTTGAATTCTTAGATTTGAAAAAGAATACCGGAAAAGAAGAAATGCGCGCCAGAGATTTATTCTTCGCCATGTGGACGTCTGATTTATTTATGAAACGAGTTCAAGAAGACAGTTATTGGACGTTGATGTGTCCTAATGAATGTCCGGGTTTATATGATGTGTATGGCGAAGAATTTGAAGCCATGTACATTGATTACGAGAAACGTGGAAAAGGTAGAAAAACCATTAAAGCGCATGAACTGTGGGAGAAAATTCTAGAATCGCAAATCGAAACTGGAACGCCTTACATGTTGTATAAAGATGCCGTCAATAGAAAGTCAAACCAGAAAAATTTAGGGACTATTCGTTCTTCGAATTTGTGTACCGAGATTATGGAATTTACATCCAAAGATGAAATTGCAGTTTGTAATCTAGCCTCTCTTTCCTTGCCGATGTTTGTTTCTAATGGGAAGTTTGACCATGAATTGATGTATACCGTTACAAAACGGGTAACTAGAAACTTGAATAAAGTAATCGACAGGAATTATTATCCAGTAATTGAAGGAGAAAATTCTAATAAACGCCACCGGCCAATTGGTCTTGGAGTACAAGGATTAGCCGATGCTTTCATTATGTTGCGTTTGCCTTTTACGAGTGATGAAGCTAAAAAACTAAATCAGGAAATTTTTGAAACATTATACTTTGCTGCGGTAACCGCTTCAATGGAAATGGCAAAAGAAGAAGGTCCTTATTCCACTTTTGAAGGTTCGCCAATTTCTCAAGGAGAATTCCAATACAATTTGTGGGGAATGAAAGATGAGGAATTATCTGGTCGTTGGGACTGGGCTTCCTTGCGAAAAGAGGTGATGGAACACGGGGTGAGAAACTCGTTGTTAGTCGCGCCAATGCCAACGGCTTCTACATCACAAATTTTGGGGAACAACGAAGCATTCGAACCCTATACTTCTAATATTTACACCCGAAGAGTCCTTTCGGGAGAATTTATTGTGGTAAACAAACACTTGTTGCACGATTTAGTGGAGCGTGGTTTGTGGAATGAAACATTGAAACAAGAATTAATGCGAAATAACGGTTCAGTTCAAGACCTGAATATTCCGCAAGACTTGAAAGAATTGTACAAAACAGTGTGGGAAATGTCCATGAAAGACATTATTGATATGTCCCGTCAACGTGGTTATTTTGTGGATCAATCGCAATCGTTGAACTTATTTATGCAAAATGCCAATTATTCTAAATTGACATCGATGCATTTCTACGCTTGGCAATCCGGATTGAAAACGGGAATGTATTATTTGAGAACAAAAGCGGCAGTGGATGCGATTAAATTTACATTGAATAACGACAAGAAAGTGGAACCGATAGAAATTAAAGAGCAACCCATCGCTGTGGTAAGGGAAGCGGTAGAAATGTCCGCCGAAGAATACAGAGCCATGATTGAACTTTCTAAAAACGCAGGGCCGGAAGATTGTGAAATGTGTGGGAGTTAATTAATAGAATATAAAATGATAAAGGCCTCTTAGTGGAGGCCTTTTATAAAAATACTAACTTTAAATCGGGCGCTGAGGTAAAGAAAAACACTAATACGCATAAAAAAAGGGATGCCTGTGACATCCCTAACTTTGAAAAACTTAATAATAACGCCGTCGGAAGCTTTTTTAATTAAGTAGTATTAAGATGATGAGGTTACCTCACCTACTTATTTTTATGCTCCAAAAGTATAAAAAAATATCATCTTTCAAAGTTAAATTATTCACAGAATTTAATATGTTGATAAACTTTTTTTAACCCTCTGTTTTGATAAGGGTTGTAGAATTTATTAACAAAATCTATTCAAATAATTTAAATAAGAAAAATATGGTAAATTTAAATATTTACAGATTTAAGCTTTTAAATAAAGCAAAAGAACAACAAGTTTTGAGTTTTTATAATGAGGAAGAAGACTTGTTAGATACAATGAATAATTTTTGTGATTATATTCACAAAAACATACGAGATTATATTGATACTCAAGGAAAATATAGAACCTTTACCCTTAGTAATCGTCAAAAGAAAGATTCAGATAAAAGAATTATTTCAGGTTATTTTGATTCTTCTTATACTGGTGAAAAAGGAAAAATAAAAGATAGAAAGACGAATCAATTAAAATTTAATATCAAAGAAAAAGATTTATTTTCCAAAGAATTTTTCTATTTAATACATGTTCCTAAAAATTCAAAATTTGGATTTCTGATAGTTGAAAAGAAAGAAAATCATGGAGTGAAATCTATATTTGAATATGCTTTCAACAATTTTATGCGATCCAAGGGTGTTTCAAACTATTCATTAGAATTAAGACAGGCTCCACCTAGGTATTTCATTAAAAATTATCTTGAATTTGGAAAACTTAAAGAGTTTAGATTGATTGAAAACGGTTTGAATTCAGAATTAAATTCTATTGATCATAAATTAGGTAAAGAAGAAAGGGTTTTTAAATTAAACAACAACGTAACTGAAGGGCTAAACATAAAAAATGTTTTAGTTAAGTTATTCAATAATTTTCCTTTTTCAAATGAAAAGATACCTTTTTTGAATAAAGGTGAATTTGACGAAATTACTTTTGTATTAGGTATAAATGGTTCTTCAAAAACATTCTATATTAGAAATCAAGAAAAGATAAGATCAAATGTAGATGTTTCTAATTTAATTGAATATTACGATGGTGAACCTACCATTGAATCTTTAATAAAGGTTTCCTTAGAATTAATAAATTCAGCAGCATAGTATTCATTAAATTTATAATAAAGGGAGCATTTGACAATTCAAATGCTCCTTTTTGTTAATAGACATCAAATTAAGAGGATACATAAACCTTTAATATTTGATTAAAACTATAAGAATAATTCACTATATTTGAGATAGTTATCATTAGAAGTAATCGTTTTTTATACTAACTATTATGGAAAATAAAAAATTTACTGTAACAGATGATTTATTAGCTTCTAAAAGCCAGCGTTTCCTGAATTTCCTTATTGATGTATTGATTGTTTATATTATCGGAATTACTATTGGTACGACCATAACTATAATTGGAGACTTGGCCCATAGTTATGAGGCCTCAAATTGGGTTACATCATTGAGTTTAATTGAAAAGGTCTTTTTTGGGCTTGTAATCCTGTTTTTTTACTATGCATTTACGGAAATGTACTTCTCCAGAACCTTCGCTAAGTATTTTACCAAAACTATTGTAGTACGAGTTGATGGTTCCAAACCCAATACCAAAAACTTTATGATACGAACGGTATCCCGCCTTAATCCTATGGACCCTTTTTCATTTCTGGGTAAAACAGAAAGAGGTTTGCATGATACTTTATCCGCAACGTATGTGGTGAAAAAGCACGAGTTTGTCCAGAAAATGAAAATGTTTGTTTCAGTGGATGAAATAGGAGTATAATACTAGTTCTGAAAGTAATGATTCATTAGTTTTGTAGAGAACCTGCACGAGACAGTATGAGTAAAAAATTAAATATCCATTGTTTACAGCACGTTCCTTTTGAAGGTCTGGGTTGTATAGAGAATTGGATACAAGAGCACGGGCATTCCCTTTCGTATACCACATTATACCACAATCCTAAATTTCCGGATCTTGATACGATAGACGCCTTGATTATCTTGGGCGGTCCTATGAGTGTTCATGACGAAGCCAAATTCCCTTGGCTAAAAGACGAAAAAGAATTCATCAAATCCGCAATCGAGCAACGAAAAAAAATAATCGGAATCTGTCTGGGAGCGCAATTAATTTCAAATGTCTTGGGAGGAAAAGTTACGGATAATCAACAAAAAGAAATTGGCTGGTTTCCTGTTTCAATTTTAGATTCAAATGTTGCGTTATTGAAGGCTTATCCAAAATCATTTTCTGTTTTTCACTGGCATGGAGAAACGTTTTCGATTCCTGAAAATGCTATTCGCTTAATGGAATCAGAAGCCTGCGCAAATCAAGCTTTTTTATATAATGATCAAGTAGTGGGACTTCAATTCCATTTAGAAGTAACGGATGCCGCTATGAAAAAAATGGCTTTTCATGAGCAATCAGAATTAGTAAAAGACACGTATGTTCAAACCTATGATGAGATCGTAAGGAATACTACATTTATTAAAGAAAATAATCGACTGATGTTTTCGCTTTTGGATAATTTGTTTAAATAGAACCCGATTGTTTTTTAAAATAAACCCTAATAAATCGAGGATTTACTAGGGTTTTAATTTAGTGCTTACCTGAATTCAGGTTGTTAATCGATTGCAATGTTTGCGACAGCAATTCTCATTTCTTGAGCTGCGGCGACCATTTCGATTAGTGCTCTTTTAGTTTCGTCCCAATGACGGGTTTTTAAGCCACAGTCCGGATTTACCCAAAGCTGATCTACAGGAATCACTGCCGACGCTTTTTCTAATAATTTCACCATTTCGGAGCTAGAAGGAACACGAGGCGAGTGAATGTCATACACACCAGGTCCTATCTCGTTAGGATAATTAAAATCGGCGAAAGCATCCAGTAATTCCATTTGCGAACGCGAACATTCTATGGTGATCACATCGGCATCCATATCAGCAATATTTTGAATAATGTCGTTAAATTCACTGTAGCACATGTGGGTATGAATTTGGGTGTCATCTTTTACGCCACTTGCCGAAATTCTAAACGCTTTTACAGCCCAATCCAAATAGGTTGCCCATTCTTCTTTGCGTAAAGGCAATCCTTCTCGAATGGCGGGTTCGTCAATTTGAATAATCTTAATTCCTGCAGTTTCTAAATCGACTACTTCATCTCTAATCGCCAATGCAATTTGGATACAGGTTTCCGAGCGCGGCTGATCGTTACGGACAAAAGACCATTGCAAAATAGTAACGGGGCCGGTAAGCATTCCTTTTACCCATTTTGGCGTAAGCGATTGTGCAAAAGCCGACCATTTTACAGTCATTGGGTTGGGACGTGATACATCACCATAAATAACGGGAGGTTTCACGCAGCGGCTGCCATAACTTTGTACCCAACCATTTTTGGTAAACGTAAATCCGTCTAATTGTTCTCCAAAATATTCCACCATATCATTGCGTTCAAATTCTCCGTGAACCAATACATCGATTCCGGTTTCTTCTTGAAAACGAATCGTTTCTTCGGTTTCTTTTTGGAGTAAATCATCATATTGTTGTTGGTTTAATTCGCCTTTTTTGAACTTCGCTCTCCAGCTTCGTACTTCGGTAGTTTGTGGGAAAGAACCAATAGTTGTAGTTGGGAATAACGGAAGCTTTAAAACGTCTATTTGCTTTTTTCTACGGACTGAAAATGGATTTTCTCTTTGATCATCACCAGTTGTAATACTGGCAACCCGATTTTTTACCGCATCATTATGGATTAACTTTGATGTTTTTCGGTTTTCGTTGGCGGTTGTGTTTTCTTGAAATAGGACAGAATCAACAAGAGTTATCTCACCTGAAGCGAAATTTTGGAGCAGCACGACTTCTTCAATTTTTTGTTTGGCGAAAGCCAGCCATTGTTTGATTTCGGGAGTCAGCGTAGTATCATTAGTTTCTAAATCTAAATCACAGGGCGAGTGAATCAGGGAGCACGATGGCGCAATTAGGATTCTGTTTTCGCCAAGTGCGTCAGTTGCTTTCTGAATAAGGGCTAACGATTTTTTGAAATCATTTTTCCAAATATTTCTACCATCGACAACGCCTAGAGAAAGACTTACGTTGTCTGCTAATTGCCCTGATTCCAAGATATCATCCAATTGGGAATGACACCGAACCAAATCCAAATGCAAAGTGTGAACAGGTAAGGCAAGAACAGTTTCAAGATTTTCGCCAAAACAATCAAAATAGTTTGCAAGAATTAATTTGATTTTAGGGAAGCGTTTGTTGATTTCGGTATAGACATAAGTAATAGCGCTTCTTTCTTTATCGGTTAGATCCAAAGCCAAAATGGGTTCGTCAAATTGAATCCATGCTACATTTTCATTTTCCAGTTTTTGTAGAATTTCAAAATATACCGGCAGTAATTTATCAACAAGGTCTATTCTATGGAATCCTTCTTCTTTTTCTTTCCCAAGGAGCAAATACGTTACGGGTCCTAGTAGAACTGGTTTTGTTGCGATTCCTAAAGCATTGGCTTGTTTGAACTCGTCGATTATTTTTTCGGAGAATAATTTAAATTCTTGATCTTTTGTGAATTCTGGTACGATGTAATGGTAATTAGTGTCAAACCATTTTGTCATTTCCATGGCAACCACATCTTGTCCGTCTTTTTGCGAACCTCTGGCCATAGCAAAATACAAATCAATAGTGGAGTTTGTTTTTGCTAATTCTTGATAACGTTTTGGAATAACACCTAATGTAAGCGATAAATCCAGTACTTGATCGTAAAAGGAAAAGTCATTGGAAGGGATTAAATCGATTCCGGCTTCTGCTTGTAATTGCCAATTTTCCTTGCGGATTATTGCGCCTACAGTTAAAAGTTCTGCTACAGTAATTTTTCCTGCCCAATAGGATTCACAGGCTTTTTTTAATTCTCTGTTGCTACCAATTCTTGGATAACCTAGATTGTTTGTTTTCATTATATACAGTATTTTTTACTAGGCAAAGTTATTGTATTGGATATTTAAACTTAAATTAGCTTATTTTTTCAGTGAATAAAAGCATTATATAGATGTATGGTAGGTTTTAGTTCTGAATGAAACTTTAAAAATGATTTTTAACAGTAAAAAATACTATGGAAAATATCGACAGCATTGATTTGCAAATCTTAAAACACCTGCAAGAAAACTCGAACATCAATACTAAAGAGCTAGCAAGTAAATTATTTCTGACGGTTACACCAGTCTATGAACGTATAAAAAGACTGGAACGAGATGGCTATATTATGAAATATGTTGCCTTACTAGATAAGAAAAAATTAAATCTTGGGATGACTGTTTTTTGTAATGTTAGGCTAAAGGAACATGCCAAAAATGTGGGGAGTAATTTTGTAAAAGATATTGTTGCCCTTCCGGAAATTATCGAATGCTATAACATTGCAGGTGATTATGACTTTATGTTGAAAATATTGGTCGAAGATATGTCAAGCTATCAAGATTTTGTAATGAATAAATTATCAACTATTGAGAATATCGGGAATACTCAAAGTGTTTTTGTGATGGGAGAAATCAAGCATAGTACTGCATTATCCATTTGATTATTTACATTTTTGATTTGTCTTTCTGTATCTTTGAAACCAAATCCTAAAAACAAATCATGAACTGGGAACAACTTTTATCATTAAGAAGACAAGGCGACAAAGGCAAAAGATTACGTGTAGAACAGGACGATACCCGTTTGGGTTTTGAAGTAGATTATGATCGTATAATCTTCTCTTCTGCTTTTAGAAGTTTACAGGATAAAACACAGGTTATTCCATTGTCAAAAACTGATTTTGTGCATACCAGATTGACGCATAGTTTAGAAGTTTCGGTTGTTGGTCGTTCTTTAGGACGATTGGTTGGTAAGAAAATCATAGAAAAATATCCGCATTTAAAAGAAATTCACGGCTACCACATGAATGATTTTGGAGCGATTGTGGCCGCAGCATCCTTGGCGCATGATATTGGGAATCCGCCTTTTGGACATTCTGGTGAAAAAGCGATTGGAGAGTATTTTTCTATTGGGAAAGGACAACAATACAAAGACCAACTTACGGCAAAAGAATGGCAGGATTTAATTGATTTTGAAGGGAATGCTAATGGATTTTCAGTACTTACAGCAGGTCGTCCCGGAATTGAAGGAGGGCTCCGAATTTCGTATGCAACTCTTGGCGCTTTTATGAAATATCCAAAAGAAAGTTTACCGAAAAAACCAACCGCAGCTATTGCCGATAAAAAATACGGTTTCTTTCAAACTGAAAAAGCCTTTTTTCAGGATGTGGCTTCTGATATGGGTTTGATTCCAAATAAATCGGGAGACAATATAGGTTTTGAAAGGCATCCTTTGGCCTATTTGGTCGAAGCGGCTGATGATATTTGTTATACCATTATTGATTTTGAAGACGGAATAAACTTAGGATTAGTTTCCGAAGATTTTGCTTTAGAATATTTGATAAAATTGGTGAAAGATAGCATTGATACTTCTAAATACAAGACTTTAGAAACCAAAGAAGACCGAATAAGTTATTTGCGCGCTTTGGCAATCGGTAGTTTAATTAATGATGCAGTCAAAGTTTTTATCGAAAATGAAGCGTTAATTCTGGAAGGTAAATTCCCGTTTGCAATTATGGATAAAAGCAAGTACAAAGCACAAATGGATGATATTATCAAAATCAGCGTTAAAAACATATATCAAAGTCGTGAAGTCATCGAGAAAGAAATCGTTGGCTATCAAATTATACAAACTTTATTGGATAAATTCATAACCGCTTTCAATAATAAATTCAACGGAGAAGCATCAAATTATGATGCTCTAATCATGAAAATGTTGCCAGAGAAACATCATTTGGAAAAAGAAAATCTTTATGGAAGATTACTTCATATTTGTCATTATGTGTCTCTTTTGACTGATGGAAATGCACTCGAATTATTTGAAACGATAAATGGAAGAAAAAAATCTTAATTATTTAGAAAACATAAACTATTCCCACACCTAAAAGTTGTTTTAGTTGTGTTTTTGGACCTTCAGTAATTTGCTTGCCATCAATTTCTTTTTTTGTTTTTATATCATCATCATAGACTATTCTTGTTCCTATATTTGCTTTTACATACTGATTTACAACTAAGTCTAATGTTAAATCGCAATCGACATCAACATTGCCGAAATTATTAATGTAATCAGAGTATAAACTTAAGCGGTTTTCTATATTAATATTTTTGGCAATTTCTTTTTTATAAGAGCTAGTCACCAAAAAACCAAGTTCAGTTTTTGACTTTTTACCTTGAGATATTAAAAGTCCATTACTGTCATAAGTCGCTTTTTGAACACCAAAAGCACCTTGATCTGCTAATTTTTGATCTAAAACCAAGGTAGTTTTAAAAGTAAATGGCGAGATATAGAATATTCTATTTTTATCTTTATTGGTGTTTTCAGCTCCCATTCCCATAAACGCATACGCTGGAGCTAGAGGTTTGGATTTTGCAATTTCTTTGTTAGGATATGAATAACCATTTGAAAATTGTGAGTTCAAGTTAAATTTAGCAGTATGATACCAAGTAGAAAGGGTGTCATTTCGATAGCCAAATGAGGAATTAAACCGTATCACATCTTCGGTTTTTCTTACTTCTATTCCATCTTGTTTATTTAAACCATATCTGATAACAAGTTCGTTTACCCATTTGCGATTTTTTTTGGCATAAATTCTAGAAAAATCTCCTGTAATCAATCCTGATATGGAGCTTGTTCCACCAGCACTCCAATTGACAAAAGCAATTTCAGAGAGGTAGAAACCTAAACTATTTTTTTTTGTCCAAGGTGAAACCGTAATTATAGGGATTGGTGGGTATATTTTTAGTGCAACTGTCAAAGGTTCGAATGGAGTTACTTTTACAAGTGCAGTTGTAGGTATAAGCCCATCCATTAGGGGTATTATTTGCGTTTCTTGAGAAAAACTATTTATAGAAATTGTTAGTGAAAAGAAGAGCAGAGTATAGGATAATAATTTCATAAAAGCGTATTAATTTAAGGGCGAAAAATAATTATTTTAATAACTGGAAAAAAGGATTTCAAGACTTTTAACGTCAATTTTGCAATATTGTTGTAGTTCAGCAACAGTTCCCTGTTCGATAAATTCATCAGGAATCCCAAGAATAGTTATTTTTGAAGTATAATTATACTCTGATGCAAATTCGAGAATTGCACTTCCGAAACCGCCTTTGATAACGCCATCTTCTATTGTGATTATACTTTTAAATGTAGTAAAAATGGAGTGTAATTCATTTTTGTCTAATGGTTTAACAAAAGGAAAGTCGTAATGGGTAATGATTGTTGCATCTTTCATTTTGGCTATAGCCAAAGTAACAGTATTACCAATTGTTCCATTTGACAAAACGGCTACTTTCGAACCTTTTTTGATGCAAATACTTTTCCCGATTTCTATTTTTTCATACTTTCCAAGATGTTGAATTTGCCAATTTGCAATAACACCCCGACCTCTCGGATAACGAATCGCTATTGGATTATTTAAGCCCAATTGCGCGGTGTATAAAATATTTTGTAGGGCTATTTCATTCATCGGAGCATAAACAATTATGTTGGGAATACAACGTAAAAAAGCCAAATCGAAAACGCCGTGATGCGTTGCGCCATCCTCCCCCACTAAACCAGCTCTGTCTAAACAAAAAATTACTGGGAGGTTCTGTATGGCCACATCATGAATCACTTGATCGTAGCCTCTTTGTAAAAAAGTAGAATAGATATTGCAAAAAACCACCATGCCTTGCGTTGCCATTCCAGCGGCTAGAGTCACTGCATGTTGCTCTGCAATTCCTACATCAAAAGCACGTTTTGGGAAAGCGTCCATCATAAATTTCAAGGAACTTCCGGATGGCATAGCGGGCGTAATCCCTATAATTTTTTCATTTTTTTTAGCTAAATCTAAAATGGTCAATCCAAATACATCTTGATATTTTGGGGGTAAATTTTCTTCTGATTTAATGTGGATTTCTCCGGTTGCAGCGTCAAATTTTCCGGGTGCATGGTATTTCACCTGATTTTCTTCGGCTTGTTGTAACCCTTTTCCTTTTGTAGTAATAACATGGAGGAATTTTGGACCTTTTATTTTCTGTAATCGTTTTAATTCTTTTATAACTGCAAAAAGATCATGTCCGTCTATTGGTCCTGAATAATTAAAATTCAAAGACTTAATCATGTTGTTTTGTCTCGGATTTTTTCCTTCTTTTACGGCAGTGAGGTATTTTTTTAAAGCACCAACGCTTGGGTCAATGCCAATAGCGTTGTCATTTAGAATCACCAATAAATTAGCATCGGTAACTCCGGCGTGATTTAAGCCTTCAAAAGCCATTCCTGATGCGATGGAAGCGTCTCCAATCACCGCAATATGTTGTTTGTTGAAATCGCCTTTCAAATTAGAAGCAATTGCCATTCCCAAAGCTGCCGAAATAGAAGTAGAGGAGTGGCCTACGCCAAAAGGATCATAAATACTTTCACTTCTTTTTGGGAAACCGGAAATGCCACCCAGTTGCCTGTTAGTATGAAAATTTTCTCTTCTGCCCGTCAGTATTTTATGTCCGTACGCTTGATGTCCTACGTCCCAAATCAATAAATCATTTGGTGTTTCAAAAACATAATGCAAAGCAATGGTCAATTCTACAACTCCAAGACTTGCGCCGAGATGACCTTCTTTTACAGCCACAATATCGATAATGAAATCACGTAACTCTTGAGTGACTTGTGGAAGTTGCGCTTCGTCGAGCAGGCGTAAATCGGTTGGGTTATTTATGTTTGAAAGTAAATTATCTGACATAAAGCAAATGTACGAATTGAATTCTTATTTTTGCAGCTATGATAAATCCTTTCACCGACGAATATTTTATGAATAAAGCTTTACAGGAAGCAGAAATGGCTTTTGATAAAGGCGAAATACCTGTTGGAGCTGTTATTGTTGTTGATCATAAAGTGATTGCCAGAAGTCATAATTTAACCGAATTACTCAACGATGTTACGGCTCATGCCGAAATGCAATCCATCACGGCCGCAGCTAATTATCTTGGAGGAAAATATTTAATAGGATGTACACTTTATGTGACGTTGGAACCTTGTCAAATGTGCGCTGGCGCTTTGTACTGGAGCCAAATTTCAAAAATTGTTTTTGGTGCAACCGATGAAAATCGCGGTTTTACAAAAATGGGAACACAATTGCATCCTAAAACTACTGTTGTAAAGGGAGTGTTGGCTAATGAAGCTTCGGAGTTGATGAAACGATTTTTTGTGGAGAGAAGAAAATGATTAAATAGGACAACAGTTATTTTGCGTTATATCCTTCAAGCAAATAAACGAGCATATTTCTAGCATGCTTTTTATTTCTGAATTGTTGGATTATTACTGGGGGGTTAATTTTTTTAAACATCATTTTGTATTGCTGCTGCGGATCGCTAAAATTACTGGAAACTGTAATAAAATAGGCGTCATCACCATATTTTAGTTTTTTTCTATATTTATTTAGCCATTGATAGGTATGGATATCCTCTAATTTTCCTACGGCAATAAAATCTAAATGCATCGGTTGTGCAATATAATTGTCGATATGTGCACCTGGAAACCATTTGTTGTTAATGATAAAAGTAGTGGCCGTTTTTCCAGATTGAATGTCTTTTTTGTATGTTTTTTGAAATTCATTTTTGAAGAAATTCCAATCATACATATCTAATGTAACATCACCTTTACCAAATGTTTTTTCTTTTTTATCCCCAAGCGTTCCAGGAAAGTAATTGATTAACAGGATTCCAGAAATTGTTATTATCAGTATAAAAATACAAGATGAAAAGGCTAATTTATGCAATCTTAGATTTTTATTTTTTAAAGTTTGTACTTCGTCAGCAATGTAACAAGATGCGAGTATAATTAATGCTATAAATGCCGGCCCGGACCAATGAGGTAAAGTATCTCTGAATAATGAGACAAAAAGCAGTAAAAAAATTAATGGGATACTTATTAAAAGAAGTATTCTTTTAATAGGAGTTGAAATATTAATTTTGTTTATTTAAAGGGCAATTATTGATGTAAAAATTAAAAAATAATTAATTGGGTTGTTATAAAAAATACCTCCAAAAAATTCTCTAAAAAAACTACTCGGATTAATCCCATTATTAATGGAAACTCTATTGCTGTGAAAAGTATAGGTAATGAAATGATTATTAATATTCCAGATTAATACGGGTGAAATAATTAGTATGGTGATTAATACCGCAAGGTAGAGGTATTTATTAGCCAGCAGCACCCTTTTATAGCATAAAATATACAATCCAAAACCGAACCATAAAAATATACCATGAATCTTACTCATAATACACAAGCCGGCAACTAGTCCAAAAAGTAAAAGATTATATTTTAGATGGGTATCAGTTTTGGTAGTTGACACAATTTTGATAAGTAAAGAAACACAGATTATCCAAAAAAATAATTGTGGGGAATCAGGCATAATAAAAACACCTGCAATTATACTCGAATAAAAAGAACCGCTGAACAATAAAGCAGCTATAAAACCTGCTTTTTCATTCTTTATGTTTTTGCAAATAGTATAAATCAAATAGGTATTAACTCCTGCTAGAATAATAGGGCCTAAACGGATGAAAAGGTCGTTTGTGAAAAACAAATTGAGTGTTGTTAATCTGATAAGTAAGGCAACCATAGGTGGATGATCGAAATAATTCCACTGTAAATGTTGGGCATAAGTAACATAATAAACTTCATCGTTGCCCAGTCCTGTTGTAATTGCAATAATCCCTCTAACTAAAGTGGCGATAAGTATCAGTAAAAATAGCTTGTGCTTTTCTATCATTATAATTTAAAGGTATACAGTGTGTTGGCGGTGAAATTCCATACAACCACAATGATAGTAGCGATTACTTTGCAAACATAAAAATTGATTTTTGTATTTTTTTGAAGTAAATAAAGCAAAATTGTGTTTAACGTAAGACCTATGACTGAAATAATTAAAAAACTAAGAAACTGAGATGCAATATGGTTGTCGGTGTTATGAAAAGTAAAATATCTGTTGAGAATATAATTGTTCACAACGGCAAACGAAAATCCTAACGAGTTAGCGACATATTTATTTAGTCGTAATTTTTCTTTGCAAAACCATGTAATACAGAAATCGATTGCAAGACCTGTGAAACCAACCAATCCAAATTTTATAAATATAATGAAATCCATTTATCCGTTAGTTATTGAAGAGTTGGGAAAAGTAGTGCCCCAAGGTTTTAGTATCAGACGGCTTTGTTTAGTAACTATTTTGACGATTTTTAAACTAATTGTATCATACCAAGCTATAGATAAGGACGCAAATAAAATCCCTATTAGAACCCCGCCCAATACATCTATTAAAAAATGATGGGCTAAATATATTCTGGAATATGCTATCAAAAGCCCAAAGCCCAATGCTAAAACACTAACGCGTTTACTTGTAAAATAAGTAGAAAAAATTGTAGCCATTGCAAAGGCGGAAGCAGAATGGCCAGAAGGAAAACTTCGAAAACCAACTCTACTATTTACAAAAGTATCTAAATAAAATTTATATTTATGGACGGCAAAATACACACTTGGCCTAGGTGAAGTGATAATTGTTTTGAAAATTTGGGAAAATATACCTGAAACCAAATAAGCCAGTACTAAAAGCAAAGCTAGTTTTCTATGCTTTTTGAAAAAAACAAAAATTACTGAACTGACTAAAAAAGTGAATATGCCATCTCCCAAAAAAGTGATATTTTGAAAGAAGACGTTTAGGTTTTTTGTGTGAAAACTATTCAAAAAAATAAAACCGTCAGTTCTTGAAAGAACGCATAAAAAAACAATAATAGTTATTGTTAACAGCAAATTAATTTTATAGAACAAACTATTTTTATATAGTAAGGTTAAAAGTGTATCCATTTTCAAAAGAAATATTTCTACAAAATTAAGCGGTTACTGTATTCTTAATAGATATTAAATATTATAAAAATAAAATCAAATCGTAAAACGAATGTTAGCTAGTATGAGATTTCCTCTATAAATCCAAGGGCTGTATAGACTTAACACGACATCAACGATACGGAAAACCCAAATAGCATCTCAAAAAAAGACATAAAAAAACCGCCAATCTCACGAAAGGCGGTTTTTTATTCTAAATTTATTTCAGAATCTATTCTATAATAACATTTTCTTTTTTATCGTAGAAATGATATTCTAAATACGTGTAAGCGTCACGAGGTATGATTTTTACCCACTTTTTATGTTCAAGAAACCATTTTGAACGTAACGATGGAAAACCTTTGGTAAGGTATGCGGCTACAAATGGATGTACATTAAGTACTACTTCTTTGTGGTGTTTTAAAACTGTTTCTAAATCGGAAGCAATTTTATCAATGATTAATATTGGAGCTTCTATTTCTCCATTTTCATTGTTTGGATCTTCTTCTCTAGTTTTAATGTTTACTTCTGGTCTCACTCTTTGTCTTGTAATCTGGACTAATCCAAATTTGCTCGGAGGTAAGATTTTATGTTTTGCTTTATCATCGCTCATTTCTTCCCTTAGGAATTCGAACAAAACTTTACGATTTTCTGGATTAGACATATCGATAAAATCAACTACAATGATACCACCCATATCACGAAGACGCAATTGTCTTGCAATTTCAGCAGCAGCAATCATATTCACTTCCATGGCGGTATCTTCCTGGTTGGTAGCTTTATTAGAACGGTTTCCGCTGTTTACGTCTATAACGTGCAAAGCTTCAGTGTGTTCGATAATAAGATAGGCCCCTTTACTCATGGATACTGTTTTTCCAAAAGAAGTTTTGATTTGTCTCTCTATGTTATATTTCTCAAAAATAGGCGTGTCATTTGATTGATAAAACTTAACAATTGATTGTTTTGAAGGTGCAATTTCTTGCAAATAGTCCTTCGTTTGGTTGTACAACTCTTCATCATCAATTTGAATACCACTAAAGGTATCATTAAATACGTCTCTTAATATAGAAGAGGCTCTGTTGAGTTCTCCTAGTACTTTGGACGGATGATGAGCAGTCGGTAATTTTTTACACATTGCAGTCCATCTGCTAAGCAGGTTCTGCAAATCTTTTTCTAATTCGGCTGTATTTTTGCCTTCGGCTACTGTGCGAACAATAACACCAAATCCTTTTGGTTTGATGGATTGTACCAATCGTTTCAAGCGTTCTTTTTCCTTTTTGTCTTCTATTTTTTGAGAAATAGAAACGCGGTCAGAAAACGGAACTAAAACTATAAATCTTCCGGCAAGAGATAGCTCAGCGCTAATTCTTGGTCCTTTTGTAGATATTGGTTCTTTGACGACTTGTACTAAAATAGATTGATTAGCGCTAATTACATCAGTAATAGTGCCGTCTTTATCTATCTCTTTTTCAAACTGAAAGGTTTTTAGGGAGAAATCTTTTAATTTACCTGCGCTTACAAGTTTTATGAATTTCAGTTGGGAAGATAAATTAGGTCCTAAATCGTGATAATGTAAAAAAGCATCTTTTTCGAAGCCTACATTTACAAAAGCAGCATTAAGTCCGGCAACTGGTTTCCTTATTTTGGCAATAAAAATATCACCTACTTGGAAGTTGCTTTTTTCTTCTTCTTTGTGTAATTCAATTAGTTTTCCATCTTTTAATAAGGCAAAATCTACGGCTTCAGAACTAGATCTAATGATTAATTCTTTATTCACACTGTAAATTTTTTATCTATTCGCCAAGGCGAACAAATGGATTAAACAATATTTTAACAGGTATTGAACCCGGGGAGATTTTAGATTTCTGAGTTTTGATTCTTGATTTTAGATTTTTCAAATCTGCAATCTTAAATCGGTAATCTAGAATCTTAAATCTCAATTTCAATGAACTTTTAAAAAGAAAAAAGTAGTTTAAAACTACTTTTTCTTTTTGTGACGGTTAGCTCTCGCTCTTTTTTTACGTTTGTGAGTTGCTACCTTATGTCTCTTTCTTTTTTTACCGCTTGGCATATCTTGAAGATTTTATGATTAATTAATTATATTATTTTGCTTCGTTATTTATTTTTACTCCTTCTACAAAAACTTTTGCAGGTTTGAAAGCTGGGATATTATGTGCAGGAATTTTTATTGTTGTATTTTTAGAGATATTTCTACCTGTTTTTTCTGCTCTAGTTTTTACGATAAAACTTCCAAAACCTCTTAAATATACATTGTCTCCAGTTTCTAATGAATTTTTTACTTCATTCATAAAAGTCTCTACAGTTGCTTGCACATCTCCTTTTTCAAGACCTAATTTTTCTGAAATTTTTGCTACGATATCTGCTTTCGTCATTTTCTTTCCTATTTATTATGTTGTACTATTTTTTTGAGTTTGCAAATATAGGAATTTAAAAAACAATTATTCAAGCTAATTCATTAAATTTTAATAACATAAACTTTTACTTTTGCCAACAAATAATTAAAATATGATTTTTTCTAACGTATTAATACAATGGTACTTACGTAATAAGCGCGATTTGCCTTGGCGAAATACTACCAATCCGTATCCTATTTGGCTATCGGAAATTATGTTGCAACAAACAAGAGTAGCCCAAGGGATGCCTTATTTCCTGTCTTTTACAGAGGCGTTTCCCACTGTTTTTGATTTGGCGAAAGCCGATGAAGAACAAGTTTTGAAACTTTGGCAAGGTTTGGGATATTATTCTCGTGCCAGAAATTTGCACAAAACGGCTCAGCATGTAGCGGAAGAATTAGGAGGAGTTTTTCCTAGTACTTATAAGGACTTGTTACAATTGAAAGGAATTGGAGAATATACCGCTGCCGCAATTGCTTCTTTTTCGTATAATGAAGTGATTCCTGTTGTTGATGGAAATGTATTCCGGGTTTTATCGCGTTATTTTGATATTCAAACTGATATTGCTGCGGCTTCGGCCAAAAAAGAATTTGCTGCTCTGGCTTTTGAATTAATGCCAAAAGACAATCCCGCGATTTTCAATCAAGCCATCATGGAGTTTGGTGCCTTGCAATGCGTTCCTAAAAGCCCTAATTGTGGCATTTGTGTTTTTAACGAAAGTTGCGCCGCTTTACAAAAAAATAAAGTAGACCAATTGCCTGTAAAATCTAAGAAACTGAAAGTAAGGAATCGCTTTTTTAATTATTTGGTTGTCAATGACCAGAACGAAAATACAATAATTCAAAAGCGAACTGATAAAGGAATTTGGCATAATCTATACGAGTTCCCTTTGATAGAAACCGAAAAAGTGGAAGATTTTGATTTTATTACGCAACGTATTCAAAAAGAATTTTTTACTAATAATGATATTGTCAGTATAATGGAGTGTAATGAAAAGAGCATCGTTCATAAATTATCGCACCAACACTTGCACATTAAGTTTTGGAAAGTAAATATAAAAGGAACAATTGAAAACGGAATTGATGTTGTGAGTTTAAGAACATTCCCTTTCCCAATTGTGATTCATAATTTTATTGAAAAGGATTTATAAAGTTTCTAAAAAAATGTATCTTTGATAGAAATACAATTATACTATTATGAATGGAACATTGAATAAGGTTATGTTGATAGGTCATCTTGGTGATGAAGTCAAAATGCATTATTTTGATGGGGGAAATTGTATCGGTAGATTTCAATTGGCAACAAACGAAGTTTATATTAATAAAACGACTAACGAAAAAATTAGTTCTACAGAGTGGCATAATTTGGTTGTGCGCAATAAAGCGGCTGAACTTTGTGAAAAGTATCTTTCTAAAGGTGATAAAATTTATGTAGAAGGTCGATTAAAATCCCGACAATGGCAAGCTGAGGATGGCTCTACTAAATACACAACTGAAATTCAAGTAACCGAGTTTACTTTTTTAACCACAAAAAAGGATAACGAGAACAACAAACAAATTCAAAATTCAGAATCCGTAAAAAACACTAACTTTGACCCGCAAAACAACGGTTTGCCAATCAATGATTTGCCGTTTTGATATTTAACTAATCTTTTTTAATTTGGACCCAGAGCCCAGTTTATTTTTTGCGTACACCATAGACACTGACTTGGTGTTTGGTTTTGTTGGCATATTTGCCTTACTTTTTTGTTCTGCAATTGTTTCAGGAGCCGAAGTGGCACTGTTTTCATTGTCTCAAAAAGACATTGATGAAACATTACAAGAAAACGTTTCAAAAGGGAAAATTATCTCGGATCTATTAGAAAAACCCAAAAAACTTTTAGCTACACTTCTGGTCGCCAATAATTTCATTAACATTGGAGTTGTAATTTTGTTTTCATTTGTTGGAAAAAATCTCTTTGCCGCTGTAAATTCTCCTATTTTAAAATTCATTCTAGAAGTAATTGTAGTTACTTTTCTATTGCTGTTGTTTGGGGAGGTTTTACCAAAAGTATACGCAAGCAGAAATAATATTAAGTTTGCTAAGTTGATTGCGTATCCTATAGCAGCGCTTGATAAATTGCTTGCGCCAATAAGTTTGCCGATGCGTAAAACCACTATTTATTTGCATAATAAATTGGGAAAACAAAAGACTAATTTTTCAGTAAATCAACTGTCACAGGCACTAGAGCTTACAGATTCAGACGAAACAACTTCAGATGAACAAAAAATATTAGAAGGAATTGTGAGTTTTGGAAATACGGATACTAAGCAGGTGATGAGCCCCAGAATTGATATTTTTGCTTTAGAAATAGAGGAGCTTTTTTCAGCTATTTGCCCAAAAATCATAGAAAAAGGATATTCAAGAATTCCGGTTTACCGTGATAATATAGATCAGATAGAAGGCGTTTTGTTTGTGAAAGATTTATTGCCACACATTAACACTAATGAATTTGATTGGAAGTCATTATTAAGAGAACCGTTTTTTGTTCCAGAAAATAAAAAATTAGATAATTTGTTGAAGGATTTCCAAAGTATGAAAAGTCATTTGGCCATTGTAGTTGATGAATACGGAGGAACTTCCGGTTTAGTTTCTTTGGAAGATGTGATCGAAGAAATCGTTGGTGATATCAGTGACGAATTTGATGATGATAATATCAATTTTTCTCAAATTGATGATAAAAATTATCTTTTTGAAGGGAAAATAAATCTCAAAGATTTCTATAGAATTATCGATGTAGATGAAGAATTATTCGAAATTAAAAAAGGAGAAGCCGAAACATTAGCTGGATTTATTCTTGAGATTTTAGGGAATTTTCCCAAAAAAGATCAGAAAATCGCATTTGAAAACTGCCAATTTACGGTAGAAGCGGTAGATAAAAAAAGAATTAAACAAATAAAAGTAACGATTGAATAATTAAAAATGTTTAAAAAAATAATCACTTTTTCAATAATACTACTATCATTATTGAGTATTAGTTGTAAAGACGATGTTTTACCAAAACCATCAAGCTATTTGCGATTGGATTACCCAGAAGCAAAATATGTAAATTTCGAAAATGAATGTCCATTTGCTTTTGAGATGAATTCGGGGGCTGTTATCAAAGGAGAAAAAGATTGCGGATTTACCATTACGTATCCAAAAATGAAAGCCACTATTTATCTGACTTATAAACCAGTGAATGATAATATTAATAAATTGTTGCGTGATGCTCAAAAACTCACTTACGAACATGTTATAAAAGCAGATGATATATTGGAACAACCGTATTTAAATCCTAAACGAAAGGTCTATGGCATGTTTTATCAGGTAGATGGAAATGCGGCCACTAACTCGCAGTTTTATGCAACGGACAGTACAAAACATTTTGTAACCGGCTCTATCTATTTCTATGCTAAACCTAATTTTGATTCTATTATGCCAGCAGCGAGTTATGTCAAAAATGATATGCAAAGGTTGATGGAGACCTTGAAATGGAAATAGTATTTTATAAAAAAAGCTTCTCAAATTTGAGAAGCTTTTTTTATAAAAATGAAATAGTACTGATTACGATTTCATTTTCGAAACTTTATATGTTTTACCGTCAGCCGTTGCTTCGACAACTTTTGTCAGGCTTTCAGGATTTTGAACAGTTTTGTCAAAAGTTACAGTTGCCAGTTTTTTATCAAAATCTACTGTGGCTTTTTGTACACCATCCAGACCGGATAATTCGCTTTCTATTGTTTTTGCACAACCAATTGCACAAGTCATTCCTTCTACTTTAAAACTTGCTGTTTGCAAATTAGCGGATGCTATTTCTTTTTTAACTTTCGGAGTAGTAGTCTCTGATAAAGTTGCCTTATCAGTTTCTTCAGTGTTTTTTTTGCAACTTACAAATAAAAGACCTACAAGGGCTATCGCTGCTATTGATTTTGTAAAATTCATTTTTATTGGGTTTTAAATTAAAGGTCTAATTATCAGCTGCAAAATTAATGAAAAAAAGAAGTCCTATTTCATAAAATTATTACAATTTTGGGGCAAAATTAGATTTATGAATGCAAGACAATTGAAATGGGTTTACTTGATAATTCTTGCCTTAATCTGGGGAAGTTCATTTATATTAATAAAAAAGGGATTAGTGGGTTTAACTGCTTTACAATTAGGTTCTTTGCGAATCTTGTTTGCAGCGGTTTTTTTGTTAGTGATAGGTTTTAAAAGTTTAGCCAAAATTCCTAAAGAAAAATGGAAATATATCGCACTTACTTCGTTGTTTGGGACATTCACACCTGCGTACCTTTTTGCCATTGCCGAAACTGAGATTGATAGTTCTATAACCGCTATTCTTAATTCCTTGACTCCCCTAAATACTTTGATTTTGGGGGCTATGGCTTTTGGGATAAATTTCAAAAGAAGTCAGGTTTGGGGTGTTTTTATAGGTCTTATAGGTAGTTTGCTTTTAGTTTTTAACGGTGCTATAAATCATCCGGAGCAAAATTATTATTACGCTATTTTGGTTATAGTCGCTTCTGTTTGCTATGCCATAAATGTCAATTTATTAAAAAAATATTTACATGATTTGAGTCCGTTGAGTATCACTACCGGGAATTTTGCTTTTCTGTTGTTGCCAACATTGCTTATTTTATTTTTCTCTGGTTTTTTTGATGTAATTCATGTTGATGCCGTACAGCATTCAGTGTTGTTTATTATGATTTTGGGAGTAGTGGGAACTGGAATTGCTAATATTCTTTTCTTTAAATTAATACAGATGTCTTCGCCGGTTTTTGCTACTTCGGTAACGTACCTAATTCCAATAGTTGCTTTCTTTTGGGGATTATTAGACAATGAAATGTTGACGTCAGTTCAGTTCTTCGGTGCATTTATTATTTTGATTGGAGTTTATTTATCGGCAAAGAAGTAGAAATGAGTAGATAACAAAGAAAGCTGTCTTTCTGGACAGCCTTCTTTGTTATAAGTAAGAGAAAATAGAAATTATTAGTAAACTGGTCTTTCTACAGGATTTCCATAATTGTCAAAATAAAATATAGGGATATTTAATTTTTCTAATCCTGGAATTACTTCCGATCCTTTTCCGGCAATTATAATTCGGGTATTGTCTAAAAGGAAATACTTATCGGCAGCACGAAGAATATCACCTGCTGTCACTGCGTTTATGGTTTTGATGTAATTTTCATAGAAATCAGCAGGAAGATCTTCGGTTTCTATGTTTAAAGCGTATCGTGCTATTGCCTGAGGTTTTTCCACTTGCATTACAAACCGACCTATATATCCGGCTTTTACACTTTTAAGTAATTCAGGAGATACTTTCTCGGTTCTTATTTTTTTAATTTCTTTGATGAATTCCACAACAGCACTATCTGTAACGGTACTTTTTACAGAGGAGGCTGACTTTATTTTTGTTACGTATTTTCCAGAGCCAATGATTGCATTTGCACCATAAGTCCAGCCGTTTTTTTCTCTTAAATTCATATTGAGGTAACTATTGAAATCTCCGCCAAGAATATAAGTTGCAATAACTGCGGGGAAGAAATCAGGATCGCTCATTTTTAAATTCACGGTATTCACTAACGAAATCTCGGATTGAACGGCATTAGGGAGATCAATAAAATTGATTTGGGTAAAGGGTACGTTTTGCGGAGCTGCATAAGTCAGTTTTGGAGTGCTTCTTTTTTCCCATGAACCAAAAAGTCTTTCAACAATAGGTTTTACATCATCATATTTAATGTCTCCAATAATTACCAAATAGCCATTTTCGGGTACGAAGTAGTTTCGATAATTGGATTCCACATCAGCAAGCGTAACGTTTTTAATTGTTTCTTCAGTTATATACTCTCCAGAAGGATGGTTTTTTCCAAAGGCAAGTGCGTCAACCACTCTGTTCGCAATTGCAGGAACGCTTTTTTCTTGCGCTTTGAGTCCTTCTAATAATTTGGCTTTTTCTTTGTCGAATTCTTCTTGGGTGAATTTTGGATGCAATGCTCCGTAAGCCATGAGTTCTAAAATTCTTCCTGAATATCTAGAAAGAGAACTGGCATAAGCGCCTTGTGAGCTAAAGTTGATATTGGCACCCAAGAAATCAATTTCTTCGTTGAAAGCATCTTTTGCAATTTTTATACTTCCGTTTCCTATCAGGTTATTGCATAATTCATCAACGCCTTTTTTATTGCCTTCTGCAAATGGAGCGTTGTCTAATGCAAGATTAAAAGTCACTCGGGGTAATTTGTGATTTTCTACAATCATCACTTTTAAACCATTGTCTAAAATAAAGGTTTGTGGCTTTTTTATATTTACTACTGGAGAAGCTCCAGGTTTTGGTTGTGGACGATTTTGTGCTTGCATGATTCCTGTTATGAACAAAGTGAATAATAGAATAGTTGTTTTTTTCATGATTGAAAAGGTCTTAATTTTGAGCCTCCGCTTTTGAAGGAACATAATCCAAAATAAGTCTTTGATTTGGATTTAAGTATTTGTTGGCGACCGCTCTAATTTCTTCACGCGTTATGGAATGAAACAGGTCAATCTCTGTGTTAATCAAATTCACATCGCCATAAAGCAAATAGTAAGTTGCTAAATTTTCGGCGATTCCTTCTAAGTTTCCATTCTTATTCACAAAACGATTGTCAAACGTGTTTTTCAATTTTTGAAAATCTTTTTCAGAAATCAATTCGGTCTGGATTTTTACAATTTCCTCGTCAACTTCTTGTATTAAATCAGCAGAAGTGTGTGTTCCCATTGGTAAGCCATACAAAATATACATACCATAATCTTCCTGACTAAAACCAACAGCGTCTATTTGTAACGCCATTTTTTTCTCATCTACAATTTTCTTGTATAGTTTAGAACTTTTTCCATCGCTCAAGTAGGACGAAATTAAATCCAATACTCTGGCGTCTCTCGTCTTCATCGAAGGAGTTCTATAAGTAGCCACAACCATTGGAATCTGGATATTTGAATCCTCGTAGATTGCTCTTATAGTTTGTGTAATAGGTTCTTCGGTAAAAGTTTGTTTTTTTATTGCTGCCCCTTTTTGGATTGATCCAAAATATTTCTGAATCCATTCTTTAGCTTTGTTTTTTTCGAAATCTCCTGCGACTACCAAAACTGCGTTGTTAGGAATGTAAAACTTCTTATTAAAAGCCTGAAATTCTTCTAAAGTAGCGGCGTCTAAATGTTGCATCGAGCCAATTGTGGTCCAACGATACGGATGGTTCTTAAACATATTTTCCTTTACGGCTCCAATAATATTTCCATAAGGCTGATTATCATAACGACTTCTCTTCTCTTCTTTTATCACCCCGTTTTGAGTGTCAACGCCAATTTTATTGATTACGGGATGAATTAATCTTTCGGATTCCATCCAAAGTGCTAATTCTAAATTGTTTGATGGAAATACTTCATAATAATAAGTGCGATCATCTGAGGTGTTTGCGTTATTTATCCCGCCATTTGACGTGACAATTTTAAACCATTCGCCACGTTTAATGTTTTCCGTTCCTTCGAATAAAAGATGTTCAAAAAAATGAGCAAATCCAGTTCTGTCCGGTGTTTCATCTTTCGAACCTACATGGTACATTACAGAAGTTACTACAACGGGTGCCGATGGGTCGTTATGTAATATGACATGCATGCCATTATCTAAATCATATTCTTCGAAAGCTATTTTTTGAGCCGAAGCTATTCCTCCTAGCATAAGTGCAGTGCTTAACATTATTATTAATTTTTTCATACGGATTAATACATTTCTATTTACAATAGATAAAAACGAAAAATATTGATACTTCAAAAATACCTTTTTTTAATCATGATTGTTGGGAGATTTAAAGTTTCGGTTAATTTTAACAAATTATGACTAAATTAATTTTATTTTAAGAGTAGATAAACTGTTGAGAAACAAAGTTTAAAATAGATAGGCTATTTTTTTGCTTGAGGGATTGCGGGATAAATATTTAATTGTATATTTGCAACCTTAAAAATTATTAAAACAATTCAGTATGTATGCAATCGTAGAGATAGCAGGGCAACAGTTCAAAGTAAGCAAAGACCTAAAGGTTTACGTTCACCGTTTGACAAATGAAGAAGGTTCGAAAGTTTCTTTCGATAAAGTTTATTTGTTAGATGATAACGGTACAATCACAATAGGCGCCCCAGCTATAGAAGGTGCTTCAGTAGAAGCTAAAGTGTTACAACACTTAAAAGGAGATAAAGTTATCGTTTTCAAAAAGAAAAGAAGAAAAGGATACAAAAAGAGAAACGGTCACAGACAATATCTTACTCAAATTGTAATTGAAGGTATTACTGGTGTTGGTGCTAAGAAAGCAGCTCCTAAAAAAGAAGCAGTTGAAGCAACTACAGAAGAAGTAGAAGCTCCTAAGAAAAAAGTAGCTAAAGCTAAAAAAGAAGATACACAAGAATAATAACAAAATAAAACTAATACGTCATGGCTCACAAGAAAGGTGTCGGTAGTTCTAAGAATGGTAGAGAATCAGAATCAAAACGTTTAGGTGTTAAGATTTTTGGTGGTCAAGCTGCTATTGCTGGGAACATCATCGTAAGACAAAGAGGTTCAAAACATAATCCAGGTGCAAACGTTTACATTAGTAAAGATCATACTTTACATGCAAGAGTTGATGGTGTTGTTTTCTTCCAAAAGAAAAGAGATAACAAATCTTATGTTTCTATCCTTCCATTTGAAGTTGAAGCATAATTGATTTACTCAATTATTTAAAAACCCGTTTCGAAAGAAACGGGTTTTTTTTTAATATTTATGAAAAATTGATATTTGTGATTAATATTGAAGGTTTAGACTGCAAATTTTCGATATCTAAATGGGTTTGTATATTCATTTAGATGCTATAGAGTTATTGCTGTTTTATAATAAACTCAATCGGATCACAAATGAAAAATTAAACTTCTGATTGATTTATTCTAAGGTTCTGTATAAAATATAGAGATTCAACACAAAGTAGAAAAAGGCAGGTAAGGAAACCAATAAAGAATCTTTTATCTTTATTCTTACACACACGCCAAGCAACATCAATAAAGCTAATCCTCCTGAAGCAAGTATTAAAATAGTGTGGTTCTGGACACCAATAAACAAGCCTAGAGCACCTGTCAATTCCAAAATAGCGGTTAATGGACCAAACTTTTCTAGACCGAAGCGTTTGAATTCATTTTTCATATTTGTAGAAACAAAATATGCGATTCCATAGATGAGAAAGGAGGCTGCCGAAAAGAAAATAAGTACATTTAAAAAATTCATATTTTAATTATTTGGATGCGCATAGTGCGACAAAAAGGGATAATACCAAAAGGAATAAAGATGGAAAATGTTTAGACCAAGGGTTTTTTGCTTTAAAATGAAAAAATTGTGCACTTATCATTAGAAAGGCCATTATGAGTGCCGGTATAAATACTAATTCAGGATACCAAATTCCTGTTATTAACAAGGTTGATAAGGCTATTTTGGTGGCTCCAACGACATTTCTTGTCAAATCCGATATGCCGTATTGTTTAAATTCGTTAACAATGTTATCAAACCGAAAAATCCAAACATAACTTACAGAGAATGCGATTACAAGTTGGGCAATAATAGAATAAGTATTCATGGTTTTATAGTTTAGGTTGTTCTTTTCTTCGGTTTTATGAATAGGGTTTTTCAGTAGGTTTAATTTCCTGAAAAGAAATAATTTACTCAAATATACACAAACTTAAATTATAATGATTCCGTTACGGATTTATTAGTAAATAATAAACAGCGTTTCTATTGGTAAGGCTAACAGAACTTTTGTCTGTAAGCAATAATAGTTAATTAGATTTAGAATGGCATTTTCAAACTGGAGATAAGTCGGTGTTGTAGAGTTGGTGTGAATTATTAAAAGTGGTTCAATGAGGTTACGTCCAAAAATCAAAAAAACCCTGCATTGCTGCAAGGGTTCTTAATTTGAATTCATAAATCACTACTTCAAAATTAGTAATCTAGTATCTGTAATATTCTGGTTTGAATGGTCCTTCAACTGGAACACCAATATAATCCGCTTGATCAATACGTAATGTTTCTAATTCAACACCTAATTTTGCCAAGTGCAACATAGCTACTTTCTCATCTAAGTGTTTTGGTAGCATATACACGTCATTGTTGTATGCCGCGCTGTTTTTCCACAATTCTATTTGCGCTAGCGTTTGATTAGTAAAAGAGTTGCTCATTACAAAACTTGGGTGACCTGTAGCACAACCTAGGTTTACCAAACGGCCTTCGGCAAGGATAAGAATGTCTTTTCCAGCAATCGTATATTTGTCCACTTGTGGTTTGATTTCGATTTTTGATGCACCGTGGTTTTCGTTCAACCAAGCCATATCAATTTCGTTATCAAAATGTCCAATGTTACAAACGATAGTTTTGTCTTTCATTTTTTCGAAATGAGAACCCAAAACGATATCTTTATTTCCAGTAGTCGTAATGATAATATCAGCAGTAGCAATAACAGTATCTAATTTCTTTACTTCAAAACCATCCATTGCAGCTTGAAGCGCACAAATTGGGTCAATTTCAGTAACAGTAACAATAGAACCAGCGCCTCTAAAAGAAGCCGCAGTTCCTTTACCTACGTCACCGTAACCACAAACGATTACTCTTTTTGCAGCAAGCATAATATCAGTTGCACGACGAACCGCATCAACTGCAGATTCTTTACAACCGTATTTGTTATCAAATTTTGATTTAGTAACCGAGTCATTTACGTTGATAGCCGGCATTGGCAATGTTCCAGCTTTTACTCTTTCGTACAATCTGTGAACTCCTGTTGTAGTCTCTTCAGATAATCCTTTGATACCAGCAACTAATTCCGGGAAACGGTCAATAACCATATTCGTCAAATCTCCACCGTCATCAAGAATCATATTTAATGGTTTTCTGTCTTCACCAAAGAATAATGTTTGCTCAATACACCAGTCAAAATCTTCTTCGTTTAAACCTTTCCAAGCATAAACTTGAATTCCTGCAGCAGCAATCGCAGCAGCAGCTTGATCTTGAGTAGAGAAAATGTTACAAGAACTCCAAGTCACTTCAGCACCAAGAGCGATTAACGTTTCAATCAAAACCGCAGTTTGGATTGTCATGTGCAAACATCCTGCAATACGAGCGCCAGCAAGTGGTTGTTCGTTTTTGTATTCCGCACGAAGGGCCATTAAACCTGGCATTTCAGCTTCAGCTAGTTCAATTTCTTTTCTTCCCCAAGCCGCTAGAGAAATGTCTTTAACTTTGAAAGCCACAAAAGGCATAGTTGTAGTACTCATTTATAGTATATTTGTAATTGTAAAATTTTTTTGCAAATTTACGGAATAACTTTAGAATTTAACTGTTTTCTAAAAGATTTATGAATTGTTTAATTCGCTAATCTTTTGAACATTAACTAAATAATTTCATTAAGTTGGACTTGTTTCAGTTTCTGGAGCTATTTCCCGTTATTCGCTATATCTTTTTCCACGCAAAAAAGCCTGAAAAAAGGATGCCGCTGCTACCGGGGCTAAAAAACGAAACTAAAAAAACGATGCCGCTTTTCAAAACCATAAACTTCAATTCCACGACCCAAATTCTCGTTTGGAAAGTAACTGAATCCTTTACAGAATTATTTGAACAAGTCGTCTTAAATGATAGCAATCGCATGCGCTTTGACGGAATGAAATCCGAAATGCACCAGCGCGCTTTTCTTAGTGTTCGCAAGTTGTTACAGGAAACAGGCCACACCGATTTAGATTTGTATTATGACGAATTCGGCAAACCGCATCTTCATGGAGAGAAGCACATTTCGATAACACATTCCCATAATTTTTCGGCAATTATTATCAGTCATGAAACCGTAGGTATCGACATCGAATTGCAAAGAGACAAAATCATCCGAATCGCAGATAAATTCTGTGACTCAGAATTTCAATTCTTATCGCCAAGCTTTGAGACTGAAAAAAAACAAGATTACATTCGGAAATTGACCGTAATTTGGGGAGCCAAAGAAGCCATTTTTAAAATCCGAAACGAAAAAGGAATTAGCTTCAAAGACCATATAGTTGTCGAGGATTTTCAGATTAACGTTAAACAAATGGCAGCTAAACTTCATTTTAATAATTTGGTTAAGGATTTCAATATTTATTTTGAAGAAATAGAGGATTTTACTTTAGTTTATGCCTTTGAAAATTAGTATTCAATTAAATAATCCGAGTAAAATTAAAATTCCCATTACCTACGTGCCAAAAATGATAAATATTTATAACGAAATCATCCAGTCTAAAGTCGAAAGTCAAAAATTGTTGGCTATTCTTCTGGATCCTGATAAAATTGTTTGGGAGAATTTAGAGATCTTAATTTCAAAAATCAGTCATTCACCAGCCACCCATATTTTCATTGGCGGAAGCCTTGTTCTAACAACTATTCTTGAGGAGTTAATTGTACAAATTAAACAAAATTGTGATTTACCAATCATTCTTTTTCCCGGGAATCCATCTCAGATTTCTGATAAAGCTGATGCGATTTTATTTCTGTCGCTAATCTCAGGAAGGAACCCCGATTATTTAATAGAACATCAGGTAAATGCGGTTCCAATTTTAAAACAAACAGATTTAGAAATAATCTCGACTGGTTATATTTTAATCGAAAGTGGAAATGAAACTGCAGTAGGACGCATTAGTAAAACCAAACCGCTGGATCGGAATGATATTGATTATGTAATTCAAACCGCACAAGCAGGAGAAATGTTAGGAAGTAAATTGATTTATCTTGAAGCTGGAAGCGGTGCAAAACATGCTGTTCCTTTCGAAATGATTAAAAAAGTTTCTCAAAATATTGAAATCCCATTAGTTGTTGGAGGTGGAATTGTAGATTTGCAAGGAATTCAAAAGGCGTACAATGCAGGAGCCGATTTGGTGGTAATAGGAACGGCTTTTGAAAATGACATGAATTTTTTCAATCAATAATTTAAAAGATCTAATGATAGAATATTTTTTTTCTCAATATAGAGATTACCCAACATTCGACATTATTCTGGAAATTGTAGCGGTAATTTTTGGACTATTTAGTGTTTGGTATGCTAAAAAAGATAATATTTTGGTTTTTCCTACAGGGTTAGTGAGTACATTTATTTATGTTTACTTACTTTGGAAATGGACTTTATGGGGTGATATGATGATCAATGGTTATTATTTTATAATGAGTATTTATGGTTGGTACCATTGGACAAGAAAAAAAGGAGAAACAGTAGAGTTTCCCATTTCAATAATTTCTAGTAATGAAAAACGAATTGCGATAATTCTTTTTATATTTACGATCGCATTTGTGGTCTCAGTGTATCACTATTTTCATAAATTTACTACTTGGTATGCTTATGTTGATACCTTTATAACGGGTATTTTCTTTATCGGAATGTGGCTTATGGCCAAAAGGAAAATTGAAAATTGGATATTTTGGATTATAGGCGATGTAATTTCCATTCCACTGTATTTTATAAAAGGTTTTACTTTTACAAGTTTTCAGTATCTAGTATTTACAATTGTTGCCGTTTACGGCTATTTAGAATGGAAGAAAACCTTAAACAGTTCCCCAAAAATGGAACTACAGAAATCATAAAAATTGCTCTTTTTGGCCCTGAAAGTACGGGCAAAACTACTTTAGCAAAGCAACTCGCCGAATATTATAATACGGAATGGGTTCCTGAGTTCGCACGAGATTATCTTCAAGAAAAATGGAATAAAAATCAACTTATTTGTGATGTTGATGACATGCTGCCTATAGCATATGGTCAAACCCAATTAGAAAATAAAAGTCTTTTAATCGCTAATAAATATCTTTTTTGTGATACAAATTTGATGGTGACAAAGGTATTCTCTGAAGTGTATTATAATTATTGTGATCCACTATTAGGGGAAGCGGCTCTTGAACATGAATACGATTTATTTTTCCTGACTGATATAGATTTTCCTTGGGAAAAAGATGATTTGAGAGATAGTCCTGAAAAAAGAGAATCTGTATTTGCAGTTTTTAAACAATCTTTAATTGATAATAAAAAGCCATTTATAACGCTTTCGGGAGACAAGAATTTACGATTAAATAAAGCCATTTCAATAATTGATGACTTGACAGAGGCTAAGAAAATGGGTTTTTCTCCCGCTGATTTTGTGCAAGTTTACGAACAAGGAGTTCCATTAGAAAATATCAAACAACAATTGAGTTTTTTTAGAAAAGGAATAGAAAAGAGTAATCTAGTTGGACCCGCAACTTTGTTTAACGGTATTTTAAAATTATCTGAAAAATATTTTCAAGAAAAAGCAATATTTTTTGATAAAAACAAAACAAATTTAAAATTAGAAAAATTCGTTCCTGCATCGGGAGCAGCAAGTAGAATGTTTAAATTTTTGATTGCTTTCTTGAATGAGTTTGATATTGAAAATGAAAGTATTAACGCTTATATAAACAGGAAAAAAGATACGGAACTGTCTATATTTATAGTAGGCTTAGAAAAATTTCCATTTTTTGAAGCAATTGATGAAAAGTTGAGAGAAGAGTTCCCTGACTTTGATTCGCTTAATAGAGATAATAAAAACTATTATTTTATAAAGTTGCTTTTAGCTAAAGATTTCTTTGATTTTTCAAGTAAACCTAAGGGAGTGCTTCCTTTTCATAAATACAAGACCCATATAGCAACGGCTTTAGAAGAACATTTGTATGAATGTGCTTATTATTCAAGTTCAAATGACAATGCCCATTTGCATTTTACGGTTTCAGAAGTCCATCAAAATCAATTTGATAGTATAATTGATACTGTAAAAAAATCAATTGAAAACCAATCAGGCACAACAATAAGAGTTAGTTATTCCTATCAAAATAAGAATACAGATACTCTTGCAGTTGATTTTGAAAACAAGCCCTTTAGGGATGAAAATGGAAGATTATTTTTTAGACCAGGTGGTCATGGTGCTTTGATAGATAATTTAAATAACCGGGATGCCGATATTGTTTTTATAAAAAATATTGACAACGTCATTCAAAATAATATTCAAAAAATTGCTTTATATAAAAGAGCATTAGCAGGAATTTTAATAGAAATACAACAACGATTATTTAAGTATTTGTACGCAATAGATGCTGAAGAAATTCAACAAGAATATATTGATGAAATTTTACTTTTTTTGGAAGAAAAATTAAATATTAGAACTCCAAACGATTTTTACGAACTTAGTTTTGAGAATAAAGTTATCGAACTTAAAGTTCTTTTAAACAAACCCGTCAGAGTCTGTGGAATGGTAAAAAATGAGGGGGAACCTGGTGGAGGACCATTCTGGGTGAAAGATAAAAAAGGCGCAGTCTCGTTGCAAATTGTAGAAAGCTCTCAAGCGGATTTGTCAAATGAAAGTCAAAAGAAAATCCTTGATAACGCTACTCATTTCAATCCTGTTGATTTAGTTTGTGGGCTTAAAAATTATAAAAAAGAGAAGTTTGACCTAAGGAAGTTTGTGGATCATAACAGTGGATTTATTGTAGAGAAAAACACATTAGGAAAAACTATCAAATCATATGAATTGCCTGGTTTATGGAATGGTGCTATGGCAAATTGGATTACCATATTTGTTCAAGTACCTTTAATTACCTTTAATCCAGTAAAAAGCGTAAATGATTTATTAAAATCGGCACACCAGTCTCAATAAAATTGGAAAAAGAAAAAATCATATCAGAATTAACGTTGAAAGCCGTTCGAAGTAGTGGTGCTGGCGGACAAAATGTAAATAAAGTTTCTTCTAAAGTGGTTTTGACTTTTGATTTGAAAAAGTCACAGTCATTAACCCAAGAGGAGAAACTGCTGCTGGAAACTAAATTATCATCAAGATTAACGACTGAATTAGTTTTAATTTTGAACTGTGATGAAGATCGAAGTCAGCTTAAAAACAAGGAAATTGTTATCAAACGATTTTTGGAAATAATCAAAAATGGATTAATTATTCCTAAAGAAAGAAGAGCAACTAAAATTCCTAAATCGGTTATTAGAAAGCGAATAAAGAATAAAAAGAATATTTCTGAAGTTAAAAAAAACAGGAAAAAACCTAATTTAGACTAGGTCATTTTTACTTTTTTTTCTAAAACTTTAAATTTTGAACAAAAAAAACTACTTTTGCACCGTCTCAAAGGGGTGCTCTAAATAACGAGCTGAGATTATACCCAAAGAACCTGGACAAGTAATGTTGTCAAGGGAAAAAATGACAAAAAGATAGCGTGCACACTACCGATTTGTCATAGGAAACAATCATTTTAATTTAACAAAAGAATAATTCCCCCTTTTATTCGTAATCTTTTTACGGATGAACACTTTATTTTATTTTATTGGCCAGAAAGGCACAAAGGCGCAAAGTTCAAGATTCTTGCTGTCGATTATCTTTTCTCTATTATCCATTTATTCCTTTTCACAAGTCAAAGACACAACCAAAGTAAACCAACTCGATGAAGTATTGGTTTCGGCAGTTCGTGTTACTTCAAAAACTCCGGTTAGTTTTAGCAATTTAGATAAAAAAGAACTCAAATTTAGAAACTTGGGACAGGACATTCCTATTTTAATGAATTATTTACCGTCAGTTGTAACCACTTCCGATGCTGGAAATGGAGTAGGATACACTGGGATTCGTGTTCGTGGTAGTGATGCAACACGAGTAAATGTCACAATAAATGGAATTCCTTATAACGATTCCGAAAGTCATGGGACTTACTGGGTAAACATGCCCGATTTTGCTTCTTCGGTGGAGAGTTTGCAATTGCAACGTGGCGTAGGAACTTCGACAAATGGTGCAGGTGCTTTTGGTGCGAGTTTAAACATGTTGACGGATAGTTATGCTGCAGTAAGTAATGGTGAAATTTCTAATTCTTTTGGAAGTTTTAATACTAGAAAGCATACTGTAAAATTCAGTACAGGATTGATTAATGATCATTTTGAATTGGCGGGACGTTTGTCTGCGTTGAAATCGGATGGGTATATTGACAGAGCGGCATCAGATTTAAAATCTTATTTTCTTCAGGGAACGTATGTTGGTAAAACGACTTTAATTAAAGCTTTGGCTTTTGGAGGAAAAGAAAAAACATATCAATCTTGGAATGGAACTGATGGAGACACGATGAATAGCGACAGAACATTTAATTCGGCCGGAATTTTTACGGATGAATTCGGTCAAATACGTTATTATGATAATGAAACGGATAACTACCAACAAGATCATTATCAATTGCATTGGAATGAAAAAGTTTCCAATAATTGGAGTACGAACTTAGCTTTTCATTATACTAAAGGAAAAGGATATTATGAAAATTATAAAGAAGATGCGAAGTTTTCAAGTTATGGTTTGACTCCAATGGTCATTAATGGGGCAACGATAAATAAAACTGATTTAATCCGTCAAAAATGGTTGGATAATGATTTCTACGGAACTACATTTTCGGCCAATTATACCACGGAAAAATTGGACGTCATTTTTGGTGGTGGTTATAACAAATATGAAGGAGACCATTTTGGGAAAGTAATTTGGGCGCGCTTCGCTTCTCAAAGTGAATTGGGAGATCATTATTATGATGATTTTGCTGTTAAAACCGATGGAAATGTTTTTGCAAAAGCAAATTATCAAATAACAGAAAAAATAAGCTTATTCGGAGATTTACAACTTAGAAATGTACATTACAAAGTGAATAGTTATGAAACCGGTTCCGTAAATGATACCTTTATTTTTTTTAATCCTAAGACAGGATTGAATTTCGATATCAATGCTAAAAACAAGTTGTACTTTTCGTATGCAAGAGCGAATCGTGAACCAAACAGAACGGATTATGAAGGCGGAAATACTAAGCCAGAAAAGTTGAATGACTTTGAATTGGGTTGGAGATATCTTACTGATAAAGTACAATTCAATTCGAATGTCTATTATATGGCCTATAAAGACCAATTGATATTAACTGGAAAATTAGACGATGTAGGAAGCCCAATCCGTTCGAACAGTGAAAAAAGCTACCGTTTAGGACTAGAAGTAGATGCTACAATTGCGGTATCGGAACAATTTATCATTCGTCCTAATTTTACTTTAAGTGCCAATAAGAACATTGATTTAGCTGTTGAAGGGGAGCATTACGGAACTACTGATATTGCTTATTCACCATCAGTTATTGTTGGGAATATTTTGGTTTACAAACCAACAGCAAATTTTCAAGTATCTTGGATGCAAAAATTTGTTGGAGAACAATATATGAACAATATTGAATTACCGGCTGCAAAGTTGGCGGATTATTTTGTGAATGATTTGAATGTTGCTTACGAAATTAAACCAAAATCAGTTTTTAAATCAATTATTTTGACTGGTTTGGTTAACAATGTTTTAGACAAGAAATATGTTTCCAATGGTTATATGTGGGATGTTTATCCATATTATTATCCACAAGCAGGAATTAACTTCTTAGCTGGATTAACATTGAAGTTTTAGATCAGTATTAGTTATATTACTCGAAAATCCTGATGGTTTTACTTGTCAGGATTTTTTTTATGCTTTTAATTATATACTCGAAGTACGTTTCCGTTTACTTCTACACGGTATTGCTTTAATAGGTATTGTTTTCCCGTACTTTGGCCGGTAAATAAGCTGTATTCTGCATTATCACAAGGACATACTACGTTTATTCCTTTTAGGGTCATGGTAGAGCAGCTACTCAAAGCTTGATTGGGGCAAGCGGCATCGAATGCATTATAGCCACTTCCGGTATTGAATACAAATATCCCTTTGGCTCCCAGGCCAGAATAATAAATAGCATTACTTGGATACTGAAGATTAGAATAGGCGGGTAGATTCATGTTGATATCTTGAGTGAAACTATAATTAGGGAGGTATGGATTTTTATTGTCAAAACCATTGTTACTACAACTAAAGAAAAAAGAAATAATAAAGAAAAGTAGGATGTGTTTTTTCATTTTAAAATATAGTAAAAGAATTAGCGAAACAAATTTAATTTATTTAACTTTGAATTATATATGAATAACATATATTTATAGGCTAAAAAAAAATAATAATATCTTTGTGGAAAGAATCCCGTCCTGATGGGATTTTTTCTATTTATATAAATGACGAAATTATGAGCACAGTATCTTATTACACCGCGGAAGGATTAAAGAAGTTAAGAGAAGAATTGGATTATTTGAAAAGTGTAATGCGTCCTAAAGCATCTGCAGATATAGCTGAGGCAAGAGATAAAGGTGATTTGTCTGAAAATGCAGAATATGATGCCGCCAAAGAAGCACAAGGAATGTTGGAAATGCGAATTGCAAAACTGGAAGATGTGCATTCAAATGCTCGATTAATTGATGAAACGCATCTTGATGTTTCTAAAGTATTAGTTTTGTCTAATGTAAAAATCAAAAACCAAACCAATGGAATGGAAATGAAATACACATTGGTTGCCGAAAGTGAAGCGGATTTAAAAACAGGAAAAATATCTGTAACCTCTCCAATTGGTAAAGGTTTACTAGGGAAATCAGTAGGGGAATTTGCTGAAATTACGGTTCCTAATGGCGTTTTGAAATTCGAAATTTTAGAAATTTCCCGCGACTAAACCCAGATGCAGTTATTTAAAAAGCTAGTTTTTTAATGTTATAATCAAATATCATAAATCAAATATGTCAAGTATTTTTACTAAAATTATAAACGGAGAAATCCCGTGTTATAAAATCGCAGAGGATGATGATTTTTTGGCGTTTTTGGATGTAAATCCAAATGCAAAAGGACATACTCTTTGTGTCCCTAAGCAAGAAATCGATAAGATTTTTGATATTGAAGATGAGTTGTATATGGGTCTTATGCAGTTTTCAAAAAAAATAGCCGTAGCATTAGAAAAAACAGTTCCTTGTAAAAGAATTGGAATGGCAGTTATAGGTCTTGAAGTTCCTCATGCTCACGTTCATCTTATTCCTTTGAATGAAATGGATGAGATGCGTTTCCAAAATAAAGTGTCGCTTTCAAAACAAGAATTTGAAGCATTAGCAATAAGTATTAAAGCCAATTTATAATTTTTTGCCAATAAAATAAATTGGTACGGTTTTAGTTTAGAAAGGGAATAGATGAAAATCTATTCCCTTTTAATTTGTGAGTCTATTTGGTAAGATGAAAAACATTTATTTAATACTTTCTTTATTTTTATCCGTTTTAACTTTCGGTCAGGATAATGCAGGATATGCTTTAATTGACAAGAAAATGGCTGTTATCCCTTCCAGTTCCATCAATTCTACTGAGGCTATTGCCAAGTATATAAATGCTAACTTTAAAACAGATACCGATAAAATCCGTGCTGTTTTTTATTGGACTGCATCCAATATTAGCTACGATGTTGCTACGATGTTTACTGTAAACTTCAATGAAACTCCACAAGAGCAAATAACGAAAACCTTGAAAACAAGGAAAGGAGTTTGTATTCATTATGCTGAGGTCTTTAATAATATTTCGAATAAAATAGGAATACAATCATACATAATAAAAGGTTATACCAAACAATATGGAAAAGTTGCAAACTTGGCTCATGCTTGGTGTGCTGCAAAAATTGATAATAAGTGGTATTTATTTGACCCTACTTGGGGTTCTGGATATGTAAATAATGGAAATTTTTTTAAAAAATTAAATGAGAATTATTTTAAGGCAGAACCCACAAAATTGATTTCTTCTCATATTCCTTTTGATTATTTATGGCAGTTTCTGAATTATCCGGTTACCAATAATGAGTTTTATGAAGGAACTACCCAAATCAATAAATCGAAGAAATATTTCAATTTTGAGAACGAAATTGCCAAATACAATACTTTGTCAGAAATCGATAAATTATTTGAGTCTGCAGCAAGGATAGAAAAAAATGGAGTTAAAAATGCCATGATTTTAGAACGCCTAGAGGGGAAAAAGAAAGAGATAACCTATTTACGACAAAACTCCAATATTGAAAAATTGAATTCAATAGTCAACAATTACAACGAGGCCGTTGTCTTATTAAACGACTTTGTCCATTATAGAAATAATAAGTTTAAGCCCAGCATGTCTGACAATGAAATTAGCAGCATGATTCAAGCTCCAATTGAAAAATTAGTAAAATGTCAAGATGCTGTTTACACAATTGGTTCGGTTGGAACTGGAAATTCCTCTAGTTTGACTTCGTTAAAAAAATCGATCAATGCTGTTTTGGCACAAGCAAAAGAACATGAGTCATTTGTACAAGAATATTTGAGTAAGTCAAATAGCGTCAGAAAAACGATGTTTAGTACCGTTTCTTGGCTTTGAGCTCCGCTAAACTAAATTGCTTTTTTTAAAACTGACTTGCATAGTTGTTCCTTTTCCTATTTCGGAATTTAAGACTTTTATGGTTCCCTTGTGGTATTCTTCCACAATTCTTTTGGTTAAAGAAAGTCCTAAACCCCAACCTCGCTTTTTAGTAGTAAAACCAGGTTCGAATATAGTTTTGAATTGTTTTTTCTGGATTCCACCTCCGGAATCTATGATTTTTATGTTAACAGTATTGCCTTCTTGCTCAATTTCTAAAGCTAATTTCCCTCTTCCTTTCATAGCATCGATAGCGTTCTTTACTAAATTCTCTATAGTCCAACTGTGCAAAGTAGGATTAAGCGAAACGATGATAGGTGTTTTTGGTGCTTTAAATGAAAATTCAATTTGTTTCGAAAATCGAGATTGCAAATAATCATACGATTGAAGTGTTTCTTCTATAATATCTTTGTTTTCTAATTTTGGTTCCGAACCTATTTTCGAAAAACGATCTGTTATAGTCTGTAAGCGTTCAATGTCTTTTTCAATTTCGAAAGTAGTACTTTCATCTATGTTTTCGGCTTTCAAGAGTTCTACCCAGCCAATTAATGAAGAAAGTGGTGTTCCTATTTGGTGCGCGGTTTCTTTCGCCATTCCTGCCCAGAGTTTGTTTTGTGTAGCCATTTTGGTACTTCGATAGAAATTATAAACTAAGCCACCAAATAGTACTATAATGAGCAACAAAGCAATTGGATAATATTTTAGTTTGTTCAATAATGCGGAATTACCATAATATAGTTTTTGAAATTTTCCTGGGACATATTCAATTACAATGGGCTCATTTTCGTTTTTTAAATCGTGTAAAAAGGCATTAGCTTTGGGTTTGTTTTTTACAATGGCATCATCAACATTTACCGTGTTTATGATTCTGTCATTTTCAGTAAGTATTATGGGAATTGAGGTATTGTTACTAAAAATCTGAAGCGGAAGCTCTACGTCGGTATTTTCATCAGCATTGATAAGGGTCTTTTGTGCTTTTGCCCAAAGATTCATTTTTAAACGTTCTTCATTTTTGAAGATTTGAAAAAACGTATACGTGTTCCAAAGAATTAATGAAATTATAAAAAAAGAAGCGAAAATAATAATCCAACGGGTTGTATTTTTTCTTTCTGAAAATTGCATAAATTAAAATTTGAAGTATAAATATAACGAAATAGCAGCATTATTATTTTATTTTTTATCAAAGAATTATTTTGGTAAAACTATTCAAATTATTTGTTCTTAAATTGGTAATCGTTTTTTTAAATTTAAAACCATTTACTTACTTTTGTGGTCTAAGAAACGTATTTATATACAAAGAAAAAAGCATGATTAGTATTGATCCTAAAAGTATTGAGACGGCAAAGTTGCAAGGCTATTTACAAAGTTCAGTAGGACCAAGGCCTATCGCTTTTGCGAGTACAATTGGTGCCAATGGAATTCCTAATTTGTCGCCTTTTAGTTTTTTTAATGTGTTCAGCGCCAATCCGCCGATCCTAATATTTTCGCCTGCAAGACGAGTTCGTGATAATTCGATTAAACACACTTTGATCAATGCCGAAGCAACAGGTGAAGTAGTAATTAATGTGGTGAATTATGATATGGTCCAACAAACATCTCTTGCAAGTACGGAGTATGCCGCTGGTGTAAATGAATTTATAAAATCGGGTTTGACGCCTATTCCTTCGGATATTGTAAAACCCTTTAGAGTAAAAGAATCTCCAGTGCAATTTGAATGTAAAGTCACTCAGATTATTCCTTTGGGGAGTAAAGGAGGAGCAGGAAATTTAATACTTTGTGAAGTAGTGAGAATTCATATTAATGAAGCAGTTTTAGACGATAACGGAGCAATTGACCAGTATAAAATAGATTTGGTTTCAAGATTAGGCGGAAACTGGTATTCCAGATCAAATCAAGGGCTTTTTGAAGTGCCGAAACCACTTGCAACTTTAGGAATTGGGGTGGATGCTATTCCGGATTTTATAAAAGAAAGTCCCGTTTTTGATGGTAATGATTTGGGAATATTAGGTAATATTGAAACCTTGCCTACATTAGAAGAAGTTAGTATATTTGTAAAAAATAATTTTGCTGTAAAAGGAGTTTTAAGCGCTGATGATCAGCAAAAAGTACACTTGGAGGCGAAAAAATATTTGGATGACAATGATGTTTTGTCTGCTTGGAAAGTGCTTTTAGCAAAAAAATAACGTAAATAACAATAAAAAATAACGAAGATGGAAGTTACAGGAAAAATTAAAATGCTTGGGGATGCTAAAAATGTAGGAAACGGTAGTTTCTTAAAAAGAGAGCTTGTAGTAACAACGGAAGAACAATATCCACAACATATTTTAGTGGAATTTGTACAAGATAAATGTGATTTATTGAATAGTTTTAAAGTAGGTGAAGCGGTAAAAGTTTCTATCAATTTAAGAGGTCGCGAATGGGTAGATCCACAAGGGGTGACTAAATATTTCAATGCAATTCAAGGATGGAGAGTAGAAAGAGTAGCGGCTGATACGCCTAATGCGCAAATGCCTCCAATGCCAGCTGCTGAAGCATTTGCTCCAGCTACAAATTTAAACGAAGAAGAAGCAGACGATTTGCCATTTTAATCATATGATTTTAGATTCATAATAGTTAACAACCCGACAGTTATAATAGCTGTCGGGTTTATTTTTTAATAAAGAATGTATTATTTAACTGCAGCACTATTCTTTCCTCCAGTTTCCCAGACTAATGCTACGGGTATTCTTGCTCTTGGAGGAGATTTGTCTGCTGAACGTTTGCAACTTGCTTACAAAAGTGGAATTTTCCCATGGTTTGAATATGGAGAACCCATTACATGGTGGTCACCAAATCCCAGAATGGTGTTGTTTCTGGATGAGTTGATTGTTTCAAAAAGTATGCGTACTATTCTTAATCGGAATATTTTTAAAGTTACTTTCAACCAGAATTTTAGAGATGTCATTTCGAATTGCCAAAACATAAAACGCAGTGGTCAAAATGGGACTTGGATTACCAATGATATGATTGAAGCCTATTGCAAATTGAACGAATTAGGCATAGCAAAATCTGTTGAGGTTTGGCAAGACGATGTTTTAGTCGGTGGTTTGTATGGTATCGATTTAGGTGATGTTTTCTGTGGTGAAAGTATGTTTTCTACAGTTTCTAATGCTTCAAAAGTGGCTTTCATTGCTTTGGTAAGCCAATTAAAAGCAGCCAATTATAAATTATTGGATTGTCAGGTTTATAATCCGCATCTGGAAAGCTTGGGCTGCAGGGAAATTGAGAGAAATGAATTTATGAAAATATTGGGTAAATAGTGTTCAGTTTTCAGGCTGTAGACTACTTATTATCGATAACAGAAATGACACCGTATATCTATATAAAATTGCTGCTGTGACTTATTTTACTGCCAACTGCGACTGAAAACTTCTCCTAAAAAGTCAACTTTGTAAAACTCCAATCCAAAGTATTATAAAGTACCAATTCATTTTCTAATGTTGGTAAATCCATTATTAGTTTCAACGTTTCGTGGGCCATCATGGTTCCTATAATTCCCAGGAGAGTACCCATTACGCCATTAAAGTTGCAATTGGGAACATCTTTAGGATTGGGTGATTCCGGGAATAAATCCCGAAGATTTTTATTTCCATTATGGTTAAAAACAGCCATTTGTCCTTCAAATTTTAAATACTACTGTAAATCAATGATTTTCACAATGTTACGCAGGTGTTATTTACCAGATAACGGGTTTCAAAATTATCACAACCATCAACAATTACATCAAAATCCATGATAATTTGTGCGGCGTTTTCAACGGTCAGTTTTTCTTCAAAAGCAATAACATGAATTAATGGGTTTAAAGTTTCTAAAACCGATTTTGCCGTAAGTGCTTTTGATTTGCCAACTTGTTGCTCCGTGTATAAAATTTGACGGTGCAAGTTGTGCAATTCGATTTTGTCAAAATCAACTATTCTAATAGTCCCCACTCCGGCGGTTGCCATATATTGTAAAATAGGACAACCCAATCCGCCTGCGCCAATCACTAAAACTTTAGCTTTTTTTAGTTGTTCTTGCCCCGAATCGCCTATTTCCAGCAGCATCATCTGACGGTTATAACGTAAAAAATCTTGAATGGTACTCATTTAATTTTAGAAGGAAATGAAAATATTTCTTTTCCCCTTTCGGGATAATGTAATTAAAGTTGTGAAATTTTTGAATGAAGATTAACGATTTTTAAATTCAGATTTGGTGTTGATACGTACAAGATTGTTAATTTTAGTGGGTCTCCTACATCTGAAATCTAAAATCATTATTCTAAAATCTGCAATCATAACTTCTGTCCCAATCTTTCCAAACAGGCTGGTATCCTTTGCTGGAAATAATTTTTGCAATTTCGGCAGCGGAACGCTCATCACTGATCTCAAATTGCTCTAATGATTGTGGATCAACCACATATCCACCAGGATTAGTTTTAGAACCGGCACTCATACTGGTAATGCCAATAGGAATAATATTATCACGGAATTTTTCGTTCTCACGGGTTGACAGTGAGATTTCTAAGTCTTTATTCCACAAGCGATAGGCACAAATGAGCTGGGTCAAATCGGCATCATCCATGATAAAGTTTGGCTCAATGACTCCTTCAGCCGGTCGCAATCTAGGGAATGAAACCGCATATTTAGTTTTCGAATAGGTTTTTTGTAAATAATCCAAATGTAAGGCATTAAAAAAACTGTCCTTACGCCAATCTTCCAATCCTAATAAAACACCCAATCCAATTTTGTGAATGCCCGCAGTTCCCACTCGATCTGGTGTTTCTAAACGAAAATCAAAATTGGATTTCTTCCCTTTGGTATGGTACTGTTTATAAACTTCACGATGATAGGTTTCCTGATATACTAAAATCGAATAGACACCGGCGTCATGTAATTGTTCATATTCTTCTTTTGACAAGGGTTGTACTTCGGCTGAAATGGTTGAAAAATCATTTTTTATTTGTGCAATTGCCTTTAGAAAATAATGAATATTTACAGTGTGATTGGCTTCGCCAGTAACAAGCAAAACATGATCAAATCCCGCTTTTTTTAAGACCTCAATTTCTTGCGTAATTTCATTTTCCGTAAGTGTTTTTCGTTTGATTTTGTTGTCTAAACTAAAGCCACAATACGTGCAAATGTTTTGGCATTCGTTACTTAAATACAAAGGAGCATACATTTGAATTATTTTGCCATTTGCTCTCAGAATGGCAATGTATTCCATTTCGGGAGTGATGATTCCCTGTTTTGCATAATACAATTGGGAAACGTTGGCTCCTTTTTTGGCACGCATGGGTTTATGCAAATATTCAAAACGCAATTCGTTCAATTTTTCGTCGTTCAGACGTTTTTTTTCATATTCAGAAGAGATTTCAGTCAGTTCTTACACATCATTACGATCCAGAATCCATTGTTCCCGAATGCGGGGTAATCCTTTTCGAATGTCAATTTCGATATTTGGGTCGGTGAATGGACTGGAAGTATCGTAAACGGTTACAGGAGGATTTTTTTCTATTCGGCCATTTGACATTTTAGTGTCTGCTAATGCAATTTCACGCATCGCTACTTTTATAGGATGAATGGTTCCGTCTACGTAAATTTTTGTAGAGTTTGGGAAAGGAGTTCTTGATTTCTTTTCTTCGCTATTCATGTTTTTTTAATTGAAGGATTTAAGGATTAAAAAATTGAAAGATTTAAGAGTGGATTTGATAAATATTTTAATCCATAAATCTTTAAATTAAAATGGTTATCCTCCTTGCGTGGCAGAGATGATGAGAATATCGTCGGTTTCTTGTATAAGATGGGAATTCCAGTTCGATTTTGGATTAACGGTGTTGTTGATGGCTACGGCAATTTCATTTTGTTTGATGGGAATTTCCAAGTCAAGAAGTGCCTGAACAGTAAGACTGTCAGTTGCAAATTGTTTCGTTTGATTGTTGATTTTAAGCTCCATTCCTTTTGAGTTTAGTATACAGTTATACTTTAGGAATGGCTACAATGACATATAAATATGCACGGAAGTCATCTTACTTTTCCCTACGCTAGTATGAACTAGATCAGGTTCAGAGGGTAATTCTCAGCCTACAATATTGCAGACACCCCTAAAGTGTGGAGCAAAAACAGGATATTATTTAATAGGTGATTCTTAAATTTTGAAAAATAAATAAAACTTTTTAAACTTGTTTTGTCATTGATTTTTAAAAAATTACTGTTTTTTCCAGCACTCTTCCACATGATCGTCGACCATTCCTGTTGCTTGCATATGCGCATAAACTACAGTAGAACCTACAAATTTAAACCCACGTTTTTTCAAATCTTTACTGATAGCGTCAGAAAGAGGAGTAGTAGAAGGAACTTCTTTCAGGGTTTTTCGATTGTTATTTATTGGTTTTCCTCCGGTAAATTGCCAAATGTATTTGGAAAAACTGCCAAATTCATCTTGTACTTTCATAAAGGCAACCGCATTTGAAACTGCCGATCTGATTTTTAATTGATTGCGAATGATTCCCGTATCTTGAAGTAATTCCTGGATTTTATCTTCGGTATAAAGTGCAACTTTTTTATAGTCAAAATCATCAAAGGCTATTTTGAAGTTTTCTCTCTTTTTTAAAATGGTTATCCAACTTAATCCCGCCTGAAAAGTTTCCAAGATTAAGAACTCATATAATTTTTGATCGTCATAAACGGGAACTCCCCATTCTTCATCATGGTATTTTTCGTAAATAGCAATCCCAATACACCATTTACATCTTATTTTGTCTTCCATGATTATTCTGTTTCTTCTGATAAATATTTTTTTATTAAATGGTGTCCCAAATAAATTAGCGGTGTCAATAAAACTGCAATTCCCAGTTTAAACGTATAACCAATTAATGCAGAATTCAGAAAAGTATCAAAGTTGATTTTTCCGGGTAACCAAAATGCAATTCCTAAAACAATAAAGGAATCGAATAATTGTGAAACAACTGTAGACCCGGTTGTTCGCAGCCATATTTTCCGTTCTCCTGTTCTGTTTTTAAAAAACCAAAAAACGGTTACATCTATTAATTGTGAAACTAAAAATGCGATAATACTACCGGCAATAATCCACATACTTTGACCAAAGACGGCATAAAACTGAGAATCATTTACAGGACTAATCCCTTTTGCGGAGGGAACAAGTATAGCTAAAAGTAGAATGATAAAAGCATAAGCAATTAAACAAGCGGTAATATAGGATAGCTTTTTAACCCCTTTTTCTCCAAAATATTCATTGATTAAATCGGTAGTGAGGAAAACTACTGGCCATGGCAAAATTCCGATACTCATAACGAAAGGACCAACTTGTATCAATTTTCCACCAATTAATTCAGCGACAACAGCATTAGTGATAAAAATACCCGCGAGGATAACGAATACAAACTCTTTTTTGGTTTTAAACATAAAAAATAATTAATATTCAAATTTAGTATTTTAATTTCTTTTTAGATAATAAAAAAATCCCATCTTGTTTTTACAACAAAATGAGATTTTATATTTGAGTTCAGAAATCTAAAATAAATTCAGAGATTCTGTAGCAAGTCAGAATAAATTATCCTAACGCAGCTCTTTTGAAACCGGTAACGATAAGATCTTTATCTAAAGATTTAGCATAAGCAGCAACGCTCATTTTATTGTCTTTAATATAATCTTGGTTGACTAAAGTGTTATCTTTAAAGAAACGAGCCAATTTACCTTTAGCGATATTGTCTAACATTGCTTCTGGTTTTCCTTCTTGACGTAGGATATCTTTAGCAATTTCTATTTCTTTAGCGATAGTTTCAGCATCAACACCAGTTTCGTCTAAAGCGATAGGTGACATAGCTGCAGCTTGCATAGCAATGTTTCTTGATACTTCATCAGCACCTTCGATTTTTGCGGATAGACTAACTAGAGTAGCAATTTTGTTTCCAGAGTGAATGTAAGACCCAATGAAAGCACCTTCTAATTTTTCGAAAGTTCTTATCTCTAGTTTTTCACCGATAACTCCAGTTTGCTCGATTAATTTATCAGCAACAGTAACTCCGTTGAAGTCAGCAGCTAAAAATGCTTCTTTATTGTCAAAATTCAATGCCAAATTAGCCATTTCAGTAGCCATTTTTACAAAGTTTTCATTCATTCCTACGAAGTCAGTCTCACAGTTCAATGTGATCACAACACCAGCAGTTTTGTCAGCATTTACAACAGCAATTGCAGCACCTTCAGTAGATTCTCTATCGGAACGATTAGCAGCTACTTTTTGTCCTTTTTTACGTAAGTTTTCGATAGCTAAATCGAAATCTCCGTCTGCTTCAACCAAAGCTTTTTTGCAGTCCATCATTCCTGCGCCAGTGATTGTTCTTAATTTATTTACGTCTGCAGCAGTAATTGTTGCCATATGTATTATTTTTTAAGGTTAAAAGTAAAAAATTCCAAGTGTTAAATCCGATTTCCAATTTTATTAAATTATCAACTTTAGGTTTCTAATTTTTTATGGAGAGGAATTTAAAACTTGGAATTAAATGTTTATTTATTCTTCAGTTGCAGTTGGAGCAGCAGCTTCTACAGCAGGAGCTACTTCTACAGCTTCAGCAGCAGGAGCAACAACTTCAGTGGCAGCAGGAGCAACAACTTCAGCAGTAGCTTCGCCTTCTTTGTCAGAACCTCTATCAGAAAGTCCTTCAACAATTGCAGCCGTAACTAAAGATAAAATTTTATCAATTGATTTAGAAGCATCATCGTTAGATGGGATTACAAATTCAACCTCTCTTGGGTCAGAATTGGTATCCACCATTGCGAAAACTGGAATGTTTAATTTTTGAGCTTCTTTTATTGCAATGTGTTCCGCTTTGATATCAACTACGAACAATGCAGCTGGTAGTCTAGACATGTCAGCGATTGAACCTAAGTTTTTCTCTAATTTAGCACGAAGACGATCAACTTGTAAACGCTCTTTTTTAGAAAGAGTCATGAATGTACCATCTTTCTTCATTTTATCAATAGTAGCCATTTTTTTAACAGCTTTACGGATAGTTACGAAGTTAGTTAGCATTCCACCAGGCCATCTTTCAGTAATGTAAGGCATGTTTGCAGCTTTTGCTTTTTCAGCAACGATGTCTTTTGCTTGTTTTTTGGTAGCAACGAATAATATTTTTCTACCTGATGCAGCGATTTTTTTCAAAGCTTCATTAGCTTCTTCAATTTTTGCTGCAGTTTTATATAGATTGATAATGTGAATACCATTACGCTCCATATAAATGTAAGGAGCCATGTTTGGATCCCATTTTCTAGTCATGTGTCCGAAGTGAACACCTGCTTCTAGTAATTCTTTTACTTCTACTTTGTTTGCCATTTTGTTCTAGTTTACGTTCTGTTGATTAGCAATGCATAAATGGCGATTTCTCGGCTTTATACATTTAGATGCTAAACTATTTCCTACCTCGGTAGGAGAGCAACAACAACTGTTTTTTTTAATTTACGCTGAAATTTTTTCAGCATCTCTTTAATAATTTCAAATAATCTAACAATAGATACTGAAACAAGTTCAATATTAACGTTTAGAGAATTGGAATCTCTTACGAGCTTTCTTCTGACCGAATTTCTTACGTTCAACCATTCTTGGATCTCTTGTCAATAAACCTTCTGGTTTCAAGATAGCTCTGTTTTCAGCATTTACTTCACACATAACACGTGCTAATGCCATTCTTACAGCTTCTGCTTGACCAGTTGAACCACCACCGTAAACGTTAACTTTTACGTCAAAGTTGCTTACATTTTCTGTCATAGACATAGGTTGTAAAACTTTGTACTGTAAAGTTGCAGTTGGGAAGTACGTTTCGAATGCTTTTTTGTTTACAGTGATTACTCCTGTTCCTTCTGAAACATATACACGTGCAACAGCGGTTTTTCTTCTACCGATTTTGTGAATAACTCCCATTACTTAAGATCGTTAAGGTTAACTGTTCTAGGTTTTTGAGCGCCTTGTTTGTGCTCTGATCCTACAACAACATTTAAATTTCTAAAAAGTTCAGCACCAATTTTATTTTTTGGTAACATCCCTTTTATTGCTTTTTCTACTAGTAATGCAGGATTTTTTGATTGCAATACTTTAGCAGTTAAAGTTCTTTGACCTCCAGGGTAACCAGTGTGACGGATGTATGTTTTTTCATCCATTTTGTTACCTGTAAGGTTAATTTTTTCTGAGTTGATAACGATTACGTTATCTCCGCAGTCCACGTGTGGTGTGTAACTTGGTTTGTACTTACCTCTCAAAATCATAGCGACTTTTGAAGCAAGACGACCTAAGTTATGACCATCAGCATCTACAACGATCCACTCTTTTGTAACAGTGGCTTTGCTTGCTGATTGTGTCTTGTAGCTTAATGCGTCCATAATATTTTTTTAATTAAACATTCCATCCCCAATAAAGGGGTTGCAAAAGTACAATTAATTATTTTAAATACAAACACCTGTAAAAGATAATTTTAACGATGAATTTATAGATCTATATTTAGGGGCAAACCAAGGGTTGATTCTAATTAATATGATGATAAATAAAGTCTTATATAAAAAAACCATCTGAATTTAGAATTCAAATGGTTTTAATAATCAGTAAAAATTAATTTTACACAATGAATAAATTTGCGATAGCTACAGCTTGAGCTGTGGTTAGAGGTTCGTCAAAAGATTCTGATCCTGCTGCTGCACCAAATAACGCCGCTGTATTATAGCCCGCTTGTACCGTAATTTCTTCACCGTCATACACAGCTTGAGTTTGTGAAGGCATTCCAGCTCCTCTTTCATTTCCGGTAATCCACCCCTTTAATCCTCTTAGTCTTCTTACTTCAGAGGCATGTCGAGCTTCAACAGAGTGGATCTGTAATGCAGCTTTAAGTAAGTCGGGAGTTGAAATTAGATTCCCCGCTTGGCCTTTGTAGGCTCTTACTCCTGTATCTTCAAAGGCCTGAGCCAAGGCAAGAAATGTTGGGTAATCTGTAAAGGGACTAAAAGCACCGCCAACGGTAAAATCAAAAGTGGGTTTAGGTACAAAGTTTGCACTTGCTGTGCCTCCTAATCCTGCGATTAAAAAAGTCACATGGCTATTCTCGTGTTGAGAAATCTGTTCAAAAACTTTTCTATCACGTCCTAAATTTTCAAGTAATGGAATTACACTGGAATCTAAAGCCATCTGATAAAATTCTTTTTCAAGATATTCTAGTGTTAAGGCAAGCTGTAAAGCACCGATGGGCGTACTTGGTGTTGGCGAAATATCTGCCGCATAGGCAGAAGTTGATAGTGATGCTAATCCGAATGGAATCGCTGCTAAAGCTAAACCTTTTCCTAATTTACTAAATTGTCCAAAACTTTCTCTTCTGGAGCCTTTACTTTCCATTAAACTTTCATTAGCAAAAGACTCTATAAATTTTAATATGTTCATAATTTCTAAATTTAAAAGTTTAAGGTAAATACTGAGCAGTAAATTTTGTTGTGATAAAACCTCCAGCAACAGGAAGTACTTGGGATGGGTTATTTGCTACGTCTAATCCTGTTGTGAAATTTACAACATCGTCTCCGGCAAAATCTTTTGAGTTTGGATTGATTAAACTTCGGATAGCCGAAGCATGTCTTGCTTCAACAGAAACTATTTTTCCTGCTAATAAAAGATAATCTGGACTTGTAATTAATTTCCCCGCACCGTTATAAGCAGCTACTCCTGTATCTTCCAGGGCTTTTGCGGTAGCTAGAACTTGAGTTCGATTACTGAAATTTAAGGTCCCATAATCAAAAGCTAAGGTCGGCAAGAGCTGAGTACTTGGATCTGGTAAGGCTCCTGTTAAGGCAGTCTTGAAAAATTCTCGATGAATTACTTCATGATGGTACAAATCGGTAAGGACTGCTTGATCTTGCGCTGTGAAATTCGTTGTGAATCCAGAAGAGTTGACTACTTTGGTGTAAAAATCGGCTTCTAATTGTTCTAGTGCATAGGCATAGGTTAAGACACCAAAATCTCCGCCACCTAAATCAAAAACTCCGTTTCTTACTCCGGGGAACTGATTAATGGGATCATTCACATTATCGTTATTATTACAGCCTGCTAATAATAAACTTGTGCCCACAAATGTGAGGCCGCTAATTTTCAGGAAACTCCTTCTGTTTGTGAAAGATGGTTTTAGTTCTTGAATCGAAACTACATTTTTCATAATCTAAATATTATTAATAGTTAATTATATGTTAAGTAGGTTTAAACGATTTTGAGGAGTTCGGTTTAAAATTTTTAAGTTTTTTTATTAATTATATATAAAAACTTAATCCTTAATTTTTCGGGCAGCTAAGGAGTGATTTTTGGCTTTTACTGCTTGAATCAATATTACATTTTCATAATTTAAACATTTAAAAGGTTAATAGTTGTATTCTTCCTGATTAAGATTTAATATGTATATTTGCGATTGATGAATAAATATCACAAATATAATAATAAAATTAACACCTTACGTATTGATTCACAGTTATTTATACTGAAAATTTGGTTTAATTTTAATAGATATTATTATAGAATTGTTAAAATAATTTGTATAATTACCATATAATCGCCTCTTCCTGTTAATATTTTAAATTTATGAAAGCTAAAGCTACATTGAAACAAATCGCAAAAGAACTTAATGTTTCTGTCTCAACAGTTTCAAAAGCACTTAATGATAGTCCTGAAATTAGTGAATCAACAAAAATTAAAATTAAAGAATACGCAAAATTAAAAAATTACAAACCAAACGTTATCGGTTTAAATCTTAAAAACAGAAAGACAAAAACTATTGGGGTAATTATTCCTAATATTCTGAATTCTTTTTTTGCCAAAGTATTTAGCGGTATTGAGAAAGTTGCAGATGAAAAAGGATACAACGTTATTATGTGTATCTCTAATGAATCATTAGAAAAGGAAGCGCATACCCTTGAAATGTTGAGTAACGGAACAATAGATGGATTTATTTTGTCTGTTTCTGAAGAAGCACAAAAACTTCATGAATACCAGCATTTCAAAGAAATTATAAATGATGGTACTCCTATAGTTATGTTTGATCGAATAGCTGAAGGGGTAGAATGTGACAAAGTAATTGTAGATGATTTTGATTCGGCTTTAAATTCGACACAACATTTAATAAATTTAGGGTGCAAGAATATAGCTTTGTTTTCTTCTGTAGATAATTTAAGTGTCGGTAAATTAAGAGCTGATGGGTATCTCAAAGCATTGAAAAAAAACAATATTCCCGTAAATGAAAATTTAATTATTCGAACAGATTCTGAGGCACATTTGAAAGACAAAATCAAGGCAGTTTTTGATAATAATAAGATTGATGGAATATTTGCTTTAGATGAAAATGATTCTGTGGCTGCATTAAAAATTGGTCTTAAAAAAGGCTATAAAATTCCAAAAGAACTTTCTATTATAGGTTTTGCTGATGGAATTCTTGCTTCCAGAAGATTGTCACCAAGTTTAACTACCGTAAGTCAGCATGGTATAGAAATAGGAGAGGTCGCTGCTAAATTGCTTATTGATAGATTAGAATCAAAAGAAGAAAATTTGCCTTATGAGACGGTTGTAATCAAAACAAAATTGAAAGAAAGAGAGTCAACAAGAAAATTGTAATATCTTTAAATAAGTTTAAATATCTAAAAGCCATTCAAAATTTTGAATGGCTTTTTTGTGTCCTTTTTTACGAATAGTTTGGGTATAAGATTTCGAAAACAATAAATTCTAATGCGCTTCCAGCCAGTCTTTTCCCGCTCCTAAATCGACATCCAAAGGAACATCGAGTTTAAAGGCATTTTCCATCTCGTATTTTATCAAAGGTTGTATTTTTTCAAGTTCAGAATTATGGACATCGAAAACAAGTTCATCATGAACCTGTAATAACATTTTGCTTTTCCAGTTTTCTGCGGTTAGTTTTCTATGAATATTGATCATCGCAATTTTGATAATATCGGCAGCACTTCCTTGGATTGGAGCATTTACCGCATTTCTTTCGGAAGCACCACGAACTACTGCATTGGCTGAATTGATGTCTTTCAAATAGCGGCGACGGCCTAAAATGGTTTGCACATACCCATTTTCTCGGGCATATTCAATTTGTTCTTGAATATAGGATTTTAGTCTGGGATACGTTTTGTAATACGCTTCAATCAAAGCAGCACTTTCAGAGCGGGAAAGTGAGGTTTGATTACTCAATCCAAATGCCGAAACTCCATAAATAATTCCAAAATTCACCGTTTTTGCATGGCTTCGTTGTTCACGAGTTACTTCTTCCAGCGGAACATTGAACACTTTTGAAGCGGTTGATTTATGAATGTCTTCTTTGTTTTGGAACGCTTTAATCATGTTTTCTTCACCGCTTAATGCCGCAATAATCCGCAATTCTATTTGAGAATAATCGGCTGAAACGATCGTGTGATTTTCGTCTCTGGCAATAAATGCTTTTCTGATTTGTCGGCCACGTTCGGTACGAATCGGAATGTTCTGTAAGTTCGGATTATTGGAACTCAAACGTCCGGTTGCCGCCACAGTTTGCATATAATCGGTATGTATTCGATTGGTGATTTTGTCCACTTGGTTTGGCAAGGCGTCAACGTAGGTGTTCTGCAGTTTTATGAATTGGCGCCATTCGAGAATGTCTTTAACAATTGGATTTTCAGTAGCTAAGTAACTCAAGATTTCCTCGCCTGTAGCATATTGACCGGTTTTGGTTTTCTTTTGTTTGGCTCCTCCAATTTTTAATTTATCGAATAAAACTTCACCCAATTGTTTTGGAGATGCCAAATTGAATTTCTCGCCCGCAGTTTCATAAATAGACGCTTCCAAAATCTTAATGTCATCATCTAGTATTTTTGAAAGTGATTTCAAGAAATCTACATCCACACGAATTCCCTCCTTTTCCATATCAGCTAAGACTTTAACCAATGGAATTTCGATCTCTTCAAAAAGTTTCTTGGTGCCGGTTTTATCTAATTCCAAAGTAAATATTTCTTTGAGTTGCAAAGTGATATCAGCATCCTCAACTGCATATTCTTTAATTGCTTCCAATTCAACGTCACGCATTGATTTCTGGTTTTTACCTTTTTTTCCAATTAAAGCTTCGATGGATTTAGGCGAATATTTCAAATACGTTTCCGCTAAAATATCCATATTGTGACGCATATCTGGATTAATCAGATAATGTGCAATCATGGTGTCGAATAATTTTCCTTCTACTTTAATGTTGTAACTAGAAAGAATTTTTAAATCGTATTTTAAATTCTGTCCAATTTTCTCAATACGTTCATTTTCGAAAAAAGGAATAAATTTTTCGATTAAAGTTTGTGCTTCTTCTTGATTTTCAGGAAATGGAACATAGAATCCTTTACCTTTTTCATAGGAGAATGAGATGCCAACCAATTCCGCATGCAAAGCATCTAAACCTGTTGTTTCAGTATCAAAACAAACGGTAGATTGGTTTTGTAAATTTTGTAATAATAATTTCAGTCCTAAATCACCTTTTATAATCTGATAGGAATGTTGGGTGTTTTCTAACGAATTGTAATATTGATGACGCGTTTCTTCCGAAGTTTCATCTGGAATTGTACTCCCAAATAGATCAAATTGTTCTTCGTTTTTGGGTTGTGTTTTTTTATATAATTTTGCATCATCGACTGGTTTATTCGTCGTTGCAGTTCCGCCTTTTTTAAATATCGCATCAAATTGTTTCGCCATCCTTCGGAATTCTAGCTCGTTGAAAAGTGCATCCGTTTTTTCGATATCTGGAGTCGATAATTCATAATCGGTTTCATCAAAAATAACGGGGCAGTCCAGTAAAATAGTTGCTAAAGTTTTAGATAGTAATCCTTTTTCTTTGTTCGCTTCAATATTTTCCCTCATTTTTCCTTTTAGCTTGTCAGTATTTGCCAAAAGGTTTTCCATCGTTCCAAATTCTTTTAATAATTTCTTAGCGGTAACTTCGCCTACACCGGGTAATCCTGGAATATTATCAGCAGCATCGCCCATCATTCCAAGAAAATCAATCACTTGCTCCGGTCTTTCGATTTCGAATTTTTCCAATACTTCCGGGATTCCCCAAATTTCAATTCCATTACCCATTCGGGCAGGTTTGTACATGAAAATATTTTCAGAAACTAGTTGTGCAAAATCCTTATCTGGAGTAACCATAAAGACTTTGTAATTCTGTTTTTCGGCTTGTTTAGCAATGGTTCCAATTAGATCATCGGCTTCATAACCTTTGACTTCTATGATAGGAATATGCATGGCTTTAAGCAATTCCTGTATATATGGAATAGCAATTTTTATAGCTTCGGGTGTTGCGTCACGATGGGCTTTATACTCGGGGAATATTTCATTTCTCAGTTGACTCCCGCCATTGTCAAAAGCTACGGCCAAATGATCGGGTTTTTCCCTTTTAATCACATCCATAAGCGAATTCATAAATCCCATAATGGCAGATGTGTCCATTCCTTTAGAATTGATACGGGGATTTTTTATAAAAGCATAATATCCACGAAAGATTAAAGCATAGGCATCGAGAAGGAACAAGCGTTTTTGTTGTGACATACTGGTGATTTAATAAAGTTTTCAAAAGTACAAAACTTGACAGATATAGAAGAGGCTGTTTTGTACATTTCTTGTAATTCACATCTAGAAGACACTTTTGATAATTTAAAATTATCAAACAAGGTTTAAAAGTGAAATTTATTTAAAATCGAGACTGGTATAAATAAGTAAATAATATTTTAAATTAGTAAGATTATAGATACGAAATAGTGTTAAAAAAGTATTTTATCGATTAGATACGTATTTAAACAGCATTTTTTGTAGGTTTACCAATGAATTTACACTCCAGTAGAGTCTTTATATGTTTAATTTTTTTAATTTGTTTATTATGGAGAAAAAATACTCTGTTAAAAAGGTATTTCAAGCCTGCCTATTATTTTTCATGTTAATAACTACAAATGCCTTTTCTCAAGTTGGGATTGGGACTACTACTCCAGATGCAAGTTCTATTTTAGATGTTTCTTCCACTACTAAAGGAATGCTGGCACCTAGAATGACTACAGAGCAACGGGCTGCAATAGTATCCCCAGCCGATGGTTTAATGGTCTATGACACAGATTTAAAATCTTTTTATCACTATAATTCCTCTTTAACATTATGGAATGTACTCAATAGTGGGGGTAATGGTAGATCAAAATTCAAACGTATTAAATCTACGGATGTTTTAGCTACGGTACTATCCGCTGAAAAAACTGCTGGAGGTAGTACTAAATATCTTCTTGATGCAAATACTTTATATGAAATTAATGGCATCATTAATGTTGATTTACCTATTGAATTGAATAATGCTTACATAGTTGGTATGGATGCTGGTGAAGATAAATTGGTTAAGGCGTCAGGCGATCTTTTTACAGGAACAACAGGAGGGTCAGTTAAGATATTAACTTTGACAGCAACGAGTGGCAATGTTTTTAATGTTATTGGGACAGGATCAATAACATCTGGTACGCAAACACAAAGCTTAGTTCTAAGGGATTGTATCGTCGCGAGCTCTTCCAATATAGGTAAGATTGAAAATTTCGCATTAATTTTTGTAAGTATTGTACAGTATCTAGCAAATACTAATGGAATTGTATATAAAGATATCAATAAAGTTTTGCTTAGTAATGCTGCTTGGTTTGGAAACAATTCTGGAACCTATGAAACATTTCAAGGAACTTTTGGTTTAGTTGAAAAAAGTGGTGGATTTAGTGAAGTCAACGGAGCAGTTGTTGGTCTTGATGTCTCCAGTAACCCAACAATCACTGGAGATGCAGTAATAGAATCCACTGTTTTTACAGGTACTCTTACATCGGGTCTATATGTAAAAGGATATACCGTTGGAAACTATACGGGGTATAATTTTGATAATAGATGGGCAGTCAGATGTGCAGGAGTCCCAACGGAAGGGGACGCATCTGCAACAGGATTTTTATATGACAGCAACAACACTACTTCAACAAGAACAACCGCTACTGCTCAAAATACCGATTATAAAGTAATTACTAATGCTACAACGGTTTCTAATTTATATAGAGTTAAATCGGATGTTAGTGGGAGATTAACTTATACGGGTAAAAAAACAAGAACTTTTCAAGTTAATGCCTCAATTTCATTTGCTGAAGTTTCTGGGGGATCAAATGCAACCTATGTTTATTATATAGCTAAAATTTCTACCAATGGTACTACCGTAGTGCCCTTGCCAGAAACAGAGACCTATATTGATACTAATAGTGGTTTTGTGCAATCTTTTCCAGTTACAGGGACAGTTTCTTTGAATTCTAATGAATCAATAGAAGTTCATGTGAAAAGAATAAATACAGGCACAAAAATATATTTGGATGTACATTCGTTGAATTTGTCTATGAAATAAACCAATATTTATTTTATAATTTTAGGCTTCCTTTTTTTATTAAAAGTGAAGCCTTTCTAATTGAATTAAAATTCTAAAAACTTAATAATAAGTTAAATTTCTCTGCACAAGCAAATCTTCATTTTTTCTTCATATTGTAGGTATACATTTGATCTATAAATAACAAATGAATAATTTAAATTTTAGAAAACATGAAAAAAGTACTGATGTTAGTCGCAATTATGTTAGGAACAAGTGTTATGGTAAGTGCTAAAACAACTCCAACAAAAACAGCTCCAGCCAAAGAAGTGAGAATGGAAAAACATCCAAAACACAGAAAAGTTAAAGCAGAGAAAAAAGGGGCGGTTATGGGAACGGAAACTTCTAAAACAAAAAAATGAGCAACGTTTTTGTTTTGCTTCTGAGGAATGTAAAATGAATAGGCTAGATGAACAAAAAGGTAATTATTGAAAAAGCTGGTAAATAAATTTATCAGCTTTTTTATTACCAACTTTTAGTTAAATTTTTAGCTCTTTAAAAAATTTACAATCACATTATTTGTTACTTTGAATACTTTAACTACACAATTATTTTATGAATATTCTTATTGTTGAAGACAATCCTGAGTTAGCCATTGAGTTGAAAGATTTTCTTTCTATGAGTGGTTATATTTGTAAAATTTCTAAAAACTGTTCAACCGCATTAGAGGAAATTAGCAGTAATGATTATGATATTATGTTATTGGATTTGGGACTACCGGACGGAAGTGGTTTTGAGATATTAAAATCAGTTCGAAAAGTACAATCTAAAATGGCAGTCATAATACTAACGGCTCGTGGTGAACTCGATGATAGAATTAATGGTTTGCAGCTTGGAGCAGACGATTATCTTACAAAACCTTTTGCTTTAACCGAATTAGGAGCCCGTTTATTTGCCATAATTAGGCGAATACATGGTTTTGTGGTTAATGATTTAGATATTCATGACTTTAGTCTGCAGCTTCAAGATTATAAAGTATACTCTAATAGCATTCCAGTTAAATTGACCAAAAAAGAATTTGATATTTTTCAATATTTGGTTCTAAATAAAAACCGTGTTATTACCAGATTACAATTAACGGAGCATATTTGGGGCGACATTCTGGAGGTTAATTCTGATTCGAATTTTATTGATGTGCATGTTCGAAATCTCCGTAAGAAACTAGAGAAACATGCCGAAATAGCGTGGTTTGAGACTGTAAGAAGCGTTGGCTATAGGATAAACGATTAATTCATGAAAATAAAACACCAATTAACCATATTTAATGCTATAACCAGATTACTTGTAATTTTGGTTTTGTGGATGATGTTACCTGTTTTGGTTGAAAAAGTGGTTTACAAACATATTAATAAGAGTTTGTTAGAGAAAAAACAGAAGTTTATTGAACATTTAGATAAAAAGGAAATCAATGATTTCATTGTTAGAAATGACTCTGCCGAAACTTATGCGAGTTTTTCTACATTGCATAGTGAATTTCTAAAATTATCCAGAATTCCCCTAAATTCCAAAGCAAATAAAATGGTTTTTATTAATGAGTCTCGAATAATTGAAGGAGAAAAAGATAATTACAGGATTTTGCAATATCATTTTCTCTATGAGAAAACATACTACCAACTTGAAATAGGCAGTAGTTTGAGTGAAGTTGAAGAATTAACGTTTACGATTCGATTTTTTGTTCTAATCGTGCTGATCAGTATTCTATTAGTTACTTTTTTTATAGATACCTTTTATATTGAATACCTTCTGAAGCCTTTCTATAAAATAATCGATACTAAAATTCGTCGGGTGAACGAACCAGATACTTTTGACCATACTCCTATCAATTCACATTCTGCAGATTTTCAGGAATTGGATATGGTTTTAAACCAAATGATGAACCGAATAAGTGAACTTTTCAAGAAAGAAAAACAATTTATAGCCAATGTTTCTCATGAGCTCTTGACTCCAATGGCATTATTAAAAAATAAATTTGAAAATTTACTTCAGAATGATTCCCTAAACGATAGCGCTATTGATAAAATTGCTAGTTCTTTAAAAACGTTGGACATGCTCAAGAAAGTAATCAATAATTTATTGCTTATTTCAAGAATTGAAAACAATCAATATGAGTCTGATGAAACTATAAATTTAGATGAATTACTGGATAATTTACGGGAAGACTTAGAAGATCGTTTGGAAGGAAAAAAAATAACTCTTACGATGGATCTTCAAAATAGTTTTCAGCTGATTGGCAATAAAACCCTAATCCATATTCTTTTATATAATTTAATAGTTAATGCTATTAAATACAATAAAAAAAATGGGAGCATCACAATTACAGATGGGTTTTTGGATTCTAATTATTTTCTGTCCGTTTCGGATACCGGAATTGGAATGAACGAGAATCAGATAAATCAGATTTTCAGTAGGTTTTCTAGAATTGAAGGGAATGAAGAAGGGAATGGTTTAGGCCTTGCCATTGCAGATAGTATTGCCCTCTTCCATCATATAATAATAGAAGTTGTTTCAAAACTAAATGAAGGAACGACATTTCGTTTATGTTTCCCCACTACTGAAAAACTTAATAAATAGTTAAAATTCTCTCAGGGGCTAAATCTTCATTAAATCTTCATTTAGCAGTTCTACATTTGAGCTGTAAATAAATCAAATTACAAAAACAACTTCTTCAAAAGAAGTTAAAGCTACTAAAAAAGGAGAAAAGATAGCTAAAAAGGTAGAAATTAGAACAGCAGAACCTGCTAAAATGGAGGTTGCAAAAGCAAAAAAATAATTAATTATGCTTGTTTTACTTTCATAAATTGTTAAATAATGGGTAAAAGGTAGTTAGCAAAAAAGGGTTTAAAGGGAGAAAAGCTGATAAAGAAATTTATCAGTTTTTTTATAGAAAAGAGTTGTTGAAATAGATTTAGTGTGATTTTAGTTAAATTTTGATTAATAAAAACCTATCATGTTTCCTTAATTTGTTATTTTGTATAAAATATTAAAAAATGATTCTTCGCATACTGTTGTTATGTTTTGTGTTTCTTATTATTGAGCTTTATGCATTTCAAGCATTACGAACTTTAATAAAAGGGAAATGGATATTGGTCTCTTACCAGATTATTAGTTTCTTACTCTTTGTATTCATTATTTATTCTTTCATGCAATTTGATCGTTCTGTGGGACAAACCAAGCAAACGATGTTTACGATGGGTTTAGTGCTTTTAGTATACGTTCCAAAAATGGTTTTGGCTCTTGTTTTACTCGGGGAAGATATTTTTAGAGTTGGAGCGGGATCAGTAAATTATTTTATTCAGAATAATGACAATTTAACTTTTTTAGCCTCAAGAAGGAAATTTATAAGTCAGGTTGGATTAGGTTTGGCTGCAGTTCCTTTCTTGTCTTTAATATATGGGGTGACGGTAGGGAAATACAATTATAAAGTAATCAAACAACGCATCTTTTTTCCTGATTTGCCGGATGCTTTCGATGGTTTTACGATTACTCAAATTTCGGATGTTCATAGCGGAAGTTTTGATAATCCAGAAAAAATAAATTATGCAATAGATCTAGTAAATGAGCAAAATTCAGATATGATTTTGTTTACCGGGGATATTGTTAATACGGATGCCAAAGAAATGTATCCCTGGATAGAAAGTTTCAACCGTATAAAAAAACACCCGTATGGTAAATATTCTGTTTTAGGGAATCACGATTACGGTGAATATGTAACATGGCCGACGGAGGCAGCTAAAGAGAAAAATTTTGAAGATATAAAAAACCTATACGGACAAATTGGGTTTAAATTAATGTTGAATGAGCATACTTTTATCGAAAAAGGGAACGATAAAATCGCATTAATTGGGGTAGAGAATTGGGGCCAAAACTTTAAAAAAGCGGGAGATATTAACAAAGCGTCGCAGCATGTTAAGAAAGAGGATTTTAAAATTTTGATGAGTCACGATCCATCCCATTGGGATTATGAAGTGCAACATCACGAGAAGAATTTTCACCTTACCTTATCCGGACACACTCACGGAATGCAATTTGGGATAGAAATTCCAGGTTATTTCAAATGGAGTTTAGCACAATACGTCTATAAACAGTGGGCTGGTTTATATGAAAATGTAGGTCGGTATGTATATGTAAATAGAGGATTTGGCTTTCATGCCTATCCGGGAAGAGTAGGGATAATGCCTGAAATTACAGTCATCGAACTAAAAAAAGGCAAGGATGTGGCTTAATTCGTTTAAAATGTTACATTTGTATAATAATTATCTTTTTTTAGTAAATTTAGAAAATTAAATTCTTGCTTTTATGTCAAAATTTGGAGAACTTATAAACACACAAATACCTGTGTTGATAGACTTTTACACGGATTGGAACGAATCTTCAGTTTTAATGCATCCTGTTATTAGAGATGTTGCAGCTGCTCTTGGTGATAAAGCAAAAGTAATAAAGATAGATGTTGATAAAAATCAGGAACTAGCTGAAGCACTTCGAATAAAAGGTCTTCCTACTCTAATGATTTACAAAGAGGGTTTAATGATCTGGAGACAATCCGGAGAGTTAGATGCTAATACTATTATTAGCATTGTTCAAGAACAATTGTAGTAAAAGCGTTGTTTTTATTCTATAATATCACAAATAAAGTTGTTTTCTTTTAGATAAGCTAAAGTTCTTGGAAGTACATATTCTAAGTTTTTGAATGCTTTTATACTGTCATGAAAAACAATTACACTTCCTGATTCTACAGTCGAAAGTACGTTTTCTAAACAATTTTCCTTAGAAAGGTTTTGATCAAAATCTGCGCTTAATACATCCCACATTATTATTTTGTAGCCTAATTTTTGTATTTTTTTTGCTTGAGCTGTTTTTATTTTTCCATAAGGTGGTCGGAAAAGTTTAGATTTTAAGTTGATACCAGATTGCTGAATGATTTCTTCACATCGTTTGAAATTTTCTAAATAAGCTCCAGTTGTAGTTTTCCAGCCGTTCAGATGATTGAAGGTGTGATTACCAATCGCATGTCCTGCGCTCATTATTTTTTTTAATATTTCGGGATGTTTAGCAATATTATCTCCGATGCAAAAAAAAGTAGCATCTACATCGTGTTTTTTTAATTGTTCCAAAACCCATTCTGTTATTTCCGGAATAGGTCCGTCATCAAAGGTGAGGTACACTTTGTTTTCAGAATTGGGAATATCCCAAGTATAATTTGAAAATATTTTTTTTATAATCAGATTTGTTTTTATCCAATAAAAATCCATTTGTTTTTTATTTAAAAGTAAAAAAAAATAGCGACATTTTTCAATATCGCTATGGTGTCTATTGTCAAATTCTTTAATTAAATTTACTCTTTTTCGCGACCAAAACGCTCGAACATTTTAATATACGTATTAAAAATCACTTTATTTTTTTTGAAAAAACCAGGATCTCCACTTTCTTTCATTACATGAAGTAAGCCTCTGTAGCGTTCAATGTCAGTTATTATATCTACTGCAATACCAGTTTGATCTACTGCATTGAGATTAATGTAATAATTTAAATTTTCTTTGTATTTAGTCATTAATTTTTCAAGGAGTTCCTGAGCTTTTGCTTTTTCTCCAATAGCATAATACCCTGTAGCAAATGGTTCAACCAGGGAATAATAGCCAAATTTATCCAAAGGCATTTTTGTCATGGCTAAATCAATAATGTTTTTAGCCTTGTCTTTCTTTCCTTCAGCAATTAACTGGGTCATTAATCGGGCAAGATTCATTCTGTATGTAATACTATTTTTTCGAGTTTCAGGATCATGATAAATGGTTTGACTTTCACTATTTCCCCAATCCCACTTCATAACGTTAGCGTACATTTTATCAGCATCAATCTGTCCCATTTCCATTTGGTTGTCATCTTTCCCCATTTTAGTTTTTAAAGGAACTAGTTTATAAACCATTCCGTCTAATTGAAGATAGTCTTTCATCCACAAATAATCTTCATTGTCAAACGCACCACCGCTAAAGTAAATAGGTCTTTTCCAGTTGTTATTAGCTACAATATCGAGCATCATTAATCTATTCTTGTACAATGCATTTCCTTTGATATCGATGTCTATGTAAGGAACAATAGAGTCATTATATTTAGCAGAAACAACTTTGTTTTTGATGATAACATTTTTGTCAACAGGAATTCTAAGTTTATTTGTTGGATAAAAATGAATGGTTTGTCCATTTTGCATCTCCACAGTAGATTTTGGGTTTTTAATAAAACTGATAAAATCTTTTAATTCCCATCTGCTTTCTACTTTTGGGATATGAGCCACATAATCCAGTTTGTCTCCCACATATTCATCATGTATAAATGAAATAGGTAACGGATCTGATTCGTATGTTTTAGTTTTCATTTGATCGATATACCAATCGGTCATGAAAAGGCTAGTGTTAACAATTTTCACATCGGTTCTTACTTTTTCAATTTCCTGAGCATACCAGAGTGGGAAAGTGTCATTATCACCAATAGTAAATAATATGGCATTAGGATCACAAGAAGTAAGGTATGCTTTTGCCATTGCAACGGCAGTATATCTATTTGAACGATCATGATCATCCCAGTTTTGAGATGCCATCAACACTGGAGCGGCCAGTAAACTGGTTACTATAATTATTGGGCCGGCTATTTTTGGAGCCAGATATTTCTGGAGACTTTCATATAAAGCATACACGCCAAATCCTATCCAGATTGCAAATACATAGAAAGAGCCCACTAAAGCATAATCTCTTTCTCGGGGTTCAAATGGTCTTTCATTCAGGTAAATTTTCAATGCTATTCCGGTGAATAAAAATAGCGCTAGCAAGACATAAAAGCTCTTTAAGTCTTTATTGGCATGGTACATTAAACCAATAAGGCCAAGAATGAAAGGTAAAAAGAAATATACATTTCGGCCTTTATTATTCAATACATCCGACGGTAAATTATCTTGTGAACCTAAATGGAGATTGTCAATAAATTGTATTCCGCTAATCCAATTTCCGTCTAAATTATCATATCTTCCTTGAACATCACTTTGACGCCCAACAAAATTCCACATCAAATACCTCCAATACATGTAGCCAAATTGATATTCGAACATGAAACTGAAATTGTCAACAGTAGTTGGTTTTTCTATGATTAGGTAATCTCCATAGCTTTTTAAGAAAGAAACGTAACCTCCATTGTCAATTTGTTTTTGAGCATACGATTGTCTAAATTCATGGACTGTTTTTTCGACTTCATTTTTCAATTGCGCGATGGCTTTGTTGTACTCCTCTTCAGTTAACTTGCTTGGATCAATACCATATTTTGCTAAATCATCCTCATAAGGATAATCGGGATTGATTCTAAACTCTGGAGGGTTTGAGAAATTCATGTAATTCTCTACGTGCTCAGTACTCCACATTCTAGGCAAAATAGTTTTTTGATTATCATCGCTATTTTGTTCGGCATTTTTAAAATTATTTGTGATAACGTATTTATCGGTTTTATAATCTCTTTCGTAGTTTGGAGCTTTGTCTAAATAAGGATGGTCCTTGTCTAAACCAGCAAAGGTTTCAGTATATTGAGAGCCATAAAACAAAGGATTGACGCCATATTGTTCTCTGTTATAATAAGCAAGAACTTCAGCTGCATCCGAAGGTTTGTTTTCGTTAATTACGGTATTTGCATTTGCTCTAATGGGCAACATCATCCAAGTGGAGAAGCCAATTAAAATAAACAAGATACAAAGGATTATAGTGTTGTAGAATACTAAACCTTTTTGTTTCGTGTATTTTAAACCAAAGTAAAAGAACGCAATGAATAGGAGTCCAACAAAAATACTTCCTGAATTAAATGGCATCCCTATTTTATTGACCATGAAAACCTCTGTATTTGCAAAGAAAGCCATCGTTAATGGCAGCAATAATTTGAATATAAAAAGTAGAACGGCAATAACAACAACATTTGCAATGATGAAATTTTTGACGGTGACAACTTTATGATGTTTGAAAAAATAGAGAAAACCAATTGCTGGGATTGTTAATAAAGCCATGAAATGAACTCCAAACGAAAGTCCGACAACTAGCGAAATAATCAATAACCATTTATTTCCTCTGGGGGTTTCCATGTCTTGTTCCCAACGTAAACCTAACCAAAATAACAACGCAATCAATAAAGAAGCCATCGCGTAAACTTCAGCTTCTACGGCATTGAACCAAAAACTATCGGAAAAAGTATACGCTAAAGCACCTACAAAACCACTACCTAAAACAGCTATATCATTGTTTTTATCATTTTTAGAAAATCGAGAAATTAGTTTTTTTAGGATCATTGTGGAGGACCAATACATAAATAATATAGTAAAGGCACTGGAGAAAACTGACATCATATTAACCATTAAAGCAATATGTTTATCATCTGAAGCAAACATGGCAAAAAAGGCGCCAATCATCTGGAATAAAGGTGCTCCAGGCGGATGCCCTACTTCTAATTTAGCAGCTGTGGCAATATATTCTCCACAATCCCAGAAACTCATTGTGGGTTCAACGGTGAGTGTGTATGTTACTAATGCGATTCCAAATGTAAACCAACCTATAATCGTATTCCATTTATTGAAATTGAATGTTGCCATATTTCAGTGCTAAATTGTAGTTAAATTTTGTGTTGCAAAGAAAATGTTTTTTTATGTAACGATACAGGCATTAACAAAATTTTCTAAAAAACAAATTCAGAAAACTAATGGTTTGGTTTCTAGTGCTTTTGAAAATTTTACCTACTGTTAGTAACCTAATCGAAAATTATTTTCAATAAAAAGCGATAAAAAATTTGTGCAAATTAAAATTTGTTCTAAATTTGCACTCGCTAAGCAGTAGCAAAGCAATTCTGGTCTATGGTGTAATGGTAACACAACTGTTTTTGGTGCAGTCGTTCAAGGTTCGAGTCCTTGTAGACCAACGTAAAGCCTCTCAATTTTTTGAGAGGCTTTTTTTATTGAAAAATTTCCCGAAAGTCTTTTTTGGATTATATATAAATGCTTAGATGGTGAAGGGGTTTAATGAAGGTTGATTTTGGGAACTAAAAATTAAATTTTAAAAGTAATGACTGGTTTGACAACGTGGCTTACTATGTTCTCACTGATACTTCCGTTAAAAAAATGGGCTAATCCGGTTCTGCCATGTGTGCAGAGGCCGATTAAATCAGCATTAATTGTATTTGAGAAATTGAGTATTCCGTTTTCTACATTGGCATCATTAAAAATATGTAAGGAGTAGTTTTGAATATCAAAATTAGCAATAAATTCATGCATTAATTTTTCACCGGTTAAGGTAGTTTTGAAACTATTGGGTGTGCAAATCATTACTAAAAATAGATTTGCATCAAAGATTTTAGTAAATTCAATCATTTTTTTGAATGGTTTTTTTATTTCATTCGAAAAATCTGATGCGAAAACGAAGTTTTTACCTTCAAATTTGCCGACATCTTTTTTGATGACTAAAACTGGGATATCAGAAAGGCGTACTACTTTTTCAGTATTAGAGCCAATGAGTAATTCTTCAATTCCAGATGATCCATGTGAGCCCATGACGATTAAATCAATTTTATTTTTTTTGCTAAAAGCTAAAATTCCGTTGGAAGCTCTTTCAAAATGGACTGTTTCGGTGACTGAAATTCCATTTAAATAGGGGCGTTCTTTGATTTTTTGGAACGTTTCGTTAGCTTTTTTTATAAATAACATTACTTCTGGAATTCCACTTCCTCCAGAAATGGCATCGCTCATTTGGCTTGGTAACTCCAGCATATGAAGTAAAAGTATTTCGCAATTATTTTTTTTGGCAATTTGTGCGGCTACTTTTAATGCGTCTTCAGCATGTTCTGAAAAATCGGTTGGTACTAAAATTCGTTTCATAATTAAAAGTTTAAATTATGTAAAAACAGGTATTTTAATGCTCGATTAAAGATAAGAAATATTTTAACAGCAGTCGATTATTTTAATTAATAAAAAAAACACTATATTTGCACCGTTATTTATTAAAATCTAGATAATGAGGGGACTAAATGTCCCCTCTTTTTATAAAAATATGACATTTAAAGAAAAAGTACATACGTTAGTGACAGAATGCCTTTTAGAAAAGCCTTCAGTTTTTTTGATAGACTTTACTATCACTGATGCTTTTAAGGTGATTGTGCATTTGGATGGTGATAGCGGAGTAGCGCTTCAGGATTGCATCGATGTGAGTCGTTTTATAGATAGTAACTTGGATCGCGAGGAACAAGATTACTCTTTAGAAGTAGCATCTGTAGGGGTTGGGTCGCCATTAAAATTAGTGAGGCAATACAAAAAAAATGTAGGGCGCACATTGATTGTGAAGACTGGGACAGAAATAATTGAAGCAGAATTAGTGGAAGCTAATGATGATTTTGTAATTTTGTCGTGGAAAGCAAGGGAGCCTAAAAAGATAGGAAAAGGAAAAGAGACAGTTCAAAAGGAACTAAAACTGCCTTACGCAGGTATAAAAGAAGCAATTGTTACAGTAACATTTTAATTAAAGAATTCGCATGGAAAATTTAGCATTGATCGATTCATTCTCAGAGTTTAAAGATGATAAACTTATTGATCGTGTAACGCTTATGGCAATTTTGGAAGATGTATTTAGAAATGCATTAAAGAAAAAATACGGTTCAGATGATAATTTCGATATTATTATAAATCCTGACAAAGGAGATATGGAAATTTGGAGAAGAAGAGTAATCGTTGCTGACGAGGATTTGGATTTTGAAAATGAAGAAATTACTTTGACAGAAGCAAGAAAAATTGAAGCCGATTTTGAAATTGGTGAAGAAGTTTCTGAAGAAGTAAAATTAATTGATTTAGGAAGAAGAGCTATTTTGGCCTTGCGCCAAAACTTAATTTCTAAAATTCATGAGCATGATAATACAAATCTTTATAAACAATTTAAAGATTTAATTGGAGATATTTACACTGCCGAAGTACATCATGTGCGTCCTAGGGTTGTGATTTTAGTTGATGATGAAGGGAATGAAATAATTTTACCAAAAGAAAAACAAATACCTTCTGATTTTTTCCGCAAGGGAGATAATGTGAGAGGAATAATAGAAAGCGTTGAATTGAAAGGGAATAAGCCTCAAATTATTATGTCTAGAACTTCTGAGAAGTTTTTGGAAAAGTTATTTGAGCAAGAAATTCCGGAAGTATTTGACGGGTTAATTATGGTGAAAAAAGTAGTAAGAATTCCAGGTGAAAAGGCAAAAGTAGCCGTAGATTCTTATGATGATAGAATTGATCCAGTTGGAGCTTGTGTTGGTATGAAAGGTTCTCGTATTCATGGAATTGTTCGTGAATTAGGAAATGAAAATATTGACGTAATCAATTATACTAGTAACATTCAATTGTTTATTACCAGAGCATTAAGCCCTGCTAAAGTTTCTTCGATTAAAATTAATGAAGATACTAAAAGAGCAGAGGTTTTCTTGAAACTGGAAGAAGTTTCTAAGGCAATTGGTCGTGGTGGACACAATATTAAATTAGCGGGTTTGTTAACTGGTTATGAATTAGATGTTATCCGAGAAGGTGATGTTGCAGGTGCAACTGCTGATGAGGATGATGTTGAATTGACTGAGTTTTCAGATGAAATTGAAGACTGGGTTATTGAGGAATTTGCGAAAATTGGTTTAGATACTGCAAAAAGTATTTTAAAACAAGATGTAGAAGATTTAGTAAGAAGAACTGACCTAGAAGAGGAAACGATTCTAGATGTAATGAGAATATTGAAAGAAGAATTTGACAGTTAGTCAATGTGTCTTCAACGATAAACATGCCACTTTACAATTAATTCTTGCTCGGTAGGTATCGAGTTAGAAGTGAAGTGAGGAATAACAAAAAAGATAATAATAAAAAGGTTTTATGTCTGAAGAGAGAATTATTAGAATAAACAAAGTTTTAAGGGAATTGAATATTTCTTTAGAAAGAGCTGTGGATTATCTAAAAGATAAAGGGATTGCTATTGAAGCTAATCCAAACACAAAAATTTCTGATGATGTATACAATGTCTTGTGCGGTCAGTTTGCTGGTGACAAAGGGAATAAAGAGGCTTCAAAAGAAGTAGGGGAAGAGAAAAGAAAAGAAAAAGAAGCTTTACGTGTGGAGAGAGAAAAAGAAATCGAAGACAAGCGTAAGCAAGATGAAGAACGACTAAAACAACAAGAAGTTATAAAAGCGAGAGCTGTTGTGACGGGTCCGGTTCAGGTTGGGAAAATTGATCTCAATCCTAAAAGACCAACAGTTGTACCTGTTCCTGCTAAGGTTGTTGAAAAAATCGAGGCTCCTGTAGTTAAAGCTCCAGCTCCGGTTGAAAAACCTGCTGTTGTTGAAGCTGTTCAAAAAGAGCCAGTTCAAAAAGAGCCAGTTCAAAAAGAACTTTCACAGGATAAATCTGTTTCAGATAAAAAAGAAGTTAAACCTGTTATTGGAATAAAAGAAGTTAAGAAAGAACCCCTAAAACAGGTTGTTGCTGAACCAATAAAAGTTGTTGCAATTGAAGAAGCACCTGTTGATGAGACTATAACGACTCAATATCAAAAATTATCAGGGACAACTTTGACAGGTCAAATAATTGATTTATCTCAATTTAATAAACCTAAGAAGAAAAAGGAAGAGCCTAAAATTACTCCAAACAAACCGGGTACGCCTGGAGCTGTAGGAGCTAATAATGCCAATAAAAATAAACGCAAGAGAATTGCTCCAAAGCCGGGTGCTCCTAGACCACCTGCAGTTCCCGGAGCTCCAAATCCAAATAAAATTACCCCAAATACTGGCGGTGGTGGTGGATTCAATGCAAATAGAAGTGCCAGGCCTGGTTTTGTAAAAGGAAACAGACCTGCAATTGTTGCAAAAGTGGAGCCTACGGAAGAGGAAGTTAAAAATCAAATTAGAGAGACTTTAGAAAAACTACAAGGAAAAGGTGGTAAATCTAAAGCTGCAAAATATAGAAGAGATAAAAGAGATACACACCGTCAGAAATCTGATGATGAGCAAAGAGCTATTGATGAAGGAAGTAAAACTATTAAAGTTACTGAATTTGTTACTGTAGGTGAAATTGCCATTATGATGGATGTGCCAATTACTAAAGTTATTGGTACTTGTATGTCACTTGGAATCATGGTTACCATGAATCAACGTCTTGATGCAGAAACATTGACAATTGTAGCCGATGAGTTTGGTTATGAAGTTGAATTTATTACTGTTGATATCGAAGAAGCGATTCAAGTAGTTGCTGATAAAGAAGAAGATTTAGTTTTCAGAGCACCTATCGTTACTGTAATGGGTCACGTCGATCACGGTAAAACATCGTTACTGGATTATATTCGTAAAGAAAATGTCATTGCTGGGGAGTCAGGTGGAATTACACAACATATCGGTGCCTACGGAGTAACATTAGATAATGGTCAAAAAATCGCATTTTTAGATACGCCAGGACACGAAGCTTTTACGGCGATGCGTGCTCGTGGAGCTCAGGTTACGGATATCGCTATTATTGTAATCGCAGCTGATGATGACATTATGCCGCAAACAAAAGAAGCAATAAGCCATGCTCAAGCAGCAGGTGTGCCAATTATTTTTGCTATCAATAAGGTGGATAAACCAAATGCTAATCCTGAAAAAATTAAAGAAAAATTAGCAGGTATGAATTTACTTGTTGAAGATTGGGGTGGAAAAATCCAATCTCATGATATTTCTGCCAAAACAGGATTGGGAGTTAAAGATTTATTAGAAAAGGTGTTATTAGAAGCTGAATTATTGGATTTAAAATCTAATCCAAATAAAGCAGCTCAAGGAACCGTTGTTGAAGCTTTCTTAGATAAAGGAAAAGGTTATGTTTCTACTATATTAGTACAACACGGAACACTTAAAATAGGTGATTATATGTTAGCTGGGAAGCATCATGGTAAGATTAAAGCCATGCATGATGAACGTGGAAATATAGTTACTGTTGCAGGTCCTTCGACCCCGGTTTCAGTTCTTGGGTTAGATGGTGCGGCAACTGCTGGTGATAAGTTTAACATTTTTGAAGATGAAAAAGAAGCAAAACAAATAGCATCTAAACGTTCTCAGTTAATGCGTGAACAATCAGTACGTACACAAAGACACATTACATTAGATGAAATTGGTCGTAGAATTGCATTGGGTCAATTTAAAGAATTGAACATTATCCTTAAAGGAGATGTTGATGGTTCTGTTGAAGCCTTGTCAGATTCGTTCTCTAAATTATCTACTGAAGAAATTCAAATTAATATCATACACAAAGGTGTTGGAGCAATTACAGAAACTGACGTTATGTTGGCTTCAGCTTCTGATGCAATCATTATCGGATTTAATGTTCGTCCTGCTGGAAATGCAAGACAATTGGCAGACAAAGAAGAAATTGATATCCGTTACTATTCTATTATCTACGCCGCTATCGATGACTTGAAAGATGCGATGGAAGGAATGCTTGCTCCGGAAATGAAAGAAGAAATTTTGGGTACTGCTGAAATTAGAGAGATATTCAAAATTTCTAAAGTTGGTTCTATTGCTGGAAGTATGGTTATGGACGGTAAAATTGTTAAAAACGCCAAAATGAGAATCATCAGAGATGGTGTTGTTGTCTTTACTGGAGAGTTATTAGCTTTGAAACGATTTAAAGATGATGTAAGAGACGTTGCTAAAGGATACGATTGTGGTATTCAAGTGAAAGGATACAATGATATCGAAGAAAGGGATGTTATTGAATCGTACCATGAAGTAGCTATCAAAAAGAAATTGAAATAGTATTTAATATATTAGCTTTTGATATAAAATCCCGACTCGTCGGGATTTTTTTTGTTTTATGTATTTATGATTCTTTGTTCGGGAGTAATGAGAGTTGTTTGATTTCAATTTGGGCGTGCCTCCCCATTTGGAAAAAATGGCTAGTAAGATTTATAAAGCATAAAAACGCAAAAATCAGGTAGCGCTACAAGTTATGGCAAGATGAGTTTTATCCGATAATATTAGACACTTTAGAAAAAATACAACATTGAGTAAATCTTTATGTAGATCTATTTATAGAAGCCGCGTTGCAAACGCTTTGTTTTATTGTAATAAAGTAAGTAGTATTTGAAAATGATCGCCAGAGAGAAACCAACTTTCAAGAGGACTGTGTGAATCGAGATTACATTAAAGATAAATTAAACAGAACAAATTTGTAAGAATTCAAAAATTGTTTTAATTATAAGTTTTGTTATTTGCCCTTATCTCTTATGCTCTTATTTTTGGAGTGCCTATTTTTTAGGAATAATCATTTAGTTAATTTCTAATGAGAAAAAAATAAAAAGATTTATTGGATTCCGATATGTGGCTTTTGTTAATAATTTACACGCAATTCTAATTCTTTAGATGTAAGAAGTCAATGAAAAAAAAATATTTTATAGTATTTAAAGCCATCGGTACGAGTGTCATTTTTTATATAAAAATGTTCCTTTTAAAAAAAAAATCAATGCAGGGTGTAATTGTCTAGTCAGAATTGGGTAGTAATATAAACTAAAGGCGTTTTGTAAATCTTGCCCACAACAATGAGAATTTACAATATGATAAAATAGAAAAACCATAATGAGAAGCTTTCTTATTTGAAAAAGTAATTATTGCCATAAATTATAAATTTAAATAGCGTTAACTTTTATTTATTTGGTTTTATCAAGAGTACATTTTTGTATTTTTTTCTAATGTCAATTAGATTTCGTTCGGCTTCAAAGCGAGTTTTAAAATTTCCTACCCAAACTTTATAATTTGGTGTATTGAATACAATTGTGCCGTCTAAGGTACTGAAATCTTGTTTAAATTCATTTAATATGTTTTTTGCTTTTTCACTGTCGCCACTAAAAATTTGAATTTTATACCAATCGTTTGCAGCGTTTAAAATGTTTGTTTTTCTTTTCTCATTTAACAATTGTTCGAATTTAGGGTCTTGGATTACCGTGATATTTCGATCTTGAGCGTTAATATAATTTGAGGTAAGGGATAATGTGATGGCGTAAAAAAAGGCTTTTGGGGGTGTTAAAATTCTCATAATGTGATAGTTTTTGTGCAAAAGTACTATTTATAGAATGAAACGAAATAATAAATATTATTTAGAATTAATATAAATTGAATTTAAGACTATTTTATGGTTTTGAGAATAGTTCTTAAGTCGTATTTTTGTCCAAGTTTTAAAAAATGTACTGTTTTTTTCTAAAAACATTAATAGAAAAAACCGTACCAATTTTAGTAGATAATCATTTATAATATGAAAAAGGTGGGTAACCATAATTCGATCTCAAGGAAATTATATCTTGGCTTAGGGCTAATGTTGATTTTCTCCCTAAATTCATTTGCGCAAACTGCAGTTCCTGCAGTCGCTCCTGCTGCAACGCCTGTTATGGTTGTTGCGACCCAAGGTGGTGATGCTGCAAAAGGAAAAGAGCTTTTTAATGCGAATTGCGCTGCATGTCATAAGCTAGATGCGAAAGCAACTGGTCCTATGCTAAGGGGTATTTCTGCAAAACATGACATGGCTTGGATTTACAAGTGGGTTCATAACAGTTCTGACATGATTAAATCAGGTGATGCAGTTGCTGTAAAAGTTTATGAAGAAAACAATAAATCAGTAATGACGGCCTTTCCTCAATTGTCGGAAGCCGATATTGATAATATTATAGCTTATACTTCAGAGCCAAAGGCGGAAGCTCCGGTTGTTGTGGGTACTGCTTCGGTACCGGGTTCTAGTGGTAATGATAGTAGTGTTTCTAATAATGTTATACTTGGCGCTCTAGCTTTAGTTATGGTTATGTTGGTTGTAATGTTGTTTTTGGTAAACAATGTTCTGACTAAGGTAGCTAAAGCTAATGGAATTGAAGTAGCTCCAAAAACACCAACCACTCCAATTTGGAAAGCCTTTGCTAGAAATCAATTTTTAGTATTAGTCACGTCTATATTTTTATTGTTGTCTGGTGCTTATTTTGTGTATGGTTTCTTAATGCAAATAGGTGTGGATCAAAATTACGAACCAATTCAGCCAATTCATTATTCTCATAGAATACATGCAGGTAGTAATGGAATTAGTTGTAAATATTGTCACTCATCGGCTAGAGTAAGCAAGAATGCTGGGATACCATCTTTGAATGTGTGTATGAATTGCCATAAAAACATTTCTGAAGTCTCTGATACTACTGCGACTCCAGATCACTCTAAGGCATTCTATGACGGAGAAATCCAAAAATTATATACTGCTGTTGGTTGGGATCAAGCAACTCAAAAATATACTGGAAAAACTCAGCCGGTTAAATGGGTTCGCATACACAATCTTCCTGATTTTGTTTACTTTAATCACTCACAGCACGTTACGGTAGCTGGTATTGAATGTCAAACTTGTCACGGTCCTGTTCAGACTTATGAGATTCAAAAACAATTTGCTCCGTTGACTATGGGTTGGTGTATTAATTGCCATAGAAAAACCGAAGTAAAAATGGAAGGCAATGATTATTACACAAAAATTCATGAAGAGCTTTCTAAGAAATACGGTGTAGACAAATTGACTGCAGCGCAAATGGGCGGTTTAGAATGTGGTAAATGCCATTATTAATCAAATTATTAAGATTTTAATATTTATATATGTCATCAAACAAAAAATACTGGAAAAGTGTTGAAGAGCTAGACGAAAATAGTTCTATTGTTGAGGCGCTTAGAAATAACGAATTTGTTGAAGAAATTCCTACTGATGAATTTTTAGGAAATAGTGATGCTTTGTCATCTTCGTCAACAACACGTCGCGATTTTTTAAAGTACGTTGGGTTTAGTACAGCGGCTGCTACGCTTGCAGCTTGCGAAGGTCCTGTGAATAAATCGATACCTTATGTGCTTCAGCCAGAACAAATCATTCCTGGAGTAGCAGATTATTATGCGACCTCAGTTTTTGATGGTTTCGATTTTGCGAATCTTTTGGTAAAAACACGTGAAGGGCGTCCTATTAAAATAGATAATAATACTATTGCTGGGGCAAAATTTTCTGCTAATGCTAGAATTCATGCGTCTATATTGTCATTATATGACAGTATGCGTTTGAAAGAACCAAAAATTGATGGTAAAAATTCAACATGGTCTGCTGTTGATGCTAAAATTAAGTCAAGTTTAGTTGATGCAAATGCAAAAGGCGGTCAAATTGTTCTTTTAACAAATACATTGGCAAGTCCATCAACTGAAAAATTAATTGCTGAATTTATTGGTAAAAATCCAAATGCTAAACATGTAGTTTATGACGCTGTGTCTTCATCGGAAGCTTTAGATGCTTTTGAAGCTGTTTATGGTGAAAGAGCTTTAGTTGATTACGATTTCTCAAAAGCTTCTCTTATAGTGTCTGTAGGTGCAGATTTTCTTGGTGATTGGCAAGGTGGAAGTTATGATTCAGGTTATGCTCAAGGCAGAATTCCGAAGAACGGAAAAATGTCTCGTCATTTTCAACTAGAATCTAATATGACTTTATCTGGTGCTGCTGCTGATAGACGTTTGGCGATGTCTACTGCAAATCAAAAGCAAGCGTTAGTTCACATATATAATGTAATAACTGGTTCTTCTGTAGCAGTTAGTTTAGATGATAAATTTAAATCTGAAGTTAATAAAGCTGCTCAGCAATTAAAAGCTGCTGGTTCAAAAGGAGTTTTAGTTTCAGGTATTCAAGATAAAAATGCTCAATTATTAGTTTTGGCTATCAATCAAGTATTGGCAAGCGAAGCTTTTAATACTTCAGGAACAAGACAAATAAGAAAAGGATCAAACGAAAAAGTTACTCAATTAGTTAAAGAAATGAAAGCGGGAAGTATTCATACTTTGATTATGAGTGGTGTTAATCCTGTTTACACTTTAGCGGATAGTAAATCATTTGTTGAAGGTTTGAAGAAAGTTAAAACTTCAGTTGCGTTTTCTTTAAAAGAAGATGAGACTGCTTTGCTTACTACAATCGCTGCTCCGGCTCCACATTATTTAGAGTCATGGGGAGATTTAAGTTTGACAAAAGGTACCTATAGCGTTACCCAGCCAACTATTCGTCCATTATTTGATACGAAGCAATTTCAAGACGTTTTATTGTCTTTGAATGGTGTTGGTGGAACTTTTTACGATTATTTAAAAGGGAATGCTTCAGGAATTGTTTCAGGTTCTACTTGGAATAAAGTGTTGCATGATGGTGTTTTTGTTGGAGCTATTCCAGCTTCTTCTGCATCTTCGGCTGATTATAGTGCTGCTGCAAATGCTTTGGCTCAATCAAAAGCTTCAGAAGGATTTGAATTGGTTTTATATACAAAAACTGGATTGGGAGATGGTCAACAAGCGAACAACCCTTGGTTGCAAGAATTGCCAGATCCAATGACAAGAGTTTCTTGGGATAATTATCTTACTGTTTCGAATGCTGATGCTAAGAAATATGGCTTATCTAATGAAATTGTAGCTAATGGTGGTTTGAATGGTAGTTATGCTACAATCACAACAACTGATGGTTTGAAATTACAAAATGTACCAGTAATAGTTCAGCCAGGTCAAGCTGTTGGAACTATTGGTTTAGCTTTAGGTTATGGTCGTAAAGCGGCTTTGAAAGAAGAAATGCAGGTAGGTTTAAATGCTTACCCATTATATAAAGGTTTTAATAATGTTCAATCGGTAACATTGGTTAAAGCTGACGGAGAACACGAATTTGCTTGTGTTCAAGGTCAAAAAACCTTGATGGGAAGAGGGGATATTATTAAAGAAACCTCTTTGGAAATTTTCAATACTAAAGGTGCTGAGTTCTGGAATGAAGAACCGATGGTGTCTTTGGATCACAAAGAAGTTGAAGCTACAAAAGTAGATTTATGGGATTCATTTGATCGTTCTACTGGACATCACTTCAATCTTTCTATCGATTTGAATGCTTGTACTGGTTGTGGTGCTTGTGTTATTGCTTGTCATGCTGAAAACAACGTTCCAGTTGTTGGTAAAGCGGAGATTAGAAGAAGTAGAGATATGCACTGGTTGCGTATTGACAGATATTATTCTTCTGAAAGTACATTTGCAGGCGATAATGAAAGAAAAGAAAATATTGCTGGTTTGTCAAGTTCATTGTCTACATTTAATGAAATGGAAAAAGCAGGAGATAATCCTCAAGTTTCTTTCCAACCGGTAATGTGTCAACACTGTAATCATGCGCCTTGTGAAACTGTTTGTCCAGTTGCCGCAACATCTCATGGTCGTCAGGGTCAAAATCAAATGGCTTATAACAGATGTGTTGGTACTCGTTACTGTGCAAACAACTGTCCTTATAAAGTGCGTCGTTTTAACTGGTTCTTGTATAACAAAAACAGTGAATTCGATTATCATATGAATGACGATTTAGGACGTATGGTATTAAACCCAGACGTAAATGTTCGTTCTCGTGGAGTTATGGAAAAATGTTCTATGTGTATTCAAATGACACAAGCTACAATTTTAAATGCAAAAAGAGAGGGAAGAGTAATCGTTGATGGAGAATTTCAAACGGCTTGTTCTAATGCTTGTTCTACTGGAGCAATGATTTTTGGAGATGTAAATGATAAAGAATCTAAAGTTACTAAATTGGCTGAAGACGAAAGAATGTATCATTTGTTAGAGCATGTTGGAACAAAACCAAATGTGATTTATCATGTTAAAGTTAGAAATACCTAGTACAAAAAATAATTAATTAAGAATCAATATAAAGGATTATGTCGTCTCACTACGAAGCAACCATTAGAAAACCCTTAGTTATAGGTGATAAATCTTATCACGATGTAACTGTAGATGTAGCTGCACCTGTAGAAGGTAAAGCAAATAAACATTGGTGGATTGTGTTTTCAATTGCATTAACCGCATTTCTTTGGGGAATGTGTTGTATCATTTACACTGTATCTACAGGTATTGGAACATGGGGATTAAATAAAACTGTAGGTTGGGCTTGGGATATCACTAACTTCGTTTGGTGGGTAGGTATCGGTCACGCAGGAACATTAATTTCAGCCGTATTATTGCTTTTCCGTCAAAGATGGAGAATGGCAATTAACCGTTCTGCGGAGGCAATGACCATTTTTTCTGTAATTCAGGCAGGTTTATTTCCAATCATACACATGGGGCGTCCATGGTTAGCGTATTGGGTTTTACCAATTCCGAATCAATTTGGTTCCTTGTGGGTAAATTTCAACTCTCCTTTGCTTTGGGATGTTTTTGCAATATCTACGTATCTTTCTGTTTCATTAGTTTTCTGGTGGACTGGTTTATTACCTGATTTTGCGATGTTGCGTGATAGAGCAATAACACCTTTTAACAAACGTGTTTATTCTATATTGAGTTTTGGATGGAGTGGTAGAGCAAAAGACTGGCAACGTTTCGAAGAAGTTTCTTTGGTTCTTGCAGGTTTGGCAACTCCTTTAGTACTTTCTGTACATACCATTGTATCAATGGATTTTGCTACCTCGGTAATTCCAGGTTGGCATACTACAATTTTTCCTCCTTACTTTGTTGCTGGAGCTGTTTTCTCAGGATTTGCCATGGTAAATACCTTGCTTATTATCATGAGAAAAGTTTCTAACCTTGAAGCTTACATTACTATTCAACACATAGAATTAATGAACATCGTAATCATGATTACGGGTTCTATTGTTGGTGTTGCCTATATCACGGAGCTTTTTATAGCTTGGTATTCAGGTGTAGAATATGAGCAATATGCGTTCTTAAACAGAGCAACTGGGCCTTACTGGTGGGCATATTGGTCAATGATGACTTGTAATGTTTTCTCTCCGCAATTCATGTGGTTTAAAAAATTAAGAACAAGCATTATGTTTTCTTTTATTATTTCAATTGTAGTAAACATTGGAATGTGGTTCGAAAGATTTGTAATCATTGTAACTTCGTTGCACAGAGATTATTTACCGTCTTCTTGGACAATGTTCTCCCCTACTTTTGTTGATATTGGAATTTTTATTGGAACTATAGGTTTCTTCTTCGTGTTGTTTTTGTTATATTCTAGAACATTCCCTGTTATAGCACAAGCGGAAGTAAAAACAATATTAAAAGGAACTGGAGATAATTACAAAAGAGCAAGAGAAGCAAATAAAGATTTACATCATGAGTAATAAAGTAATATACGCCATTTATAATGACGATGATATTTTGATGGATGCGGTTAAAAAAACCAGAGCAGCTCATTATCATATTGAAGAAGTTTTTTCTCCATTTCCTGTTCACGGTTTGGATAAAGCGATGGGGCTGGCTCCAACAAGATTAGCAATTTGTGCTTTCATTTACGGTTTAATTGGTTTGTCTTTCGGAACATGGATGATGAATTACATTATGATTCAGGATTGGCCTCAGGATATTGGTGGTAAACCAAGTTTTAGTTATATTCAAAACATGCCTTCTTTTGTTCCAATTATGTTTGAAGAAACAGTTTTCTTTGCGGCTCACTTAATGGTTATTACCTTTTATATGAGAAGTAAATTATGGCCTTTCAAACAAGCGGAGAATCCAGATGTGAGAACAACAGATGACCACTTTTTGATGGAAGTTGCTGTAAATGATAATGAAAGTGAATTAATTTCCTTTTTTGAAAGTACAGGAGCAGTAGAAGTTAAAGTAATTGTAAAGAATTAATTGTTGATATGAAAAGTCTATATAAAATAACATTTGTAATTTGTATTACTATTTTAGTTTCGTCTTGCCATAATAATTCGAAACCTAATTATCAATACATGCCTAATATGTATGAGCCTGTAAGTTATGAAACTTACGAAGAGTCAAGTGCATTCAAAAACGGTAAAGAAGGTCAACTTCCTCCTGTAGGAACGGTAAATAGAGGGTTTGAGCCTTATGAATATGAAAATTCAACTGCAGGTTATGATTTATCTAAATTAAATTTAAAATCACCACTCGATTCTATATCGGTTAAAGATGAAGAGAAATCTAAAGAATTATTTGAAATTTATTGTGGTATTTGCCACGGTAATGCAGGGGATGGTAAAGGTAAATTAGTTACACAAGGAAAATTCCTTGGTGTACCAAGTTATAAGGATAGGGTGATAACCGAAGGTAGTGTTTTTCATGTTCAAACTTACGGTTTAAATTCAATGGGTTCTTATGCTAACCAGTTGGATCAACACGAACGTTGGTTAGTGGCATCTTATGTTTTAAAACTGAAAGCTAAATTATAATTGTTGAACAAACTGATGGTAATAGATATGTATACATTTTCAAGTAAATTAAAAACATTTTCTTTTGTCTTAATGGCTGTTGGCCTTTTAGGAATAGGATATGGTTTTTTAACTGCACCAAAAGATATTCAAGAAGTTGAAAAACTACTTGCTGGTGAAACTCATGAAGGTCATGGTGAAGCAAAGCATGAAGTTGCAACTGCAACTACTGAAGCTCATGATGAAGTTAGTAAGACTAACGAAGTTAAAGAAGAGGCGGAACATAAAGAGCATTTAACCCATGTTTTAAAGCAATTGCAAAATAAGCCTTGGGCTTCATTATATGTTGCTTGTATTTTCTTTATGCTTATTGCTATGGGAACTTTAGCTTTTTATGCAATACAACAAGTTGCTCAAGCAGGTTGGTCTCCAGTTTTGTTTAGAGTTATGCAAGGTATAACGGCATATTTGCCTGTTGGTTCAGTTATATTTTTTGTATTTCTTATCATTTGTGGATTACACATTTTTCCTTCAAATAGTTTATTTATTTGGTTAGATCCTGAAGTCGTAGCTCATGATAAAATAATTGCTAATAAATCTGGATATCTTAATTTTCCTTTTTGGATCGTAAGAGCTGCGATTTTCCTAGCAGGTTGGAATTTATACCGTTATTTTTCTGCTAAAAATTGTTTAGAACAAGACGAAGCATCTGATAATCTTTCTTACAAAAAGAATTTTAATATCTCAGCAGGCTTTTTAGTTTTCTTTATCGTAACTGAATCTATTATGTCATGGGATTGGATTATGTCTATCGATCCACACTGGTCTAGTACTTTATTTGGATGGTATGTTTTTGCTAGTTTCTTTGTAAGTGGAATTACGATGATTACCATGGTAACGTTATACTTGAAATCTAGAGGATACTTAGAGCATGTGAATACAAGTCATATTCATGATTTAGCTAAATTTATGTTTGGTATTAGTGTATTCTGGACTTACTTATGGTTTTCACAATTCATGTTGATTTGGTATGCTAATATTCCTGAAGAGATAACTTATTTTGTAACAAGAATACAATTATACAATCTTCCATTTTTTGGTGCGGTAGTTATGAACTTCCTATTTCCAATATTGATTTTAGTTAACACTGACTTCAAAAGAATAACTTGGATTTTAGTTATGGCAGGTATAGTAATCTTATTAGGACATTACATTGATTTCTTTAATATGATTATGCCAGGAACGGTAGGGGATAGATGGTTTATTGGTGTTTCTGAAATCGCATCTGTTCTTTTCTTCCTTGGATTATTTATTTATGTTGTTTTTACAGCATTAACTAAAACTCCGCTGTTACCAAAAAGAAATCCATATATAGAAGAAAGTAAACATTTCCATTATTAATATTTAAAGAAAAAAACAGATGACAAGTTTGTTGGTAATTATAGTTTTAGTTTTATTAGCTGTTGCTTTATGGCAATTGACTAAAATATTCGACCTAACTCAAGTAGGATCAAATCCAGATAGTTCTCAAGTAGCTACGGATAATGATAATAATGTACAGGGTTATTTAATGTTCGGTTTTTTAGCTTTTATTTACATTTTCACAATCTATGGATTGTTTAAATGGGGGCCTCTTGTACTTCATACGCCAGCTTCTGAGCATGGTGGTCTTGTAGACAGTCTTATGAATATTACTTGGGTTTTGATCTTTATTGTTCAGGCAATCACTCAAGTTTTGTTGCATTATTTTGCCTTTAAATACAGAGGTAAAAAAGATCAAAAAGCTTTATACTTTGCTGATAATAATAAATTAGAAGCTATTTGGAGTGTTATTCCGGCAGTAGTTCTTGCAGGTCTAATTCTTTATGGTCTTTATGCTTGGACTAATATCATGTTTATTGATGATGAGGATGATACTGTTGTAATTGAATTATATGCACAACAATTTAAATGGACTGCACGATATGCAGGAAATGATAATGTTTTGGGTAAAGCTAACGTTAGGTATATTGAGGGTGTTAATACTCTTGGTGTAGACTTAGGAGATCCTTATTCTCAAGATGATATTGTTGTTTCAGAATTGCATATACCTAAAGGAAAAAAGATACATTTTAAAATGCGTTCTCAAGATGTTTTGCACTCAGCTTATATGCCTTATTTTAGAGCTCAAATGAATTGTGTTCCGGGGATGGTTACTGAATTCGCTTTTACTCCAATATACACTACTGCGGAATATAGAGATTTACCTTTTATGATTGAAAAGGTAGCTAATATAAATAATATTAGATCTAAGAAAAGTATTGAGTTAGTAGCTAATGGAGAAACAGGTTTGGATCCCTATGCTTTTGATTATTTGTTATTATGTAACAAAATTTGTGGGGCTTCACATTATAACATGCAAATGAAAATTATAGTTGATACTCCTGAAGAGTATAAAAAATGGTTAAGCGATAAAACAACTTTAGTACAAGAAGTAAAAGTTTCAAAAATTCCTGCTCCAGTAGAAGGAGAGACTGGAAAAGATTCCACTGGTACGAAAGACACCGCAGCTATTGTTAAAATAGCTATGAAATAATTATTAAGAAAAATTTAAAGTATACACATATGTCAGCAGAAGGTCACGATCACGGACACGATCACGAACACGAACATCACCATAAAGACACTTTTATTACTAAATATATTTTTAGTATCGATCACAAAATGATTGCCAAACAATACTTGATAACAGGTATTATTATGGGAATAATTGGTGTGGGTATGTCTATGCTTTTTAGAATGCAATTGGCTTGGCCAGAGCAATCTTTCAAAATATTTAATATATTACTTGGTGATAAATTTGCTCCAAATGGAGTTATGGCTAATGATATTTATTTAGCTTTGGTTACTATTCACGGAACGATAATGGTTTTCTTTGTTCTTACCGCAGGATTAAGCGGTACTTTTAGTAACTTATTAATACCGCTGCAAATTGGTGCTCGAGATATGGCATCAGGTTTTATGAATATGATTTCATATTGGTTATTCTTTTTATCAAGTGTAATCATGATAAGTTCATTATTTGTAGAAGCTGGTCCCGCTTCAGCTGGTTGGACTATTTATCCACCTTTAAGTGCTCTTCCACAGGCAATTCCTGGATCTGGAATGGGTATGACACTTTGGTTGATCTCTATGGCTATATTTATTGCTTCTTCTTTGATGGGATCTTTAAATTATGTTGTTACTGTAATCAATCTTAGAACTAAAGGGATGTCAATGACTAGATTGCCACTTACTATTTGGGCATTCTTTGTAACTGCAATTATTGGTATAGTTTCTTTTCCAGTTTTATTGTCAGCTGCTTTATTGTTGATTTTTGACAGAAGTTTTGGAACATCATTTTTCTTATCTGATATTTATATTGCAGGTGAAGTTTTACATTATCAAGGTGGTTCTCCAGTTTTGTTTGAGCACTTATTTTGGTTCTTAGGACATCCTGAAGTTTATATTGTATTATTACCAGCTTTAGGTATCACATCTGAAGTTATTGCGACTAACTCTCGTAAACCAATTTTTGGTTATAGAGCGATGATTATGTCAATTTTGGCAATCGCTTTCTTATCAACAATTGTTTGGGGTCATCACATGTTTATCTCGGGTATGAATCCATTCTTAGGGTCTGTATTTACATTTACAACTTTGTTGATTGCGATTCCTTCTGCTGTAAAAGCATTTAATTATATTACAACACTTTGGAAAGGAAATTTACAGTTGAATCCGGCTATGTTGTTTTCAATTGGTTTAGTTTCTACTTTTATAACAGGTGGTTTAACAGGTATTATCCTTGGAGATAGCACATTAGATATTAATGTTCACGATACATATTTTGTAGTTGCTCACTTCCACTTAGTGATGGGTATCTCTGCTCTTTATGGTATGTTTGCTGGTATTTATCACTGGTTTCCAAGAATGTTTGGAAGAATGCTTAATAAGAATTTAGGTTATGTTCACTTTTGGGTAACTGCAATATGTGCTTATGGTGTGTTTTTTCCAATGCACTTTATTGGATTAGCTGGTTTGCCAAGACGTTATTACACGAACACAAACTTTCCATTATTTGATGATCTACAGAATGTAAATGTTCTTATAACTACTTTTGCATTGATTGGAGGAGTATTTCAATTGGTTTTCTTGTATAACTTTTTCAGTAGTATTTTCTACGGTAAAAGAGCAGTTCAAAATCCTTGGAAATCAAATACACTTGAATGGACGGCACCAGTAGAGCATATCCATGGTAACTGGCCAGGTGAAATTCCTGAAGTTCACCGTTGGCCATATGATTACAGTAATCCAGCACATGATGTTGATTTTGTACCTCAAAATGTTCCTATGAAAGAAGGTGAAGAAGTTTTACATCACTAATCTTAAATATAATATAAAGCCTCTGCGAAAGTAGAGGCTTTTTTTGTGATGTTTGTTTTTTATTTATGATTCTTGCAAACCTTATTTACAGCGGTTTTTTAAATTTTTATTGCATTTGTAATTTATAATTTATAATTCAAAATTGCTTTCTTATCTTTGTTAAATGAATGAAAATTTAGATCCAACAACAAACAGTTATAATGCAGATGAGCTTGATCTTGAAAAAAAATTAAGACCGCTTTCATTCAATGATTTTGCAGGTCAAGACCAAATATTAGAAAATTTAAAAGTTTTTGTGCAGGCAGCAAATCAAAGAAATGAAGCACTTGATCATACTCTTTTTCATGGTCCTCCAGGGTTAGGGAAAACAACTTTGGCAAATATTCTTGCCAATGAGTTGCAAGTAGGCATAAAAATTACTTCAGGACCTGTTTTGGACAAACCCGGAGACTTAGCAGGGTTGTTAACCAATCTGGAAGAAAGAGATGTGTTATTCATTGATGAAATTCATCGTTTAAGTCCCATAGTCGAAGAGTATTTGTATTCTGCTATGGAAGACTTCAAGATTGATATAATGATTGAATCTGGACCAAATGCAAGAACCGTTCAAATTAATCTAAATCCGTTTACTTTAATTGGTGCAACAACTCGTTCGGGACTTTTAACGGCTCCCATGAGAGCCCGTTTTGGGATTTCATCACGTTTGCAATATTACACAACAGAGTTATTAACCACAATTGTGGAACGAAGTGCCGCTATTTTCAAAATGCCTATTACTATGGAAGCGGCAATCGAAATTGCCGGTAGAAGTAGAGGAACACCACGTATAGCTAATGCGTTATTGCGTCGGGTTCGTGATTTTGCACAAATAAAAGGAAATGGCAAAATTGATATCGAAATTGCTCGTTATGCGCTAAAAGCGCTAAACGTAGATGCTCATGGATTGGATGAAATGGACAATAAGATTCTAACTACTATTATTGACAAGTTCAAAGGTGGACCTGTTGGTTTATCAACTTTGGCCACAGCCGTTTCTGAAAGTAGTGAAACGATCGAAGAAGTTTACGAGCCGTTTCTCATTCAAGAAGGATTTATAATGAGAACGCCTAGAGGAAGGGAAGTTACTGACAAAGCCTATAAACATCTAGGGAAACTTAATACAAATATTCAAGGCGGGTTATTTTAATTTTAAGAGCTATATAGGTTGCCGCTTCAAACAAAGCGCACTGAACTCGTAGAAAATAGCGGCTAAGTGAAATAAACAAAGCTAGTTTGAATAAATTATTAATTTTAATCTTTCTATCATAATTCAAAAATCTAAATACACACAATTCATAAAATCTGAAGCAAAACGACTCGGTTTTTTGGCTTGTGGTATTTCTAAAGCTCAGTTTTTAGAGGAGGAAGCTCCACGCTTAGAAAATTGGTTAAATAAGAATAGAAATGGTGAAATGACATACATGGAAAATCATTTTGACAAACGTTTAAATCCAGCCTTGCTTGTCGATGATGCTAAAAGTGTCGTTTCTCTTTTATTAAATTACTATCCCGAGGAACTTCAAAATCCGGATTCTTATAAAATCTCAAAATATGCTTATGGACAAGATTACCATTTTGTCATTAAAGAAAAGCTAAAGGAGTTTTTATTTTCCATTCAATCAGCTATCGGTGAAGTTTCTGGCCGTGCCTTTGTAGATTCAGCACCAATACTCGATAAAGCGTGGGCTGCCAAAAGTGGTTTAGGTTGGATTGGTAAAAATAGTAATTTACTGACTCAAAAAGTAGGTTCTTTTTACTTTATTGCCGAACTAATTATCGATTTAGATTTAGAGCATGATAATGCTACATCCGATCACTGTGGTACTTGTACCGCTTGTATTGACGCTTGTCCAACGGAAGCAATTATAGCTCCTTATATTGTTGATGGGAGTAAATGTATTTCCTACTTTACTATAGAGCTTAAGGAGAATATACCTCAAGAAATGAAAGGAAAATTTGATGATTGGGCTTTTGGCTGTGATGTTTGTCAAGATGTTTGCCCATGGAATAAATTTTCAAAAGCACATAAGGAACCTTTATTTAGCCCAAAACCAGAATTAATTTCTATGTCCAAAAAAGATTGGAAAGAAATTACTGAAGAAACATTTAGAGTTGTGTTTAAAAATTCGCCTCTTAAAAGAACAAAATTTCAAGGAATTAAACGGAATATTGATTTTTTAGAGTAATTTGATATTTTATCAGCTGATTTTAAGTTAAGCTAATTAATTTTATAGAAGATTCTCTAACAATAACACTAGTTTCTAATTCAATAGTTCTTGGGGTAAATGGAATACCTTCTTTATTACAATTCATTTCTTCCAATAATATGTTAAAAGACTCAATTCCCATTTCATGGCTTGGCTGATTTATAGTGCTCAATTTTGGTGTCAGTACTTGTGACATAAACCAATTGCTGAAACCAATTACAGCAACTTGATGAGGAACTTTAATTTTGTTGTCATTAAAATGCGATAATACACCTACTGCAACTAAATCAGTAACAGCAAATACTCCGTCAACATCAGGATGATCTTTTATTATTTGTTTAGCGAAATCTAATCCTTCCTGAAAAGACACTGCCTCGCATGTATAGACTAATTTGGTGTCAAAAAGTATATTGTTTTTTTCTAAAGCTTTTTTATACCCAATATAACGATCAATGGAATTTTGTGGATTTAAAGGGCCACGAATATGTGCGATTTTTTTACAGCCATTATCGATTAAATGCTGAACAGCGTTAAATGCTGCTTTTTGGTCATCTATAATTACTTTTGAGCAAGAAATTAGTTTGTTTATTTTATCAAACATAACAAAAGGAATATTCCTGTTGATTATTTCTTTTAAGTGGTCGTCATTATTTGATTCGTTAGAAAGTGAAATAATAATTCCATCTACTCTTTTCTTGATAAGGAGTTCTACTTGTTTTTTTTCTAATTCTAATGACTCATTTGATTGTAGAATAATAACCAAATAGCCATTTTTTTCCGCTTCATCAATAATAGCATTTACCACATTCGAAAAAAAGTGATGCACTACTTCAGGAATAATTAAACCTATAGTTTTTGACTCTTTTGTTCTTAAATTTACGGCAAAGCTGTTAGGTGTATAATGTAGATTTTGTGCCAGATCAATTACAGCTTGTTTAGTTTTTGCACTAACATCAGGATAGTTTTTCAATGCTTTTGAAACAGTGGTTATTGAAATTCCTAATTTTGTTGCAATTTCTTTAAGAGTGATGTCTTTCATGAATTGGATTTCTACGTATTTAATTTATAAAAATATTTTTAGGAACAGTTTTGTTTAAAATTTGAAAAGTCTTTGACCTAATTTATTTTATTAGAAACAGTTTTACTTTTATATATTCCTTTACAAGATATTAATTTTTATCGTAATTCTGTTTTTTTTATCAAAATAAACAAATTAATAGAGATTAGTTAAATTATGGATTACAGTAGTTTGTTGTTTTTATTGAAGAGTTGGATTTTTAAGTAGACTGTCTTTCAATTATTCGGGTTCCTAATTCAATTGACTGAAAAACTATAGGCAAATTATTCTTTTTTAGATTAATCTCATCAAATAAAATTGATGCTGATTTTTTTCCAATTTCAAATCCCGGTTGGTCTATGGTTGAAAGTTTTGGACTTATTACACTTGACATGAACCAATTGCTGAAGCCCAAAACGGCAATCTGTGTGGGAATAGCAATTCCTACTTCATTTAAATATTTAATAATTCCAACAGCAACTAAATCAGTCACTGCAAAAATAGCGTCTATTTCTGGATGCTCATTGACTACTTTTTTTGCATTTTCATAACCATTTTCAAAATCCAAATTATTATCACACACATAAACCAATGCGGAATCATAAATGATATTATTGTCTTCTAGTGCCTTTTTATATCCTAAAAATCGGTCAATGGAATTCTGTGGTAAATAGGAGCCTCTAAAATGAGCAATTTTTTTATATCCTTTTTTTATAAGATAACTAACGGCATCATAAGCTGCTTTTCTATCGTTAATAGTTACTTTAGAACAGTTAACAAGCTTTGCAATTTTATCAAAAAGTACGAGTGGAGTATTATAAGAAAGGATACTCTTTAAATGTTCAAATTCGCCTGTTTCGTTAGATAAAGACATTAGAATTCCGTCGACTCTTTTATTTAATAAAAGGTTAATTTGTTTTTTTTCAAAGTCTAATTTTTCATTTGATTGTAAAATAATAACCAGGTAGTCCCTCTTCTCAGCCTCTTCAAGAATTCCTTGAATGACATTTGAAAAAAAGTCATGAACAAGTGTTGGGATTATCAAACCTATTGTTTTAGATTCTTTTGTCCTTAAGTTTACTGCAAAACTGTTTGGAGTATAATTTAAGTGATTTGCTAATTCAATAACTGCATTTTTTGTCTTTTGACTTACATCTGAGTAGCCTTTCAATGCCTTTGAAACGGTTGTAATAGAAATTCCTAATTGATTTGCAATTTGTTTGAGAGTGGTATTGTTCATATTTCTATACTCTATAGAAGCTGAATAAAAAACTGCTTCTTGAAAAACGAATTTACAATTAATTTATTGTAATTCAATTTTCAACAAACAGTTTAATTTTAAATTTGCATTTTATATTTATTTTTTAAGCTCTAGTACAATGGCTTCGTAAGGTCTTAGCATGCTGTTGTTTAGTTGTTTGGTATTAGGGTAGTTGTCTAAAATAATTTTAGATTTAGCAACTGGAATTCCTATTTTGTAAGGGCTATTTTTATCAGTAAAATTTAATAAAACCAATAATTTTTTACCGTTCAGTTCTCTTGTGTAAGCATATACATTTGGATTTTCTTTGTCTAACAAGGTATAATTTCCATAAACAAGTGTTGGCTCTTTTTTGCGTAATTGTACTAATTTTCTAAAATAATTTAACACTGAATTTGGATCTTTTTCTTGCGCTTCGACATTTATGGTTTTGTAATTTGGATTTACTTTCAGCCATGGTTTTCCACTAGTAAAACCTGCGTTTTGAGTATCATCCCATTGAAAAGGTGTTCTTCCGTTTTCTCTAGAAGTTTGTTTTTGTCCTTCTAAAAAACCATTCAAATCGCCCCCTTTATTTTTTAATCCAATGTATTTGTTGCGGGTGTCAACATCATGATAATCATCAATTGAATTGAATCTAATGTTGACCATTCCTAATTCATCTCCATAATAATAATAAGGAGTTCCTCGCATTGTCATCACAAAAGTCGAAAGCATTTTTGATGAAATTTCTCTAAATTCAGTAGTATCATTACCAAACTTGCTGACCATTCTGGGTTGATCGTGATTAGCAAGAAAAATAGAAAGCCAACCTTTGTCTTTAAAGGCTTCATCATAACGAGAAAAAATCTCTTTGTATTTTACAAGACCAAAATCTTTTAAATGTTTACCAATATCAACACTTTCAAAATGGTATGCCATGTTTAATTCTTTTCGGTCTGGATCTACAAATTGCATCGCATCTTCTGGAGAGCTACCAGCACCTTCAGCAACGGTCATGATATCATATTTACTAAATATTTCTCTATTCATTTCTTGTAAATATTCATGTAAATGAGGGCCGACTCCGTAGTATTTTATGATGTTTTTTTCATATCCTTTTGGCAATTCTGGCCAAGTTGTGTCTTTTGAAGCAAACTGAAATGCATCCATTCTAAAACCATCAATGCCTTTGTCTAACCAAAATTTCATCATATCATATACTTCATATCTAACTTTTGGGTTCTCCCAATTTAAATCGGGTTGTTTTTGTGAAAAATAATGAAGGTAATAGGAATTCGTTTGCCCATCATATTTCCAAGCATCACTATTCACGTCAAAAAAACTCCAACGATAAGGTGGTTTGCCTTTTTCGGCTGGCCACCAATGGTAATAATCTCTATATTTATTATCTCTAGAACTTCTGGATTGTTTGAACCATTCATGTTCGTCACTGCTATGATTTACCACTAAATCCATGACAAGTTTGATGCCTCGCTTGTGCATTTCTTTTAATAAAAGATCAAAATCTTCCATAGTTCCAAAATCCTTCATTATTTCACGATAATTACTAATGTCATAGCCGTTATCATCATTTGGAGACGTATAAATAGGATTAAGCCAAACTGCATCTATTCCTAGGCTTTTAACATAATCTAATTTAGATATAATTCCTTTTAAATCTCCAACTCCATCACCATCACTATCCTTGAAACTTCTAGTATATATTTGATATACAACAGCTTCTTTCCACCATTTTGGGTCATTTTTTTGAGTCATTTTTACAGACATGTTTTGTGCTATTGTACTTTCAGTTGTGAATAGTATCAAAGCTGAAAATAAGAATGATTTGATAATAGGTTTCATGGTTTTTTTATTAATGGTATCAGGATTATTTGGTATTATTTTTTTGTAGGGTTCATAAATGCATGAATCACTTTGTCTGTTATTTTTGGGTTTGCGCCTTCATTTTTTGCTACCAAAGCACCCATGGCACAAGCAAAATCAATTGCATTTTGGGGTTCTTCATTGCTTAATAATTTATAAAGTAATGCGGCTAAAAACGAATCGCCCGAACCTACTGTGTCTATGACCTCAATTTTATAACCACTATTATAATACATTTTTTCGTTGTAATATAAAACTGCTCCATGGCTACCTTTAGTTACGCAGATGTGTTTTGTATTTGTTTGCTCTGCAATAAAAAGAATATTTTGTTCCAGTGAATGATATGGAGAGTTAAGGAAACTACTTATTTCATACAATTCATCATCATTAAATTTTATAAAATCAGATTGTAGCATTAATCGAATAAGTACTTCTTTTGTGTAAAATGGTGCCCGCAGATTGACGTCAAATATTTTGTATTTAGCATAATTGATAAGTTCCAATAAAGTATTAAATGAAATCAAATCCCTGCAAACAAGACTTCCGTAAATAAATGCATTAGCTTTTTTGACCACGTTTTCAATTTCTGGATTGCATTCAATTTTATCCCAAGCAACAGGATAATTGATAGTATAGGATGCAGATCCTTTTTTATCTAATTGGACCAATACTTCACCAGTTAAAAAGGAATCATCGATTTGTATAGTGTTCGTTGACACACCATTTTCTTTGATAAATTCGAGTAATTCTTTGCCTATTTCATCATTTCCAACACGGCTTATTATTTGAGATTTTACCTTAAGTGAAGCTAGTCGAAGTGCCACATTCAAGGGAGCTCCACCAATTTTTTTATGTGTTGGGAAAACATCAAACAATACTTCTCCAAAACAAACGACGTTAATTTCTTTTTTGATATTATTCATTGTTAAGCATTTTATGTTCTAATTCTTCTAATGATAATCCTTTAGTTTCGGGCATCATAAATAGTACAAATACCAATTGCAAAACCATCATAAAGGCAAAAAAAGCAAATATGGGCCAAGGATTTTCTTTAAACAAGTCAATTACAACTGGTCCTGCCAATGTAATTAAAGCTGCAAAAATCCAGTGAATTCCAGTCCCAAATGATTGTCCGTTTGCCCGAACATTATTCGGAAATATTTCGGAAATAAATACCCAAATTACGGCTCCTTGTCCTATAGCGTGTGAGGCTATAAATAATAAGATGGATATCATTAAAATAATCGAACCTAAATTATTGTGAAAAGCCAACGCTACCATTGCTAAACTCACAATGTATCCTATGGAGCCAATAAGCATCAGTTGTTTTCTTCCCAGAACATCTATTAATCGCATACCCACAATAGTAAAAATCAAATTTATTAATCCAATTAATATGGAGTTCATCAAAGATTCTTTCGAGCCTAATCCTGCCATTTCTAATATTTCAGGAGCATAGTACAAGATAAAATTGATTCCTGACAATTGGTTGAAAAAAGCAAGTAGAAAAGCTAAAATTACCGGTAGTTTATATTTATTGGAAAAAATGGTTTCTTTTACTGTGGAGTCAACAACATCTTTTTTTATTTCTTCAAAATTTGCTAAAGCTTCTTCTTTAGTATAAATCATTTCTAATACTTTCAAACCAGCAGCGTCGTCCCTCTTTTTCAAAATTAACCAACGTGGACTGTCTGGAATTTGCAAAACAATAATGCTGTAAATGAATGCCGGTAAAGCGACTATTCCAATCATCCATCGCCAGTCATTTGCACCAGCAAATCCTTCGAACAAATAATTAGAAAAGAATGCTATCAAGATTCCAAATACAATGTTGAATTGGAATAACGCAACTAATTTTCCTCTGTTTTTTGCTGTGGAAATTTCAGAAATGTAGATAGGTGCCGCTACAGATGAGGCTCCCACGCCGATTCCTCCTATAAAACGAAAGAATGAAAAGAGATAAGGATTTGGAGCTAATGCAGAACCTAAAGCGGATACTAAAAATAGGATACCAATCCAAAAAAGAGTCTTTTTTCTACCCAATTTATCACAGGGAATTCCACCGAATAAGGCACCAAAAACAGTTCCCCATAATGCCATAGACATAATGAAAATTCCATGGAATAATGGGGTGGTGTGCCACAATTCTTTGATTGGTAAATTTGCACCGGATATTACTACAGTGTCAAAGCCAAATAAAAATCCCGCTACAGCTACGGTGAGGGACCAATTTCGAACGTTATTCATTTGTTATAATTTTGGTTAATAGTTTTGGTTTTTTTTATTCTCTACAGGGGTGTTATTTTTTCCAAATTTCTTTGATTTTATTTATAGAAATGTTTTTAATTTCTTGATCTTGATTCGATTGAATCTGTAAAACGGTGTATGGCTTTTTAGGAAAAATTTGTTCTGTAAAACTGTAAATTCCTTCATTTAAGAAAATTTCAATAGAAGACCAATCTAAAAGAATTCGATAGTCAATAGTTTCTGAAACAAGGTTTGGAGTTGACGTTTTATGAATTTTTTTTCCAAAATTTTCTTCAAACTTTACTATGCCTGAATGTCGTCTGTCGAAGGAAAATATTTTTTGTTTAGCATCATAATTAATTACTAAAGAATCTTTTGCATTATTAGAAAATATCAATTTTAGATTCTTTGATTGCGCTTTAAATTTAATTTCTGATTGATTGAGGTTGTTGTATTTTATCGTGATTGTTTGATTTGCAGTAATATCTAGTGTCTCTTTTGAAAATTCAGAAATCACTTGTTTTTTTAGCTGTTCAACCGGAATGCTTTTTAGAATGTAATTCACGCCTAATTTTTCAATTGAAAGTTCTCTGGGTAGCGTCATGGCACTTCTCCAGTTTTTTGTGGGTGTGTTTCGGGCATAAAGCCAATTGCTCATCCAGCCTATAAATATGCGTTTGTCGTTTGGGGCATCATTATAGGTAACTCCTGCATAATTATCCGCTCCATAGTCAATCCATTTGGTTTCTTTTTGTGTTGTATGAAACGTTTTTCCGTCGAAATCACCAATGAAATATTGCGTTCCTGAACCGCCATTTGGTGCTCCTGGATTGATACTTATAAGTAAAACCCATTTTTCTTCATTTGAATTAGCTACTTTTAATTTGAAAATATCAGGACATTCCCAAACGCCACCATGGGCACCATTATTTTTACCAAATTCACTTTCGAATATCCAAGTGATTAGATTTTTTGAACTGTAAAATTGAGCATGGTCGCCGGCCACTAAAACTAAATTCCAAAGATTAGTTTCGCTGTTCCAAAAAACTTTGGGATCTCTAAAGTCTTTTAATCCGGAATTTCCTAAGATTGGATTTCCTTTATATTTCAACCAAGTATCTCCTTCGTCTAAACTATAGGCCAATCCTTGTGTTTGAAAATTTGTTTTTCCTGTTTTTTCGCCATCCATATTATGATAGGTAAAAATAGCAATCATTGGTGGGTTGGCTTTAGTTCCCAATCCAGAAGTGTTATTCAGGTCTATAACGGCACTTCCTGAAAAGATGAGTCCTAATTTATCAGGAAATAAGGCAATATTCTTGTGTTTCCAATGAATTAAATCCGTACTCGTTGCATGTCCCCAATGCATTGGTCCCCATACAATATCATTTGGATAATATTGGTAGAACAAATGATAAATACCTTTATAAAATACCATTCCATTAGGATCATTCATCCAGTTTTTTTCTGGAGAAAAATGAAATTGTGGGCGATAAGGTTCTTTGTAGTTTTTTGAAGGATCAATTTCTATTTTTTCAGGGGAATTTATAGTAAAGATGGTATTACTATCTTCTTTTTTACAAGAAAAGAGGGCTATTGCAGTTCCGAAGAAAAATAAAATGAGTAAAATAATATTTGAGAACTTCATTTAAAAAAGGATTTATTTTTATATTATCTTTATAAAAATAGAATTCTTTTTTTAGATTATTCAATCTGGTGTTATCAAAAACGTTTTCGGTAAGTCGAAAACGTTTTCGATTTATAATCAACCTACTATGTGAGATTATTTAATATTTTAACAAATAAATTATATAAGTTTGAATATATTATTAAAAATTACAATTATGATTTCAAATTTTAAAAGCTTTATATTCCTACTTTTCGTGAGTCCAATTGTTTTTGGTCAAGCCAAATCAGATGAGTGGCATTTGTATGCAAATTCCAGGGAAAATTATTATGGAGTTGCTATGGCAAATGGTCAAATAGGAATTGTTACAGACGATACTCCTTTAAAAACAAAAGAGATAATCCTTAATGGTGTTTACGATGGTAGTCCTGAAAATGGAATAAGTAGAATTGTGAGAGGGATTGAATTTTTAAACTTACGCCTTACAATAAACAATCAAGAAATAAAATCGGACAATATCGATAATTGGAGTCAAGTAATTTCTATGAAAGAAGGAACAAGTACAACTGCGTTTACGTTCAAAGATTTTGCAAGTATTAATTATACAATTTTAGCAAATAGAGCGGTTCCGTATTCAGCTATGGCAATTGTCGAAATTACTCCTAATAAAGATATCGAGATAAAGGCTTATAATTATATGATTGTCCCTGATGAATTGAAAGAAGCCAAAAGTCAATATCGGGTTTTAAAAGATAATCAATACTTGATGCCTGTTTTTGGAACAACTGCAAAAACCTTAACAGGCAAATATATGGTTTCAGCATCAACTACATTTCTTTTTGACGGGCAAAGTGAAACATTGAATCAAGTAGGAAATGAAGTTGGTTTTTCTAAAAAATTATTAAAAGGAAAAAAATATCGATTTGCTATTGCCGGTGGAATTTGTACTTCAAAAGATATTAAGGATCCATTGAATGAATCCGAAAGACAGCCCATTTATGCATTGCAACAAGGGATTGATAATTTATTGAATCGTCATAAACAAGCTTGGGCTGAATTATGGAATACGGGAGACATCCAAATCGAAGGCGATTTAGACGCGCAACAACGCGTAAGATTCGCTTTGTACAATTTGTATTCTTACATACGTCCGGAAACAAGACAAAGTATTGCGCCTATGGGGTTGTCTTCTCAAGGTTATAATGGACATATTTTTTGGGATAGCGAACTTTGGATGTATCCTACACTTTTAGCCTTGCAACCTGATATGGCAAAATCATGTTTGGATTACCGTTCCGACCGTTTGCAAAAAGCAAAACAAAAAGCTACAATATATGGCTATAAAGGGGCGATGTATCCCTGGGAATCTGATGACACTGGAGAAGAGGCTACCCCAACTTGGGCTTTGACTGGAATTTTTGAACAACATATTACGGCTGATGTTTCGATTGCATTTTGGAATTATTACGCTTATACACAGGATAAGTCTTGGTTAAGAAAAGAATGGAGCGTGTTGAAAGAAACTGCTGATTTCTGGGTAAGCCGTGTAGTTAAGAATCAGGATGGAAGTTATTCTATTTTGAATGTTGTTGGTGCGGATGAATATGCGCAGCATGTCGATGATAATGCATTCACAAATGCCTCAGCTATTGAATCATTAAAAAACACCATTAAGGCAGCCACAATTTTGAACGAACCTATTGATCCAAAATGGGTATCGGTATCTGAAAAATTAGTAATTCATACTGAAAATGGAATCACCCAGAATTACAAAGGGTATAAAGGACAGATTATAAAACAAGCGGATGTGAATTTATTAGCATATCCTTTACACATCATTACTGATAAAGCACAAATAAAAAAAGATTTGGAATATTACACCGAAAAAATTGATAAAAAAGATGGTCCTGCGATGGCCTCAGGAGTTTTATCCGTTTTATATGCGCGATTAGGAGATAAAGAAAAAGCCTACAGTTATTTTGTAAAATCGTATTTGCCAAACAGCCGTCCTCCTTTTGGTGTTTTTTCGGAATCAGCCAATAGCAACAATCCATATTTTGCAACGGGTGCAGGCGCTATGCTGCAAGCTGTTATCTATGGCTTTGGTGGCGTAGAACAAACTGACCACGGATTGCAATATAATAAAGGGCTATTGCCAAAAAAATGGAAATCCTTAAAGATAATTGGTTTGGGAATGGATAACAAAACAATCACAATAGAATAAATCCATAAAACAATATTTTTAGCCACGAATACACTTTTTAATCTTTTTTAAAGGATTGTAAAAAGTAGTGTATTCGTGGTTTTTTTTTTTTTTTTAGGTAACCTTTTTTCTTTTCGAAAGAATAAAAGTTTAAAAAGTGAGATTTTTTAGCCTGAGTTTCCTATTCGGAAGCCATTGTCTCAATTTGAAATAAACAACAATAAAAAATGATTTATTCGCAATCCTTTTTTAGTAAAATAGGTTTGAGTTGGTGATTGTGGAAGTAATTTTAGATAAAAAAGGGCTGAATGTTAAATATCTGTTTTTTTTAAGTCTTTTTTTTATATTTAATATAATTTTAGTATTAATATTCTGAAGTATTAATTTTAAAATCGAAAACGTTTTCGGCGTAACGAAAACGTTATAGTTTGTGATTTTCTTAATATTATCATAAAATTAGTATTATGTTTACGTCATATTTTAAAACAAACCATTAAAACAAATTATTAACCAACTTATTTATTACGTATGAAAAATAGTCTACTAAAAGGCTTGATGGTGTTTCTAACGATGCTATGTACTAGTTTGACCTATTCGCAAGATGTGTCCGGTACAGTATCTGATGCTAGTGGTCCTCTTCCAGGGGCTTCTATATTAGTTAAAGGAACAACAAATGGAGCGCAAACAGATCTCGATGGAAATTTTACTATCAAAAATGTTGGCTCAAACGCAGTCTTGGTTTTCAGTTACATTGGTCTCAAGACTCAGGAAGTAAGTGTAGCAGGAAAAAGCTCAGTGAAAGTAATCTTAAAAGAAGATTCAGCTGAATTAAAAGAAGTAGTAGTTATTGGCTACGGTTCTGTTAAAAAGAAAGATGCAACTGGTGCAGTTGATCAAATTGGAGCAAAAGATTTTGATAATGTAGCGTCTCCTTCTCCAGCTCAATTATTGAGAGGTAAAGTAGCAGGTGTACAGGTAACGCAGTCAAGTGGAGAGCCAGGAGCTGGTGTTGCTATTAGAGTTCGTGGAAATTCTTCTATTCGTTCAGGAAACGGTCCGTTAATTGTTATTGATGGTGTGCCATTGGATGGTGGAAATGTTTCAGCTGGTGGGGATAACTTGCTAGGTGCTTCGTCTGCAAAGAATCCATTAAACTTTGTAAATCAAAATGATATTGAAAGTATTAGTGTGTTGAAAGATGCATCTTCTACGGCTATCTATGGTTCTCGTGGTGCAAATGGAGTTATTGTAATCACAACTAAAAAAGGAAAATCCAAAGAGCCTCAATTAACATACAGTTCATCAGTTCAATTTAGTAAAATGTCAGGTAAATTTGGCGTAATGAGCGCGGATGAATTTGTGGCAGCGGGTGGAGATGACAAGGGTTCAAGATCTTACAATTGGAAAGATGCAGTTTTGCGTAATGGCTTTTCAATGAACCATGATTTGTCTTTCAGTAAAACAACTGAAAATTCAAATACAAGAGTCTCTTTTGGAGCTTCTAACACTGATGGTATTGTAAAAAATACAGGTTTGGATAAATATTCGGCTTCTTTTTACAATTCTAATGATTTCTTTGGTGGCGCTTTAAAAGTGGAGTCAAGAGTTATCTATGCTTCATTAAAAGATGAAACTACTATTTTATCTAATGATGCAGGTTTTATTGGAAATATAATTGGTACTGCTTTGTATTGGAATCCTACATTGCCTATTTATAAAGCTAATGGTTCGTATAATTCAATAAGTAATACTTATTTAAATCCAGTAGAATTATTAAATTCTTACAAAGATTATACCAATACAAATAAATTGTTAGGGAGTATTAATACGACTTGGAAAATCAATAGTAAATTGAAATATCAATTCTTATTTGGTATAGAAAGTTCTACTTCGACTAGAAAAAGTCAGTTATTGCCAACTATGCGTATTTTGGATGTAGCAACTGCTGCTGTTCCAGGAGGTACAAATATAAAGTATGGTCAAGCTAATATTGCTAGCCAAAATAAGTTTAACAAAACTTTCGAGCACACTTTGAATTACAACAATGATTTTGGTGATAATTTTAACTTAGATGCGTTAGTTGGTTATTCTTATTATGATTATACTGCTGATGGAAGTGGTTCGAGAGGAAAGGGATATGATAATGCTCAAACTAATCTAATTGATAATATCGAAGGCGGTCTTCAAAATGAATTTAGAGTTTCTTCTTATAGAAACAGAGTGGAATTACAATCTTATTTTGGAAGAGTAAATGCTACTTTGTACAAAAGATTAATTCTTACAGGAACGTTGCGTTCTGATGGTTCTACCAAATTAGGGGTAAACAACAAATACGATTATTTTCCTTCTGTAGGTGTCGCTTACAAAGTAGTAGATGACAAAGAAGGTTTAGTGAATAGTTTCAAAATTAGAGGAAACTACGGTATAACTGGAAATCAGGAATTTGCACCGAACTCTGCGATTGCAAGAGCATCTTATGGTAACAATGGAACTTTAGGCGTTGACAGTAATGCTAATGCTGATTTAAAATGGGAAACTACTAAATCGTATGGTGTTGGGACAGATTTTGAGTTGTTGAATAATAAATTGACTGGGTCTTTGGATTATTTTCAAAGAGATACAAAAGATTTAATTTTTCCGGTACCTGCAGCTGCTACCCAACCAGGACCACCGTCTCCACGTTTTAAAAACTTACCAGGTAACCTAATTAATAAAGGTGTTGAGGTTTCTTTGAGCTACAAAGTGATTGATACAGAAGATTTAACTTGGGATATCTCAGGGAATGCATCTTTCTTGCAAAATAAAATGACAAATTTTGCAGGGTTTATATCTACTGGAGGTTTAAATGGTCAAGGATTGTCAGGTGCTTATGCACAGGTGATTACTAATGATAAACCAATTTACTCTTATTATATGTATGAGTGGAGAGGATACGACTCTACTGGAAATTCTATCTATGCTGATGCATCAGGAAATGATACTGGTTTAGGTACTGCAGCTAAAAAGATATTAGACAAACAACCATTGCCAAAAATTAATGTTGGTTTCTCAACTAATCTTACTTTTAAAGGTTTTGATGCTAGTGCTTCTTTCTATGGTGCTTTCGGTCATTATATTTACAACAATACAACAAATGCATATTTCTTTAAAGGTGCTTTCCTTGGAGGTAGAAACGTAACTAAGGAAGCTGCAACTTCTGCTCAAGCGCAAGGTGATCCAAATTCGCCATCTACTAAATACCTTGAAAAAGGTGATTTCTTAAGAATGGGGAATCTAACTTTTGGTTATACAGTAAAAGGAGCTATTTTAGAGAGATTTAAAATTAAATCAGCTCGTTTTTATGTAAATGGTTCTAATTTATTTGTAATTACAAATTATTCAGGTTCAGATCCTGAGGTTGATACAGATAAATCATTAAATGGTGTGCCATCTGCAGGTATGGAATATTTATCTTATCCTAGAGAGAAAAGTGTAGCTGTTGGACTTAACGTAACATTTTAATTAAAAAACAATGAAAAGAAATAACATTATAAAAAGCATCTTATTCGCCAGTACAATCGTACTAGGGGTAAGTTGTACCAATCTAGAAGAGGAAGTATTAGATGGTGTGGTAGTTGGTAATTCAGCAGGGGGAACAGTAAACAGTGCATCTCTATTAACTAAAGCTTATGAAGGTTTAAGAGAATTTCAAGGTCAAGGTCAAATGTTCGCTTTAGACGAAATGTCTACAGATGCATTAGTAGGTCCTACTCGTGGTGGTGACTGGGATGATAATGCGACATGGAGACAAATCCATACGCATACATGGGCGCCAGATCACAATGAAGTTAGAGGTGCGTGGAACTCTTTGTTATCAAATGTTTATAACTGTAATTTAGTTGTTGAAAACGGTACGGCTGCAGAGGTTTTGCAAGCGCGTTTTTTAAGAGCATTTTACTATTATAATGTGGTTGATTTGTTTGGTCAAGCACCTTATAGAGAAGCTGGTTCTTCATTAGAATCGGATCCAAAAGTATGGACTAGACAAGAAGCAACAACATATGTAATTAGTGAATTAGAAGCCATTGTTGGTACGCTGCCTGACCGTCTTGCTGGTGACGCCAGTATCGCAAATAAAGATGCTGCTAGATTTTTATTGGCAAAATTGTACTTAAATAAAGGAGTATTTAATGCTGCAAATCCAGCAGGTCCTTATGTTTTTGACGCTGCTGATATGACTAAAGTTGTAAGTTATGTTAATGCAATAAGTAGCTCTTTGGCTTCAGATTATTGGGATAATTTTAAACCTGATAACAATACCTCTCCTGAAATATTGTTTTCATCTAAGAATTTAAGAGGTGGACAGGGTGGAAATATTCAGTCAAGATGGAGAATGGGTATGCATTACAATCAAACTCCTGATGGATGGAACGGCTTTGCTACCGTTGCGGAATATTATAACAAATTTAATCCGAATGACAGACGTATTAAAAATGCAGATCCAGCGATTATTGCTTCTTTTGGTAACAATGTTGGATTTCAAGTTGGTCAAATGTACAAAGCAGGTGGGACTACTGCATTGAAAGATAGAAATGGAAATCCTTTATTTTTTACTCCAGCTTTAACTTTAATTACAAGCGGTGCTACTTTAGAAACTGCAGGTATTAGAAGTCAAAAATATATTCCGGATGCTGATAATTTAGGTACTCCAGAAAATGATTATGAATTCATGCGTTATTCTGATGCTTTGTTAATGAAAGCTGAAGCAATTCTAAGAGGTGGAACTGGGACTATGGCTACTGATGCGGTTAATACTGCCAAAATGATTACTAGAACTAATGTTACAGGAACTTTTCCAACGACTTTAGACGCTGTCTATGCAGAAAGAGGTAAAGAATTATGGTATGAAGGATGGAGAAGAAATGATATGATTCGTTTTGGAAAATTCTTGGCCGCAAGAGAACTAAAACCGTATGTTTCTGATAACAGATATACTTTATTCCCTATACCGGCAGATGCTTTATTCAATGCTAATTTGAAGCAAAATCCAGGTTACTAAAAAATTGTTTACAATTAATTATTTTTTGAGTTAGTTATAGAGAGGGTATTTATTACCCTCTCTATTTTTTTATAAAAGTCTGATTCTTAATTTGGGTATCATTTATAGAGGGATAAATTTCTTTTTTAAAAGACAAATAATATATACTTATAAGCCTTTTCTTACTCCTCTTTATTTGTAGTTAAAACTTATTTATTTTAACGTATTTCTATTCTCTTTATTGGTTTATTTATTTTTTTATACAGTGAATATTACATAAATTGGCATCTTCTAATTACCTAATCAAATAGTATTTTAAATATGTTTAACCGTATTATTTTATTTTTCCTTTTTCTCTTTTTTTTTACTAATTGTTCCAAAGAAAACCTAGAAAATAAAGACGATTTATTCTCCAAATTAGATGCTTCAAATACCGGAATTGATTTTGTAAATGAAGTTAAGAATGGTACGGATATGAACATATTCAAATACAGAAATTTTTATAATGGCGGTGGTGTAGCAATAGGCGACATCAATAATGATGGGCTTTCGGATGTGTATTTCACTTCTAATCTCGGCGCTAATAAACTTTATTTGAACAAGGGAAATTTTAAATTTGAAGATATCTCTAACAAAGCAGGTGTTGAAGGAAATGAATCATGGTCAACTGGTGTGGTAATGGTTGACATTAATGGTGATGGATTACTCGATATTTATGTTTGTAATGCGGGTAATAATATTAACTCGATACGGAAAAGCCAACTTTTTATTAATAATGGTAACTTGACTTTTACCGATAAAGCCGAACAATATAATCTTGCGGATACTGGCATCACTACACACGCCGCTTTTTTTGATTATGATAAAGATGGGGATTTAGATTGTTACATACTTAACAATAGCTTTATACCCGTTAGTAGCCTTAATTATTCCAACAAAAGGGATTTACGAGATAAAGATTGGGATGTAGCAGATATTCTTAAAGGAGGCGGAGATAAATTATTGCGAAATGATAACGGAAAATTTATTGATGTAAGCGAAGCATCTGGAATATATGGTAGTCTTATAGGTTTTGGCTTGGGAGTTACAGTAGGTGATGTAAATGGAGATTTATATCCGGACATATATATATCAAATGATTTTTACGAAAGAGATTATTTATATATAAATAATAAAAACGGAACTTTTTCAGAAAAAATTCAGGGATGGGCAGGTCACATAAGTCAATCTTCTATGGGGGCTGATATGGCGGATATAAACAATGATGGTAATGCTGATATATTTGTAACAGATATGCTACCGGAACACGATGAGCGCTTGAAAACTACCACAAATTTTGAAAACTATGATTTATATCTTAGAAAAATAAATTTAGATTTTTTCAATCAATACATGCAAAATACGTTGCAACTTAATAATGGAAATAATCAATTTCTTGAAATAGCAAATTATGGGGGTGTCTCTAAAACAGATTGGAGTTGGGGCGCTTTAATGTTTGATATGGATAATGACGGTTACAAAGATATTTACGTATGCAATGGGATTTATAACGATTTGACCAATCAAGACTTTGTTGATTTTTTTGCTAATGAATTTATGCAAAAAATGATAGTTACTGGCAAGAAAGAAGAAATTGAAACCATTATCAATAAAATGCCAAGTACCCCAATACCAAATTATGCTTTTAAAAACAATAAAAATTTAACGTTTACCAATGAAGCCAAAAATTGGGGATTGGATACGCCCAGTTTTTCCAATGGGGCTGCTTATGGAGACTTAGACAATGATGGAGATTTAGATTTGATCGTCAATAATGTTAATATGGAAGCTTTTGTTTATAGGAATAATTCAGAGAAAAACAAAGAAAACCATTTTGTAAAAGTAAAACTAAAAGGGGATAATCAGAATAGATTTGGTGTGGGAAGCGTTGTTCAATTATTTTCAGGAACAGAAATTTTAAGACAGGAGTTAATCCCATCAAGAGGTTTTCAATCCTCTGTTGATTATGTTATGACTTTTGGAATTGGGAGTAAAAAAATTGATTCTTTACAAGTGATTTGGCCAAACAGTAAATTTCAAACGATTAAAAAAATAAAAAATAACAGTACGCTCGATTTAAATATTGTAAATGCAAAATCAAATTTTGTTCCAAAAATAGACAAATCAAAAGCGCTGTTTTCTGAAAAGCAAAGTCAGTTTTTGACACATAAAGAAAATGATTATATTGATTTTGATTATGAAGGTTTAATTTCAAAAGAACTTTCACAGGAAGGACCTTCGTTAGCTGTTACAGATATTAATGGTGATGGTAATGAGGATCTTTTTATTGGCGGAGCCAAAGGACAAGCAGGGAAGATTTATTTGAATAATGGCCAAGATAATTACACGATAACGGTTCAAAAAGATTTAAATAATGATGCCAATTATGAAGATACTGCAGCCAGTTTTTTTGATGCTGATGGTGATGGAGATCAGGATTTACTAGTTGGTTCTGGTGGAAACGAAAAAACGGATCAAATGAATTATAAAAATAGATTGTATTTGAATAATGGAAAAGGATTTTTCACCAAAAGTAAAACGAATATTCCATCGACTAATAACAATGTTTCCGTAATAGCTGCAAATGATTTTGATAATGATGGCGATATTGATGTTTTTATTGGTAGTCGAAGCGTTCCTGGGGTTTATGGAATTGATCCAAAACACTTACTATTGGAAAATGATGGGAAAGGAAATTTTATTAATGTAACCGATAAGAAAGCTTTCAAATTGAATGAAATAGGTATGATTACCGATGCTGTTTGGGAAGATATTGATAATGACGGAAAAAAAGATTTAATTATTGTAGGCGATTGGATGGCCCCAAGAATATTCAAAAATACGGGAAGACGTTTGGCGGATTATAAATCAAATCTTACTGAATTAAAAGGTTTTTGGAATGCAATCAGCTGTTTAGATATGAATAATGATGGTAAAAAAGATCTAGTACTTGGCAATAAAGGAACTAATACTCCTTATAAAGCATCAAGCACTAATCCGATGCGATTATTTATAAATGATTTTGACAATAATGGAACGATCGAACAAATTGCAACCCGTTTTATAGATAATAAAGATGTGCCCATTCATTTAAAACAAGAATTAGCCAAACAAATACCTTCAATCAAAAAGAAGAATTTAAGTTATGCTGACTATTCCAAAAAATCATTTCAGGAGCTATTTGCTCAAGACATAGTTGATAATTCTATCGAAAAAAAGGTAACGATTCAAGAAAGTGTAATCGCAATTAATAAAGGAAATGGAAAGTTTGAAGTTAAAGCGTTACCAAAAGAAGTTCAATTATCCTGTGTAAATGCTATTTGTGCTTTGGATGTTAATAAAGATGGAATTTTAGATTTAATTTTGGGTGGAAATCAATACGAATTTAAGCCTCAGTTTACCAGATTAGATGCTAATTATGGAAGTGTTCTTTTAGGTTCAAAAAAAGGTACTTTCTCATGGCTACCCTACAATAAATCAGGGTTTTTTATCAAAGGAGAAGTGAAACATGTTAAAACTATAAAAAATAAGAAGAACACTATTTCCATTGTAGCTGTTGTAAATGATAATACTCCTAAAATATTTAAAAGCAATGAATAATTTTTTTAGAATAGGATTGGCTTCATTACTGATAATTAGTTGTTCAAAAAAGCAAGATCAGTTGTTTGAAAAACTCTCTCCAGAGAAAAGCAATATTACATTCAACAATCAGCTAGATCCTTCCAAAAACATTTCTATTTTAGACTATCTCTACTATTATAATGGAGGTGGTGTTGCGTTAGGGGATATCAATAATGACGGGTTGGTTGATATTTATTTTACTTCAAATCAAGGTAAAAATAAATTGTATTTGAATAAAGGCGGAAATAAGTTTGACGATATTACTGCAAAAGCAGAAGTAGAAGGACAAAGTGATTGGAATGCTGGGGCTATAATGGCAGATGTAAATGGAGATGGATATTTAGATATTTATGTTTGTGCGGTTGTTGGTATTAATGGTTTTGAAGGACATAACGAATTATTTATCAATAATAAGAATAATACATTTACTGAAAGTGCGGCTGAATATGGATTAGATCTTGATAATTACAGCTCATCGGCTGCATTTTTTGATTATGATAATGATGGCGATTTAGATATGTATTTATTAAATCATGCCGTACATTCGGAATTATCATTTGGTAATGCTGAAATTAGAAATAAGAGAAGTTACGAATGCGGAGATAAATTATTTAGAAATGATAATAACAAATTTGTAGATGTAAGTGTACAAGCCGGCATTTTTGGAGGAGCTAATGGGTACGGTTTAGGAATAGCAGTTTCTGATTTCAATCTTGACGGGTATCCTGATATTTATATTTGTAATGACTTTCATGAAGATGATTATTATTACTTAAATAACGGTGACGGTACTTTTACGGAAAGTTTGAAAAAACATTTTGGACATACCAGTAGATTCTCAATGGGAGTCGATGTTGCGGATATCAATCATGATGGATTTCCTGATATTATGACATTAGACATGCTTCCAGAAGACGAAAAAGTTTTGAAATCTTCACTAGGGGATGACAATGTTCAAATGCTGAAAATGAGAACGGAGAAATTAGGGTATCATTACCAGTATACCAGAAACATGTTGCAATTGAATCAAGCAGGAGAACATTTTACAGAAACTGCTTTGCTAAGTGGTGTTGCTGCTACTGATTGGAGTTGGAGCGCATTATTTGCTGATTATGATGAGGATGGAGAACAAGATATATTTGTATGTAATGGAATTCCAAAACGTCCCAACGATTTGGATTATGTGAAATACTTTTCAAACGATCAAATAAAAAGCAAAATCAGTGCTACTAAATTGTTAGACAAAGAAGCTTTAAGGAAAATGCCAAAAGGAAATGTGACCAATTACGTTTTTCAAGGTTCAAAAGATTTAATCTTTAAAAACAGATCTAAAGATTGGATTGAAAATGATTCCATAATTTCAAATGGTAGTGGTTATGCTGATATTGATAATGATGGGGATTTAGACGTAATTACTAATAATTTAAATAGCGTTGCTTCCGTTTATGTAAACAGCACGAATAAAAGTTCTAACTATTTAAAATTGAGATTGCAGTTTGGCGGGAAAAATACTTTTGGTATTGGGACCAAAGTAATTTCTTATTCTAAAGGGAAAAAACAATTTAAGGAACTGCAAACTACGAGAGGATTCCAATCTTCTTCGGAGCCTATTATTCATTTTGGTTATGGGAATACAAGAACTATAGATTCGGTAACGGTTATTTGGCCAGACAAAACATATCAAACATTGAAAAATGTCAAAACGTGTCAAACACTGACTATAAAACTGAATAGCAACCGAAAAGCATTTGATTATGCTAAATTACATCCTGCGATCCTGCCTGTTTTTAAAAAGGTACCGACTAATTTAGGAATCGACTTTACGCATCAGGAAAATGATTATATCGATTTTGTTTTCCAAAAATTAATTCCTTACCAACGTTCTGATCGTGGTCCAGCAACGGCAATAGGTGATTTAAATGGAGACGGTAAAGAGGATATTTTCTTTGGAGGCGCCAAAAATAAAAAAGCAGCTATTTACATTCAAAATCCAAAAGGGTTTACTAAAAAGTCGTATAACGAAATTGAGAAGGATTCTATTTTTGAAGATGCTTCAGCTGTAATTGGAGATTTTAATAATGATCAAATCAACGATTTGTTTGTGGCTTCCGGTGGAGGTGAAAATGCCTCTAATTTGCAAAGCCGATTATATTTAGCCAATAAGGGGAAATTAGTAAAAACGATTTTACCACAGTTATCTCAAAATGCTTCAGTTGTAAAAACTTTCGATTATGATAAAGATGGTGATTTAGATGTTTTTATTGGTAATAATTCGGTTAACAATAGATTTGGTAGCATGCCAGATTGTTATTTATTGAACAATAATAAAGGTGTGTTTACTATTGTTGAAAGTAAAACTTTTTCAAAAATTGGAATGGTTACTGATGTTATTTTTACGGATTTTAATAAAGATGGTAAAATGGATATTATCGCAATTGGGGAATGGATGAAACCAACTTTTTTTGCCAATACGGGAGGAAAATTCAAAGATGTTACCGAAACTATTTTTCCTGAAAAAAGTAATGGATTATGGCAGTCTATAATACCTTTTGATATTGATAATGATGGTGATAAGGATTATTTAGTTGGAAACTGGGGAATGAATTCTAAATTTAAAGCTTCGCAGGAGTTTCCTATGAAAATGTATTATGACGATTTTGATGGTAATGGTTCTTTTGAAACTATTGTGGCTAAAGAGAAAAATGGAAAGTATTACAACACAATGGGGCTAGATGAGTTAGCCGAACAGTTTAGTGGCATGCTTAAAAAGAAATTCAATACTTATAAATCATTTGCAGGAAAAACGCTGGAAGAGGTTTTTGATCCCAAAATGCTCGAAAAGGCAAAATTATATGAAGTGCACAATTTGAAATCGGGGTATTTAAGAAACGACAAAGGGAAATTTACTTTTATTGCTTTTTCTAATAAAATGCAAGTAGCACCAATTACCTGTTTTGTGAAATCAAATTTTGATTCGGATAAAAAAGAAGAAGTATTTGCTGCAGGAAATTATTTTGGGGTGTCACCTTATCATAGCCGATTTGATGGGTTTTCAGGAGCTTTAATAAAAAACGAAAAAACAATCTATTTAGGCAATCAAATTGGTGTCGATTTAACTCAGAAAGCAGTTAAGCATTTGGATATTATTAATCTCAATAGCAAAAAATATTTATTGATTACCATCAATAACAACAAAACTGAGGTTTTTGAAATACCAATGGTTAAGAATTAATTTAAAAAATACTACAAAAAAAATAATTAAACCAAAAAAAATGAAATCTAAGATTTATCTTTTAGGACTTATAATACTCTCTTTTATTTCGTGTAAAAAAGAGAATTCAATTAAAGTTACAACAAATGATTACTGTGCTGCAGTAGATACAGTAACGGGAATTATGGTTCATGATATCTTTTCACCACCCGTTGCGAGTAGAATTTACGTTTATCCTAATATTGCAGCCTATGAGATTATGGCTCAAAACAATACTAAATATGAAAGTCTGCAAGGGCAATTAAAAGGATTAGATTCTATCCCTAAACTGGATTTGAAAAGTGGAGTTAACAAAAATTTAGCTGCACTTATTGCCCATATTGAAGTGAGTAAACAATTGATCTTTTCTGAAGAAGCTTTAGAAAAATACAGAGATAGTTTATATGAAAAATGGGAAAATGAAAACCCTGAGGAATTCTTGGCTTCTAAGGAATATGGCTTAAAAGTAGCGGAGCGAATTAAAAAATGGATGGGTAAAGACAATTACAAGCAAACTCGAACTTTTTCTAAATTTTCGGTTTATGCAAACCAGCCCGGAAGATGGCAGCCAACACCGCCAGCTTATATGGATGCTGTTGAGCCTCATTGGGGAGAAATAAGAACTTTAGTGATGGATTCGGCTTCTCAATTTAAAGCAATTGCACCCCATCCTTTTTCTACAGATAAAAATTCTGCTTTTTACAAAGAAGCAAAGGAAACTTATGACGTAGGGAATATGATTTCCGAAAAATTAATTGCAATGGAGAAAAATAAAAGTAAGGTGATTCCGTCAGAATCAGCGATTGCTACTTTTTGGGATTGTAATCCGTATGCTACGGTTACTCAAGGTCACATGATGTTTGCCAAGAAGAAAAACTCACCGGATGCACATTGGATGAATATAACTAAAATTGCACTGAAAAAAAATAAATGCGACTTTGAAACTGCTGTTTTTGCTTACACTAAAACGTCAATCGGAGTTTTTGAAAGTATCATCAGTTGTTGGAATGGAAAATTCAGAACTAATGTAGTTAGACCGGAAACCTATATTAATCAAAATATTGATGAAAATTGGAGACCGCAATTGCAAACGCCTCCTTTCCCAGAATATACTAGCGGACATTCAGTGATTTCTTCTTGTTCGTCACTAATTTTAACTTCTATTTTTGGAGATAATTTTAGTTATATTGATGATTCTGAAGTTTCTTTTGGATTACCAAAAAGACCTTTTAAATCATTCAAACAAGCAGCAGCAGAAGCCGCAATAAGTAGACTGTACGGAGGTATTCACTACAGAGCCGCAATTGAAAATGGCGTGGTTCAAGGTAATAATATTGGGAATTATTTGAATGAAAAATTAAAGATGCTTAAATAATATGATAGTCAGAAAAAAATATATAATAGGATTTAGTGCATTTTTTTTATTGTTTTTAGCTTGGTATTTATTTATTAAAAAAAGTGATTATTGTATTTCATTTAAGGTTAATACTGCTACAGGAACTGTTTTTCAGGGTGTTCAGGAATGGTCAGCCAATCAATTAGTAAATCAAAAAGAAAATTATACTACTCAGGAAAAGAGAAATTTTGATTTTATCAAACAAGAAATGAATAAAGGGAATTCTCATATGGAATATACTTGGGAAATGAAATCCATTAATGACTCAATAACCGCAGTAACCGTTGGCATAAAAGATTTCGATAATAGTTTGTTCAATAGACTTACGGCGCCTTTTTATAGCACTAAGTTTAAGGTAGAACAAATTAAAAAAATAACCGATTTTAAAAACGGCTTAAATAATCATTTAAAAAATTTTAAAGTCAAGATTGAAGGTGAAGGTACTTCTCAAGAAACATTTGTAGCGTACATAAACTTGAAAAGTATATTGCAGGAAAAAGCACAAACTATGATCGCAAATGATGCAATTATAACTGGTTTTTTGCAACAAAATAATATTAAGATAATAGGAAGACCTTATTTAGAAATTCAAAGTTGGGATCTTGATAAGGAAACTGTCAATTTTAATTATTGTTTTCCAATTGATAAGAGCACCAAAATTATCGAAGATGAGATTGTTAAATTCAAAACATTACCAGCTTTTAAAGGTTTAAAAGCAACCTATTATGGGAATTTCAGAACTTCAGACAGAGCATGGTTTGCATTGTTGGATTATGCGAAAGAGCATGACATTAAGTTAGACAATAAACCACTAGAACATTTTCTTGCAAATCCTTTTAATGGAGGAAATGAATTGGAATGGGAAACTAAGGTAATCATCCCGTTTGTTTCTGAATAAGGGGATGCTTTTTTTTAAGGAATTTAAATATGTCGAAAACGTTTTCGGGTCTTACGAAAACGTTTTTGTTTGTATTCTATATTCAATTGGCAATAATAAAATTATTTTTACAAATAATTAACAATTTAACCGACTAGAATGAGCTTTAAAGTAAAATTAAATTTTTGGCAGATAATCAATATGAATGTTGGTTTTTTTGGCATTCAGTATAGTTTCGGTTTGCAGCAAAGTGCTGTAAACCCCATATATGATTTTTTGCATGCAAGTCCAGATCAAATCCCAATATTGAATCTTGCAGGTCCGTTAACGGGCTTGTTGATACAGCCCATAATTGGTGCGATGAGTGACAAAACTTGGCATCCAAGATGGGGAAGGCGAAAACCTTACTTTTTTATTGGAGCAATAATTTGTAGTATCGCTTTATTTATGTTCCCATTTAGCAGTTCATTATGGATGGCTGCAGGTTTACTCTGGATTCTAGATGTTGGTAACAATACCGCAATGGAGCCATATCGCGCTTTTATTGCTGATACGTTAGACGAAGAACAACAGCCCGTAGGCTTTCAGGCTCAAAGTTTTTTTACCGGTTTCGGACAGTTTCTGGCCTATATTTCTCTATTTCTATTTCCACTTGTTTTTGTGGGTTACACAGGGGCATTGCCAACTTGGATTTATGCTTCCTTTTTTCTAGGAGCGGTACTGTCGGTTACTTCCATTTGGTGGAGTATGAATAAAATTAAAGAAATCCCGCCAACTGCGGAAGAAATAGCAATTTTAAAGGCAGAACCATTAAAATTTTATTCGCCTTTCATCGATATCTATAAAGCGGTTTTAGAAATGCCAACTGTGATGTGGCAACTATTTCTGGTTTATTTATTTCAGTGGTATGCCATGATGTGTTATTGGCAAAATAATTCAAAAAGTATTGCTTTGTCAGTATGGAATGTTACACCAAAAAATACAGTGGGTTATGAAAAAGCCGTCGAATGGAATGGGTTGATAGGCGCTTTTGGATTTATAGTTACTTTTTCAATAGCTTTTTATTTGGCGAAATTAGCTAAAAAATACGGTGCAAAAAGCATTCATTTTGGTTGTCTTTTATTAGGAGCAATTTCTTTTTTGTGGTTTCCAATAGTACAAAATCAATATGTGTTTTTTACAGTGATTATAGGTTACGGAATTGCTTGGGCAAGTATGATGGGTATTCCGTATTTGATGGTTGTTGCTGTTGTCCCAAAAGAGCGTTATGGAGTTTATATGGGGATTATTAATATGATGATTGTTATTCCAATGATTATTCAAAACCTATCCTTTGGTTATATTTTAAAAAACTTTTTAGATAACGATCCACGTCAAGCTATTAGTTTTGCGGGTGTATTGTTAGTCATTGCTGCGCTGTGCACATTATTAATAAAAATAAAAAAAACGAAATAAAGTGTATAATGAAATAAATAATAGGGATAAAATAGATATCCTTTGTGTTGGTGAAGTACTTGTAGATTTTATTGGTCATCAAGAAGATGTTCTAATTAATGATACTAGAGATTATCATAGGTATTTAGGAGGCTCACCTACTAACGTTGCTATGAATTCAACGCGATTAGGGTTAAATACTATAATGGTTGCAACTGTAGGGAACGATGGTTTTGGTTCCTATATTTCGGAACGTTTAGCAAGTGTTGGAGTGAATATAAACCACCTTAAAGTCCTAGATAATAAATCAACTAGTGTGATTTTTGTTTCAAGGTCTCAGGGAACACCAGATTTCATACCGTACCGTTCCGCGGATTGTTGTATTTATGAGGAACAAATTTCAACAGAAATACTATCTAATACTAAGATATTTCATACTACTTGTTTCGCATTAAGTAAAAATCCTGCACAAAAAACGATCTTAAAGAAAGCACAAGAAGCATACGATTTAGGATGTAAGCTAAGTATAGATGTAAACTATGCAAGAAAGCTATGGAAAAGTAAAAGTAAGGCTCTTAAAGTTATCAATGCCTATTGTAAGTTCAATCCATTAATAAAAATTAGTGAGGATGATATGTTGCGTCTTTTTGAGAAGGAGCTTCCACATGAAGAGATATTTGAATTTTTTCACCATCAAGGAGTAGATACTGTTTGCTTAACATTAGGGAGCAAAGGGGTTAAATTATCTCAAAAAGGAAAAGATATTATACAAATGCCAGCAATAAAAATTGATAAAGTTATGGACTCCACAGGAGCAGGGGATGCTTTTTGGTCCGGATTTTTATTCGCTTATATTAAGGAAAAATCAATTAATGAATGTTTGGACATCGCTTTAAAATTAGCGGCTTTGAAATTGCAAAATGTAGGACGATTGCCGGATAACATCAATATCCTTTCTAAACTTTTATAAAATACGATGCAAGAAAATAATAAAAAGATCAGTAATGGGGTTATGCTCAATATTTATCCAGATAGTATTGGAGAAAAATTAACGGATACTGTAAGCATGCTTAAAATGTCTGAATTCAAAGATACTTTTTCTTTATTGTATGTTCTGCCCACTTTTTTCAATAGCGATTTAGACAGAGGATTTTCTATTATTGATTATGATATCAATGCCGATTTAGTTGGCACAAAAGATTTACTCGATTTAAAAGAACTCAATATAAATTTAAAGTTTGATATCGTATTAAATCATCTTTCTGTAGCTTCCCCTCAGTTTAAAGACATACTACAATACGGTAATGAATCAAAATTTAAAGATTTTTTTATAAATTGGAACGAATTCTGGGAGGGAAACGGGGTACTGAATGAAGATGGAATTGTAATTCCAGAACCAGAATTTCTCAATAAATTGTTTATGAGAAAGTTAGGGTTGCCCATCTTGAAAGTACGTTTTCCCGATGGTACAGAACAGCCTTATTGGAATACTTTTTATCAGCAAATAACCTACAATCCAATTACTGTAGTTGATTTACAAAATCTAAAAGGTTTAACGGAAGAGAAAAGTCAGTTTATTGTTGCCGTGCTTAATGCCGCAATTAAGGATAATCAAGATTTCAAGACCGTTGATTTTAAAGATTGTACTCCTTTAAAATCAGAAATTTTACAAATTGTTGAACAAAAGCGTTCCTATTTAGGACAAATGGATGTCAATGGTGAATCGCCTTTAGTATGGGAATTTTATGAGGAGACTCTAAAAAAATTAAACGGTTATGGTTGTAATATCCTTCGATTAGATGCTTTTGCCTATTTGCATAAACAAGTAGGGGAATCTAATTTTTTTAATAAACCGGGAACTTGGGAATATTTAGAGCGTATTAAGAAAATAGCAGAACAAAATAATTTGATGTTACTGCCAGAAATCCACGCAGAATATGGTTTGCATTTACATGATGAGGTAGCTAATGAAGGCTATTATATCTATGATTTTTTCTTACCTGGTTTAACGATACATACCATCGAAAATAAAACCAGTAAAGCCTTATTGAGTTGGGCTAAGGAAATTATTGCTAAAGGATATAAAACAGTAAACATGCTTGGTTGCCATGATGGAATACCTGTTTTGGACTTGAAAGGCAAGGAGGTAAATGGTGCTTATAATAAAGGATTGTTAGAAGATGCTGACATTAAAGGCATCATGGATAAAATCATAGAACGGGGTGGTCGTGTAAAAAATCTTTACGATCCATCAGGGAATAAAATTTCCTATTATCAAATAAATGCTACCTTTTTTAGTGCACTAGGAGAAGACGAACAAAAGCTACTTCTTGCAAGAGCTATTCAATTGTTTATGCCGGGTATACCGCAGGTTTGGTATTTAGATATTTTTGCCGGTAAAAATAATTATGAAGCAGCAGATAATGGAGGTAGTGCCGGACATAAAGAAATTAATCGCACTACATTGACAATGTCGGATATTGATCAGGGATTGAAAACAGGAGTTGTTAGTAAACAGCTAGACATTATTCGGTTAAGAAATACTTCGAATGCATTTTCAGGTAAGGTAGAAATCAATGATACTGTAGTAGAAATTATAGATATCAAATGGGTAAATGGTATCTCAGTTGCGCACTTAAAGGCAAACCTTCAAACCTATGGATTTACAATTAACCATACTGAAAATGGTTTGACACGCACTATGAGTTTTTAAATTTTATCCCGTATCAAAATTGAGTATTTAAATATAAAATAAATATTTGTCATACCTAAAAAGATTGGAAATACTAATTATACAAATTAATTAAGAAAAAAAATATGAAAAAAAACACTGTCAAAATTGCAATGTATCTTAATTACTTTGTTTTTGCAATATTATTAAATAGTGTTGGGATTGTTATACTAAAAGCGCAAGCGAATTACGGGGTAGATGAATTGCAAGCTAGTGTTTTGGAAGCATTCAAGGATATGCCTATTGCGATAGTTTCTTTTTTGATAGCGTCATTTTTGCCAAGAATAGGGTACAAAAGGGCCATGCTGATTGGATTAGCATTGGTTTCAGTAGCTTGTGTTAACATGTATTTTGGTAATTCGTTTAACACTGCAAAAATACTTTTTGCAACTGTTGGTGTCTCCTTTGCTTTGATTAAAGTCTCCGTTTATTCCCTAATTGGGACGGTTACAGAAAATCAGAAAGAACATAATAGCTTGATGAGCAGTATTGAGGGTGTTTTTATGATTGGAATTGCCTTGGCATACTTTTTATTTCCTGCTTTTAATTCTGATACAAATCCAGATTCATGGTTAAATGTGTATTGGTTGTTGGCTGGAATTTCATTAGTATCATTTGGATTTTTATTTTTCACTAAATTTGAAAACCAAACGGAAATTCCAGGAGTAGATTTAGCAGGTGATTTTAAAGAGATGTTCAAATTATTTGCCAAGCTTCTTACCATCGTTTTCGTAATTAGTGCTTTTTTGTTTGTGATGATTGAGCAAGGAATAATGTCCTGGTTGCCTACTTTTAATAGTAAAGTACTGCATCTACCAGAAAACATTAGTATAATGATGGCAAGTATATTGGCAATTACTTTAGCTGTTGGACGACTTTTAGCGGGAGTGATTACTAAAAAAATTGATTGGATTTGGGTACTCAGTTTTTGTATCGTGATGGCCATGCTGATTGTTGTTTTTGTTCTTCCAAAAACAGTTGGGTTAGAGGTGAAAGAAATTAGTTCACTTAGCGACATTCCATTAATAGGATTTGCATTTCCGTTGGTTGGACTTTTTATTGCCCCTATTTATCCACTTTTAAATTCGGTGGTCTTAAGTGCTTTACCAAAGAAACTGCACAGTTCAATGACAGGTTTAATCGTTGTTTTCTCGGCTCTTGGAGGTACGCTTGGATCCAGAACCATTGGTTATCTGTTCAAAAATGAAGGTCCTGAAAATGCATTTTTCTATACTTTAATTCCAATGTCATTACTGCTTATCTCCTTTTTTTTATTAAAAAAACTTACTTCTAAAATATGAATTTCTTAATTAACATAGACAAGGTGTTTCATGAATTATTACTTCAAGAAGATACCGATAAAGATAAAAAAATCACTAAAGATGATAATGGACCTAAAAAGTTTGCTTTAGTTGATGAAAATACAAAACAAGAAATTGTTATTGAGGGAACGTATCATTTGTCAAATTTACTGCAAGAATTAGCTTTATTAAAAGAAAATAAAGTGGATAAAGGGGAAATAGATTTGAGCCGTATTCAAGAAAATCCTGTAGAGCGAATTTCAAGAAAAATTAGAGATGACTATTGGAATGAATTGACCAGAACTATTGATAGAAAAGGTTTGGATCAAATTCTTCAGGATGAGAAAACGACTAATGAAGTTCCTACGCTTTATGTTTCGGCAAAAGATAAGCTAGGTGTTGCCTATTTTCAGGAATTGGAAAAAGAACTTCAGAATTTTAAAGTAGGTGTTTTACCCGAAAATTTCTCAATGGAATATGTAGATACATTGGATGAAAAACCGGGTATTTTGGCTTTAGCTTTAGAGCGAAAAACATACAGTTTTCAAGGAGTACCTTTCGTGGTTCCCGGAGGAAGATTTAATGAAATGTATGGCTGGGATAGTTATTTTATAGGGGTTGGTTTGATAATTGACAATCAACTGGAAAAAGCAATGTCAATTGCCGAAAATTTTAAATATCAAATCATACATTACGGCAAGATTCTAAATGCGAATAGAAGTTATTACTTAACGAGAACACAACCACCATTGTATTCTTCATTATTAATTGAAATTGTAAAAAAGAAAGTGCCCAGTTTAGAATGGTTGAGAAGCCATTTGGAAACAGTTATTTTGGAGTATAATACGGTTTGGATGGTCCAAGGAAAAAGATTAACGCCAACTGGTTTAAATCGATACAAAGCAGATGGAGTGGGAATGCCATTTGAAGTAGAACCTGGTCATTTTGATGATATTTTAGAGCCGTATGCTAAAAAATATAATTTGCCAATTCGAGAGTTTGAAAAACAGTATTTAAACCGAACTCTTGTAGATGCGGAGCTTGACGTATATTTTGTTCATGATCGTAGTTTGAGAGAAAGTGGGCATGATACAACCGATAGACTTATAAATACCTGTGCCAATTTAAACTCGGTGGATGTCAATAGTTTTCTTTATAAATACGAAAAGGACATTGCTTACTTGATAAAAGAGTATTTAAATAATACTTTCCAAGTTGGAGATGTAACATATACATCAGAAGAATGGGAGCAGAAAGCACTTTTTAGAAAAGAGAAAATTAATGAATTGTGTTGGAATGAGGAATTAAGTATGTATTTTGATTATGATTTTGTAAATAAGAGACAATTTCCATTTGAAGCAGCAACTACATTTTTTCCTTTATGGGCGGGTTTGTGTAATGAAAACCAAGCTAAAAAATTGGTAGAAATAGCCTTGCCGCAATTTATTAAAACCGGAGGTATTACAGGAAGTACCAAAGCCAGTAGTGATAGTTTTTCAAAAGATGCTCCACAACGACAATGGGATTATCCATTTGGTTGGGCACCACATCAAATGTTATTGTGGGAGGGTTTAATTAACTATAAATGTTTCAATAAGGCTCAGGAAATGATTTACAGATGGTTGTGGTTAATCACTAAAAATGCGGTTGAATACAACGGAACCATTCCTGAAAAATTTGATTTAGAAATCAGTTCACATAAGGTTTTTGCTGAATATGGTAATGTAGGAACTGAATTTGATTACATCGCTAAGGAAGGATTTGGCTGGATGAATGCATCCTATCAATACGGTTTGCAAATATTGAGTGATAATTTAAAACAAGAACTAAATAAGCTAACTTCGCCCGATGAATTGTTTTAATGTGAAATAAATAATTAAATTGAGCATTTGAATAACTATTTTTTTTAACTTTATAATAAATTAAACTTATCTATTATGACTGTTAATCAAATATTAAGCACAAAAGGGAAGGAAGTTTATTCCATACTTTCCACTAACACTGTATACGAAGCATTGACAGTGATGAGCGAAAAAAACATTGGAGCGATTCTTATCATCGAAGATGGAATTTTGAAAGGTGTTTTGTCTGAGAGAGATTATGCCAGAAAAATTGTTTTGAAAGCTAAGTCTTCAAAGAAAGCTTTTGTTCATGAAATTATGGAGGTAGATGTTGTTACAGTAAATCCTTCCGATAATTTAGATTATTGTATGGAATTAATGAGTACTAAAAGAGTGAGGCATTTACCTGTTTTAGAAAACGATACTGTAATAGGAATTATATCCATAAGCGATGTTGTGAAAGCAATAATTGAAATCCAAAAAGATACAATTCAACATTTAAACTCATATATCACACAATAAAAGTTAAATAGTTCAATAAATAAAAATAGCTGCAAATTTTTGCAGCTATTTTTATTTATATCTGCAGGACTTATCTGTTGTTTATAAAAGAATAGGATAAAAGCTGACTTTTTAAACCAAGTCTTATATCTTTGTAACAGTACAAAATCTAACAAAATGGACAAGAATAGCAAAAGAAGAGAAGCATTATTATACCACGCAAAGCCAACTCCTGGTAAAATTCAGGTAGTTCCTACTAAGAAATATGCAACACAAAGAGATCTGTCTTTGGCCTATTCCCCTGGTGTAGCCGAGCCTTGTTTGGAGATTGCAAAAGATGTTAATAATGTTTATAAATATACTGCAAAAGGGAATCTAGTCGCTGTAATTACTAATGGTACAGCAGTATTAGGACTTGGTGATATCGGTCCTGAAGCATCCAAGCCAGTGATGGAAGGTAAGGGATTGTTATTTAAAATTTTTGCTGATATTGATGTGTTTGATATTGAAATTGGAACAAAAGATATTGAGGAATTTATCCAAACAGTAAAAAATATAGCACCAACTTTTGGTGGAATTAATTTAGAAGATATTAAGGCTCCAGAGTCTTTTGAGATAGAAAGAAGATTGGTTGAAGAACTGAATATTCCCGTAATGCATGATGATCAACACGGAACTGCGATTATCTCATCAGCTGCTTTGTTGAATGCATTAGAACTAGCGAATAAAAAATCAGAAGATGTGAAAATGGTCGTTTCAGGAGCAGGTTCTGCAGCTTTAGCTTGTGCCGATTTATATGTTTTATTAGGAGTAAAAGTTGAAAATATATTGATGTTTAATAGTAAAGGAGTTTTGACGAAAGACAATCCTTCTCTTTCTGTTTTGCAACAAAAATATGCCAGAGACATAAAACCAATGAGTCTTGAAGAAGCATTAGTTGGGGCAGATATCTTTTTAGGTTTATCAACTGGAGGAATTATGTCTCCACAAATGTTGATGGGAATGGCAGAAAACCCAATCGTTTTTGCGATGGCCAATCCAGATCCGGAAATTGATTATAATCTTGCTGTTGCTACCCGAAAAGACGTTATCATGGCCACGGGACGATCTGATTTTCCTAATCAAGTAAATAATGTCCTTGGATTTCCTTATATTTTTAGAGGAGCGCTTGATGTTCGTGCAACCAAAATAAACGAAGCTATGAAAATGGCCGCTGTTAAAGCGTTAGCTTTATTAACAAAAGAATCTGTTCCTGAACAAGTAAACGTGGCTTATGGAGCGACTAAATTGGTTTTTGGAAAAGAATACATTATTCCTAAACCATTTGATCCAAGATTAATAACTATAGTGGCGCCTGCTGTGGCAAAAGCAGCTATGGATTCAGGAGTAGCGTTAAATCCTATCACTGATTGGAAAAAGTATGAAGAGGAACTTTTAGACCGATTGGGAAATGACAACAAAATGGTTCGGTTGATTACCAATAGGGCCAAAATGGACCCAAAAAGAATCGTTTTTGCGGAAGCAGATCATTTAGATGTGCTTAAAGCAGCTCAAATTGTATTAGAAGAAGGTATCGGTTTTCCAATATTATTGGGGAACAAAGAAATTATTTTAGAATTAAAAGAAGAGCTAGGTTTTGATGCCGATGTTCAAATTATAGATCCAAAAATAAAAGAAGAGGAATCTAGAAGAAATAAGTTTGCCAAAACCTATTGGTCGTCCAGACAAAGACGCGGAATATCTTTATTAGATGCTCAAAAATTAATGCGTGAAAGAAACTATTTTGCGGCCATGATGGTCAATGAAGGTGAAGCTGATGCGCTTGTTACAGGACATTCCAGAAGTTATCCATCTGTTGTAAAACCAATGTTGCAACTTATTGAAAAAGCTCATGGTGCTTCACTTGTTGCCACCACAAATATGATGATGACGAGTCGTGGGCCGATGTTTTTATCGGATACCGCCATTAATATAAATCCTTCTGCAGATGATTTGGCTAAAATTGCCATTATGACTGCAAAAACTGCCCGAATGTTTGGAGTGGAGCCAGTAATTGCGATGATATCGTTTTCTAATTTTGGTTCTTCTACAAATCAAAGTGCGACTAAGGTGAGAGAAGCAGTGGATTATTTGCATAAAAACCATCCTGAAATGGTTATTGATGGTGAAATTCAAGCTGATTTTGCTTTAAATCCGGAGATGTTGAAGGCAAAGTTTCCGTTTTCTAAATTAGCAGGTAAAAAAGTTAATACTTTGATTTTCCCGAATCTAGAATCGGCTAATATTACCTATAAACTTTTGAAAGAACTGAATAAAGTAGATTCAATAGGACCTATCATGTTAGGAATGGGAAAACCAGTTCACATATTTCAACTTGGTGCAAGCGTAGAAGAAATGGTAAATATGGCCGCTATTGCTGTAATTGACGCTCAAGAAAAAGAGAAGAAAAAAACAATGTAAATTAGATGATTCTTTGATTAGAAGAGCATTTAAACAAAAGAATTTAACAAAATTATGTGCTAATTTTATTATATTTGGTGACATATATTATAAAAGATGATTGCACATATAGCAGGAAAATTAGTAGAAAAGACACCAACACAGGTAGTTATTGATTGTGGCGGTGTAGGGTATCATGTGAACATATCTTTGCATACCTACTCTTTACTCCCAAATACTGAATTTATAAAATTGTATACGCATCTTCAAATAAAAGAAGATGCGCATACTTTATTTGGTTTTGTAGAAAAATCAGAAAGGGAAATTTTTAAATTATTATTGTCAGTTTCTGGTATTGGGGCTAGTATAGCCAGAACGATGTTATCATCATTAGACCCAAAACAAATTACAAACGCTATTGCATCAGGCGATGTAGTTACAATTCAATCTATAAAAGGAATTGGTAGTAAAACGGCACAAAGAGTAATACTTGATTTGAAAGAAAAAGTATTGAAATTGTATGATTTAGACGAAGTTTCTATGTCACAAAGCAATACAAATAGAGATGAAGCGTTATCTGCTTTGGAGGTCTTAGGGTTTGTTCGAAAAACTTCAGAACGAATCATCGAAAAAATTGTAAAAGAGGATCCAGATGCTTCTGTTGAATCGATTATTAAGAAAGCTTTAAAGAACTTATAAAAGGTACTCAAAACACGGATTATATGCATAAAATTTGTATTTTTTTGCTAGTCATATTTTGTGGTTTTGTATCGCAAGCTCAGGTAACACCGGTCGCTCAGGATACAATTAATACGGGTTTCTCTACAGGGAAAGTCCAATTAAAAGATCCTCAAAGTGTTCTTTCTGCTTACACATATGATCCTGTTACGGATAGGTATATTTATACCAATTCTGTAAATGGATTTTCAATCAACTATCCTATTATTTTAACTCCAAAAGAGTATGAAAACTTGGTTTTGAAAGAATCTATGCGAGATTATTTTAAGAAAAAAGTAGATGCTATTGATGGAAAAAAAGAAGGCAGTGAAGCTGCTAAAAAAGATTTATTACCAAGGTATTATGTGAAATCCGGGCTTTTTGAGTCCATTTTTGGAAGTAATACGATTGATGTAAAACCAACTGGTTCTATAGAAATGGATTTGGGTATGCGTTATACCAAACAAGATAACCCTTCATTTTCTCCTAGAAACAGATCCAATCTCTCTTTTGATTTTAATCAAAGGATAAGCATGAGCTTAATGGGAAAAGTGGGAACACGACTCAATGTAAACGCTAATTACGATACCCAGTCTACTTTTGCTTTTCAAAATCTAATCAAGTTAGAATATGCACCCTCGGAGGATGATATTATTCAGAAAATTGAAGTTGGAAATGTAAGTTTGCCTTTGAATAGCTCTTTAATTAGGGGAGCGCAAAGTTTATTTGGTGTAAAAACACAATTACAATTTGGAAAAACTACTATTACCGGTATATTTTCGGAACAAAAATCCCAAACTAAAAGTTTAATTGCTCAAGGTGGCGGAACGATTCAGGACTTTGATTTGTATGCGCTAGATTATGATAATGACCGACACTTTTTCTTGTCTCAATATTTTAGAAACAAATACGATGCGTCACTAAAAAATTATCCTTTTATTGATAGTAGAGTTCAGATTTCAAGATTGGAAATTTGGGTTACCAACAAGCAAAACAGAGTTAGCACAACAAACAACAATCTAAGAAATATTATTGCACTTCAGGATTTAGGAGAAGGGCAATTAACGGATTTACGAGGGATTCCAATTAATGATAATGAAATTGTTGTGTTGGATCCATCAACGGGGATATTTAATAATCCGGTCAATTCTCCTTCTGATAATTCAAATAATGATTACGATCCTGCACAAATAAATGCAGGAACTGGTTTGTTGAATAATAACATACGAGAAATTGTTAGTTCAAGTTCTGGATTTAATGTTACTGTAAGTGAAGGTCAAGACTACTCTAAATTAGAAAATGCAAGAAAACTGAATCCTAATGAATATACTTTTAATGCACAATTAGGGTATATTTCATTGCAACAACGACTAGCCAATGATGAGGTTTTAGCTGTAGCATATCAATATACAATTGGGGATAAAGTCTATCAAGTGGGAGAATTTGGTAATGACGGAGTTGATGCGACAGTTGTTACAGGAAATAGTAACAATTCAACTCAGGCAATTATAACGCAAAGTTTGATATTGAAAATGCTGAAAAGTAATTTGACCAATGTTAAGAATCCGGTGTGGAACCTGATGATGAAAAATATTTATCAGATTCCTGGGGCTTATCAAGTGAAGCAGGAAGACTTCAGATTTAATATCCTTTATACAGATCCTTCAGCTTTAAATTACATTACAGAAGTTGCGGGAAGTCCTTTCCCGCCGAATCCATTGCCTGAAAATAAAGTAGCAGAAACTCCTTTGTTAAAAGTATTTAATTTAGATAAACTGAATTACAATAATGATCCACAAACTGGGGGTGATGGTTTTTTTGATTTTATGCAAGGCTTAACGATTGACGCTCAAAACGGTAGGATAATATTCACCACCAAAGAGCCATTTGGAGAACTCTTGTTTTCTAAATTATCAAACACCGGTTCAGGAGAAAATTATAATGATGCCAATACATACAATCTTAATCAAAAGAAATACGTGTTTAGAAACATGTATCGCAACACACAATCTGGCGCTTTACAAGACAGTGAAAAGAATAAATTTTTATTAAGAGGGAAGTATAAATCCTCAGGCGGTGACGGAATCCCAATTGGTGCTTTCAATGTTCCCAGAGGTTCAGTTGTAGTAACTGCTGGAGGAAGGGTTTTGGTTGAAGGAATTGATTATAGTGTGAATTATCAATTGGGGAGAGTTCAAATTTTAGATCCTTCTCTTCAAGCTTCCAATACACCTATTGAAGTGTCTTTGGAAAATAATTCTATTTTTGGTCAGCAAACCAGAAGGTTTATGGGTGTAAATGTAGAGCATAAAATTTCTAATAATTTCTTGGTTGGAGCGACTTTTTTAAAAATGACGGAGAAACCATTTACCCAAAAATCCAGTTTTGGTCAGGAATCTGTAAATAATACCATTTTTGGGTTTAACTCCAATTTTTCTACTGAAGTTCCTCTTTTGACCCGATTAGTGAATAAATTACCAAATTTAGATACTGATGTTCCTTCGAATCTTTCTATAAGAGGAGAGATTGCATTTTTGAAACCTGATTCGCCAAAAGCAGATCGTTTTGAGGGAGAATCCACTATTTATGTGGATGATTTTGAAGGCTCTCAATCGACCATTGATATGCGTTCTCCATATGCTTGGAGTTTGTCATCGACTCCGGAGAAAAACGCCAGAAGCACGTATGATTTTAATGGCAATGCTAATGATTTGAGTTATGGGTTTAAAAGAGCCAAGTTGGCTTGGTATTCAATTGACCCAGTTTTTTATACTCAAAAACCATCCGGAATTACAAATGAAGAATTGTCTTTTAATACAACCAGAAGAATTTTTAGTGAAGAGTTGTATCCTTTAACTGATATTGCACAGGGACAATCCCAAGTTGTAAATACATTGGATTTAAGTTATTATCCGTCTGATAGAGGTCCGTATAATAATAGTTCTAACGTTTCTGCAAACCCAACAAGTAATTTTGGGGGAATTATGAGATCATTAAATTCTACTAATTTCGAACAAGGAAACGTTGAATATATTCAATTTTGGGTATTAGATCCATATGTAGGAACTGGTCAAATACCGCAGTCAAACACCGGTAAAGTTTATTTCAATTTAGGTGAAGTATCCGAGGATGTATTAAAAGATGGAAGGAAACAATATGAAAACGGACTTGGTCCGGATCAGATACTGGCCAATCCACAATCCATTTGGGGAGATGTACCCGCATCACAATCTTTAATTTATGCTTTTGATACTAATGCAGATAACAGAACCAATCAGGATGTTGGTTTAGATGGTTTGGCTAATGTCAAAGAAGGTAGTATTTACAATAATTATGCGTCTGATTCGGATCCTGCAGCAGATGATTATACTTATTATTTGAATGCCTCAGGAAATGTTTTAGACAGATATAAAAAATACAATGGCGTAGATGGAAACTCCGCAGTTGATATTAATGATCCTAATCGAGGTTCTTCTACATTTCCTGATGTAGAAGATATTAATAGGGACAATACAATGAATACTATCAATGCGTATTATGAATACAGTATTGATGTTAAGCCTAATATGAATGTGGGGGAAAATTACATAACTGATATAAGAAGTACACAAGTTACATTGCCAAACGGTGCTGTAACTGACGCAAGATGGATTCAGTTTAAAATTCCTGTTTCGCAACCTGAAAACACAATCGGTAATATCTCTGATTTTAGATCAATCCGTTTCATGAGAATGTTTATGACCGGTTTTAATGACCAAGTGACTGTTCGTTTTGGGGCGTTAGATTTAGTGAGAGGAGAATGGAGAAGATATACCAATACACTTGATTTTAATGATACAAATGTTGCTGATGACAAAACGACCTTAGATGTTTTAGCAGTTAATGTTCAAGAAAATAATGAAAGATGTCCCGTAAATTATATCACTCCTCCGGGGGTTGTTAGAGAGCAATTGTATAATAATAATACCGTTATCAACCAGAATGAGCAATCATTATCTTTAAGAGTATCTGGTAACGGACTGGAACCAGAAGATTCAAGAGCGGTTTTTAAAAATGTGAGTATTGACATGCGTCAGTTCAAAAAATTGAAAATGTTCTTGCATGCGGAATCTTTGCCAAATGAAATCGTCCTTCGGGATAATCAAATGGTAGGTTTTATCCGTTTTGGAAATGATTTCACACAGAATTTTTATCAAATAGAAATTCCCTTAAAAGTTACCGTTCCTTCCTCAACTTCGAGTTCTGATTGTTCGGCCCTGAGTGCCGAAGCGGTTTGGCCAGAAGACAATGAAATTGATCTGTCATTGGCATTATTGACTAAATTGAAAATTCAGGCAATGAGCATTGATAAGAGTACACTTCCGCTGGATGGAATCTATTATCAAAATGAAGAGGAGTTAGATCCGTCTTTGGCCAATAAAAATAATAAGCTGAGATTGGGTATCAAAGGAAATCCTAATTTTGGATTAGCGCGAACATTAATGGTTGGTGTAAAAAGTAACGAAACCCATCAAGATGTTAAAGGAGAAGTTTGGTTTAATGAACTTCGTTTAGCTGATATGGATAACCAGGGCGGTATGGCTGCCGTGTTGAATGTAGATTCAAATTTTGCTGATTTTGCCACAGTTTCTGCCACAGGTAAAAAAAGCACCATAGGTTTTGGAGCATTAGAAGAAGGTCCGAATGAAAGAAATCGTGAGGATACAAAACAATATAATATTGTAACGAATGTTAATTTAGGTAAATTATTACCGCCAAAATGGGGAATTAATTTACCGTTCAATTATGCTATCGGGGAAGAAATGATTACTCCAGAATATGACCCTTTTAATCAAGATATTAAATTAAAACAGTTATTGAATAATACTACAGATAAAGCGGAACGGGATAATATTCAAAGTAGAGCCACAGATTATACGAAACGTCAAAGTATCAATTTCATCGGTGTAAGAAAAGAAAGAAGACCAGAACAAAAACAACACGTTTATGATCCGGAAAATTTCACTTTTTCACAGTCTTTTAATCAAGTGGAGCGTCATGATTTTGAAATCGAGGATTATGTGGATCAGCATGCAAATTCATCTGTCGATTATGCCTATAGTTTTCAGCCTAAGCCAGTAGAGCCGTTCAAGAAAACTGCTTTTATGAAGAAAAGTAATTATTGGAAGCTACTGAGTGATTTCAACTTTAATTATCTGCCTTCAAACATATCTTTTAATACCAATATTATTAGACAGTACAATCGTCAACAATTTAGACAAGTTGATGTAGAAGGAATTGGTCTTGATCCATTGTACAGAAGAAATTTTGCTTTCAATTATCAGTATGGGTTTAATTTTAATTTGACAAAAGCGTTAAAATTAAATTATACGGCTTCCTCCAGTAATATTGTCAAAAGTTATTTAAACGAAAATAATGAACCAATTGATACTTTTACAATTTGGGATAGTTATTGGGATATTGGAGATCCTAATCAGCACATGCAGCAATTGGTAGTGAATTATGAGTTGCCAATTAATAAAATTCCGCTATTTAGTTTTATAAAAGCGAACTATTCTTACACAGGTGATTATAGTTGGCAACGTGCGTCTAATGCATTGTCTCAAATAGAAATTGAAGGGAATAGCTATAATTTAGGAAATACAGTTCAAAATGCAAGCTCAAATAATTTGAATGCTACATTCAATATGGATGCGCTTTATAAGTATTTGGGACTATCAAAAAATACAAATAAAGCAGCTGCTAAACCTAAGGTGACTGTACCGAAACCCGGAGAAAAAGTGGTGAATACAAATACACAACAAATTGCAAAGAGCAATGAATTTCTAGATGGTTTGATGGGTATTTTAACGAGTGTTAAAAATATCCAGATGAACTATACAGAGAACAGTGGGACGATATTGCCAGGATATACACCAAGTGTGGGGTTCCTTGGTTCATCGAGACCGTCATTAGGATTTATTTTTGGAAGCCAGGATGATGTGCGATATGAAGCTGCTAAGAACGGTTGGCTTACTAATTATCCTAATTTTAATCAAAATTATTCACAAGTAACCAATAAATTATTTAAAGCTACGGCAAATGTAGATTTATTACCTGACTTAAAAATCGATTTGTCATTAGACAGAGCGTATTCTAAGAATTTTTCAGAACAATATGATGTAACTGATGGGCAATATAATTCGAGATCTCCCTACAGTTTTGGTCTTTTTTCAATTTCTACAGTCTTAATAAAAACATCTTTCTCAACTAGTGATGAAAATGCATCTGTAGCTTTTGACGATTTTAGAAATAATAGACTAGCAGTTGCGAATCGATTGGCAGCGCAGCGCGGGATAGATATCAATAATCCGGCAAATCTAGATGCCGAAGGATATCCTTTAGGGTATGGAAAAAATAATCAAGCGGTATTATTACCAGCTTTTTTAGCGGCGTATACAGGAACTAATGCAACGGATGTTTCACTGGGAATTTTCAGAAATTTTCCAATACCAAATTGGGCTGTAAAATACAATGGATTGATGCGTTATGCTTTTTTCAAAAAGAATTTCAAACGCTTTTCAATGCAACACGGTTATAGAGCTTCTTATACTATTAATTCGTTTAGATCTAATTTTGAATATGATAAAACACCAAACGGTGTCGATGCAAGTGGTAATTTTTTCAACAGCACAATTATGTCAAACATCAATTTAGTGGAGCAGTTTAGTCCACTTATTAGAATGGATTTTGAACTGAAAAGCTCATTGAAAGTGCTAACCGAAATAAAGAAAGACCGGGCGCTGTCTATGAGTTTTGATAATAATCTATTAACAGAAGTAAAAGGAATTGAATATATTGTTGGACTTGGTTACCGATTTAAAGATGTTATTTTCTCCTCCAGATTGGCGGACAATCCAACAGGAATCATAAAAAGTGACATTAACATAAAAGGAGATCTTTCGTATCGAAACAATCAAACGATTGTTAGGTATTTAGATTATGATAACAATCAATTGGCGGGAGGTCAAAATATTTGGTCTTTAAAAATTACAGCAGATTATGCTTTTAGTAAAAATTTGACGGCAATTTTCTACTACGATCATTCATTTTCAAAAGCAGTAATATCAACTTCTTTTCCTTTAACAAATATTCGATCAGGATTTACGATGCGTTATAATTTTGGGAATTAATTTTTTTAAAATCTAAACAAGATTTGAATTGAGATTGTTACATTTGTCACCTAAAATTCAATTATCAATTAATAATTATCAATTAGTATTTATATGAACATACCAGCAAATTTAAAATACACTAAAGATCACGAATGGATTAGTATTGAAGGTGATATTGCAACAGTAGGAATTACTGATTTTGCACAAAAGGAATTAGGAGATATCGTATATGTTGAAGTGGAAACTTTAGACCAGACTTTAGATAAAGATGAGGTTTTTGGAACTGTTGAAGCTGTTAAGACTGTGTCTGACTTGTTTATTCCATTATCAGGTGAGATTATTGCGTTTAATGATAAATTAGAAAACACACCGGAAAGCGTGAATTCTGATCCTTATGGGGCCGGATGGATGATAAAAATAAAAATCACAAACGAAGCAGAAATTGATTCTTTGCTTTCAAGTGAATCTTACAAAGAACTTATTGGTGTCTAAACAATTCTATTTTTGGATAGCTTTATCTTGGACAGGATTAATAATCTTTTTTTGTTTGATTAAATCAAGCGATATACCCGCCGTTCATATTGCGAATCTGGATAAAGTTGTTCATTCCTCTTTTCATTTTGTGTTTACATTGCTTTGGTTTTTATTTTTTAAGAAGCAATTCAATAGTTTAACTATTTTTAGGCCTTTGTTACTTTCATTTGTTTTTTCCATTTTTTTTGGAATAGCAATCGAGATAGCACAAACGTTATTTACCACAACTAGAAAAGGAGATTTGTTTGATGTGGCAGCAAATTTATCGGGAGCGATTCTCGCCATTTGCGTCATTTTGTTTTTTAAAAAGTACACGAACTTAAATAGAGTTTGATATGGATTACTATCCCACTTCGGTGGGATTTTTTTATTTAAAAAATGATTTATTTTTTTATAATCAAGAATTTATAAATAAGATTGCATCTTTACGAAGTAGTTGATAATAGTATTTAAATGTGAAATTAAAATGTATTTTTGCTAATTAAATTTTATCAATATCATGTAACCATAAGAAAAATGAATATTAAACAATATTTAGATTCTACTTATTTAAAAACAGCAATACAGGCAGGACTTAGTAAAGCTGATAATGCTATTCTTGTTAAGAAATTTATTCAAGAAGCCATCGATGAGCATTTTAAGCTTATAATGATTCGGCCAAATATGGTTTCTACTGCCAAAGAAATGATTACTAAGGCGAACTCAAGTTTGCTAATAGGTACAGTGATTGATTTTCCGGAAGGCAAGTCTCGTGTAGAGGTGAAAATTGCGGAAGCAATTCAAGCGATTGAAGATGGAGCCGATGATTTGGATTTCGTTTGTAATTACGAAGCATTCAAAAATGGGAATATTGATTTGGTTAAAGATGAAGTTCTAAAATGTACGCTTTTTGGACTTGAAAATAATAAAGTTGTAAAATGGATTATCGAAGTAGCGGCTCTCGATGATAAACAGATTATTCAACTGTCCGTTTTGATAAAAAATATCGTTATTTCAAATTTTAAAGAAGAATTGTACCAATTGGTTTTTGTAAAGTCATCTACAGGATTTTATAAAACAGTAGATAGTTTGCCAAATGGAGCTACAATTCCAACTATAATTATGATGTTGGAAAATGCTTCGCCACTTCCAGTAAAAGCAGCTGGAGGAGTAAGGACTTATGAGGAAGCTGTTGAGATGATTCGATTGGGCGTAAAGCGAATTGGAACCTCGGGAGCAAAAGCAATTGCGGATGGGCAAAATTCACCAACTGATTACTAAATTTACAAAGAAAACAACATGAAAAAAGGTTTGTCAACATTGCTTTTATCATTTTATTCATTTTTTATTTATTCGCAAGACATTAGTTCGACTCAGTCGAGTGTTTCTGCCGAAAGGTTTCCTGTTTTTATGAATTGTGAAAACTTGCAAGCTAAGGAGTTGGAAAAATGTTTTTATTATCAAGTGCAAAATTTTGTATTTCAAAATTTTGAAGTCCCTGAAAATCTTAAACAAAATAATTTCAAAGGTAGCGTAGAAGTGCTTTTTGAAGTTGACGGTAACGGTGTTTTCAAAGTAATTTATGTAAATGCTACAGAGGAGGATTTAATAAAAGAAACTAAGAAAGTTTTTGGAGCGTTTCCAAAGATTAAACCATCAACTTATAATGGGAAGCCTACATACTCTAAATATACAATTGCAATTACTATCCCTTTAAAAAGTCCAGAACAGTTGGCTTCAGAAGCACTTGCTCGTGCAGAAATTTTGCCAAGTGAAACAAAGCAACTTACCGAATTAGATAGTATTGTTTATAAAAAATTCAATAGCCCACAGTTCGAAAGTCATTTGAGTATTCCTTTTTCATATAGTTATTATTCTCAGTTTGATGCTTCTTTAAATCAAGTGGGTAGCAATAATCATACGGCATCAAAACCTTATACTTATGTAGAGGTTTCTAAATATTATGACCTTAAAACAGTAAATGATAAGCTCAAAAAAAATGTTTCGGGCTGGTGGGCCAAGAAATTATGGAATGAGAGTACAGTTGAAATCCAAGGAGAGGGCTATTGGTTTACTTTGAATCCTATTTTGGACTTACAAGTTGGCAAAGCATCCCAGACTAAAGCAAATTACACGTATGTGAATACCCGTGGAATTAATTTTCGTGGTGGATTAGGAAAGCAAATTAATTTCACAACGACAGTTTTTGAAAGTCAGGGGCGATTTGCGGATTATTACAATCGTTATGCCGAATCTATAAAGCCAGCGGGTGGCAATCCTGCGATTATTCCGGGTATGGGGATTGCTAAAGATTTTAAAACAGATGCGTATGATTTCCCATTGGCAGAAGCCAATATAACTTTTGCGCCCAGTAAAAATTTTGATTTACAATTGGGTTACGGAAGAAATTTTATAGGGGATGGATACCGCTCTTTATTAGAAAGTGACGGGGCAAGTCCGTATCCGTATTTTAAAATAAACACTAATTTTTGGAAAATTAAATACACCAATACATACATGTGGCTTAAGGATGTTCGTCCAGAGGTTACGCTCGAAAGAACCTATGCCACCAAATTTATGGCAAATCATTATTTGAGTTGGAATGTGTCAAATAAATTGAATCTGGGTTTCTTTGAATCGGTAATTTGGACTGACACTAATAACAGAGGATTTGATGTGAACTTTGTAAATCCAATTATTTTTTATCGTTCGGTTGAATTCGCCTCCTCAGCTAGAAGTGGGAATGCGCTTTTAGGGTTGACTTATAAATACAAATGGAGTAATCAGATTAATACATACGGACAGTTTCTTCTTGATGAATTTTCTCTTGGAGATATTAAAAAAGGGGATAATAGCTGGAAAAATAAATTTGGGTATCAGCTAGGTGTTAAATATTACAATGCATTTCAGGTTGAAAATTTAATACTGCAATTAGAGTACAACCACGTGCGTCCTTATGTCTATTCTCATAGTAGTCCCATTACAAATTATGGGCATAATAATCAGAGTGTAGGACATCAATGGGGTGGAAATTTCAAAGAATTTTTAGTAATTGCCCGATATCATAAAGACAGATACTTTGCTGATGCAAAAATAACGATGGGTACTCGAGGATTGGATTTTGATACTACAGAAGACAGTTCTAACTATGGAGGGAATATTTATAAGGATTATGATGAAAAGAGAGCATCAAACAGCGGTGTAAAAGTAGGTCAGGGAAATAAAACAGCTGTTTTTATTACGGATATACAAGCGGGATATTTGATAAACCCAGCAACCAATTTGAAGCTTTTTGGAAGCTATATTTATAGAAATTTTGATCCCACAAAAAATACGGCAACAACCTTTAATGAAAGTACTAATTGGTTTACATTAGGAATACGTTCCGATGTTTTTAATTGGTATTTTGATTATTAGCATCAGTATTATTTCTAAAGAAGCTTTTTTATGAATTGTTTTTTGTCAAATCCCTTTTGATAAACTACTTTTGCAAAAGTTTTTACAAAGCAAATAAATACTAGCATTGAACGCAACCCAAAATACACTTTCATTAAAATCTGTTTATATTGATTTCCGCGAGATAACCAAAGCCCGCCTCGCTGTTAGCGTCGTGTTTTCATCTGTTGCAGGATTTATGCTTGGGATTACTGATATCCACTCCTTCAGTTGGATGGTGTTGTTGAAACTGGCAATTGGGGGGTATTGTATGGTAGGCGCTTCTAATGCTTTTAATCAGGTTATTGAGAAAGATTTAGACGCTCTGATGGATCGGACAAAAAATCGACCGGTTCCGGCTGGGAGAATGTCTTCTGGTACAGCATTGATCATTGCAAGCCTTCTTACTATTGTAGGAATTGTTTTGTTGTATTCAATCAATTCTAAAACGGCCATGTTTGGTGCTATTTCGATATTTCTTTATACAAGTGTTTATACCCCATTGAAAACCATGACATCATTGTCGGTTTTTGTAGGGGCCTTTCCGGGTGCAATTCCTTTCATGTTGGGATGGGTTGCAGCAACGGGAGAATTTGGTATAGAGGCAGGTACGTTGTTTTTAATTCAGTTTTTCTGGCAGTTTCCACATTTTTGGGCTATCGGATGGTTTTTATATGAAGATTATGAAAAAGCAGGTTTTTTTATGCTTCCAACTGGAAAAAAAGATAAATCAACCGCTTTACAGATCATTCTATATACGGTTTGGCTTATTATAGCCTCGCTTTTGCCAGTTCTGGGTTATACAGGTCAGTTATTTATTACGCCTATAGCAGCTATTATTGTGTTCTTGCTGGGGCTTTGGATGCTCTATTATGGAGTGCAATTATACAAATTAAGAACTGCCAAAGCTGCAAAAACTTTGATGCTGGTGAGTGTTTCTTATATTACTTTGTTACAATTAGTTTATATATTTGATAAATTTTTAAGATAGTTATGGAGATTACAATGACAACAGACGAACATAAATCTAGAACAGCACGGTCATATAAGTTGATACTGCTGTTTGCAATGGTTAGCATGACTATGATGTTTGCAGGGCTTACAAGTGCTTTTGTGGTGAGTAAATCTAGAGCCGATTGGTTGAAGGATTTTCAATTACCAACCGCTTTTTATTATAGTACAATAGCAATTATTGGCTGTAGTGTTGCTTTTCATTTGGCAAAAAAAGCAATTCAAAAAGACAATCAAAAAGGGACAACTATATTTCTTTTGTCTACCTTAGCATTGGGAATTATATTTGTAATTTTGCAATTTGCAGGCTTTGGTCAAATAGTGTCAAATGGGTATTATTTTACAGGAAGTGAGAGTTCGATAACAACAACTTTTTTGTATATTGTAACCGTTGTGCACTTGGCTCACCTTGCTGGTGGTCTAATTTCGTTGCTAATTATAATTTATAATCATTTTAAACAAAAATACAATTCAACTCAAACTCTTGGAATTGAACTAGGTGCAATGTACTGGCACTTTCTTGATTTCCTATGGGTTTATTTATTTTTATTTTTATATTTCTTTAAATAATAAAAAAACGTAAATTTGGGAACTTTTTAACGAATAACTTATATGGAAGCGACAGTTACTACTGCAAATAGTGAAGAAAAAACTTGGGGAGGCGGCACAGAGCCAATGGGAGCAAGTTATGGCAAATTGATGATGTGGTTTTTTATCGTATCAGATGCCTTGACATTCTCTGGATTTCTAGCAGCCTATGGATTTTCTAGATTTAAATTTATTGAGACATGGCCATTGGCCGATGAGGTGTTTACTCACTTTCCATTTATGCACGGAGTATCTGCTCCGATGTATTATGTAGCATTAATGACATTTATTTTGATTTTTTCATCAGTAACAATGGTTTTGGCTGTTGATGCTGGGCATCAAATGAAAAAAAACAAAGTGGTTCTTTACATGTTTTTAACAATCATTGGAGGTATGATCTTCGTTGGTTCACAAGCATGGGAATGGAAGAATTTTATAAAAGGCGAATATGGTGCTGTTGAGACAAAAGGAGGTAGCTTACTTCAGTTTGTTGATAAAGAAGGGCGTCGTGTAGCACTTGCTGATTTTGCAACAACTTTACATGAAGAAAGGGAGCAATTGACAAGAAGTAAAGGAAAATGGTTTATGGATGAGCCTTCTTTACCATCTTATTCAGTTGCCGAAGTTCAAGCAGGTTTCAAAGCACATCCTGATCTTTTGATCAGAACTGAAACTATAACTGCTGAAAAGCAAAAGACAGTTCTTTCTAGAAAAGATTCAGAATTAAGATTAAGTCAAGCTAGTTTAGTGATAGAAGGAGCTAATTTAACTCACAACGAATACGGAAGTAAATTATTTGCTGACTTCTTTTTCTTTATCACAGGTTTTCACGGTTTTCACGTATTTTCGGGAATTATTATCAATATCATTATATTTTTCAATGTTCTTGTAGGAACTTATGAGAAAAGAGGAAGTTATGAAATGGTTGAAAAAGTGGGGTTATACTGGCACTTTGTTGATTTAGTTTGGGTATTTGTATTTACGTTTTTCTACTTAGTTTAATTTTAGATTTATCATTATGTCACACGAACATGTTTCTAATACAAAAAGAATTTGGACAGTTTTTGGTCTTTTATCTGTAATAACCATTGTTGAGGTTATTTTTGGAATTCTTAAGCCAAATGTTCTTCACATGAATAGTTTTATGGCAATGAGTTTACTGAACTGGTTGTTTATAATCTTAACACTTGTAAAAGCATATTATATTGTATGGGCTTTCATGCACATGGAGGGAGAGAAAAGTACGCTAAAAAATGCAGTTGTTTTACCAGTAATTTTTTTAATATTATATTTACTTTTCATTCTTTTGACTGAAGGGAATTATATTTATGAGGTTTTTAAGAATTCTACGATTAAATGGAATTTTTAACAAGATATTAATTCAAAAAAAGGGTACGCATTGCGTGCCTTTTTTTATTTTTGTACTTTAAATTTTATCACGATAATGAAAAAGAATATTGTCCTTTTTGTACTCTTTATTTTGCCTATTGTTGCTTATCTTTTTTTTGCATCCGGTATAAATAGTTTTACGAAGTTACCTGTTATTACACCTAAAATTGATGATTTTGGAGAATGGCAATCTTTAAAGGGCGAGAAAGTTAGTCTAAATAATAAAATAACTATTTTAGGATTTTCTGGTTCTGAAATTTTAAAAAACAGAGGTAATTTTTTTAATCTAAATGAAAAAATTTATCAACGATACCATACTTTTAAGGATTTACAATTTGTTGTGCTTTGTCCTTTAGGCACTGAAGGCGATACAAAAAAGGTTGTCGATGCATTGGGTGCTTTTACAGATGTAAGCCAATGGCATTTTGTTTTTGCTTCACCTCAAGAAATCAATGCATACTACAATCAACTTAAACTAGTTGGAAAGCTTGATAAAAATTTAGGTACTCCAAATGTATATATAGTAGATAAAGAAAGAAATCTTAGAGGAAGAAAGGAAAAGAAAGAATATAAAGAAGGATATAATACATTTCATCCTGCTGATTTGAGTAATGAAATGTTAGATGATTTTAAAGTCATTTTGTATGAATATCGAGCAGCACTTAAAAAAAATCACAATGCCACAAAAGAACTTTAATTCTTAGAATTTATGCTTAAAAATAAATCATACATAGGAATTTCCTTTATTATTTTGCTTTTTGGGATTTATGCTGTGCCAAAAATAATTGATAGAATACAAAATAACGATATTGTAAAAGGAGATCGTTTGGATAAAGTCGGGGAGATAAAAAAGGATGATGGTAAATTAGTGAAGATTGGTCCTGCTCCAAAATTTGAATTAGTAAATCAGGATAATAAAAAAATTACGAATGAAACCTATAAAGGTAAAGTATATGTTTTAGAATTTTTCTTTACTACGTGTCCTTCAATTTGCCCAAAAATGAATTTGAGTATGTTGGCAATTGAAAACACTTTCTTTGGAAATCCTAATTTTGGAATTGTTTCTATTACTATAGATCCAACTCATGATACTCCCGCGATTTTAAAAGCACATGCTAAATTATTAGGAGTTAAATCGTCTAATTGGAATTTTCTGACGGGTGATAAAGATTATATTTTTGACATTGCAAATAAAGGTTTTAATCTTTATGTTGGTGAAAATAGTAAAGTAAGTGGTGGTTTTGAGCATTCAGGACTGTTTGCCTTGATAGACAAAAACGGTTTTATCCGTTGTAGAAAAGATGATTTTGGCAATCCAATTTTATATTACGATGGATTAGATAAAAAAGGTGTTAGAGATATTCAACAAGATATTAATATTTTATTAAAAGATTAAAATGGAAGATAAATCGATTGAAAAAAAATATGGTAAATGGATTATTATCCTATCTGTACTTATACCAGTGGCTGTGGCTATACTTTTTAAAGTGAAACTTAAAGATTTTGGTATTCATGTAACCCCTTTGCGTTTCCTACCTTCAATGTATGCTACTATAAATGGCGTTACAGCTGTTTTATTAGTTTTGGCTGTTTGGGCTATTAAAAAGGGAAAAAGAGTGCTTCATGAAAATTTAATGAAATCTGCAATAGCTTGTTCTATTGCCTTTCTAGTTATGTATGTTGCGTATCACATGACGGCCGATTCTACTATTTTTGGAGATAGCAATCATAATGGTGAAATAGATCTTGCTGAAAAATTGAATGTAGGCAATTTAAGAGTGGTTTATTTTATAATTTTGATTACCCATATAATTTTATCTATTGTTATTATTCCACTTGTTTTAGTAACATATGTTCGAGCTCTAGCCAGTAGATTTGATAAGCATAAAAAAATTGCCAAAATAACATTTCCAATTTGGTTGTATGTTGCCGTTACCGGTGTAGTTGTTTACTTAATGATTTCGCCGTATTATGTTCAATAAAGATAAAATGAAAAAGATTATAACGATACGGTTTTCAAAATTTGTAAAGACGAGTTTCTTTCTTGTAGTGTCTTTCTTCTTACACTTACCCGTAAATGCGCAATGCGCGATGTGCCGTGCGGCATTATCTGGTGAAGGGAATAAAGCTAAAGCAGCGGCTGTTAATGACGGAATCGTTTACTTAATGGTAATTCCTTATATTCTAGTTGGGGCTATTGGGTATGCTATTTATAGAATGAAAAAGAAGAAAGCCTAAGGTTATAAATTTTAAAAAAAAAACAACAAAGCAAATTCCATTTTTATCTGAATGGCTGCCTCTCCTTCGGGGAGGGTTGGGGAGGGGGTCTCTATTTTAAACCATCAACCGATACATGTATCATTCCTGTAACTTTTATAAAAGCAATAATAGCCTGATTGGTTAGTTCTATTTTTTGGAACTGAATATCCTCCATTTTCCCGTTTACAAAAACACCCGGCATTGGTGAATAATTTTTTAAATAATTCATCATGCTTTTTTTGCCTTCATCTAAATTTGTTTTTATTGAATAGCGACAACTTTGTTGAATTTTTCTTAAAACTAATCCTTGAGCCAGCCAGTTGGCAGTTCGCATTAATTTGTTCTTGGTGTCCAGGGCGTAGTCTAATTTATCAAAAAACACTTCTTTCGTTTTGTCATTATATTGTGGAAAACCTGCTAAATAAATAGTTCCGTTTACAGACCCCAATACATCTAAGGCTATTATCATTTTGCCGTTTTTGTGCCAAATGGCTACGTTTTGTACTTTTACTTTCTTACTTCCGGAACCAAATTCTTGTCCAGAGAAATTTTTAGTCATTATTTTTGAAGCTTCTGCATAAGTAGAAACAGCAACAATATTAGCGGTTATTTCTTGAGGTATTTTTATAACGGGTTTTAAAACAATTTTATTTTTGTCGAATTTAGATTCGGGTTTCTTGCCTATCAATGTTTCCATAGAACATTTCATACCCATTTCTAACAAAAAAGTATCATTTTTTAGTTTGGCAGTAGTAGAATAGATTTCAATTGGAATAATGCGAAGCCAGCTTTTATATTCTTCATTCATTTGAAAAGGAGTGCAAATTTTTTCTAATGCGGATAGAACATTAGGTTTGAAATCCATAGATGTTGCAATAGCATCGTCAATTTTCTTTTCAATTTTCGATTTAAAAAGTTTGATTGCGGGATTAATAAGATAAGTTACGGGAACATTTTTTCCAAAAACGGTCATCGTTGGGCTTTCGTTCCAGTCTAATGATTTTAGTTCGGTTTTAGTGTTTAATTTCCAATTAATTAGGCCAGTATCACTTATTAAAGTCACCACGCCATCTAGGTTGAATTCTCGTGTGTCATAAAATTCAATACCCATTTTTTTTGTGCCAATTCTATATTTTACTTTAGCCTTGAGTGGTAAAATAGTTTTTATTTTCTCTCCAGAAATTCCTTTTTCATTTGTAATTATAATAGGTGCCTGTTTCCAAACTTTCATTTCGATGCCATCATCTTCAATAGTATTGTCTTCATATATTAATCCGTTTAAGAGCGAGTTCGTTTGGTTTTCAATATCTTTTAGTTTTATGCTAATTGGCAAATTGATAAAAGAAGGAATATTTTCGTAAACTAATGGAACAGCATCATCAGGTTCAGGTTTTAATGTGGCTATTTTTTGAGAAGTGGAACAACCATAAATCAATAAGATATACGCTATGGAGAGTAAGATTGAAAAGAATTTCGGCATTTTATTTTAGTTTAAAAGGCAAAATTAACAAAACAAATATATTTTCAGCATTTTTTGTAACAAATGCTAATTTTCAAAGTCTAATTGTTTTATAATGGATTCTAGTATAAATTATTTACTAATATTTATAAGTTCTTTAATAGAAAAAGTTAAATTTGTTTAGCAGTGGTACTGCACTTTTATACGAAATATATGGGAAAAAGAAGTTTTCTTAGTTTAATTCTAATGTTATTTTTTAGCATTATCATTCAGGCACAATCTAAAAAGTGGACCTTGGAAGAATGTGTGAAATATGCGATACAAAATAATATTTCAATCAAGCAAGCCGAATTAGATTCTAAAACGGCTGTAATTGATAAAAAAGGGGCATTAGGAAATTTTCTTCCCTCTTTAAATGGCAATGCATCTCATTCTTGGAATATTGGTTTAAATCAGGATATTACTACGGGACTTTTACAAAATAAAACAACTCAGTTTACCTCTGCAGGAGCTAATATTGGGATTGATATTTATAAAGGGTTGCAAAATCAAAATACACTTCGTAAAGCCAATCTTTCGATAGTAGCAGCGAAATATCAATTGCAAAAAATGCAGGAAGATGTTGCGTTAAATGTTGCCAATGCATTTTTACAGATTCTTTTTAATAAAGAAAATTTAAAAGTGCAGCAAGAACAATTAGGAATCAATCAAAAACAATATTCACGTTCAGAAGAATTAGTCAATGCAGGCTCAATTCCTCGTGGTGATTTATTGGATATAAAAGCGACTGTTGCGTCTAATAATCAAAATGTTATTGCAGCTGAAAATGCTTTGTTAATTTCAAAATTGAGTTTAGCTCAATTGTTACAATTAAAAGAATTTGAAAACTTTGATATCATCGACGATACTAATGTTAAAGATGAGAACAATATTTTAGCGCAAACTCCGGCAGAAATTTACGATAAAGCAAAAGATAATAAAATCGAATTGAAAATTGCTAAAACCAATTTGGAGATAGCAGAAAAAAATGTTGCTATTGCAAAAGGGGCTTTTCAACCTACTCTCCAAGGATTTTATAGTTTTAGTTCGAGGGTTGCCTACAGTGATAGAGTTTTAGGTGTTCAGCCTAATACCTCAAATCCTACATCTATAGTTGGGTATGTGCAAGGAACAAATCAAAATGTTTTGCAAAATAATTTTTCACCCGTATTAGGAAATGCATTACCATTTTGGGATCAATTCAGTAACAACAAAGGACAGTCTTTTGGAGCACAATTGTCTGTTCCAATTTTTAATGGGTTTTCAGCAAGAAATAATGTGGAACGTTCTAAAGTAAGTTTAGAAAAATCAAAACTTGTATTAGAACAACAAGATTTAGATTTACAAAGAAATGTTTTTACTGCATTTACAGATGTAAAAGGAGCTTTAAATGCGCATGAATCGTCCATTGTAGCTTTAGAATCAAGACAAGAAGCTTATAATTATGCTAAAGAGAAATATGCTGTAGGTTTGATGAATTCTTTTGATTTCAACCAATCACAAACGTTACTTACTAATGCACAATCTGAGGTTCTTAGAACGAAATACGATTACATTTTTAAAATTAAAATTTTAGAATTCTATTTTGGAATTCCAATCATTAAAAACTAGATTATTATGTCAAAAAAAACAATTTATATCTTAATTGGTAGTGCAGTGGTTATAATTGCAGTATTGATAGTGCTTTCCAAAAAAGGAATTATTGGAAATAAAGATAAAGGTAAAGAAGTAGAAATAGTTCAAGTTGACGCTACTACAATAGTTGAAACTGTTTCTGCTACGGGGAAAATTCAGCCTGAAATTGAAGTAAAAATATCTTCTATGGTTTCAGGAGAAATTATTTCGTTGCCTATAAAGGAAGGACAAGTAGTCAAAAAAGGAGATTTGTTAGTAAAGATAAATCCAGATTTATATACTTCTGGTTTAAATAGAACAGTTGCCAATTTATCAGGAACTAAAGCAGGTTTGAGCCAGGCTGATGCCTCTTTTAAAGAAGCCAAAGCAAGTTATGACAGAAATAAAACGTTGTTCGATAAAGGAATTATTTCCAGATCAGATTGGGATAAATCAATTGCTTCTTTTGAGGTTGCAAAAGCGACCAAGCAAACAGCCTATTTTAATGTAAAGAGTGCTTCGGCTTCGGTAAATGAAGCTCAAGATAATCTGGGACGAACAATTATTTATGCGCCGGCTGACGGAACAGTTTCAGTACTTAATGTGGAGTTAGGCGAGCGTGTATTGGGTACACAACAAATGGCGGGAACTGAAATTTTGAGAGTTGCTAACCTCAATAACATGGAAGTTGAAGTTGATGTTAATGAAAATGACATTGTGAAAATAAAAGTAGGTGATGAAGCAAAAGTTGAAGTTGATGCTTATTTAAAAAAACAGTTTAAAGGAATTGTTACCAGTATTTCTAACTCGGCAAGTTCTTCTTTGACAGCTGATCAAGTAACTAATTTTAAAGTAAAAGTAAGAATACTTAAAGAATCATATCAGGATTTTCTAGAAGGTAAACCGGCAGCATATTCTCCTTTTAGACCGGGAATGACAGCAACAGTTGATATTATTACCAAAACAAAAAAAAATGTTTTGTCTGTGCCAATAAGCTCAGTTGTGGTAAAATCAGATACCGCTGCCGTTAAAGAAATAAAAATTGAGGATCCTAAATCCGATGAGAAAAAAGCAGCACCTAAAAGCGATAAGAAATTTGAATGTGTTTTTGTTAAAGTAGGTGATAAAGCTAAAATAAGAATCATTAGAACAGGAATTCAAGATGACACTAATATTGAAGTTTTAACGGGGCTTAAAAAAGGAGATGTAGTTATTACAGGACCTTACACTACCGTTTCTAAAGAGCTTAATTCTGGGGATAAAGTAACGTTAAAAACAGAAAAAGATAAAGAAGAAAGCAAGAAATAAGACATAAAGTACATATATTTGAAAATCACAATTGTAAATTTTATTTTAGGATTGTGATTTTCACGTTAAAATAAAATAAAATTGGATTACATACTTAATATTGAAACTGCCACAAAAAACTGTTCTGTTGCTCTAGCAAAAGAAGGGAAAACAATTTTGTGCAAAGAAATTGCAGAAGAAGGGTATTCTCACGCAGAACGACTACATGTTTTTATTGAAGAAATTATACAAGAAGCAGGAATTGAGTTCAAAGATTTAGTTGCTGTTGCAGTCAGTCAAGGACCTGGATCTTATACAGGATTGCGAATAGGAGTTTCTGCCGCAAAAGGCCTTTGTTTCGCTTTAGGTATTCCTTTGATTGCTGTTGATACATTGAAAGCTTTAGCTTCTCAGGTAATAGTCTCAGATGGATTAATTATACCAATGATTGATGCCAGGAGAATGGAAGTTTACAGCGCCATTTTTACCCCGGATTTTGAAAATAAGAGAGAAACCTTAGCGGAAATTATTACTGAAAATTCTTTCGAAGATTTAACGCAAATACTTTATTTCGTGGGTGATTGTGCCGAAAAATGTAAATCGGTTTTAAATAGAGATAATTTTGTTTTTTTAGAAGATATCAAATATCCTTCAGCTAAAGAAATGAGTTTGTTAAGTTTTGAAAAATTCAAAATAAAAGACACAGTAGATGTCGCTTATTTTGAACCGTATTATTTGAAAGATTTTATGATTACGACTTCAAAGAAGTAGGTTGTTTAAATTAAGAATCGGCTTTTGATAATCCTTTTGCAAAAGGTTGAATGACGATTCCGGCAGCATCAAATGCAACTTTACAGTTTTCTAAAGTTTGAGAGAAAACTTCGCCAAAATCTTCATTATTTGCCCATGGTCTAACTGCAAGTTGGATGGCATTATCAGTCAAGTTCTTTACTGAAACTTCAGGAATGGGAGTTTTAAGTATTTTTGGATTACTATTTAAAACAGCAGTAATGATGTCTTTTGCCTTTTTAATATCAGTATCATAAGAAATAGCGATAGTCAAATCGGCTCTCCTAAATCCTTGCAGCGAATAATTGATAATAGTCCCATTAGATAACGATCCATTTGGAATAAAAATAGTTTGATTGTTCCCGTTGATTAATTTGGTCACAAATATTTGTATCTCACTCACTGTTCCAATAACACCTTGCGCCTCAATTGTATGACCGACCTTAAATGGTTTAAACATAATAATTAGCATTCCTCCTGCAAAATTTGACAAAGAACCTTGAAGTGATAAACCTACTGCAAGTCCCATAGCGCCAAGAATAGCTACAAAAGAAGAAGTTTCTATCCCTAGTTTTGAGATGAAGGATACAAATAATAGGACTCTTAAAACCCAAAGTAAAATATCGGCAAGAAACTTAGTCAAAGTAGGGTCTAAATCTCTTTTTATCATTATCCCTCGTATGAATCTGTTGAGAAGCCGAATGATGTAAAGTCCAGCAAATAAAATAACAAATGCAGAAATTAATTTTGGAGAATAATCGATTAATGCTTTTACAAAAGTACTGGCGTAATCAGTAAGTTGATTCGGGTCTAAATTCATTTTGAGTAATAAAAAACCCTCTCAAAAGAGAAGGTTTAGATTTGAAGCGCAAAAATACAAATAAATTTTTATAAATTAATCTGCATCTTCTTCTATTCTATTTATAGTTTTTTTGGCAATTTCTTTAACTTCTGATTCGGCATCATTTGCTAATTTATTTGTTTTTTCGCAAATAGTTTCAACAGCTTCAGATGCTGCTGCTTTGGTTTTACTGGCTGCATTTTTAATTTTATCAGCAGTTACTTCAGTTTTTTCTTTTACGCTTTCAACTACTTTTCCTAAAGCATCACTAGTTGTTTCCTTGTTATGACCGGTAAAATCTTCTACTTTAGCTAAGATTGGTGCAGCAGTTTCTTTTACTTTATCAATTGTTTCCTCAGCAAATGTTTCTACTTTTTCTAAAATTGGTGCGGCAGTTACTTTTGCTTTATCAAAAGTTTCTTCAGCGAATGTTTCCGCTTTTTCAATATAAGGTGCTGCGGTTTCTTTAGCATGTTCAAAAGTTGTTTCGGCTTTGTCGGCTAATTGACTGGCTGTTTCTTTGGCTGTGCCAAACAAGTTTTTTAAAAAAGAAGATAGTCCCATGTTGTATATATTTGATTAGACTTACAATATTAAGAAATTTTTTCTAAGAATGCTTTGCTAAAGCGTTAATAATTTGCTGAAAATCAGTATTTGACGCTAAATAAGTTTGATTTTGATAGACATAAGAAGCGTTTCGTCATTTTTTATTGTGAAGATAAAAAGAACAGGTTTTCTGTTTTTTTGGATTCTCGCCAAAACACTATTAGGTAAATAAAGTTTGTTTATTTGTCGGAATAGTAGTAGTCAAAAGATAGCAAGGATATCAGGAATTCTAAAATAAATTATAAATAAAAAGCGTCTCAAATGAAACGCTTAAAATTAGTTTGCTAAAATTGATCTATTCGAGTTTGAAAGTTAATTTTAGATTCACTTTAAATTCAGTATCTATTTTATTTAAAATGGTAATTATTTTATGTAACTATAAATTAGTCAGTCAAATATATATTTAAGCTGGTTTATGCGTTTATGGCTTCCACTTTAATTTCTTCGTCATTCAACATGCTTTTTAACATGTTCTCAATACCGCTTTTTAAAGTAAATGTTGATGATGGACAACCGCTACAAGCACCTTGAAGGATTACTTTTACAGTTTTATCAGCTTCGTTATAAGAGTCAAATGCAATATTACCTCCGTCAGCTTGTACGGCTGGTTTTACATATTCCTCTAGGATATTGATGATTTGTTGTGAAGTAACATCCAGATTGTCGAATTCTTTTGCTTTAGTGTTTTCTTCAGCGGTCACGGCTTCAATGAAATTTTCATCTAAAACTGTTCCTCCATTTTCAATATATTGCTTGATGAAACTTCTTATTTCCAGGGTTATTTCCTGCCATTCATTGATTTCATATTTGGTTACCGAGATGTAGTTTTCGTCAATGAAAACTTCTTTTACATAAGGAAATTTGAATAATTCTTTTGCCAAAGGCGAAGCACCAGTTTGATCAATGTTTTTGAATTCAATAGCATTTTTGGTCAATATTCGGCTCACCACAAATTTTAAAGCGGCCGGATTAGGAGTTGTTTCTCCATAAACGGTTATAGGCTGTTTTTTTGTTTTGTTTTCGTCTGGAGTAATTATTATTCCACCATCATTTACAAATTTTTCTATTTGTTCTGCCACTGCATCTTTTACATCTTCCCATTCCACAATACTATATTTTTCGATAGCTATGAAGTTTCCCGAGATATAAATTGTTTTTACAAAAGGTAAATAAAATAGTTGTTGGGCTAGAGGGGAAGATTTGGCCTCATCTATATTTTTGAATTCAAAACTTTCATTTTGAGTAATAAAATCTGCAAATTCAAATTTTAATATCGTTGGGTTTTGTGTTTCTTTTATGCTAATTTTTGTCATGATCTTAGTAAATTTTTACAAATTTAGTAAAGTTATTTTCCACGAATAGCTATATTTGAATTTTAATAAAATAAATTAACAATAATTTAGTTATTAACAAGGTAATATACCTCTCATTGAATCAGCAATTCCTTTATATAATAGTATTTCTATGTATAATAAAATTAAAATTTTTGCGGTCCTGTTTTTTGTATATCAGTATTCTTTTTCACAAGAAGGAGTTGCTGTATATTCTGATTATCTATCGGATAATTATTATTTGATACACCCTTCAATGGCGGGAGCAGCAAACTGTGCGAAAATTAGACTTACGGGACGTAAACAATGGTTTAGTCAAGAAGATGCGCCAGAACTTCAGACCCTTAGTTTTAATGGTCGAATAGGGGAAAAGGCAGGAGCGGGAATTATTCTTTTTAATGATAAAAATGGCTATCATTCTCAAAAAGGGATTAAGCTTACATATGCGTATCACCTTATGTTTTCAAGAGATGAAATTGATTTAAATCAATTGTCTTTTGGTATTAGTGCAGGATTGATTCAAAGTCAATTAAATGAAACTGAGTTTTTGCAATCAGGAGAATTTGATCCTATTATTGATGGAACCGTAGTGCAAAAAGATTCTTATTTCAATTTTGATATTGGAGCGTCGTATAATTATTTAGATTTTTATGTTCATGGCACCGTAAAAAATGCGATTGAAACTAGAAGGGATATTTACACGGAATATGAAAGCGATAACTTAAGAAAATATTTGCTGAGTGCCGGTTATGTTTTTGGGGATTCAAATAGAATATTATGGGAACCATCGTTTTTATTTCAATTAGTAGATAAAACAAAAGAAAAATCTATTGACTTTAATATTAAGGCCTATAAAAATATGGATTTCGGAAAGCTTTGGGCAGGACTATCCTACCGCAGAAGTATAGATGGAACTGAATATACAGATGCTAATGGAATTTCGAAACAGAAGCTTCAATATATTACTCCTATCGTTGGAGTTAATTTCAATAATTTCATGTTTGCTTACACGTATTCACATGTTTCAGGTCCTGTAAAATTTGATAATGGTGGCTTTCACCAAATCACTTTAGGAATCAACTTATTTTGTAAGCCTGAAAAATACGAATGTTACTGTCCAGCCATCAATTAATTTACTTTATTTATGTTAATTAAATCTGTTAACGGAAAAACCCCTTCTATACCCGAGGATTGTTATGTAGCCGAGAATGCTACTATTGTTGGTGATGTAAGTTTTGGTACTTCATGTAGTGTTTGGTTTAATGCCGTAATAAGGGGTGATGTGAATTTTATCAAAATAGGCAATAAAGTAAATATTCAAGATGGTGCCATTATTCATTGTACGTATAAAAAGCATCCAACAATTATAGGAAATAATGTTTCTATTGGCCATAATGCAATTGTACACGGTTGTACCATTCATGATAATGTATTGATAGGAATGGGCGCAATTATTATGGATAATTGTGTTATAGAAAGTAATTCTATTGTTGCTGCCGGAGCTGTTATTACCCAAAATACAATTGTTGGTTCTGGGTCGATTTGGGCTGGTGTTCCTGCCAAAAAGGTAAAAGACATTGATCAATCAGATTTTGCAGGGGAAATCGAACGTATTTCAAATAATTATGTAATGTATTCCAGTTGGTTCAAGGAAGAAGAGTAATTTATCCTACATTAAAGACTTCGACAACATAACTTGGGTTTTATTACATTGTTATTACTCAATCCATTTAAATAACACTAGAAGCTACTTATTGATGAATTAATGCGGTTCTATTGGACAAAAACGAAGATCAGTGATTAATTTTAAAATAATAGTCTTATATAATATCTTAAGGTTTAGATGGGATTTAGTTTGTCAAAAATAAAATTTGAATAGATTAAAAATCTATTTCTTCAACTGAGTATTTATTTTCCAAAATTTTAGTTAAAACCTTTGCATTGCTATTCGTATAGAAAAGAGGTTCGCTTTTTTCGGCTGACGACAGTCCTATTTTTTCTTTTAATATTTTTTTAGTCTGTTTGGCAACAGCTTCACCGGAATCGATGATGTGAATATGTTTGGGTATTATCTTTTTTATTTGAGGAATCAAATACGGATAATGACTACATCCCAATACTAAATAATCAATGTTAGCTTCAATCATAGGGGTGAGATAGGAGTGAAGTAGTTTTGTCATTTCCGGCGAATTGATTTCGCCATTTTCAATCAGTTGTACTAATCCATGACCTACTTGCTCAATTATTTTGGTGTCCCGATACATTTCGGTAGTCTTATTAAAAAGCTCACTGTTTAATGTGCCTTGTGTAGCTAGTATTCCTATAATTTGCGTCTTAGAATGCGTAGCAGCAGGTTTTATGGCTGGTTCGATACCTATGAAAGGGACATCGTATTTTTCTCGTAATTCTCGAATGGCATTGGTGGTGGCGGTATTACAAGCTACTACAATTAATTTACAGTTCATTTTTAGTAGAAAATCAGTATTTTTTATGCTTAAGGTAACAATCTCATCTTTCGATTTTTGACCATAAGGAGCATTCTTGCTATCTGCTAAATAGATTGTTTTTTCATTAGGGAGTAAATCATGAATTGCTCTCCATATTGAAGTGCCTCCAATACCTGAGTCAAAAATTCCGATTGGTTTATTGTTGTCCATAGAAACAAAGTTAAGTGCTACCATTTAAATTTCCTAAAATTTATTTTAACAAAAAAAAACTGCTCGATCCCAAATTTGGGTGAGCAGTAATTTGAATTAGTATCAGTTTTTTAGAAACCTAAATCTTTTTTTACATCCATAGTCAAGTTTGGACCATCAGCAAGTAAAAGAGTAGAACCATCTAATACATATTGAAATCCTTTTGCTTTACCAACTTTTTGGATAGAAGCTCTTACTTTTTCCATTAAAGGTTTTACGATATCAGATTCTTTTTGTTGTAATTCTTTTTGCGCATTGTCTCTAAAATCAACAATTCTTTTTTGCATATCTTGAACTTCTTTAGAACGTTCTCCATTTACAACTTCAGTTACTGTTGCAGATTCTGCTTCGTATTTTTTTAATTTTGTTTGGTATTCTTCAACCATTTTTTTGTAATCACCATCATAAGTACCACTCAATTTCTCTAATTGTTTTTGAGCTTCTAACATAGCTGGCATTTTTGCCATAATTTCACTTACATCAACATGAGCAGTTTTTGCTTGTGCATTCATAGTTTGGTTTGCAGCAAAAAAAAGTACTCCTGCAATTAGTAAAGTTTTGATTTGTTTCATCGTTTTTAAAATATTTAATATTAATTTTTGTTTGTATTCTCTTTTAATTTTTCTGCAGCTGCTTTTTTAATAGCTTCTCTTTCTTCTATAATTTTTTTTCTTTTTTCTTCTAAAGCTTTTTTACGGTCATCCAAGATTTTTTTACGATCTTCTAAAACTTTTGTTTTTTGTTCCTCTTGTTTCAGTTTAGGATCTTCTACTGTTGTGGGAGTTACTCCAGTCGAATCATTGACTGTTTTTTTCGTTTTTAAATCTTCTGTTTTAGCAGAGGCAGAAATCATGCCATTTTTTTTCGCTTCTCTTTCTTCAAGTATTTGTTTTCTTTTCTCTTCAGCTACTTTCTTGCGATCTTCAATTAGTTTTTTACGATCTTCCAGTGTTTTTTCTCGAAGTTCTGCCTGTTTTAGCTTTGCTTCTGCAGCAGTTGTTTTAGAAGCTTCAATTTCTTGGGCTTTATCAGTCGCTGCCGATTTTTTACTATCGGTTATAATTCCTGTCTTTTTCGCTTCTCTCTCAGATAGAAGTTGTTGTCTTCTCTCTTCAAATTCTTTTTTCTTTTCTTCTTGAAGTAATTTCCGGTCAGCTATAATTTTATCTCTTGCTGCTTTTTTCTCATCCAATGCCTTTTGTCTGTCAGCCAAAACAGGATTTTCATCCAATGCATCCTCTTTATTTTCTTTTGCTTCCTCTTCTTTGAGTTGTTTTTTGCTTAATTGTTCTCTCTTTTCAGTTCGATTCAATACGCGTACAACCTGATCGCTGATGTCAAATCTTTTTGCTGCAAAAAGCATTGTCAAATCAGAGGATTTATCAAAAATAAAATCATATTTTTTTGCTTCTGCTATATCTTGTACAGCAGTAAAAACTTGATCTTGTATTGGCTTTGCCAGAACTGATTTTTGTTGAATCAAATCTCCATTGGCTCCAAATCTTTTTTGTTGGTAATCTAAATTCTCGTTTTCAAGGAACTTAATTTCTGTTTCTCTTTCGTTAATAAGTTCTTTTGTGAGTAAAGCTTGCTCAGCCCTTAATGCATTTTTTAACTTATCAATTTCATTTTTTTTACCTTCAATCTCTTGTTTCCATTTTTGAGCTTTTTGCTCTAATTGGATTGTGGCTTCGGTATAATCCGGTACATTCTGAAGAATGTACTCCATGTCAATATAACCTACTTTGGTTCCCCTAGTTTGCGCATCAACTGTATTTACTACTGTCAGCGCTAAAAATATAAATAAAAATTGTTTTCTCATAACTTTAATGTATTAGAAAAATTTTTAACTAATTTTTAAAATTGTTGTCCAATGATAAAATGGGTTTCCCATCCGTTTGGTTTGGCTGTTCCAGGTAAAGCATCAAAACCATATCCGAAATCTATTCCTAATAATCCAAATGCAGGCATAAATACACGTAAACCAGCTCCTGCGGAACGACTTAATGCAAACGGATTGTAGCTTTTGAAATTTGCATAAGAAGAGCCTGCTTCTAAAAACGTTAATGCATATATAGATGCTGACGATTTTAGTGTTATTGGATAACGCATTTCCAATGAAAATTTATTATAAACCGTTGCTCCAATTTGCTCACCAACACTGTTTACTGGAGTTAATGAGTTGTTTGGATATCCTCTCAACTGAATGGTTTCTCTACCATCCATTGAGTAATTTGCTAATCCATCACCTCCTACATAGAATCTTTCGAACGGTACAACACCTCTATCTTGGTTGTATGCTCCAAGGAATCCAAATTCAGTTAAAGTTCGGAGTACTAATTTACCATAAATTTTTGTGTACCAGTCTGCTTTGAACTTAATTTTATAATATTCTAACCAATTAAATTTTTTCTGATCCACTTTAGATGGGTCAGCAGCAGCATCTTGGTAATTAGAGACTTTATTTGGCGTAGCATTTGTAGTACTAGGAATGGCTTGAACATAATCTCCTTCATTCACTTGTATTCCATTTGAACCGGTGTAAGTTGCTCCAGTATATTTGTATTTATATTCTTGCTGTTCGTCTAATTTTGCATAATCAATTCCATTTATTAATGAATATGGAGGAGTTACTTTTGCCGAAATACTAAACTCTGATCCGTACGTTGGGAAAATTGGATTTACCCCTTTGTTGCTTCTGGTTAGACCAATAGTGTAAGCTAAGTTTCTTGAAGTTCCATTTCCAAATGTAAATAACCCTGTGTTGTAATTATTTAAGGCATAATGTTGGTAACTTACAGATTGTGATAAAACAAAGAAATCATCTGGCACCATTAATCTTTTAGCTAAACCAACTGACAAAGTAAGGATGTTAAAACTTTTAGTTTTATCAACTCTTTGTGTTACGTAATTATTTAAAAACTGTTTGCTATACGATAAGGATGTGCTAAATTGTACTGGTTTTTTTTGTCCAAACCAAGGTTCAGAAAATGACATACTATAGGTTTGAAAGTAAGTGCTTCCTTGTAATCTCAATGAAACTTTTTGACCGTCTCCCATTGGTAAAGGTTTGTAAGCATCTTTATTCAAAATATTTCTTGCTGAAAAATTATTAAATGACAATCCCAAAGTTCCTATGAAACCACCTCCGCCGTAACCACCCTGAAGTTCTATTTGGCTAGATCCTTTTTCAATAAGATTGTATTCAATATCAACGGTTCCCGCACTAGAATCTACATTTTTAAATTTTGGATCAATCGCTTCGGGATCAAAAAATCCCAATTGTCCTATTTCACGAATGGTTCTAACTAATTCTTCTTTACTGTATTTTTCTCCAGGTTTAGTTCTCAGTTCTCGATAAATTACACGGTCATTTGTTTTGTCATTTCCTACAACTGTAATTTTATTGAAATAGGCCATAGGTCCTTCTGTAACTCTTATCTCGAAATCGATAGTGTCGTTTGCCGTTTTTACCTCTACAGCATTTATATTTGAAAATAAATAGCCGTTGTTTTGATATAAATTGGTAATATCTTCACCATCAGGTTTAGATTTGTCAGCAATTCTTTTTTCAAGAAGTACACCATTATAGGTTTCTCCTTTTTTAACACCTAAAATTCTGCTCAATAATTGATCTGAATAAACAGTATTACCTAAAAATTTAATATCTCCAAAATAGTACTTGTTTCCCTCTTCTACATTTATTTTAATGGATAATGCGTTTTTGTCTTTGTTGTAAGTAACAGAATCAGAAAGTATCCGAGCATCACGATATCCTTTTTCTTTGTAAACAGCTATTACCTTTTCTAAATCGGTTTTATATTTTGATTGTATAAATTTTGATGCTTTTAAGACTCGAATAAAATTTTTCTGTTTCGTATCTTTCATTGCTTTACGCAAAACTTTACCCGATAATTTTGTGTTGCCAACAAAATCAATGTTTTGAATTTTTATTTTTTGACCCTTATCAATATTTACAAGCATGTTTACTTGATTTATTGTTGTAGTATCTTTAATAGTATTTATAGTTACTTTAGTATTGTAGTAACCATCTTTTTTGTATTTATTTTCAATGTAATTTTTTGTAGTGGTAATTAAATTTTCGTTAACGATTTTATTTTTAGTAAGACCATTATCTTTAATTAAACCTTCAGTTTTGTTTTTCTTAATACCAACAAATTTCACCTCATTTAATTTGGGTAATTCTGCAATATTTAAATCCAAATAAATACTGTCATTTTGAATTCGATTAACGTAAAACGAAATTTCATCAAAAAGCCCTAGTTTTCCAAGTTTTTTAATAGCGCTGCTTATTTCTTCACCCGGAATTGTTATTTCTTGTCCTTTTTGAAGTCCTGCAAAAGTTACCACGGTCTGAGAATTGAAGCTTATTTTTCCAACAACTGTAACATCTGCCAGAATGTATTTTTTTCCTTGGTCAAAAGGAACTCTTTCTTGAGCTTTAATTTGAGTAAAACTACCAAAAATCAAAATTGTAAGGACTGTTTTTATGCTTTTTTGTAACACTAAAAAATTATTTAATTTGTTCACTTGTTTTTCCAAATCTACGTTCTCTTTTTTGATAACTAATGATAGCCTCATATAAATCTTGTTCTTTAAAGTCTGGCCATAATATATCAGTAAAATATAATTCTGCATAGGCTATTTGCCACAACAAAAAATTACTTATTCTATGTTCTCCGCTGGTTCGTATTAATAAATCTACGTCAGGTAAATTTTGCGTGTAAAGATGCTCATTTATAATTGAATCGTCAATAGTGTCTATTGAAATTATATTATTTTTAACTTTACTACAAATGTTCCTAACCGCACTGACTAATTCCTCTCTGGAACCATAGCTTAAGGCCAGTGTTAATGTCATTTGCGTATTGTCCTTTGTTTTGTTTATTACATCGAGAAGTTCCTTTTGAGCCGATTTTGGTAATTTTTCTAGGTTACCAATAGCATTTAGTTTGATGTTGTTTTTTTGTAATGTGATCAGTTCTTTTTTTAATGAATTGATCAAAACTCTCATTAGCGTTTCTACTTCCAGTTTTGGTCTGTTCCAGTTTTCAGTAGAAAAAGCGTATAGCGTAAGATACTCGATACCTAATTTAGCGCTAGCTTCTATTATTTTTTTAACTGATTTTGTTCCGCTTTCGTGCCCTAAAGCTCTTAAAAGTCCTTTTTGTTTCGCCCAACGACCATTGCCATCCATTATAATGGCTAAATGTTGGGGCAAATTTGTAGCGTCTATTGTAGGTAGTAAATCCATTTCTTTAATCTGCACAGTAACAAGGTTTGTTTCCAAAGGTATAAGTAAGGGTTAATCCCGAAAAAACATACCAATCATTATTATTTAAATTTCCAAATCTTAACATTTCTAAATTATCATTCTTCGGATTACTTCCATCCAAATTGTCTGTAAGCGCATATCGTGCCCCAACTTCTGCGGCCAATATAATATTAGGTGTAATATTTGATTTTATTCCTAAATTAATTGGAATGGCAAAAGAACCTGAACTTTTATCTTTCCTAGTTTCACCAGCTAAAATATATAATTCATTATATCTAAAATAGCTTATTCCGGAATATATATAAGGAGTGATTTTACTCCTCATTTCATGAAGATTAAAATCGAAAAAATTGAATTCAAGGCCTAAAGATACTTCTTTTATGCTATTTTCAAAACGATATCCTCTTTGGTTTCTGCCAGCTTCTTCAGAATCCAAATCGTTTGAAGTGATTTTTGATTGTGTGTACGAAAACCTGTAGGAGTGTCTTGAGCTTTTATTCCATTTATAAAGAAGTCCGAAAGCGGGTTCGTTTGGAGAAATATAGGTTGTGGGACCAACATCTCCAACGTAGTTAATACCTCCCACAAAAACACCAATCTCATGAATTTGAGCTTGTGTTGCCAAGAAGGGAAATAGGCATAACAATAAATTAAAAACTTTGTTCATTTAGTTAAAATTGCGTGCAAATATAACAATTATCGATACGATTCAATACCCATCTTGTTAATTGTCTTTTATTTTAAAAAATTAACAACAAATAGGCTTTAGATAAATCAAAACGTGAAAAATAGATAGAATCGTATAGTGTTTAACTAAAATGATTTAATTCCTTTTGTCTTCTCCCCAAAGTAATTTGTTACGGAGTGTTTTTAAAAATGTTTCATCGGGAATTTCAACCATATTGATTTGAAAAGGAGTTTTCTTAATGGTTAAGATAGATTCATTTTTTATAGTGGTAACTCTGGAGTCCAATGAAATTAAATAATTTTCCTCTCGACCGGAAACTTTTAATTTAATTTCAGTTTCATCCGGAACAACAAGTGGTCTGGCGGTAAGATTGTGTGGCGCTATTGGAGTAATAACTAAGCTTTTTACAGTTGGGGTCAAAATAGGACCACCGCAACTTAAGGAATATCCCGTAGATCCGGTTGGTGTAGAAATAATTAGACCGTCAGCCCAGTATGAGTTTAAATATTCATCGTCTAGATAGGTGTCAATTGTAATCATTGAGGTGGTATCTTTTCGGCTAACCGTGATTTCATTCATCGCAAAATTAATTTCCTGAATCGATTCGTTATCGGTAGAACATGTCAAACTGAGTAAAGTTCTCTTGGAAAGCGTGTATTTTCTCTCTATAACAAATTGCATAAATTCTGCAATGTTTTCTTTCTGAACGTTGGCCAGAAATCCTAATCTTCCTGCATTTATGCCTAATATTGGAATCCCTGAATCCCGAACCAAAGTAGCAGCTCTCAAAATTGTTCCGTCACCACCAATGCTGATGAGCAGGTCAAAACTTTGGTCTAATTCAGTGTGGGAAGAAAAGGTTTTGTATTTTTTTTCTATAATTTTTTTTTCGTTAACCATCGACAAAAAATTAGATTCGATGATCATCTCAACGCTGTTCTTGTTAAAAAAATTAAAGATGTCATTTATAATAGGTTCTGTACTATTTTGATAATATTGTCCGTATATGGCTACTTTCATCTTTTTAATCTTTTAATCGCTGATATGTTTATTGAGTAACTGCTTAACTTAACAAACGGCTAAGCTATATATTAAGGTATTTGTCTAAATAATCAGAACGTTCCTTTAAGTTATTGATGTAATTGTCTTCTTGATGCTCAGATATGATTTCATAATTATACCTTCTAAATGTTTGGATTATTTCATTCATGGCTCCCAAACTTATTTTCATAGTAACTTGAACGCTTTCAACATCAGCATCAGATATAAATAAACCCAAAAGCTTCCCGTTATTGCTTTCCACAATTTGGGTGATCTGACTCATTGAATAATCTAAAATAGGTTTTTTGACAACAATAATTCCGCCTGGTTCTTTTAAAAATGGTGTTTCATGGAAAAATTTCATGATGTCCTCTATTTCATAATAGCCTACATATTTATTGTTTTCGTCTAAAACAGGAACTAAATTAGTATGGTTTTTTGCAAAAATTTCTAAAACATCGAGCCATATAGTATTGGTTCTGGTAAAAAAGCCTTCAAGGGTAAAGCGGTAATCAGCTACTTTCTTATCGGTATCAAAAGTTTCTATATCTTCGGATGCTATACTCCCAATATAAATTCCCTCTTCAATCACCGGAAAGTGAGAAAAGTGCAATTCATCAAAAAAGTCTTGAACAACCGCAATAGTGTCTTGGCTGTCAATCGCTTTAAAATCATTGGTAATATAGTTGGTAATTTCTGTCATAAATCAATCGGCAATATTTCATGCAAAATAATCAAAAATAAGCAAAAACTCCTAAGTTTTACTTTGTATTTTTGCTCCAATAAATACTATTATCACAATCAAAAAGTGTTCCAATGACAAAGTTAAGTGTAAACATCAATAAAATAGCTACTTTACGAAATGCTCGTGGTGGAAATGTCCCTGATTTATTAAAAGTCGCAACCGACATTCAAAAGTTTGGAGCCGAAGGAATCACCATTCACCCACGTCCAGACGAACGTCACATTCGTTATCAAGACGCCCGCGATTTGAAATCCATTGTTTATACTGAATATAATATTGAAGGAAATCCAGAGAAAACATTTATTGATCTTGTTCTCGAAATAAAACCTACCCAAGTGACTTTAGTTCCGGATGCTGTGGATGCGATAACTTCAAATGCAGGTTGGAATACGATAAAACATGCCGATTATCTCAAAGAAGTGGTTCAGGAATTTCAGCGCAACGGAATTAGAACGTCCATTTTTGTTGACCCGATTCTCGAAATGATCGAAGGTGCCAAAAAAATTGGAACCGAAAGAATCGAATTATACACCGAAGCCTTTGCGCACGAATACAGTTTGGGCAACCAAAGAGGAATACAGCCGTATATGGAATCAGCTATTTTAGCCAATCAAATTGGATTAGGAATCAATGCAGGCCATGATTTAAGTTTGGATAACATTCATTTTTTCAAAGAAAATATTCCGGGATTACTGGAAGTTTCCATAGGTCATGCTTTAATTTCCGAAGCCATTTACCTGGGATTGGATAATGTGATCAATATGTATTTGCAAAAATTAAAATAAAATAATTGGGGCGTGACCCGCTGAAAAAGCGGGTCGGGCTATTCGTTGCAAGTCCTCACAAAACTCCATTTCATTCCGTTTTGTTCCGGGCTTTTCACTACTATCCCTCACGCGCTCACCAAATCCCATACCTATGCTCTACTCAAAAATTGAAGGTTCAGGCCAGCCGCTTTTAATTCTTCACGGCTTTCTAGGAATGTCTGATAATTGGAAAACACTAGCTGCTCAATTTGCCGCTGATTTTCAAGTTCACATTCTCGATTTACGCAATCACGGACGAAGTTTACATGCTGAAGAATTCAGTTATGAAATAATGGTTCAGGATGTTTTTGAATATTGTCAAACCCATACTTTAGAAAATATCAATATAATCGGGCATTCAATGGGCGGGAAAGTAGCGATGCTTTTAGCAACAACACATCCGGAATTGGTAGATAAATTGGTTGTCGCGGACATTGCACCAAAATTTTATCCGCAGCACCATCAGGATATTTTGGCGGGTTTAAATGCCGTTGATTTTTCAATCAAACCAAGCCGTAGCGAAGTCGAGGAAATTATGACAAAATACATTCCTGATTTTGGAACACGACAATTCCTAATGAAAAATTTGTATTGGCAAGAACCAGGACAACTCGCCTTCCGATTTAATTTGGAAGTTTTCAATGCTAAAATGGATGAAATTGGAATTCCATTAAAGGAAAATTTAATTTTCGCAAAACCAACGTTGTTTATCCGTGGTGGAAATTCCAATTATATTTTGGATAGCGATTTCGAAAATATAAAACATCATTTTCCAACAGCAACAGTTGAAACAATTTCGAATGTAGGACATTGGCTTCATGCCGAAAACCCAGCCGTTTTTTATCAAACAGTGATCTCATTTTTAAAATATAGTAATCGAATTTAAATTTTTCTTACATTTATTGAAATTTTAAAACAAAAAACCATGAATTTATTGATAAGAATTCTTGTTACTTCAGGATTAGTGTTGCTAATTGCTCATTTTATGCCAGGGGTTCATGTGGCTGGATTTACTACAGCATTAATTGTAGCGGTTGTTTTGGGTTTACTTAATATATTTATCAAACCAATATTGGTGATATTAACGTTGCCAGTTACCATTCTTACATTGGGATTGTTTTTATTAGTGATCAATGCGTTAATTATCTTGCTGTGTACCAATATCGTAGGTGGATTTAGTGTTGATTCCTTTTGGACCGCCTTTCTTTTTAGTATCATATTGTCTCTTTCGCAATCCATCATGAATGGGATATTAGGAGAGGGGAAATAATCAATTATTTAACAGTTAATTGTGATTGTATTAAATCACAATGATTGTTGATTTAATACCTTTGTACTATAAATCGCTTGATAAATGTCAAAAAAGTTTTACATAATGCTTCTTGTTATGTTTGGTTTCTGTATGATTCCAAGCTTATCTTTTGCATGTGGAACTAAATCGGAGAAAGCGTGTTGCAAAAAAGAAACTTTTTCCAAAACGGGAAATGCCGACTGTTGTAACAAAGAGCATGCTTCTAAAAAGAAATCACATGAGGGTTGCAATGGAGCCTGTAAGAATATTTCTTGCGGTAGTTCGACTATTCATTTGGGGTTAACTACATTGTCTTACATCGATTTAAACAATAAAAACTTTTGTTTCTCTTCAGAAAAACAAAATTACTATTATTCAGAAATCTTTATTTCTTCTGATTTCCGATCTGTTTGGCTTCCACCCAAAATAAGCTAAATTCCTTTTTAGATAGCCATAAAAGGGTTTAATTCAAAGCGTTAATGCTTTAAAATCATTAAATTTATAGTCAAATTCAATTTTCAGCAATGCATACCATTGCTCCAATGTTATTTGCGACAAACTCACTTCAAATTATTTAAAACAATGAACTCAATAAAAAAAATAGTGATGGCAATTATAGTATTGCTTTCAGTCACAATGGTGGACGCACAAATTAAAAATGCCAAAACCGAAATGGTAAAAATCTACGGGAATTGCGGAATGTGTAAAACAACGATAGAGAAAGCCGGAAACTTGAAAAAGGTAGCTCAGGTAGATTGGAATAAGGATACCAAAATGGCTATGCTGACCTATGATTCACAAAAAACAAATCAAGAGGAAATATTGAAACGGATTGCTTTGGCGGGTTATGACAGTAACAGTTTTCTTGCTCCGGAAGCTGCCTATAATAATCTTTCCGGATGTTGTCAATACGATAGGGAAGCGAAAGTGGCCGTATCCGAAACTAAAACTCAGCCGATCGATGGCGAACAGAGGATGCAAATGGGAGCTATGACAAATCATGAAGATCACGAAAATTCAGGTATTTTAAAGCAAGAAAAAACAACGAATAATCAATTGAAACCCGTTTTTGATAATTATTTTTTGTTGAAAGATGCCTTGGTGAAAACCGATGGTAAAGCGGCTTCTTCGATAGCTAAAAATCTATTAGTTTCCTTAAATAGTGTAAAAATGAATGAATTGGCAATGGATGTTCACCTGGTTTGGATGGAAGTCATGACGGATTTGATTGCTGGAACCAAAAATATTTCTGAAACACAAGACATTAAAAAACAAAGAACGCTGTTTATGTCTTTGTCAAAAAAAATACACGATTTGATAAAAGTCGCTAAGTACGAAACTCCCGTTTTTTACCAGTTTTGCCCAATGTTTAATGATGGAAAAGGTGCTAATTGGTTGAGTAAAGAGGATTCGATTAAAAATCCTTATTATGGTTCTCAGATGTTGGGTTGTGGTAAAACGGTTGAAACGATTAAGTAATATATAGGATTGAATTATAACGGTAACTTCAAAATAAAACTAAAAATCAATAAACATAAAATATGAAAAATATAATCCTTTCTTCGATCGCATGCGCATTGCTATTTACTGCTTGTTACCAAAAAAATAAGCAAACCGAAACAACAAATCCTGCATCAGCTAAGAGTTCTTCAGAATTATATGCCTGTTCCATGCATCCTGAAATTACAGGAAAAAAAGGGGAAACGTGTTCTAAGTGCGGAATGGAATTAACAGAACCTGTTGCTGAAACTCAGGAAAATGAAACAAAAAAAACGACCACTATTGTTACGCCTAAATCTGAAACGAAAGTAGTTATTTCCTCGTCGGTTGCTATTGATGAAATTGTAAATAGTTATTTAAAACTAAAAAACGCATTGATTAAAGATGATTCCAAAGGTGCTGCTAATGCTGGAAAAAAATTATATGCCACTTTTAACAGCGTAAATACCAGTAGTATAAATCCAAAGTTAAAAGCTGAATACATCGAAATTACTGATGATGCCAAAGAACAGGCAGAACATATCGGGGATAATGCTGGGAAAATTGACCACCAAAGAGAACATTTTGTTATGTTGAGTAAAGACATAAATGATTTATTAAAAACCTTTGGAACAAAACAAAAATTATATCAAGATTATTGTCCAATGGCAGATGAAGGTAAAGGGGCTATTTGGATAAGTGAAACCAAGGAAATAAAAAATCCATATTATGGTTCTAATATGCTTACTTGTGGTTCAATAAAAAAAACATTATAAAATGAAGAAAAGCATCAAAAAAATATTTTTTGTAGGATTAATTATTTTTTTATTGATGCAACTGTATCAACCTGCTCGTAATGTGAATTCCGAGCAGGACACGACAGTAGATTTCAAAAAAGTGTATTTCGTTTCTAAAAATGTAGAAACTATCTTAAAAACGTCTTGTTATGATTGTCATAGTAATAATACTAATTATCCTTTGTATTCTTACATTCAGCCAGCACGGTTTTTTATGGAAAGCCATATCAAGGAAGGTAAAGAAAATTTGAACTTTGATGAATTTGGCAGTTATTCCAAGCGAAAACAAAAAAATAAATTAGACAGAATGGTTAAACAAATAAAATCGAATGAAATGCCTTTGGCTTCTTACACTTTAATTCATAAAGATGCAATTCTGTCACCTGCACAAAAAAACGAATTAATGGATTGGATTATTAAAACAAAAGATAGTGTATTAAATGGATATTAAAAAGTAACATAGCTTAAAAAAAATACCAAATAATATACAATTTTTGAAATTATAAGAAGAAGTGTAATGGGAAATCTTAATTCTTGTTTTGGTTCAGAAATTTAAAAGCCAAGAGTCTGTTTCTATATTGATATAGAGTGAATTATACCGACGGGCATTAATACAAAAAACGATGAAAAATAGTTCAACAATGTATGCTTGTCCGATGCACCCTGAAGTTCAAGGGAAGTTGAATGATAAATGTCCAAAATGGAATGAAATTAACGGAGCCTGTTCCTAAACTACTAAAAAAGCAATAAATAAAATAAGTTTTTTCGTATTTAAACTTGACAGCCTAACCGTTAAATTTAAAAGTTTCGGTTCTAAGATAAATAATTTATGAAATATAAAATACTATTAAGCAAGAGTATGTATCAAAATAATATTGTAAAATGAAGCTCTATATCAAAAATATGGTATGTGATCGCTGTATAATGGTTGTGAAATCAGAACTCGAAAAAATTGGAATTTTTCCTATTTCAGTTGAATTGGGTAAAGTTGAATTTTTAGGCGATTTCAAAGACAATCAGAAGCAAGATTTAGAAATAAAATTACAATCACTTGGATTTGAGTTGTTAGAGGATAAAACGACTATAACTATTGAGATGGTTAAATGCCTAATTGTTAATTTGGTCCATCATCAAAATAATGAATTAAAAACTAATTTGTCAAACTATTTGTCAGAGCAATTAGGTCAAGATTACTGCACATTGAGTAATTTGTTTTCTGAAGTACAAGGGACAACTATTGAGCATTATTTTATTGCTCAAAAGATTGAAAAAGTGAAGGAATTATTAATGTATAAAGAATTGACTTTAAGTGAAATTGCAATTAAATTGAATTATAGCGATGTAGCGCATTTGAGTAATCAGTTTAAAAAAATTACGGGCGTAACGCCAACTCATTTTAAACAATTAAAAGAAAATAACAGATTACAAATTGATGGTTTGTAAAATTTACAAATCATTTCCAAAATTCTACAACGAGTGAAAATACTAGGTCTAGTACCTTTGACTAGTAGAAATAAATATTGGGTTTAATAATTTTAATAAAAGAAAAAATGAAAACATTAATTATCGTACTAAGCGTCTTCTTAGCAGTGAATTCAATGGCATCAGCTCAAGAAGCTGTAAAATCCTCCCAAAAGGAAACGCATAAAGAAATGTATACGTGTCCAATGCATCCTGATGAAATGAGTAGCAAAGAAGGAGAGTGTAGTAAGTGCGGAATGAAATTGGTGAAAATATTAAAACACGACACCTCGGGTAAAGGGAGAAAAACAACAGTAGTTTCAACATACGTTTGCAAAATGGATGGTACAACTTCTGATAAACCTGGGAAATGTTCTAAATGCGGAATGAAAATGACTGCAGAAAAAGTTCAAAAATCGGGGTATTCTTGTCCAATGCACCCAAAAGAAATGAGTGATAAATCTGGAAAATGTCCTAAATGCGGTATGCAAATGACACCGATAAAAAGTGATAAAAAAGAAGAGAATCATCAACATTAAAGTTTTTTCAAATCGGTTCTATAAATTTTATAGAACCGATTTTTTTAATTCAACATTATGAAACATACGTATTCAGTCATCGGAATGTCTTGCAACGGTTGTCGTTCCAAAGTCGAAAAAACATTAAATACTATCGATGGAATTCAAGCAACAGTTACTTTGGATCCGCCGATGGCAACGATAACAATGGATAAGCACATTCCCACTGCTCAATTGCAAGAGGCATTGACAGCTGTAGGAAAATATACAATAGCAATGAATAACGCTGTTGCTTCTCATGGAACGATGGAGAAGCTAATGGAGAAATCATGTTGCAACACGAATAAACCGCAAGAGAAAACAATAACTTTACCTAGTAATGCGCAAGGAAAATATTATTGTCCGATGCATTGCGAGGGCGAAAAAGTCTATGATAAACCGGGAAGTTGTCCCGTTTGCGGAATGAATCTGGAAAAAGTTCCAGAATTGAGTGTTGCAAAAATAGTGTACACCTGTCCCATGCATCCCGAAGTAATCAAAGAAGGCCCCAGTTCTTGCCCTATTTGTGGAATGGATTTAGTGCCAATGAAGCCTACCGACTCTGAAGAAAATAAGGTATATAATGACTTGGTGCGTAAAATGAAAATCGCAGTAGTTTTTACGGTTCCTATTTTCATTCTTGCCATGTCAGATATGATTCCGAATAATCCGTTAATGAAAATTATGGATGCTTCAAAATGGAATTGGGTACAACTAATTGTATCGCTTCCAGTCGTTTTTTATGCGTGTTGGATGTTTTTTGAGCGCGCTTGGAAATCCATTATTACTTGGAATCTCAATATGTTCACCCTTATCGGAATTGGTACAGGAGTGGCGTTTTTATTTAGTTTAGTGGGAATGTTTTTTCCAACTATTTTTCCTGAGGATTTTAAAACGCATAACGGAACGGTTTCGCTTTATTTTGAAGCGACAACTGTCATCCTAACATTGGTTTTATTGGGACAATTACTCGAGGCCAGAGCACACAGTCAAACCAGTGGAGCCATAAAAGAATTGTTGAAATTAGCACCAACCGAAGCCACTTTAATTATTGATGGAACTGATAAAGTGATTTCAATTCACGACATCAAAAAAGGAGATTTATTGCGTGTAAAACCAGGAGATAAAATTCCGGTCGATGGAAAAATCACCGATGGCGAAAGCACCATTGATGAATCGATGATTACAGGCGAACCCATTCCTTTGGATAAAAGAATAGGCGATAGTATTAGTTCTGGAACAATCAACGGGAACAAATCCTTTGTGATGATTGCCGAAAAAGTGGGTTCGGATACCCTGCTTTCGCAAATTGTACAAATGGTCAATACCGCCAGCCGCTCTAAAGCACCCATCCAGAAACTAGCCGATAAGATCGCTAAATATTTTGTGCCAATTGTGGTCTTTGTTTCGGTAGTCACCTTTTTTGTTTGGGCAAAATTTGGACCGGAACCCGCACTTGTTTATGGATTTATCAATGCTATTGCTGTGTTGATTATTGCCTGTCCGTGTGCTTTGGGATTGGCCACACCTATGTCAGTGATGGTCGGAGTAGGGAAAGGGGCGCAATCCGGAGTTTTGATAAAAAATGCCGAAGCGCTGGAAAACATGAACAAAGTAAATGTGCTGATTACAGATAAAACAGGAACAATCACCGAAGGAAAACCTTCCGTTGAAAAAGTATTTTCCCTGCAAAATGACGAAAATGAACTATTGCAAAGTATCGCTTCCTTAAATCAGTATAGTGAACATCCTTTGGCGCAAGCCGTAGTCAATTTTGCGAAAGCGAAAGAAGTTGCATTAATCGAGGTAACCGATTTTGAAGCCATTTCAGGAAAAGGAGTTGTTGGTACAGTAACCAATAAAAAAGTAGCGCTCGGAAATACAAAATTAATGGAACAGGTGAGTGCTTCAGTCTCTGAAGAATTAGAAAATAAAATCACAGCCGAACAAAAAATGGGGAAAACAGTTTCTTATATTTCAGTTGACGGAATTGCGGTGGGATTTGTGTCCATCAGTGACGCTATAAAAGCAACAAGTGTTGAAGCTATAAAAGAATTAATTCGTCAAGGGGTTGAGGTCATTATGCTTACCGGAGATAATGAAAATACGGCAAAGGCTGTGGCAGCAGAACTGAATTTAACGTCATTTAAAGCGGGTTGTTTGCCAGAAGACAAGCTCAAGGAAATTAAACGACTGCAAGCTGAAGGGAAAATTGTAGCCATGGCGGGCGATGGAATCAACGATGCTCCAGCTTTGGCGCAAGCTGATGTCGGCATTGCCATGGGAACAGGAACTGATGTGGCGATAGAAAGTGCGAAAATAACGTTGGTGAAAGGTGATTTACAAGGAATAGTGAAAGCCAAAAATTTAAGTCATGCTGTGATGCGAAATATCAAACAAAATTTATTCTTTGCGTTTTTCTATAATGTGCTTGGAATTCCAATTGCAGCGGGTGTTTTGTATCCTTTTTTTGGGATTTTACTTTCACCAATGATTGCGGCTTTGGCCATGAGTTTCAGTTCGGTTTCCGTAATTGTGAATGCGTTGCGATTGCGTGGTTTAAAACTTTAAACAAAAATATTTAAGCGTTTCTTAGAAAATTAAAAAACATGAAAAGTACTATACTACTACTTGTATTCCTGATGATTATTTCTCCTTTTGCAAAAGCAGAAAATAAAAATGGAATTACCATTTCCAGAATAGCATCCATTTTTCAAACACAGCCGGTAACGTACACTTGTGTGATGCACCCGGAAATTCATGCGAGTAAACCCGGAAAATGTCCCAAATGCGGGATGGATTTAATCAAAGAAAAAGAGAAATCGGTAAAAAAAGCAGTTGCCAAAAAACAAGTGCCAAAAGCAATTGTTAAAAAGCAAATCCCGTTGCGAACCAGCGTGAATCAAACCAAAGCGGCAAGTGCGGATGCGCATCAAAATCATGTAAATGTTCCTGTAGACAGCATCACAACGAAAGCGAAGCCCGTTAAAAGAACAGCGAAAAATGCACCGCCTAGAACGGTTCGGTATGATTTATATGTTCGCGATACCATTGTCACTTTTGGCGATACGCCTAAAACAGCAATAGCGGTAAACGGACAAATTCCGATGCCAACACTCACCTTTACCGAAGGCGATATTGCCGAAATTTATGTGCATAATGAGTTGGATGAAGAGACTTCGTTGCACTGGCACGGATTGTTTTTGCCTAATAAAGAGGATGGTGTGCCCAATTTGACTCAAATGCCAATTAAACCACATACAATACACAAATATACATTCCCAATTATTCAACATGGAACGCATTGGTACCACAGCCACACCGGTTTGCAGGAGCAAATAGGGATGTACGGTTCTTTTGTAATGAATAAAAGAAATGAAGACCCAACTTTTAGAATAGGAATTGATGATTTACCAACGGTGCCAATCATTTTGAGTGAATGGACGGACTTAAATCCGAAAAATGTCCATCGAATGTTGCACAATGCAACCGATTGGTTTGCGATTCAAAAAGGAACTACACAAAGTTATGCAGAAGCTATTAAAGCGGGATATTTTAAGACGAAAGTTGCCAACGAATGGAAACGAATGAATGCGATGGATGTAAGTGATGTGTATTACAATAAATTCCTTATTAACGGCAAAAATGAAAGCCAACTTTCGCAGTTTAAAGCGGGTGATAAAGTGAGGCTGCGGATTGCCAATGGAGGCGCCTCTACCTATTTTTGGCTGACGTATGCCGGTGGGAAAATTACCGTGGTGGCCAGTGATGGAAACGATGTGGAGCCAGTTGAAGTCGACCGGTTAATTGTTGCGGTATCCGAAACCTATGATGTTGTCGTGACCATTCCTGCCGATAAGACTGCTTTTGAATTTTTAGTCACTTCTGAAGATCGCACAAAATCCGCATCGTTGTATTTAGGAGATGGAATCAAGCAATTGATATCGCCTTTGCCAAAATTAAAATATTTTGAAGGAATGAAAATGATGAACGGCATGATGAAAATGAATGGCGATTTAGATGATATGGGCATGAAAATGTCGCTGAATCAAATGGACATGAATGTAGTGATGTATCCTGAAATCACCGGGCCAATAGATTCTAAAGAAGGAACACAAAAAGAAGTTGAAATGGATCATTCGTCTCATGATATGGGAAAAATGAAAATGGGGGAAACCGCTCCGAAAATGGATGGAATGAAAATGACGGAGGAGGATTATAATAGTAATGCATTATCTGATATTACTACGTTAAATTATGCCATGCTGAAATCACCCACTAAAACAACCTTGCCAAAAGACGCACCTGTAAAAGAATTGCGGTTTGAATTGTCTGGAAACATGAATCGCTACGTGTGGAGTCTGGACAATAAAGTGGTTTCTGAAGCCGATAAAATTCTAATTAAAAAAGGAGAGAATGTTCGAGTTGTACTTTTCAATGGCTCCATGATGCGCCACCCGATGCATCTACACGGACATGATTTTAGAGTCTTGAATGGTCAGGAAGAGTTTGCTCCCATGAAAAATATCATTGACATTATGCCCATGGAAACCGATACGATTGAGTTTAATGCGAATGTCAAAGGCGATTGGTTTTTTCATTGTCACATTCTCTATCACATGATGGCGGGAATGGGTCGCATTTTTAGTTATGAAAATCAAGAGCCCAATCCTTTGATTCCAAATCCAAAATTAGCGCAACGCAAATTATTCGCCGATGACAGGGCTTTTCATGTGATGGCCGAAAATGATTTTGCCACCAATGGAAATGATGGAATGCTGATGATTCAAAACACACGTTGGAGTATTGGTACTGAATGGCGTTTGGGTTATACCGATCATCACGGTTATGAAACTGAAACACACATTGGACGCTACATCGGGAAAATGCAATGGTTAATGCCGTTCATTGGTTTTGACTGGCGGTATCGCAAAATGGAAATGGGAGTAATGGAAGAGAATCTTTTTGGACAAACGAATACCAAAGACAATCGCGCTGTTTTCAGTGCCGGAGTCGAATATACGTTGCCCATGCTCATCAAAGCACAAGCAGAAGTATTTACGGACGGAAATTTTAGGTTGCAATTTGAACGCATGGATATTCCAGTTTCCAAAAGATTGCGCATGAATTTAATGTGGAATACCGACAAGGAATACATGGCAGGATTGCGGTATATTGTCAAGAGAAATTTCGGAATTACCACGCATTATGACAGCGATATGGGATTTGGTTTTGGATTGAGTTTGAATTATTAAAAAACGGAATACTTTGTTTTTGTAATTTTGAGAAAAAATATAGTGCTATGGTACAACTTTCAGAAATCTGGATTTATCCTGTAAAATCATTAGGTGGAATTAAATTGCAGGAAGCTCAAGTAACCGATCGGGGGTTGGAGCACGATCGCCGTTGGTTATTGGTTGATGAGAACGCAATGTTTCTGTCGCAAAGGGAACATCCGGAATTAGCTCTTTTTCAGCCTGAAATTACAGGGGATTTTTTGAAGATTACACATCGGGTACAATTAGATACGATACAATTTCCGCTGCAGCAATCTTTTTCGGAAACCGAAACTACGATTGAGGTGATGGTTTGGGAGGATTCCATTCAGGCGTATGAAGTCGGTTCGGTTATTTCAGATTGGTTTTCCCAATTATTGGGATTTTCGGCTCGTTTGGTCTATATGCCCGAGGAAAGTCATCGAAAAGTAGAGACTAAATACGCAGTGACGGAAGCCGATATTAATTCTTTTTCGGATGGTTATCCTTTTTTGTTGATTGGTCAATCGTCATTGGATGATTTGAATTCACGTATGAAGGAAGCACTTCCAATGAATCGGTTTCGACCTAATTTTGTTTTTACAGGCGGTGACGCTTATGAAGAAGATTCTTGGAAAGAATTTACAATTGGTGAATTGACTTTTTTTGGCGTGAAACCTTGCGGAAGATGTGTAATGACAACAGTAGACCAAGAAAAAGGTGAGACCTCAGGAAAAGATCCTTTGCTGACTTTATCAAAATACAGGACAGTGAGAAATAATGTGTTGTTTGGACAAAACTTGATAGGTTCTGGAACTGGTTTTGTTACTGTTGGTGATGCTATTGCCGTTTTGATTTCTATTTAAGTTCCATTTTTTCCTCATAAGATAGACTTAAAATTATTAGTAGCTCATTATTGTGGGCGCAAAGAGAAGATTGCACAGCTTGTTTGTTGGAAATGTGTGAATTATAGAATTATTACCAAAAATTGTATTACATTTTTGCAAATGTTTCGGGTTATTTTTGCTTCTTAGGAACAAATTATTCAAGCCATCACTCAAAATTATTTACAGGAATAATTGCTTGTCGGTTTTGGATGAGAAACAAGTATTAATATAAAAACATATAATAATGTCAGAAAAAAACAAAAAACAATTTGGTGTTTGGATGGATGCACATCATGCAACTATTGTAGGAAGAGAAAATGTAGATTCAGGGGAGTTCGTAATATTAGGTCACGAAAAAGTTGACGGACAAGGTCGTAATTCCAGCGAAAACGCAGCAAACAATGCTGAAAGAGATTTGCTTTATAAACTATTCAAAAACATCACTGCTCATATGCAAAATGTAGATGAATTGCATGTGACGGGAACTGGTACTGCTCAAGAACAATTTATTAAATATTTGAATGAGACTCCACAGTATAAAAATGTTGAGACTAAAGAAAGTACGTCTAATAAAATGGATGATGAAAGTTTAATTGAATATGTGGCTGCACAGTTCAACTAATCGCTTTAAAAAAAAGCTATTTTTATTGGTTAAAATGAAATGCCTCCAAAAAGTCAAACGCTATTTGGAGGCATTTTTATGGAGAGAAAAGTCAGAGAAGACGATAAATTTATTCTTTGAATCTTTGCGGAGCTGGGTGTTTTTTATTCTTTGTGTTCACAAGTGGCGCCTTTAGCATTAGATTTTAGATTTGTTCTTTGAAAAATCAGCTTGTTAAAAAACAATCGTATTATTGGTAGGCGTTATTACTGAATTGATTACAATTTACAAGTTCAGTACAGGCTGTTTTTATTTGAAGGTTTTTGGGTTTGGCTTTGTACATCTCAAAAATAGTGCTATTTTTGCACCCGAAATAGAAAAACAAGGCCCGTTCGTCTATCGGTTAGGACGCATGGTTTTCATCCATGTAAGAGCGGTTCGATTCCGCTACGGGCTACAATTTATAAACACAAGCTTAAAAAGCCTCGAAAATTATCTTTCGAGGCTTTTTTTATTATTGGTTTTAGCTGTTATTTTTGTAAATTAATAGTCAGAGACGTTTGCGCAATTTATACCACATATTTATTCTTTAAAAGAGTGCCGCTAACGCGAGCGTGAAGCTCGTGCCCACTATCAAAATTAATTGAAATCTATCTCTAAAATCGTTTGGTCATTATTTCCGTAATTTCTGGCACTACTATATTTCCAATCTATGGGATCAGTTAAAAAAACCGGATTCGACTGGATTGTAATGTATATAATTAAGTTTTTGTTCAAAAACCTTTAATGACCAAATTTCTATTGTATGATTATCCTGTTGCCAAAATTGTCTATGCTTTACATTACTATTCTTTTTTCCTGCTCGTTCCATCATCCAAAGCATCCATTCTCTTCGGCTTTCCTGAGCATTTTCTTCGATTGTTTGAAGCATTTTTTTTGATGTAAATCCTTTGAAATCTCGCATTAATCCTGATGGATTGTCATTTCCTGAGGGAAATATTAAATGAAGATGGCTTGGCATAATGCAATACCCATAAATTTCCATTGCCTTATTTTTTCTGCAAAAGTCTAATGATTCAATGATATTCCCAAAATACGCATCTCTTGTAAATACATCTATCCAATTTACTGTGGCAAAGCTTACAAAATAAGCTCCTGTACTTTCTCCAAATTTATATTTTGTGCTCATAGGTTTTGCTTTTGTTTAATCTAATTGTCAACTAAAAGTAAATGGATTAGTTCTAGTTTTTTTAGAAGCAGAAAATTTAGATTTAGATTTTTGTTTTTCCTGTTTTTGTTTGCGGTCAGGAGCGGAGATTAAATTAGTTCGCTTACTCTAGCGCGAGCGTCCCGCTCGTGTCTCTTATGAAATTTATTTTTTTAGATTTTTTTTTGTATTTCCTGCTTTTGATTACGGTCACGAGCGGGACGCTCGCGCTAGCTATACATTCTCAAGCCAGCGGGGGGTTAAATTGGTTCGCTTACGCGAGCGCGAGCGTCCCGCTCGTGTCTCTTATGAAATTTATTTTTTTAGATTTTATTTTTGTATTTCCTGCTTTTGTTTACGGTCACGAGCGGGACGCTAGCGCTAGCTATACATGCTCAAGCCAGCGGTGGGAAAACTACTTAACTTAATGACATTGCGCTTGCGCTCGCGTTTTTTATTTATTTATTAAAATCACTTTCTGATATATTTTGTGAATTAAATGAATTTGAAACTCCATTTGATACAACATCTAGACTTAATTGATAACTAGGAATATTTCTTCCTTTGCTATCCCGTTGAATATTAAAATTTAAAATATCATCTCCTTTTTCATACATTGGGTTTTTTATGAATTTTCCAATACATTGTCCATTTTCAATTTTAGAAAGCCAATTTTTTCCATAAGCAATTTTGAGATAGTATTCTCCTTCTGGTATATAATCAATACTGTAAGTTGAACCGCTATTTATGAATACATATCTTATACATTTTTCTGTTTCTATATTCATAATTTTTAGAGAAACATCTGTTCCACCACCAACAATAACTTCTAGACGATTTTTTATGTTTCCTTTTTTTGGTTTGTAATTATAACAAGACGAAAGTTGTCCATTTATTATTTCTTCTTCTCTCCAACCTTCAGCAATTAATCTCTCTTTTTCTTTCTTAAATTTTTCTTTATTTTCTTTTTTTAATATTTCTTGTTTATTAAATGTATAGTCTAAATCTCCATTTTTAGGTTTTTCATTATTTTGACTTTGATTTAAAGTTTCATTCCATAAATCTGTAATATCATTACTTAAAATTTTGTCGCCAAATCCTAATATTTCATTTTCTTTTAAAATTGCGGATTTAAAAATCCCTATATATTTTCCTCCTCCTCCTGCATAAAAATCAGTATTAATTGTTTCTGTGGTTTTGTCTAAGCTATTGTAACCAATTGAATTTTTAGCTGTAATGTAATATTCGATAGTTACATTTTTTGGTGTATGAATTGTAAGAATTTTTTTTTCATCACTTGCAGAGAAAAAGACTACATCATTTATATCAAATTCCAAAGTTTCATTTTTCATCCATATTTTATTGCTTGGCAATAATGTATATGATTTTACATAATTAAATTCCTTGTCATTTTCAAAAACATATTTAATTCGAACTGTCAAATTACTTCTTTCGATTATTTGATTAGAATTATTTTGAATATTCAATTTAGATCGAATTCCTTTAAGTTTCTGCTCAAATAATTCTTCTCTTAAAAATCCTTTTAATAATATTGTTTGTTCATAATTACCATCGAATTGAGAATGATATTTTTTAAAATGAGCCCAGTTAATTGCAGGTCCAACAATATCTAATTTTGAAATTTCTTTATTTTTGATTAGAATATTTTTATGGCTAACAATTTCAAATTCATTCTTTTCACAAGAAGTGAAAAACATCATAATTGCTAATATATAAATAGAATGACAAATATTTTTTTTCATTTTTAAATACTTTTTATTGAAATTTTGGATAAAATGACTTAGAAATCGTTTAAATATATGTTAAATTTAATTATTAAAAATCCAAATATATAAATAAATTATTACAAATTTAACGCAGAGATTTTTATTGTTGCATACTTCGAGCCGCGTGAAGGATGGTAGTGGAGCTCTTTTATGGGCTGCCTTTTCTTGGCAGGCGATAAAAAGCGGGAACGTACAGCCTGACCCGCAGTTTTTACGCAGGGACACGCCCAAATTATTTTCTTTTTCAGACCTATGATTCTATCAAATAACCGCCTAAAATTCAATCCCGAAGGTTCGGCACTAAAATGCTTGTTTGGGTTGGAAAAATTTTATAATTTTGCAATCCAATTTTATTATGTAAATTAAAGAAGAAGATGGATATCAAAAGAGTAGCAATAGACGCTGTGAATGAAACAATTGTAATGACTGTTGTTCACATGGATTACAAAGGACAAGTAGCAAAAAGAATAAACGAAAAAATGCCTTTGGCAACAGTTAAGGGATTTAGAAAAGGGGCTGTGCCTAAAGATCTTGTTGAAAAACAATACGGTAAAGCAATCAAACAAGAAGAAATTCAAAAAGTAGTTGATTTGGCTTTAGAGCGTTTCGTACAATCAGAAAGATTAAACCTTCTTGGAACGCCACTTCCTAAAGTAAACGACGATTTTTCTTGGGATGCTGAAGAACTGGTTTTCGAATATGAAATTGGTTTAGTACCAAACTTCGTATTGGATTTAGAAGCTACAAACGACATCGTGAAATATGTAGTTTCTGCTGATGCTAAATTAATCGACGGTCAAGTAGAAAGAATCCAAAAACAATTTGGAACTGCAATTCCTCAAGAAGTTGTTGCTGCAGATTCAGATATTACCGGAACTTTCACAAACGAAGAAAAAGGAATTAATAACGCTACCACTATTGCTGCTGATCTTTTCAAAGACAAAGCGACTTTTGATTTATTCATTGGTAAAAAAGTAGGGGATGTAGTGACTGTAAATACTAAAGGTTTATTCCAGGACGATCATCAATTGATGGATGTTATGAAAGTAAGTCATGATGACGTTCACGGATTAGAAGTTAATGTAGATTTCACAATCGAAGCGATCAATACAGCTGAATTGGCTGAATTGAACCAAGAATTGTTTGACAAACTTTTTGGAGCAGGAACTGTTGCTTCACTTGAAGAATTGAAAGCAAAAATCAAGGAAGATGCTGAGACTCAATTTGCACAACAAGCTGACCAAAAATTATTGGCTGATGTTCAGGATTTCTTGATCGAAAATACAAAATTCGACTTGCCATCTGAATTCTTGAAAAAATGGTTGCAAACGGTTGGAGAGAAAAAATTGTCTCCTGAAGAAGCTGAAGTAGAATATACAAGATCAGAAAGAGGATTGCGTTTTCAGTTAATCGAAGGTAGAGCAATGGCTTCTAGTGACATCAAAATAACTTTTGAAGACTTGAAAACATTCACGACAAAAAATATCAAACAACAAATGGCGCAATTCGGGCAAACAAATCCTACTGACGAAGAAGTTCAAGGAATTGTTGCAAGAGTTTTGTCAAATCAAGACGAAGTAAAAAGACTTTCGGACCAAGTTGTTGCGGAGAAATTATTGGAATTGTTCAAAGAGAAAGCAAATCCTACTACTAAAGAAGTAACTTACGACGAATTTATTGCCGCTTCATACGGAGAATAATTTCTAAAAAAATAAGTATATTTGAGCGTCAAAAGAATAATTTTTTTGGCGCTCTTTTATTTGAATTAATTTCAGGAGCTAATCCAGCTATCCGTTGCAAGTTTTTTCTTCCGTTTAAGTTTTTTTTATGCTTACAAGAGCTTCTTCCAGTCGCTTTGCAAGCATAAAAAAACTAAAAAACGGAATTCAAAAAGCTTTTCACTTTTATCTGGGCTAAAAAATAAGACATATTGACATCATTTGTAAAGAGGTATGACCTTTGCATTAAATGGAATTAGAAGATAATAACGTAAAACTTAGAACAAAAAAATATGAACTACGGTAAAGAATTTAAAAAGTTTGCTACAAAGGACCACGGCGTAAACTCCATGTATTACGATAAAATCGTAGGTGCAATGACTCCTAAAAACATGACTCCATATATCATTGAAGAACGTCAGTTGAATATTTCACAATTAGACGTTTTCTCCAGACTGATGATGGACCGAATTATATTCTTGGGAACAGGAATTGATGACCAAATTGCAAATATCGTTCAGGCACAGTTATTGTTCCTTGAAAGTGCTGATGCTTCAAAAGATATTCAAATTTATTTGAATTCTCCTGGAGGAAGCGTTTACGCAGGATTGGGAATTTATGACACGATGCAATACATCAAACCAGATGTAGCGACAATTTGTACCGGAATGGCAGCTTCTATGGGAGCAGTGTTGTTGTGTGCAGGTGCTGCAGGAAAACGTTCGGCATTGCCACATTCACGAGTAATGATTCACCAACCATCAGGCGGAGCGCAAGGAGTTGCTACCGATATGGAAATCAACTTACGTGAAATGTTGAAATTGAAAGATGAATTATACAAAATTATCTCTCATCACTCCGGCCAAACTTTCGAGAAAGTGCATAACGATAGCGAACGTGATTATTGGATGATTGCCGAAGAAGCAAAAGCATACGGAATGATTGATGAAGTTTTAGTAAGAGGATAAATTTAGTATTCAGTTTGCAGTCACAGTTTACAGTATTGTAACTGCGACTGCAAACTGCGACTGAGAACTAAAAAAAATGGCAAAAGTAGTATTAGAGTGTTCGTTTTGTGGAAGAAAAAAGCCAGAAACCAATTTGTTGATTGCTGGTATCAATGCACATATTTGTGATAAATGTATTGAACAAGCACACGGAATTGTTTTAGAAGAATTGAAATCCAGCGGAAGTTCAAAACTGGTTGGAGATTTGATTTTGAAAAAACCAAAAGAAATCAGGGCGTTCTTGGATCAATATGTAATTGGACAGGACCAAACTAAAAAAGTAATGTCGGTTGCGGTTTACAATCACTACAAACGTTTGATGCAACAGCAATTGGACGATGAGGTGGAGATTGAAAAAAGCAACATCATCATGGTAGGACAAACAGGAACAGGAAAAACATTGGTGGCTAAAACCATTGCAAAAATGTTGGATGTGCCTTTGGCTATTGTTGATGCGACCGTTTTAACAGAAGCAGGTTATGTTGGGGAAGATGTCGAAAGTATTTTGACACGCCTACTTCAAGCTGCTGATTATGATGTGGCCAAAGCCGAACGTGGAATTGTATTCATTGACGAAATAGATAAAATTGCACGTAAAAGTGATAATCCGTCTATTACGCGTGACGTTTCTGGGGAAGGTGTGCAGCAAGCATTATTGAAATTATTGGAAGGAACCGTTGTGAATGTGCCACCAAAAGGAGGACGCAAGCACCCGGACCAAAAATTTGTAGAGGTAAATACACAAAATATTTTGTTTATCGCCGGTGGTGCTTTTGATGGAATCGAACGAATTATTTCGAAACGATTGAACCGTCAAGCCGTAGGTTATTCTACTTCTAAAAATGTGGACAATATTGACAAAGACAATTTGTTGCAATACATTATTCCAAAGGACATCAAAGATTTTGGATTGATTCCGGAGATTATTGGTCGTTTGCCAGTTTTGACACACATGGATCCTTTAGACAGAGAAACTTTGCGTGCAATATTAACACAACCTAAAAATGCGTTAATCAAGCAATACGAGAAGTTGTTTTTAATGGACGATGTTGAATTTACCATTACAAATGCAGCATTGGATTTTATTGTTGATAAAGCACTAGAATACAAATTAGGAGCTCGTGGATTGCGTTCTTTATGCGAAGCTATCTTAACTGACGCGATGTATGAATTACCAAGTTCTGATGAAAAAATATTAGAAATTGACGTAGATTATGCAAAAGAAACGTTGAATAAAAATTTATTGAAACGTTTGGAGATTGCATCATAAAGATTCTATTTTTCTCATAAATACTAAACCTGTTCATTAATTTGAACAGGTTTTTTTTATGAATTATTTTTTCTGCTACTTCTTCAAAGTCCTTTTTTTTTTGATTATAAAATCAAAACGGAGTTTAAATAATTTGTAAATTTATAGTTGAAAATTTTGGCTCCGAAATAGAAAATTCTGAAGTATTACAAATTAAGGTTGGTAGGCAATTTTGGATAACTATAAAAAATACGTTCAAACTATAGCAACTTAAAAAAACACAAAATGGCAACATTGGAATTTAAAATCGAGATAAATGCTCCAAAAGAAAAAGTTTGGGACGTTTTATGGAATGAAGGAACATATAAACAATGGACCTCTGTTTTTTGTGAAGGGAGTTATGCAGTAAGCGATTGGAAAGAAGGCAGTAAAATTCATTTTTTATCTCCAAACGGAGACGGAATGAACAGCATTATTTACAAGAAAATTGATAATGAATACATGGCTTTTAAACATTTGAGTGAAATCAAAAATTTTCAAGAAATGCCTGCTGATGATGCGACTCAAGAATGGTCAGGTGCTATGGAAACCTATCGTTTGACAGAAAATAATGCTGGGACAGTTTTAGAAGCTAAAATGGATTCAGTCGAAAAGTATATCGATTATTTCAAAACGACATGGCCAAAAGCGTTAGATTTGGTAAAGAAACTTTCAGAAGTAAAATAATATATTAATCTTAAAATACTATTATGGCGTCAATTAACCCGTATTTAATTTTTAATGGAAATTGCGAAGAAGCATTCCTATTCTATCAATCTGTATTTGGTGGTGAATTCTCTTATATTGGAAAGTTTAAAGATATGCCACCAGCAGAAGGGAATCCCGTGCTTTCTGAAGCTGATGGAAATAAAATCATGCATGTTACATTGCCAATAGGTGATGGATCAGTATTAATGGGAAGCGACAGTAATTCAGCAAGTGGGGAAGTTGCTTTTGGACAAAACGTTTCACTTTCAATCAATGCTAAGAGTAAAGAAGAAGCTGATGAATTGTTTAACGGACTTTCGGTAGGAGGAACGGTAACGATGCCAATGAATCAAACCTTTTGGGGCGCTTATTTTGGAATGTTTGTGGATAAATTTGGAATCAATTGGATGATGAATTTTGATGAAAATGAAAAATAATTAGCATTAAAAACAAATTCTGGTGTACTCGTGAATTGTGTTTTTCTCATAAATATAAACCTGTTCATTTATTTGAACAGGTTTTTTTATGGGCAATATGGTTATTCTAATCTAGAGTCTTGCTGATAAAGCAACATCATTAAAGAGAACTTTAACCCAGTTTCGGCTTACTCTCCTTTGGAGAGGGTTGGGGTGAGGAATTCAAACTTCCCTTTTCTCTTTGTGAAAAAATACGGGATATTCTTTTTTATAAGCAATAGATTGTCGATTTTTGCGCCTTGTAAATCAATAGTAATAAAAATGGCAATAGAAGATAAAGAGATTATTTTGTTAAAAGTTTCTGGTCAGGATAAACCAGGAGTAACAGCTGGTTTAACATCCATATTAGCGACTTATGATGCCATTATTTTAGATATTGGTCAAGCCGATATCCATGATACGCTCTCTTTGGGTATTTTATTTGAAATACAAGCAGGGTCTAGTTCGGCGCCTGTTTTGAAAGATTTATTGTTCAAAGCCTATGAATTGGGGATCAAGGTTAACTTTATTCCAATTTCTATACCGGATTACGAAATTTGGGTAAAAGCACAACGCAAACAACGCTACATCATCAATGTTTTGGGAGAAACATTAACAGCTGTACAATTGGCGGCTGTGACCAAAATAATGTCAGACCAAAATTTAAATATTGATTCTATTATAAGATTAACCGGAAGGATTTCTGTGGTTGAAAAAGAAGAATATCCTCGTTCTTGCGTACAATTATCTGTAACGGGCAATATTGTTGATAAAACGTCAATGACAGCTAGTTTTATGGAAATTTCCAGAACCCTAGATGTGGATATCTCTTTCCAAGAAGACAATATGTATAGAAGAAACAGACGTTTGGTGTGTTTTGATATGGATTCTACCTTAATTCAAACGGAAGTAATTGATGAATTAGCAGAATTAGCAGGTGTAGGCGAAGAAGTTAGAGCCATTACTGAATCGGCTATGAATGGCGAAATTGATTTTAGTGAAAGTTTTAAACAACGTATGGCTTTGTTAGAAGGCCTAAGTGAAGATGTGCTACAAACAGTTGCTGAAAATCTTCCCATAACCCAGGGAGCGCATCGCTTGATGAAGGCCTTAAAATATTACGGATATAAAACCGCTATTTTATCGGGTGGATTCACCTACTTTGGACATTATTTGCAAAAGGAATTAGGGATTGATTACGTTCATGCCAATGAATTGGAGATTATAGACGGTAAATTGACGGGAAAATATTTGGGTGAAATTGTTGATGGTCAAAAGAAAGCCGAATATCTGAAAGCTATTGCGGAAAAAGAAGGAATTAATATCAATCAAACCATTGCTGTGGGTGATGGTGCAAATGATTTACCGATGTTGAACCTGGCTGGTTTAGGAATCGCTTTTCATGCCAAACCAACAGTTAAAGAAAATGCAGCTACTTCAATCTCTAGCTTAGGTCTCGACGGTGTTTTATACCTATTAGGCTACCACGACAGGCATATTGATATGATGGATGAGGAGTAGGTGCAAATGATAATGCAAAAAGAGGCTGTCTAAAAAAGTAATTTTTGGCAGCCTTTTTTATGCCTTGATGGTAGGTGTTTTTTCAGGTTTTTCCAATGTTTGTTTTTCGGGAGATTTACAAATTCCTCTAGCTCCACAACGCATTCTGTGCGGTCCGCAGGAATACAGAAAAACTAGTGTTATCAAGATGTAAAAGGTATTTTTCATCTTTACTTTTATGCTGTTTGAAACTGCATGCTTTTCAATTGTTCCAAATAATCTCTTTGGTTTGATAATCTTGGAATTTTATGTTGCCCACCCAGTTTGTTTTTTCCTTTTAGCCAGTCATAAAATAAATTTTTCCGGGCTATATTAATTACTAACGGATTTAGCGTCATGTTATTGTATCGTTTCGCTTCGTAATCAGAATTTAAGGATTGTATGGATTCATCCAGTGCTTTCTGAAATTGAGATACATCAGTAGGATTGATTTTAAATTCAATCATCCACTCATGGGCACCTTTTTCTTTCCCATTCATAAATACAGGAGCAACGGTATAATCAACTACTTCCATTTGGGTCATTTTACAGGCTTTGGCAATAGCCTGATCCGTATTTTCGACCATCAATTCTTCACCAAAAACATTGATATGATGTTTGGTTCTACCCGTAACCCGTATTCGGTATGGATTCAATGAGGTGAAACGTACTGTGTCTCCTATCAAATAGCGCCATAAACCGGAATTGGTAGTAATCACTAATGCGTAGTTTTTGAATAGTTCTACATCGGTCAAACGAATAATTTTTTGATCTGGTGTCCCAAAAGTATCCATAGAAATAAATTCATAGAAAATTCCGTAATCCAGCATTAATAATAATTCACTGGAATAATTTAAATCCTGTATGGCAAAAAATCCTTCGGAGGCATTGTATATTTCGTAATATTTAAAATCTTTTGTCGGGAGTATTTTTTTATACTGTTCTCGATACGGTTCAAAATTTACGCCGCCATGAAAATACACTTCGAGATTGGGCCAGATTTCGAATAAATTTCCTTTTCCGGTTTCCTCCAGCATTTTATTCATTAAAACTAACATCCACGAAGGAACGCCGGCAAAACTGGTTACATTTTCGTTTTTCGTTTCGTTTATAATGGCTGCGATTTTTGTTTCCCATTCACTCATTAGTGAAATTTTACTGCTTGGCGTGCTGCTAAACTCAGCCCAAATAGGCATATTTTCTATTAATATTGCTGACAAGTCGCCAAAAAACGTATTGTTATCTTCATAGATTTGTGAGCTTCCGCCAAGGCGAAGACTTTTTCCAAGAAAAAGTTCTGATTCTTCATTGTTATTTAAGTACAAACACAACAAATCCTTACTTCCTTTATAATGGCAATCTTCCAGGGCTTCATTGCTTACCGGAATAAATTTACTTTTGGCATTCGTTGTTCCGCTAGATTTTGCAAACCATTTTATAGGGGTTTCCCAAATAACATTTTGTTCGCCTTTACGTGTTCTCTCAATCAGCGGTTGTAATTCTTCATAAGTAGAAATAGGAATTCGATCAGCAAAAGTGGCATAGGAATGTATCGAAGCATAATCATATTCTTTGCCTAAAACAGTGTTTTTTGATGACTGAATTAAATTCATAAGCAATTCTTCCTGAACCTCGTTCGGGTATTTTAAGAAAAGTTCGATCTGATGGATGCGTTGTTTCAGAACCCAAGAGGCAAACGAATTGATTATGGTTAAAGGCATATAGATTTCAGATTGTTGATTAACGATTTTAGATTTCAGATTTTTTTTCTATCGGAAAAAGACTGAAATTTAAGATTTGAATATCGATGGACAAATGCTAACTTTGTCAAAGTATCAAAAATAGTGTTTTTTTATAAAAAACAATTCTATATTATAGTAAAGATTTAAACTCATAAATCGGTAATCAACAATCTAAAATCGCAATGACTTACGAAGGTGTACTTACAAAAATGCAGACTGAATTTGGAAACCCAATTCAATATTATTTAGTTTTTGAGAATAGTTTTTTGAATTTGAATCAGTTGTTGAATAAAAACATCGAAATTAATTTTGTAGGACACAAATGTTTGAATTGCGCAAAGAAGAAAAAGATATTCCGTCAAGGATTTTGCTATAATTGTTTTTATTCAAGTGCTGCTGTGGGAGACTGGATTATGAAACCCGAATTGAGTACGGCCCATCTTGGAATTCAAGATCGGGATTTGGTATACGAAGAAAAGGTTCAGTTGCAGCCGCATATTGTGTATTTGGCTTTGTCGAGCGAAGTAAAAGTAGGGGTGACAAGGAAGACTCAAATGCCAACCCGTTGGATTGATCAGGGCGCAACCCAAGCGATTTCGATTGTGGAAGTTCCAAACAGGTATTTGGCCGGGATTACTGAGGTAGCTTTGAAAAATCATTATGCCGATAAAACTAATTGGCGTAAAATGCTTACTAATAATGTCGAGCAAATCGATTTAATCACTGAAAGATTGAAAGTGGAGCATCTAATACCAACAGAAGTTCAGGAGTATTTCTATTCGCAAAAAAATGATTTATATGAAATGGATTATCCCGTTTTGCACTATCCTAATAAAGTAAATAGTTTGAGTTTAGATAAAACACCTCATTTTCAAGGAATACTCACTGGAATAAAAGGGCAATACCTTCTTTTTGAAGATGGAACAGTTTTCAATATCCGCGGTTCTGAAGGATATGTGGTGACGATTAATGTATAAAGCGAACGCCTATTTGTCTTAAAGTTAAGGATTTTTGATTGAAGAGTAGCGATTCTCGATTTCAGATTTTTGTGATAGTAAATAAAAACCATCGCTTTACAGATCTTACACACCTGAAATCAAGAATCGTTAATCAAAAATCTGCAATCAAATTTGTCGCTTTATCCTTGACTTATTGATATTGTCTGGAAATAGTTTAAGGTGTTGTCTTGGGTTCTTCTGTTTTTTTCTTTTTAAACAATCCATTTAATAAATCGGTGGCTTTGGTTTTTACAGCATTCGTAGTTTCTTCCTTTGTTGTAGGAGTTGCTGTTTTTGCGGTATCGCTCGGTTTCTTGTTTTTATTGATATAATCAGTTAAAGCCGAAGTTCCTTGTTTTACTAAGCGATCCTTTTGTTGATTCACTAATTGAGTTGTTAACTTGGTAACGGCACTATTTATATCTGTTGATATTTTTGGATTGGTGAAGTTTCCGGTTAAAATGGCATTTATAGGAAAATTTTCCAATTTAGCAGCATCAGCAGGAGACAATTTAGCAATTAATGCATTGGCTTCGGAACCTAGATATTTGGCTGGAACATCAAATTTGATATTGTAATTCATACTTTGATCAAAACCATGAGAACCGCCAATTGTAGCTTTAATATCTTGGTATTTGATGTTAAATGGTTTTACATTCACTTTTCCGTCTTTGAACGTAATGGCTGCTTTCAAATCATTTAAATTGATTTTACTTATATCAATGAACTTTAGATTAGAGCCTAAAGCCGTTAGCAAAGTTGAATTACTCGAATTTATAGTGGTTGAAAGTAGCTGGCCCAATAAATCTCCGGTCAGTGTTTTCAAATCAGGAGTTAGTTCGGTTGCGTCAAGATTTCCGTTCAATTTGATGTTGGAATTTAACTTACCATTGATAATTCCTGCAATTGGTGCAATTTTTTTCAACATATCAAGTTCCGTAAAAGATTGCGCAATATCCACTTGGTTTAAATTCAGATTCATATTGAAAACTGGCGTTTTTCCTTTTGTGGAAACGGCTCCATTTACACCAATTGTTCCTCCAAAAATTGATGTTTTTACGTTTTCCAAAGTTACTTTTTCATCCTTTACAATCAATTTTCCAGAAACATCTTTCAAGGTCAAATTATCATATAAAACCGTAGTCGCTTTTGCGGTAAGCGTACAATTTAAGAAAGCTGGAATCTTCATCGCTTCCGCTTTTTTAGTGACAGTTTTAGTTTCTTTGCTAGTTGTCATAAAATCATCTACAGCTAATTGCTTAGAATTCATGTTGAAGTTTCCTCTTAATTCTTGGTTTCTAAAAATAAACCCGTAAAAATTCTCTAGAACTCCCGTTACACTTATGTCGCTTTTACCCGTTGTTGCATTAAGCTCCTTCAAATTCACCTGACTCGGATTAAACTGAACTAAGGCATTGCTAATGTTCATTGTTTTGCCGTTTTCATCTACATAGTTGAAACCGGACAAACTCATCGTTCCTGCATTATTAATATTTTGATATTGACTTTTCTCTACGGATTGCATATCAAATTTTGTCGTTACATCCGCGTTTAAAATTCCGGATAAAGGCTTGTCTAACTTTATAGGATACGCTTTGGAAAGATTAGCCAAGTTGATGGTTCCTTTTAAAGCCGCATCGACAATTGCATTTTGAGTTATATTTTTAATATTGGCTTTAGTATTGAAAACATCCTGATCTATTTTGAAAGAAAGCTTTTCAAGGTTGACATACGTATCGTTCAGAATTCCTGTTTCATTTATTATTTTAGTGTCAATAACAATGTTTTGAACCGATTTTGGTAAATTAGGATATTGAAATGAAGCATTGTTTGATGCAATTTGAATATTGAATTTCGGAACAGTAGTGTCAGAATACAATCCTTTTGCAAAACCCATAACGGAAAAATCACCAGTTGTTTTCACATTGTCCAAACTTGCCGCATAAGCCGCCGGAATAACGCCCAAGAAATTTTTGAAAGAAGACGTTGGTGTTTTGAATTTCAAATCATATTGTTGACCCGCTTCCACCATTTGAATAAACCCATCAAATTCTAATGGCAATTGATTGACCAGTACTTTGTTTTGTTTAAAAGTATATTTACTTTTTTCTAAATCAATACCCAAAACGGCGTCTAAAGTCAAAGCGATATCTTTCATATAATTGATTTTATCCATGTCCAGCGTGACTTTTGCTGTTGACTTGGTAACCAAATCCATTTTTTTTGCGGCAAAATCTCCGGTTCCTTCGTGGTTTAAACTATCAATTACCATTTTGATTTTTGAACTTTGGTCGAAATACCTGAACTTGAAATTTTCTATTTTATAATTTTGAATTTTTAACGATAAAGGGCTGCTTTTACCATCATCGTTAGTGTTTTTATCTTTCAGTGCAATGTCATAATTCCCTATTCCGTCTTTATTGAATATGATATTGATTAACCCATTTTTTGAAGTTATTCCGTCAATATTCATCGCTTCGTTTTTACCTTTAAAAAGCTCTGTGATAGACATTTTTAAATTCAGCTCGCCAAATGAAACTAGAGTGTCGCCTTCAAAAGGGGCTTTGTTAATAATGACTAACTTATCGAGAGTTACATTCGCGTTTGGGAAATTTTTGAATAAACTCAAATCGGCATCTGAAAATGAGACTTTAGCATCTACTTTTTCATTGATAGCTGTGGCAATTTTGGCTTTTATTTGATCTTTAAAAAAATAGGGAATGGCAAATAAAGCTGCTGCAAGTAGGACAATTAGGATCCCAATGATTTTTAAAATTTTCTTTAGCATAATTTTCTTTCTTAAGATTTTATAAGTTTATCAAAAATGGTACCTTCTTCCCACAAAAATAACGGATTATAATTTAAGACATTTGTAATGTTTTCATAAATAACGAAATACGCCCTTTTTCTTTGTAAAAAAAATCCGTTTAAGTTTGAGCTTAAACGGATTTTCTATTAGATATTATACTATTTATTTAATATTAATTTCAAAAGGCATGATGGCTTGAACGCCTTTCTCAGATTGAAATCTTTTTACTTCTTCTATTATTTTATAGTTTTCTTCCCCAATTTCTTCCTTAATAAAAGATTCTTTAGACTTACCAAATGGCAGATTAGCTAAAAGAGCATTGAAGTCTTTTTCGTATTCAGGATAGTTTTGTGTGGAGTAAGTGTTTGTTTTTGCTAAAACAGCAGCTTCATGAATTGCATCATTCAAGCCTCCAATTTTGTCTACAAGTCCAATTTTAACTGCCTCAGAACCTGCCCAAACTCTTCCTTGTGCGATAGCGTCCACTTGTGCAAAGGTCATTTTTCTTCCCTGTGCGACATGCGTAACAAAAGTTTTATAAATATGTTCAATCTCTTCGAGGGTAACTGCTTTTAATTTTTCATCTAAAGGGACAAAAGGACTATATTTAGCAGCATTTTTATGTGTTTTTACTTGTTCTACATTTATCCCGATTTTCTTTGTCAGTTGACTGAAATTAGGTAATATCCCAAAAACACCTATTGAACCGGTAATGGTGTTGTTTTCGGCAAAAATTTTATTTGCGTTGCAAGCAATATAATACCCTCCTGAAGCGGCGTAATTCCCCATCGAAACTACAACGGGTTTCACTTTTTTAGTTAATTCAACTTCTCTCCATATCAAATCGGATGTTAAAGCACTTCCACCGGGACTATTGATTCTAAGTACAATGGCTTTTATGTTCTTGTCTTTTCGGGCTTCTTGTAAGGAACGACGCATCGATCCTTCCCCTATAACATCTACATCACCTTCCCCGCTACGAATTTCGCCTTGAGCATAAATAACAGCAATTTTGTCATTGGCATCGGTGTTTTTTGAAGTAGTCGCTACTTTTTTAGCATAATCCAAAATAGATACTTTGTTATACTCTTCGTCTTTTTCTACTTTTAATAGATTTTTAATCGCATTATGGTACACATCTTCGTAAGCCACAATATCGACTAAACCTTCTTTTTTTGCCATTTGAGGAGTTCTTGCCAAAAGTCCGTTTGCAATTTCGTTAAGTTTTGCGATCGAGACATTTCTGCTTTTTGAAATTTCTGTTACAACAGAATTCCAAATAGAATTCAATAAAGCGGAAGTTTGTTCTCTGTTAGCATCGCTCATTTTATCTTCTAGAAAAGGTTCAACGGCACTTTTGTATTTTCCATGACGAATAACTTCCATTTTAACACCTGATTTTTCCTGAAAATCTTTAAAAAACAAAATTTCGGCAGACAATCCTTTAAAATCCATTTCCCCTACAGGATTTAAATAAATAGGTTTGGCTACTGAATTTAAATAATATTCTTTCTGTGAATACGAATTGGCATAAGCCATTACAAATTTACCTGATTTTTTAAAATCCTCTAAAGCATCTCTCAAAGCTTTACTTTGGGCCATTCCTAATTGGGATTCGTCATTCAAAATAGAAATTCCTTTAATATCATCGTCTGTTTTTGCTTCTTCAAGAGCACTGATGATATCAGTAAGACCTATGTTTTTTCCATCAGAAAAAATGGTAACCCAAGGATCTTTGAATTTGCCGGCATAATCATTTTTTATGTCTTCTAAATTTAATTCGATAACTGAATTATTTTTTACGCTAATTCCTTCCGATTCACCTCCAAAAATGGCTCCTATAATTAATATTCCAAAAAAGGACAGCATAAAAAAGATGAAAATACCTATGATGGTCGCCAACACATTTCCTAAAAACTTCATATTTATATTTTTTTAATAAGTCTAAAAAGAGGTTGAATTGTTACAAATTTTAGGTTTTATTATTCTAGAATTAGTTATCAACACTCTTTGCAAAGATACTTCTATTCTAAAATTCTTTTAGTTAATTTGTGCTTAATATGAAATCACAGCATCAAGTTATTTTATCGATAGGAAGCAATCAAGGAAACCGATTAGAAAATATCGAGCGTTGCTTGCAATTGCTTCACCGGGAAGTGGGAACGGTAATCAAAGTTTCTAGGTTATATGAAACACCATCTTGGGGTTTTGACAGTGATGCATTCTATAATTGTGCATTAGTGATTCACACCTTTAGCGCTGCTAATAAAATTCTGGCTCAGGTTTTGAAAATTGAAAAACGATTGGGACGCATTCGTAGTGAAGAATTAGGGTATCAATCTAGAATTATAGATATTGATTTGATTGCTTTCGATTCAGCAATTATTGAAACCGAAAAACTTCAGATTCCACATCCATTAATGCAAAATAGAAAATTTGTTTTGTTGCCCATTCAGGATTTGAATTTAGATTGGAAACATCCTATTCTAAAAAAAACAATATCGGAATTACTTGAAATTTCTCCAGATCAAAGCGTTTGTAAAGTAGTACAAGATTTAGAAAGTCCTTTGCGAAATATTACTTTGGAACAATTTAATTATGTGGCTTTTGAAGGGAATATTGGAGCAGGAAAGACAACCTTGGCTATGAAAATTGCCGAGGATTTTAATGCAAAAACAGTTTTAGAACGCTTTGCAGACAATCCATTTTTGCCTAAATTTTATAAAGATCAAAATCGATACGCTTTTCCGCTTGAAATGTCATTTCTCGCCGACAGATATCAACAATTATCAGATGATTTAGCTCAATTTGACTTGTTCAAAGACTTTTTGGTAGCCGATTATCATATTTTTAAGTCTTTGATTTTTGCCAAAATAACACTGGCCGAAGATGAATACCGTTTGTATCGGAACTTGTTTGATATCATTTACAGAGAAATGCCGAAACCAGATTTGTATATTTATTTGTACCAAAATTCAGAGCGTCTTTTACAAAATATTAAAAAGAGAGGCAGAAGCTACGAACAGAAAATTCCAGCAGAATATTTGGATAAAATTAATAACGGATATCTTGACTATATTAAATCACAAACGGAACTAAATGTTTTGATTATTGATGTGTCTAATCGGGACTTTGTAAAAAATCAAGCCGATTATCTTTATATTTTAGATCAAATTCAGCAGAAAATCAGTTAATAGAAATTAGAAATAGTTATCTTTTTAAAGAAAAATGACCTTTTGCTTCTCTGCCATCTTCTAATTTTAAGGTAAACCAATAATCATCTGCTGGTAAAGGATTGCTATTAAAAGTACCATCCCAACCCTGGTTTAAATTGGGAACCCATTGTTTGACGAGTTTTCCGTAACGGTCAAAAATGTAGATTATTGATTTGGTATTGAACGTTTCATTCACTCCTTTTACACTCCAATAATCATTATAACCGTCATTGTTTGGCGTAAAGAATTTTGGTGCGCCTATAACGGCAATAGTTTTGCTAATTATGCCGCAGCCATTTTTGTCTTTGATGAAAATTTCGTGAATCCCTGCGGGTACTTTGTCAAAAAAATTTGAGTCTTGCCAAAATCCACTAGGTTCGTTTAAACTATATTCATATTTCCCTTTTCCTGTTACTTCTACAGTTACTGTATTTATATCGGTCAAATCTACAATATCAATACTTTTGATATGTGCCAAATCCGAAGCGGTAACTTTTATGATTCTAATTCTACTGCAACCTGAACTATTTGTTACTTCGACAGCATAATTTCCTTCGGCGTTTACTGAAAGAATTGGGGCTATTTCGCCAATCAAGATAGTTTCGTCTTTTGACCAAATGTAAGTGTAATTGCCTGTTGGAGACCCATCCTGAATTCCAGCATCAAGTGTTACAAAAAAACGGGGAAGATTAGAACAAACCAATTCATTTTCACTACCATTGGCATTCAAGTTAATTTTCGGTATTGGATTAACAACAAAATTTAAAGTTGTGGTGGTAGTGCAAGAAGTGTTTAGTGTATTTATTACTGTTGCAGTGATGTTTTGAGTTCCTGTTGTAAAAGTGGGTGAAAAATTTGAAAGTACAGTTCCGTTTTGTAAAGAATAAGTCACCGTCATTCCGGTTTGTCGGCCTAGAATAATGGCTTCGAATGTTGAAGTGTCGAATGCAAATTTTCCGTCTTGATTCAAAGGATCTGCTTCATCATCGCAAACTGTAGTTAAGGCAGGGGAGATTGCAAATGCCTTAGGTGAAATGTCTACAATAAAAGGAATGCTTGTTTCGTCATAACATTTTAAAGTTGTTCTATTAGTTACAACGGCTTTTATAGTTTGAGAAGCGGTTGTGAAAGTATTCGGAAACGGACTTGGCAACGGATTATTGTTTTGGTCAAAATAAGTAACAGTAACATTAGTAAGCATTTGTCCTTTTAATAATTTCGATTCAAGGGTACTAGTGTCAAAAATGAATATTCCATCTTGATTGTCATCACATTGTCTTGGAATTATAACTGAACTAGCAATAGGTAAAGCTTCGACTTTTAAAGTAATGTAAGGCCCTAAACCAACGCAAGCGTTATCTAGACTACTTTCAACCCGTACCCAAATATCTTGAGAATCGCGATAACCAATATTCCTGTAATTTGAAATATCCGCAATTACATTGAGTTCGGCTAAGGCATCAGCCTGGTTTCTGTAATAGTTTATAGTGTAAACTTGATTTATGGGGAGTTGACTTTGTATTGTGGCTTTCGTCCAAGAGAAATCAAAAGTTGCAATTCCGTCTCTGTTATTGTTAATAGCGTCTAAAAAATCATCGCAAACAGGAGGAACTGTGATTTTATAAGTTGAAAGAAGATTAGTAGCAGGAACTTTTAATGTTAATTTGGCAAGGCTAAAACAACCAGTATTTTTGCTAACTCTCGCCCAAACATTCATTGTCGATGCTGTTGTATTTTCGAATGCCAAATCATTTGAAATTAAATCGGTTGTAAGACCACTATTAGCTCCTGATTGTGAAGTATAATAAGTGAAAAGTTCATTGGTATAATTTTTGGAAATTAGGTTGTTATTTACGGTCAAATTAAAAAGAGTCTTTCCGTCAGGAATCAAGTCAGTATCGCATTGAATAATTGTTACATCGTTGACAATTGGCAAAGGATTAACAACAAAATTCAAAGTTGTAGTTGCGGTGCAATTTGTGTTTGCTGTATTTGTTACTGTTACTAAAATATTTTGAGTTGCAGTTACAAATGGATTTGGGAGTGGACTTGATAATGGATATCCATTATCATCAAAATATTTAACTGTCATTCCTGTTTGTCCTTTTAGAATGGAAGCTTCAAATGTAGCAGTGTCAAAAGCAAATTTACCATCTTGATTTAATGGGTTTGGTTCGTTATCACAAGTTGTGGTTAAGGATCCAGGAACGGCAAAAGCTTCGGATAAATCATCTACGATAAAATTAATAGTTGTTTCGTTAGAACAGTATAAAGAATAGTTGTTTGTCAAAACAGCTTTTATGGTTTGTGATGTTGTTGTGAAACTAGCCGGAAAGGGACTAGTTATCAAATTTCCGTTTGAATCTTTTAGCGGATTATTGTTTTGGTCAAAATAAGAAACGGTTATGTTTGTTTGATTTCCTAATAAAGTTGTCTCAAGAGAAGCAGTATTAAAAGTGAATATTCCATCTTGATTGTCATCACATTGTCTAGGAATTATTACCGGATTTGCAATCGGCAATGGATTTACAGTTACTATAATTGGAGTTCTCGGAGTACAGCCGTTATCAATATAATAGGTTGTCGTGGTATAAAGTGGTGGAGTCGTAAAACTATTGCCAGTCCCAAGAGAAACTCCATTTGTTACAGTATCATACCAGTTTATTGTTCCAGTTGTAGAACTTGCTTGAAGTGTACATGTCGCTGAAGCACAAAAAGGGCTTGGTGTTGTCGTTGTAATTTTTGCGATTGTTATTGTAGTACTTGCTGAGATATGAATATTATGAACATCTCCTGTTACCATTCCGCCATATTCGACGATATAACCTTTTGATTGATAATTTCCGGATGAATCACCCGCTAATTGTAGATCGTTCCAAGATCCTGGAATTCCAATTCCAGGAGCGGTAATATGAGCGTAATCTTCATTGTTGTTAGAGTTGTTTGGTTCATTTGTATTCCAAAAAGCAAAATTCGTTGTGGAGCCATTTGCAGCTCCGTTCCAAAAAATAGTTCCTGTTTCTGGACCCGTAACCCATTTCCACATTCCTTCTGTTTCAGAATCACTTCCTCCAATCCAACCATTTCCTGGAGCTTGTGCTCCTGCCAATTGTGCTTCATCAGCAGCGGTTAAGGTTGCTAAATAACCCTGTAATCCGTAATAATAATTTACTGGGGATTCGGCTGCTATTTTTGCATCTGTCCAATAGATTCCCGGACTAGAGATATATCGATAAAAATGTTTATTTCTAGGCAAATAATTGGCTTGGCCTATGGTAATCGAAAAATTACGAATTCCAGAAGGTGAAGCTGATGAATTGTAAAATTGTACATCTTTAATTGCTGATATAAAGTCGGTATAGGATATTGGTATTCCTGTAGGACTGTATAATTTTAATTTTCCTGAAGTAATATCCCAAATTGTCATAATTGTTGGGTGTGAACTTGGGTCGGCTAATGTTAATTGGTCTTGTCCGTTAATATAGCCTGATGAAATTTGAATATAAATGGCATCAGTACTAGTGTCATCTTGATTAGTTATTTTAAGATCAGTTACGATTTTTATATTGGTTTGAGGGCAATAGATTTGATTTCCTGTTGCCGTAATTATTGGGGCGGCATTAGAGGCTTTGCTACAGTTTTGAGAATAACTGGCGAAAGCGTCTTTGTTTGGCCAATTGAGGTCAGAATATGCTTTGTTATCTACTAGTATGCAAGCAAGATTGGGATTGTTTATCAAACTAATACTTGTAAGCTTTGTGTTATTGCCGTTTTTTAAATTTAAAGTTGACAATTGGTTAATATTGCAATTCAAAGCTACCAAATTTTTATTATTTGATAAATCTAAATCGGTTATCTGGTTATTATAACAGGAGAAAACTTGTAAATTGGTGTTTTTCGACACATCCAAATTGGCTACTTTATTTGATCCGCAAACCAATAAAAGTAATTTAATGTTTTTAGAAACATCTAGAACCGTCAACCTATTAGAATGGCAATATAAATTAGTTAAAACTGTATGTTTGGAAAAGTCTAAATTGGTTAGCAGATTATTTCCACAATCTATAAATTGTAAATCCTTATTATTAGATAAATCTATAATAGTCAATTTATTATCACTACAATCTAAACTTTGTAATAAAATGTTTTTTGAAATATCTAATTTCGTTAATTGATTAAAAGAACAAGTTAAACCTAACAAACCTACAAAATCCTGAATGCCAGTTAAATCTACAATTGCGCCACTATTAACTTTGAGAGAAGTTACTCCGTTTACATTAATAGTTAGTACCTTTCCATCGGGTGTACCGGTATCAATGCCCTCTCTAATCAATGCTTTTTCAAAATTCACATCTGGAATTGCAGTATATTGAGCATACCCAAAAAAATTAGAGAATAGTAAAACGATAAAGAGTATTTTTTTCATAAAATAATCGAAAAAAGAAATAGGATGAATTCGAATTTTAACAAATCTACAAATTAGAACTCATTTTTTTGAATAAATCCCAAACCACAATCCCTGCACTTACCGAAATATTTAATGAATGTTTGGTCCCTAATTGTGGAATTTCGATACATCCATCGCATAATGCCACAGCTTCCTGAGAAACACCATACACTTCGTTTCCAAAAACTAAAGCGTATTTTTTATTTTTTTTAACTTCAAAATCTTGAAGAAAAATCGCGCTTTCTACTTGTTCGATAGCAAGTGTGGTAATATTTTCTTTTTTTAATTTTTCAATAACTTCAAGAACGCTGTCGTTATGTTCCCAAGTCACAGTTTCGGTGGCGCCAAGTGCTGTTTTATGGATTTCTTTGTTTGGAGGTGTTGCTGTTATGCCGCACAAGTATATTTTTTCTATTAAAAAAGCATCAGCGGTTCTAAATACGGAACCGATATTATGTAAACTTCTAATGTCGTCTAACACTAAAATAAGGGGTGTTTTTTCCGATTCTTTAAAAGCTTCTATAGTTTTTCTTTCGAGTTCGCTGTTTTCCAGTTTTCTCATATATTTTTGGATTTTACTTCAATAAAAAAAGCTTCCTAAGTTAGGGAAGCTTTTTTATTATAAATTAATGTAGAATTTAGCTTTTTGCATCATCTCCTAAAACGGTTCCCTTTATTGTAAGAACTTTAGTTGGTTGTCCAGCCGCATTTGAAGTTACAGTTACAGTTTTTGTAAATGCACCGATTCTATCAGTAGCATATTTAACCCCAATAATACCTTTTGCCCCAGGAGCAATTGGCTCTTTTGGAGTAGTTGGAACAGTACATCCGCATGAACCTTGAGTATTTGTAATAATTAATGGCTTGTTACCATTATTAGTAAAAACAAATTCACGTTTTCCATCTGCATTGTGTGCAATTGTTCCGTAATCAATAACTTCAGTTACAAATACCATTCCTGCACCATCTACTTTTGAATTTGAAGCTTTAGCAGTTGTCGCTTTTATTTTTTTTGTAACCTTTGATGTCTCTTGTGCATTAGAAACTGTAAGCCCTAATACTAATAATAACGCTAGTGTAACTATTTTTTTCATTTTCTTGTTTTTTTAATTAGTTAAACAAATTTAAAGAAAAAATCATGCCATTAGCTTAATTTTTTCTTAAAAAATTTAATTTTTTGAAGTGTTACTTATTCGCATTAAAATATTTAAATTCGCTGACACATTTTTTTCATTTTTTAAATATAAAATAACTTGGCATCTAAAGAGAAAACGGTTAAAGAAACGCCTTTAATGAAGCAATATAATGAGATCAAAAGGAAATATCCGGATGCGTGTTTGTTGTTTAGAGTAGGGGATTTTTATGAAACTTTTGGAGAGGATGCCGTACGTGCTTCAAAAATTCTCGGAATAACATTGACCAAAAGAGGGGCAGGTTCAGAAACGGAGACTGCACTGGCAGGTTTTCCGCATCATTCTATAAATACGTATTTACCAAAACTAGTCAAAGCGGGACTTCGTGTCGCTATTTGTGATCAGCTCGAAGATCCAAAAATGACCAAAACCATTGTGAAACGAGGTGTTACGGAGCTAGTAACTCCTGGGGTCTCTATGAATGATGAGGTTTTACAATCTAAAACCAATAACTTTTTAGCCTCTGTTTTCTTTGCCAATAAATCAATAGGGATTTCATTTTTGGATGTTTCTACTGGGGAGTTTCTTACAGCGCAAGGAAATGCAGAATATATTGATAAGTTATTGCAGAATTTCAATCCAAGCGAAGTTTTAATTCCAAAAAATAATAAAAATGATTTTCGAGAAATTTTCGGAGATGACTATCATAGTTTTTACTTAGAAGATTGGATTTATAAAGAAGATTATGCATTCGAAACCTTAACAAAACATTTCCAAACCGTTTCCTTAAAAGGCTTTGGAATAGAAGAGTTGAAAGAAGGGACAATAGCTTCGGGAGCAATTTTGTATTATTTATCCGAAACGCAGCATAATAGAGTACAACATATAACTGCTATCCAGCGTATCGCCGAAGATGCTTATGTCTGGATGGACCGATTTACAATTCGAAATCTGGAATTGTATCACAGTTATAATCCAAACGCGGTGACGCTTCTCGATGTGATTGATAAAACGCTTTCGCCAATGGGTGGGCGTTTGTTAAAAAGATGGCTGGCTTTGCCGTTAAAAGACAGTAATAAAATAAAAAGCCGTCATCAGGTTGTTTCGTATTTAAAAGAAAACCAAGAGGTTTTAAAGAACATTCAGAATCAAATTAAGCAAATCTCAGATTTAGAGCGTTTGATTTCAAAAATTGCTGCCGGAAAAGTATCGCCCCGTGAAGTGATTTATTTAAAAGAATCATTAGACGCTATTATTCCGATAAAAACCTTGGCTTTAGAAAGTCCGCAAGAAGCAGTAAAAGTAATTGGTGACAGTTTGCACAGTTGTGAATTATTGCGTGAAAAAATTAAAACTGTTTTAAATCCAGATGCTCCCGTGGCTATTGCCAAAGGAAATGCTATTGCCAAAGGAATCAATGCTGAGTTAGATGATTTACGGGCGATTTCAACTTCAGGAAAAGAATTCTTGGAAGGAATAGAAAAAAGAGAATCACAATTGACAGGAATCTCTTCTTTGAAAATTTCCTTTAATAATGTTTTTGGATATTATATCGAAGTTAGAAACTTGCACAAAGATAAAGTTCCTACTGAATGGATTCGAAAGCAAACTTTGGTCAATGCAGAGCGTTATATTACGGAGGAATTAAAAGAATATGAAACTAAAATCCTTGGTGCTGAAGAAAAAATTCATAAGATAGAAGTAGAGTTGTTTGAACAATTGGTGAGTTGGATTGCCACTTATATCAAGCCGGTTCAAATGAATGCAAATTTAGTAGCGCAATTGGATTGTTTGTGTTCTTTCACGCAATTGGCTATCGAAAATAAATATGTTTGTCCGGAACTGGACCAAACATTCGAACTGGAAATCAAAAACGGAAGACACCCGGTTATCGAAAAACAATTGCCGGTTGGAATGCCTTATATTGCCAATGATGTTTTCTTGGATCGTGAAACCCAACAATTGATTATGATTACGGGACCCAATATGTCTGGAAAGTCGGCTATTTTGCGTCAAACCGCATTGATTGTACTCTTGGCTCAAATGGGAAGTTTTGTTCCTGCTGAAAGCGTGAGAATGGGGATTGTAGATAAAATATTCACCAGAGTAGGAGCAAGTGATAACATTTCGATGGGAGAATCTACCTTTATGGTCGAAATGAATGAAACGGCTTCAATCTTGAACAATATTTCCGATAGAAGTTTGGTGCTGTTGGATGAAATTGGTAGAGGAACGAGTACATATGACGGAATTTCAATTGCTTGGGCAATTGCAGAGTTCTTACACGAACATCCTTCAAAGCCTAAAACATTATTTGCAACGCATTATCACGAGTTGAATGAAATGAGTGAATCGCTGCCAAGGATTCAGAATTATAATGTTGCTGTCAAAGAATTGAAAGATACCGTGCTTTTTATTCGAAAATTAGTAAAAGGAGGAAGTGCGCATAGTTTTGGAATACATGTTGCTAAAATGGCCGGAATGCCTCAAATTGTAATTTTGAAAGCACAGAAGCTTCTTAAAAAATTAGAAAAAAATCATTCCAGTGAAGCGCTGAATGGAATTAAAGCTGCAAAAGACGAAATGCAAATGAGTTTCTTTAATCTGGACGATCCTTTGTTGGAGGAGATTAAAGAAGAGATTATAAGTTTAGATATAAATACCATTACGCCTATGGAAGCGTTGATGAAGCTAAATGAAATTAAAAGAATGCTGACTCGAAAATAATTTATTTTGTTTTAAAGTTTACGTTATCAGAAAGTTAACTTTTATCTGTAATTTTTTTATAAAAAAGGCTTGTGTAATTCAATAAATGTCCTAAATTTGCATCCGCAATACAGAACAAGTATTGCGGTTCTTTTTAAGAATTGAAAATGCGAAAATAGCTCAGTTGGTAGAGCGCGACCTTGCCAAGGTCGAGGTCGCGGGTTCGAGCCCCGTTTTTCGCTCCAACACCACATACTGCTCGGATGGTGAAATTGGTAGACACGCTGGACTTAAAATCCAGTGAACAGCAATGTTCGTGCGGGTTCAAGTCCCGCTCTGAGTACTAAAAAAGCTTCAAACTATGTTTGGAGCTTTTTTTATTAAACAATTTTTTAAATCTATTTTATTTATATGATTTATTCTAAAAAATTAGACTGATACTAGGTAGGAGCTACGGATGATGTGCAGAAAAGACTGGGTGAACATAATCAGGGTTTTATAATAAGCGTTTACTGTAAAAGGATTATCATGGAAGTTAGCTTAAATTTATAGTGTGAATTTAGTGTGAAAGCTTAAGGATTAGAAAAATTTTTGAAAAGAATCAAGTCTAGAGTTTTTTGGAGAAAGGCATAGTTAATCCGGGTCTTTTATTAGGTACAAAATAAAATATAATTTTCAAACGGATTCAGCTCCGTGTCTTCGGAACGGTTCTGAGTACTGAAAAGCTTCAAATTATGTTTGGCGCTTTTTTTTTTATTTTATAACAAATCTATTTTAATTTTAGAATGTCAATTTAAATAGCTGCTATTGTGGTGTTTTTATCGTGGCATGGGTAAAGGGAAGCATGTTGTTGGTGAAAGTTGGTTTTTAATGATTCGGTGTATTTAAAGATGTATTATGGGGGCTTTTGTGATTAGTAAAAGAAATAATGACGCGTATAAATTTGTTTTTACTTCTAGAAAAGGAAAAATTATTTTTACTAGTTTAAGTTATGAACTTAAGTTTGAGTGTGAAGAAGATATTGAAAAGTTTAAACAAGACATTGCATCAGCTGATTTTTTTAAGTTTAAGTCTTCTAATGGGAAATACTTTTTTAAATTAATGTCAGGAGGGAATCATTTTGCGACAAGTAGAAAATATACCACTTCGTTGCGCCTGCAAAAAGGAATAAATGAAATTGTGCTTTACGGTTCAAAATCGGAAACATTAGATTTTTCGGAGAATGATTTTGTTTTCTCTGATTAAGATTTAGAAAACAATTTTTTTGTTATTTATCATAGGCTTTAAAAAAAAAACACTACTATAAATAATTAAAAAAGCCATCTCGTTAAACGGGATGGCTTTAAAATTTTTAGAATTTGAGTTCTAATTATTTTTTTGCAGCGTCAGTTGCAGTTTTTGCAGCGTCAGTTGCAGTTGCAGCAGCTTCAGTAGCTACAGCAGCAGCAGAATCAACAACTACAGCAGCAGAATCAACTACAGCAGCAGCAGAATCAACAACTACAGCAGCAGAGTCAATTACAGCAGCGTCACCAGCAGGAGCGTCAGCTTTTTTACATGATACAACAGTTAAAACAGCAACAACAGCTAAACTTAAAAATACTTTTTTCATCTTACTTTATTATAAAAGGTTAATTATTAATTCGTGGCAAAGATATAAATTTTTTAATATGTAAAATATTTTTTTATTTTTTTTTTAAAAAATAATATTTTTCGTCAACTTTCTCATTTACACCAACTATTATGCCAGAAGGCTAACCAAGTGAAATATAGTATTACTAATTTAATGAACGATACTCTTACAAACTTTTTTATAATCCAATTTTGAATAGTATCAATGCTTCTTACAGGAAGTTATGAAAATATTGCTTAAATAATGGGTATATTTTTATAAAAAAAATATTTAGATTAATATACGGTTAAGAAATGGTTTTTATAAAAAAAGTATTCAAATATTAGCGTGTTTCAAAACTTGAAATGGTATTTATAATCACATTAGTAGCGCCTTTGTTCATTTGTACAAAAGTGCTGCAAATATGTCCTCTTTCATGTCGTTCTATCTCGTTTAGGATTAAGTTTGTTAAAGCAAAATCAAGTTCCTTTTTATTGGAAACAGAAATGCAGCCTTCCAGATTCATCAAAGCAGTCGCTTCGGCAAAATGGGAATAGTTTGGCCCTATAACTATTGGCACGCCAAAAGTAGCCGGTTCAAGGATGTTATGCACACCAGGATTTCCAAAGCCACCACCTACATACGCAATATCGGCATAACTGTATATTTTAGTCAGAATCCCAATGGTATTAATAATCAGAACATCATATTCAGCAAGAGCAGCATTTTCCTTTTCAGAAAAAAGAAGGGTTTTCTTGGTAATGCTATTTTTTAACTGTTGAATTTGTTCGTCTTTTATGTTATGTGGTGCTATTATAAATTTGACATTGTAATTATTCGAATTTATAAAATCGACTAATAAATTTTCATCTTTTGGCCAAGAACTACCAATTACAACAGTTAAAGTATCGTTTTTAAAATTAGCAATGAAATCCAAAGTGTTGTCTTTTTCTAAAATTGCAGCAACTCTGTCAAAACGAGTATCTCCCGAAACTGCTGCATTGGTTTTGTTTAATTGCAGTAATAATTTTTTGGAGTTTTCATTTTGAACAAAAAAATAAGTGAACGTATAGAGGGCTTTTCTATAAAAGCCACCGTACCATTTAAAGAACATTTGATCCTCTCTTAAAATTCCTGAAACTAAATAAGTTGGTATATTCTGTTTCTTGAGTTCGTTCAAATAATTCAGCCAGTATTCATATTTGATGAAAAAAACTAAATCCGGATGAACAAGTTTCAAAAACTCTTGTGCATTTTTTTTAGTGTCTAAAGGCAAATAAACTGTGAGATCAGCAGCGGTATTGTTTTTACGAACTTCATATCCCGAAGGCGAGAAAAAGGTAACCACAATTTTATGTAATGGAAATTTTTCTTTTATTTTTTCAATAACAGGCAATCCTTGTTCATATTCGCCCAACGAGGCAGCGTGGAACCAAATTGTTTTATCAGAAGGTTTTATTTTTTGTTCTAAAGTAGGAAAAATAACTTTACGACCTTCAACAAAAAGTTTGATTTTGGGACTGAAATATGCTATGATTTTTAATGAAAAACCAGCAATTAGAATAATAAGATTATAAAGAAAAAGCATCATTGAAATTTTGTGGCTAAAATACGTTTTCTTTATATTAATTTCTTTCGAAAGAAATATTTAAATTTTGGCTGTCAGGAACCCATTTTTTTATTTTATTGGAAGCCTATTTTTTAATGTGGGTTTCATTGGTTTAAACTCATTAAATAACTATTTTTGTTTTTCGTTTTAAGAAAGTGTTTGTTGTTTTTAGAAACCTTAAACTTTCGAACTTTAAACAAAATTTCAATGAAAAAAATCCAAATGGTTGACCTAAAAAGTCAATATGATAAAATTGCAGCCGTTGTAAATACCTCTATTCAGGAAGTTTTAGATACCAATACCTATATCAACGGTCCTCAAGTTCATCAATTCCAAAAATCTTTAGAAGAATATTTAAACGTTAAGCATGTAATTCCTTGTGCTAATGGAACCGATGCCTTGCAAATTGCGATGATGGGATTGGATTTAAAACCGGGTGATGAGGTAATCACTGCCGATTTTACTTTTGCCGCAACCGTGGAAGTGATTGCTTTATTGCAATTAACACCTGTTTTAGTCGATGTGGATGTACATAATATGAACATTTCCATCGAAGGAATTAAAAAAGCAATTACGCCAAGAACTAAAGCTATTGTGCCGGTCCATTTGTTTGGCCGTGCCGCCAATATGGAAGCAATTATGGCTGTTGCCAAAGAGCACAATTTATATGTTATCGAAGATAACGCTCAAGCTATCGGAGCCAACTGTAAATTTTCGGATGGAACCAAAAAGAAGGCTGGTACAATTGGACACGTTGGTTCAACTTCATTTTTCCCGTCTAAAAATTTAGGCTGTTATGGTGATGGCGGTGCTATTTTTACTAATGATGATGCATTGGCCCACAAGCTTCGCGGAATTGTAAATCACGGTATGTATGAGCGATACCATCACGATGTAGTAGGTGTGAATTCTCGTTTAGACAGTATTCAGGCAGCGGTTTTAAATGCTAAATTGCCTTTATTGGATGAATACAGTAAAGCAAGACAAGATGCTGCCAGAAAATATTCTAAAGCTTTTGAGGGGCATAAAAATATAATTGCACCAAACATTTGTGATATATGTGATTGCCATGTTTTTCATCAATACACCTTACGCATTATCGATGCCGACAGGAATGGTTTAATGCAACATTTATTAGATAAAGGAATTCCTTGTGCTATTTATTATCCAATTCCGTTGCATTCTCAAAAGGCTTATTTAGATTCAAGATACAAAGAAGAAGATTTTCCGGTAACCAATCAGTTAGTAAAAGAAGTGCTTTCTTTACCAATGCACACCGAATTAGATGAGCAACAAATTAAGTTTATTACTGATAGCGTCTTAGAATTTTTAAAGTAAATACTATGAAATATTTTTTTGCAACTTTTGCGGTGATTTTATTTCAATTTTCAGGTTTTGCTCAAAATAGTTTCCCTAATAGAGAAGAAAAGACTGTTGCTTCTCGTGTCGAAATTTTGCGTCAAGCAATGATTGATGCTGATGCAGATAAACTTACAGCCTTAACTTCAAGAGATTTAAGTTACGGACATTCGAGTGGACTAGTACAAAATCAAGCTGTTTTTATAGAAAAAATTGTGAATGGAGAGTCTGATTTCGTTTCGATTGAATTCCAAAATCAAACAATTAATATTACTGGTAATGTTGCCATAGTTCGCCATAATTTGGCTGCTCACACCAAAGATGGCGGAATTGATAAGGATATAAAAATTGGAATAATGCTCGTTTGGCAAAAGCAAAAAAACAAATGGTTGTTAATCGCCAGACAGGCATTTAAATTACCGTCATAAAGAATAAAGATGAAAATACTAGTAACAGGAGGGTTGGGTTTTATCGGTTCGCATACTGTGGTCGAATTGCAAAATCAGGGTTTTGAAGTAATCATTATCGATAATCTTTCGAATTCATCTTTGAAAGTACTGGACGGAATTCAGAATATTACTGGAAAAGTTCCAGCTTTTGAAAAGCTGGATTTGCGCGAAAAAGAAAAAGTACAGGATTTTTTCAAAAGACAGCACGATATTTTAGGAGTGATACACTTTGCGGCTTCAAAAGCTGTTGGTGAAAGTGTTGAAAATCCATTGTTATATTATGAAAACAATATCAACACCTTGGTATATCTACTTCAAGAATTGCAGCAAAAGCCAGAAGCTAGTTTTATTTTTAGTTCGTCATGCACAGTTTATGGACAAGCTGAGAAAATGCCAATAACTGAGGATGCATCCATTAAAATGGCTATGTCTCCTTATGGAAACACCAAACAAATAGGGGAAGAAATAATTAGTGATGTAGCCAAAGTAACCACAATTAATGCGATTTTGTTGCGTTATTTTAACCCGATTGGAGCACATTCATCTGCTGAAATTGGGGAATTACCTATTGGTGTTCCACAAAATTTAGTGCCATTTATTACCCAAACCGGATTGGGATTGCGAAAAGAATTATCCGTTTACGGTGATGATTATCCTACTCCAGATGGGACAGCAGTGCGGGATTATATTCACGTAGTCGATTTGGCGAAAGCCCACGTTATTGCTTTGCAACGACTATTGAATAAAGAAAATGCTGCTAAAGTAGAAACTTTTAATCTGGGAACCGGAACCGGAAGTTCTGTATTAGAAGTTATCCACACATTCGAAAAAGTAAGCGGTAAAAAATTACCTTACAAAATAGTTGCTCGTAGAGAAGGAGATATTACTTCGGCTTACGCCAATACGAATAAAGCGAATACTATTTTGGGGTGGAAATCAGAATTCACACTGGAAGAGGCCATGGCGAGTGCCTGGAAATGGGAGCAAAAGATTAGGAAATAAGAAAAAGGAGGCAGTCAATGACTGCCTCCTTTTTTGAATTATTTTTTTACTGATTCTTTCAATTTTTCAGCGGCTTGATTCATTTTTTCAGCTCCTTTTTCAAGAACCTCCCCTGTTTTAATCTTGGTAGAATCAGCTGCGGCGTCAACTTTTACAGCTGCCGTATCTATCGCTTCCTCCATTTCATTTCCAATAGCTTCGGTAGCCTCTTTTACTTCTTCTTTTGTTTCTTTTTTACAAGAAGTAATTAAAGTTGCAACTAATGCTAATCCTAAAAGTGCCTTTTTCATTTCTTTTATTTTAAAAAATTATAATAGATTGAACTCATTCAATAAAGATAAACAAAATCCCCACAAACATACGTTTATGAGGATTTTGTTTATCGGCAACAACTGATTACTAAAAACTGACACTGACCACAATTTAAGCATTAGCCGTCACCGCTTCTTTATCAATTTTTCCAATCAATCCCGCCAATACTTTTCCTGGACCCACTTCGGTAAATAAAGTTGCGCCATCTTTAATCATTTGTTGCACAGATTGCGTCCATTTTACTGGAGCTGTCAATTGGATGATTAAGTTTTTCTTGATTTCGTCAGCGTCATAAACAGCGCTTGCGGTTACATTTTGATACACAGGGCAAATAGGAGTAGAGAACGTAGTTGCTTCAATAGCAGCAGCCAGTTCTTCTCTTGCTGGCTCCATCATTGGAGAGTGAAATGCTCCTCCAACTGGCAACAACAAAGCGCGTTTTGCACCCGCCGCTTTCATCGCTTCACAGGCTTTTTCCACTGCCTTGGTTTCCCCAGAAATTACTAATTGTCCCGGGCAGTTGTAATTAGCAGCCACTACAATTCCGTCAATAGAAGCACAAACTTCTTCGACGATATTATCAGCTAATCCTAAAACTGCTGCCATGGTAGAAGGCTTTATTTCGCAGGCTTTTTGCATCGCCAGAGCACGTTGTGAAACTAATTGCAATCCGTCTTCAAAAGATAAAGTACCGTTTGTAACTAATGCTGAAAATTCGCCTAATGAATGTCCCGCCACCATTCCCGGTTTGAAATCTTCGCCCAGCGTTTTTGCCAAAATCACCGAATGCAAGAAGACTGCGGGTTGTGTAACTTTGGTTTCTTTCAATTCTTCGGCAGTTCCTTCAAACATGATGTCTGTGATGCGGAAACCTAAAATTTCATTGGCTTTTTCGAATAATTCTTTTGCTAATGGAGAGTTTTCATATAAGTCTTTGCCCATTCCTGTAAATTGTGCGCCCTGACCCGGAAATACGTATGCTTTCATGTGTCTAATTTAAAGATTGAAAATTTTAAAGATTGAAAAATCAGTTTCAATCAGAGCGCAAAAATACTATTTTTTATAGTAATTAAAACGATCTGTTTGGGTTCATTTTGCTATTTAAAAGTTTGCTTTGGTATAGATAATTTAGGTTCAATGAAAAAAAAACCACTCAAATTAAGGAGTGGATTTATACTAAAATCATAAATTAAAGGACGAAATAAGTGTTGTTTAAAGGTTGCGTATGATGTGCTTTTGCATCATAAACATATACCTCTTCATCAAATTCATCTTGATATTCATTGACCATCTGCATTAGATTTTTTTCAATTGCAATTGAAATGGCACTTACAGGAGTGTCTGTAGGTCTGTTTTCAAATGGATCTTGTAAATGAATCGCCATTTTTTCGATTAAGAAAAAAGCAGCTGCAATGGTTGTGACTAATGGAATTTGAAGCCAGCCAATAGTATTTATTAACCCAAAAGGCAAGAGAATTATAAATAAACACAGCGCAAATCGGATGTACATACTGTAGGTGGTTGGAAAAATAGTGTTTTTTATACGTTCACACTTCCCCATTGAATCACACAATCGCGTTAATGTATTATCAATTTCCACTTGTTGGTAAACATTTATTTTATTGTTGGTAAGGGCCTTTTTTAAATCTTTGGCGTGTAAAATTAAAATGGCATTAGGAACATGTTTATGCCTTTTTACAAATCGCAAATCATCTTCATCCAGTAAATCTTTTATTGTTTTTGTAGGATCTTTTTCTCGCAGCATTTGTCCCAGGCTATAACACCAGGCAGCTTGTCTTTTTGCAAATTTTTCTTTGAAATCGTTAGCCTGCACTGAAAAATCGGGATCGTTATAAAAAATAATAATTTGTCTCAATAATGTTCTAGAATCGTTAACAATAGAACCCCAAATTATTCGGGCTTCCCACCAGCGGTCATAAGCTTGGTTGGATTTGAATGCCAGTAGTAATGAAATAATTGTACCAATTATTGTGGGGATTGCAATAGGAATATTAATAGACACAGTCTTGAAAAAATAGCGAAAAATTTCAAATGCAATACAAAAGAAAATGACTAATGCTAATTCATTTTTTATTTTACCCAATACATATTTCATGGGAATTTTCTTTTTTAGTAACATATATTCTGAATTAAATTTTAAACAATCATTATTAATAAACCGCTTCATATAAAGAAAGAACGGGCAAGCCTAATGTTTCGTTAAGAGGAGCTTTTTCTTTTTTTAGGAACTTTATTTTCTTGGGTTTTCGTGTTTCAATCAGAATATTTATGTTGTTTTTTGATATAGTATCGGTTAAAAAAGGTTCTATTTCATTCGTTTTTTGTAAATCATTTATTTTGGTTTGACTTACAATTTTTAAAGAAAAAAGGGCGTTTACATAAGTTTGTAAATCTTCTGCCTGAAGTATTGAATCTGAATTTTTTATATACAACGCCTGGCTAAATGCTTTTTCTTCAAAGTTTACGTTTAGGTGTAAAATTGGACATTTGCTATTAGAAATGATTTGAACGCAATACCTGTTTATTTTCTTTTTAGAAGAATTAAAAGAAGGAGTAAGTATTGTTAATTCAATAGCGAAATGCTCCATTAGATTTCTAAAAAGGGGAGAAGAAATACCGTACTGATGATGAATTTTCAAGCTGCAATTGTTGGATTCCAAAATGATTTCTCTGCACATTTGTAAAACATTTTCCTGTGTAGTACTCAGATCCTGATTGATGTTTCTTAATAAATTGGCAGATGAATACGTTTCCGGAATGTCAGTTAATAGCATCAGAATAAGCTGGCATTGTTCTCCATTAGATGATTTTATTGCTGTTTTAATTGCATTGATTGTATCACCTTGTAATATCGTAGGAATTAGAACATTTTTCATATGTATTAAATTTGATTTATTTATACATACAAAATAACAGTACCCATTTTATAGCTATCTTAAATTAACATTAGAATATTCTAAGAATTAACATTAGAATTTTTAATGTTGGCGGTATTGAACGTAATGTTTACAATAGTGCCTTGATCTGGTTCAGATTGTATTTTAAGTTCTCCATTGTGCATCCTGATTATTTTCATGGCAAGTGGAAGTCCTAATCCATAACCATTATATTTTGACGCTTTTTTACCTCGGAAAAAAGGTTCGTAAAGGTGAGGGATCTCTTCTGCAGGGATGCCAATCCCTATATCAGTAATCGAAATTTTGATGGATGAATTGTTTCCTGATAAAGTAACAAAAACGGTTTCATTATTAGAATATTTCACACCATTGGCGATAATGTTATTCAATGAAAGTTCCAATAAGGATCTGTTACACGGGATTTCGAGTAAACTCGGGTCACTAGGGATTTTATTGATTTTTATCTTTACCCTGTTGTTAGGATAAATTTTATCAATATCCGATTTTACATCCATTAGAAGTTCATCAATTCTAACGACATCTAATAATTGTTTTTTTCCATCGTAACCAGTTTGTGTCAGTTTTAAAAGACTTTCCGTAAGATCTCCCAGTCGTGAAGCCTGACTGTGAATATTTTCTAATGACGAGATATATTCGGTAACATTTCTCTCTTTTAAGAGCATGATTTCTGTTTCGGCAATTATGGTAGTTACTGGCGTTTTTAGTTCATGTGAAGCATTATTGATAAAATTAGCTTGAATTTCAAACGAGGTTTCCAGTCGGTCCAGCATATTGTTAAATGTCTTTATCAAATCCGCAATCTCATCGGTGCTTTTACTTTCGGGAAGTCTGTTGTGTAGGTTTGAAGCGCTTATTCTTTTTACTTCGTAAGTAATTCTTGCTACTGGATTTATAACTCTTCTCGCCAGGAATCTGCCAAAAATATAGGCTAACAGTATGAAAGCCAATCCGCCAAAAAAGAGAATCCGAATAATGTAGATACTACTGGTATTACCTCTTCGGTCTTTTGCAGTAATAATTATAATATATTTTTGATTTGATTCGGTAAAAGTCTGGCCATAAAAATAACGGTTGTCATCTTCAATCCATTCGGAACCATTTGCCATCACTTTTTTATAAAAATCTGCAGGTAAATTCAGATTGGTATTGTATTCAAATGTGTTTGCCCCGTTGACTTTAAGAACAAAATCTTCTTCATCAATCAGTTCTTCAAGCCCTTTCGCTTTAAATTCTTTGAAATAGCGCGTTTTTACAGAATCATTTTGATAATGAATCGAAGCGCTAATTTTAGCTCGGTCTTGTAATCTTTTTAAAAAATAATACTGATTGTTTTGTTTGAACAAAAAGAAAACCACCAGACTTAATAAAAGGGTGCTGAGGGTTGAAAGAGCGATATAAGTAAAGGTTATTTTTTTCTTAATCTGCATTTTTTATGGTTTCAGGACATAACCCAAACCTTTCATGGTGTGAATTAATTTAGTGTTGTATGGTTTGTCAATTTTTTTTCTCAAATAGTTAATGTAGACGTCAATTACATTGGTATTCATCTCAAAATTGATGTCCCAAACATTGTCTAAAAGTTGTTCTCGGGATAAAATGGTTTGAGAATTTATTGCCAAATAATGCAAAAGTTTAAATTCTTTGGCTGTTAATAGAATAATATCGCCATTTCTGGTTACCGATTTTGTTCTGAAATTAATTTCAAGATCAGCAATTATGATAATTTCATGCGGTTTTTGAATTTGTCCAGATCTTCTTGACAACGCATTGACTCTGGCATCAAGTTCCAAAAATTTGAAAGGTTTTACTAAATAATCATCGGCGCCGGAATTCAATCCGTTTATTATATTTTCACTGCTTCCTAAAGCTGTTAATAATAAAATGGGGACAAAGTTTTTTGCAGCTCTCAAACGTCTACAAATTTCAATGCCATTAATATCAGGTAACATAACATCTAATAGCACTACATCAAAATCATGATTAGAAAGCAACTCTAATGCTGTTGTACCATCAAGTGCAACACTTACATCGTGATTTTTTTCTGAAAACCCTTTACGGATAATTGACGAAAGATTAGGTTCGTCTTCAACTATTAATAACTTCATCAAGATTTATGATTTATACAAATCTAATGATTTAACTTTTGTTTTTTTTTTAAATTGAGCTATGGGGCTAATATTAACAAAACCTTATAATGTAAGGTTAATATACAAGCGTGAACTTCCATTTCAAACTGGTACAATCCGAATGAAGCTGCAGTAATTGTGTTTTAGTTATTCTTTTTTATTTTAATGTGTTCATTGATAAAACTGAAAATAAAAGGGTGGGTTATTAGCTTTTCAGGAATAATTAATTTACTTATAGCATGATTACTAGTCTTACATGGAATAATTTTTAAACATATAAATCCACAATAATCTAGAAAGTCGAATGTTAAAAGAAGCCATTGTAACAATAACAACAGCAATAATAGGAATGATTCTTAAATCGAAAGTTTCGGTAAAGAAAAATTGGGCAATAACATAGGTAGCAATTCCTTGCGCTACAGTTAAGCCATAATTGACATACATAGCACCAAAGAAATACCCAGGTTCTTTCTCAAATTTGAATTGACAATGCGAACAATACGTATTCATTTTAGGAAATCCAATATTGAAAAAAATATTCTTTTCTTTAAATACTTTGCCTTCAAGACAATGAGGGCAATCATTATTTAGGATGTGAGCAATAGCGTATGACATTTTTATTATTTTTATCAAAGGTATTTCTTATCCACGTCATGGATGTTTTCTATATTCGCTAATTATAGCATAATTAAGACATTGGGTAATCATGAAAAAATATCCTATTTATAACATTCAACGCTTTAACTGCAATTCCGTGAATAGTGATTTGTACATTAATACATTTAAAAATCACTTAATAGACCATAGTTTTGTTGAAGAACCACATCGGCATAATTCGTATGTTTTGGTTTTTTTTACCAAAGGTTCAGGAACACATGAAATCGATTTTGATCTATTAGCGATTCAGTCGGGAAGTGTGTTTTTTTTGCAGCCCGGACAAATGCACCATTGGGATTTATCGGATGATGTGGAAGGATTTGTGATTTTCTATTCGCAGGAAATGTACAATCTCTATTTTGGACAAAAAACCATCGGTGACTATCCTTTTTATTCTTCGGTGAATAATAAGCCTGAAATTATATTTGACACTCCAGAATCAAAAGCTATTTTGCCTTATTTTGAGAGTTTGATTTCTGAAATCAAAAATAATCAAATGTTGAAACAGGATAAAATAATGAATTTACTGGATATCATACATATTGAAATTGCAAGAAAATATAGTGAAACACATCTTCATGAAGCGCACCCTTATAATTTGAAAATTAAAAGTTTGGAGGTGCTATTAGAAAAGAATTTTAAAACTGAAAAAGCGGCTTCTTTCTATGCAGCACAACTTCATATTACTTTGAAACACTTGAACAGGATTTGCAATGAAATCTTGCAAAAAACCACAACCGAAGTAATTTCAGACAGAATCATTCTCGAAGCCAAACGAATGTTGATGGATAAAAAAATGACTGTTAATGAAATTGCAACAGAATTAGGCTATGATTATAATTCGTATTTCGCCAGACTTTTCAAAAAAAATACAGGAATGACCCCTTCAGTTTTTCGTGTTTCTAAAAATCAGTTATGAATTTACGGTAACTAAATTGGCTGCTTTTTTTGCTTTTTCCACTACTTCTTCAATTGGAGTTTTCAGACTGTCATTGACTAAAGCCACGCCCATTCGTCTATACGGTCTTGAGGTTGGTTTGCCAAAAATTCTGAAATCAGTTTTAGGTAAAGCAGCAATTTTTTCGATTCCTGAATAAGTTGGATTTGTAGCGTTTTCCGTGGCTAAAATTACGGCACTGGCTCCCGCTTTTTCTAATGTTATTTCGAAAATAGGTAAACTTAAAATAGCGCGTAAATGCAATTCGAATTCATTAAAATTTTGTGTTCCTGCCAAAGTTACCATTCCCGTATCATGTGGTCTTGGAGAAAGTTCTGAGAAATAAACACCATCATCAGTCAGGAAAAATTCCACTCCAAAAAGTCCAGCACCGCCCAAAGCTTCGGTTACTTTTTCGGCCATATCTTGCGCTTCGTACAAATCCTTATCGGAAATTAAAGCGGGTTGCCAACTTTCCTGATAATCGCCACGTTCTTGTCTATGGCCTATTGGTGCGCAAAATAAAGTCGGATTGTTATTTTGTACGACTGTTAATAAAGTGATCTCCGAATTGAATTTTACAAATGCTTCTACGATAACTTCCACCACATCGCCACGGGAACCTTCAACAGCATAATTCCATGCTTTTTCAATATCAGCTTCGGTTTTTATGGTAGATTGTCCTTTTCCTGAAGAAGACATTAGTGGCTTTACCACGCAGGGCATTCCAACGGCTTTAACACCTTTTTGCAATTCCTCAGCAGTTGTGGCGTAGCGATACTTAGCGGTTTTTAAACCTAATTCTTTAGATGCCAAATCGCGAATCGCTTTTCGGTTCATCGTGAAATTTGCCGCTTTCGCAGAAGGAACTACGGTAATTCCTTGCTTTTCATAGTCATAAAAACGCTCGGTTCTTATGGCTTCTATTTCGGGAACAATAAAATCAGGTTGGTGTTTGGCAACGATGCTGTCTAAAGCGTCACCATCCAGCATATTGATGATTTCAAAATCATGGGCCACTTGCATAGCGGGAGCATTTTCGTAACTGTCAACCGCAATTACAATTTGTCCGATGCGTTGGGCGGAGATAGTAAATTCTTTTCCTAATTCGCCTGAGCCGAGAAGTAGTATTTTCATATGTATCGTGTTAGGGACAGCTCGCGAGCTATACGTACCTTTCTGTTGTTTTTGCATGAGGGATAGCAGTGGAAATCCTTTTTATTCTCGCAGCGATAGCGTAGGTATTAAAAAGATTGCAACGGATAGCCCGACCCGCTTTTTCAGTGGGGCATGCCTATAAAAAAAATAGTTTAAGGTAAAGCAGTAAAACTTTAAATCTTAAACTATTTTAAATTTTAAACAAATTTTATATTATGCGGGAACTTCGGTTAATGTTACCGCTTCTTTGATTCTGCGTAATGCTTCTCTCAATAAATCTTCGCTTGTTGCGTAAGAAAAACGGATACAGTCTGGGTTCCCAAATGCGTCACCAGTTACGGTTGCTACATTAGCTTCGCCTAAAAGGTACATAGAGAAGTCGTTAGCGTCTTTGATAAAAGTTCCTTTCAATGTTTTTCCGAAGAAAGAAGAAACGTCTGGGAATACATAAAAAGCACCTTCTGGAACGTTGATTTTTACTCCAGGAATGTCTTTCAATAATCCAACCACTAAATCTCTACGGCTATGGAAAGCTTCAACCATATGTTTTAAAACGCTTGGATCAGCGTCTACAGCAGTAATGGTGGCACGTTGTGCAATACTGTTAGCACCACTTGTTACTTGACCTTGAATTTTTGTACACGCTTTAGCAATGAACTCTGGTGCGCCAATATATCCGACTCTCCATCCTGTCATAGCGAATGCTTTTGCTACTCCATTTACGGTAATCGTTCTTTCTAACATTCCCGGGATGGAAGCGATGCTACAAAAAGTTCCGGAGAAATTGATGTGCTCGTAAATCTCATCCGCAACAACATAAACGTTTGGATATTTCTCCAATACTTTTGCCAAAGCCGTTAATTCTTCTCTGTTGTACACCGATCCACTTGGATTACAAGGAGAACTGAACCACATCATTTTTGTTTTTGGTGTGATAGCTGCTTCTAATTGTTCTGGTGTGATTTTGAAATCAGTGTCTACAGAAGTTGGAACTTCTACAGGAACTCCACCAGATAATTTTACGATTTCGAAATAAGAAACCCAGTAAGGAGCAGGTAAAATTACTTCGTCACCATCGTTTAGCATTACTTGTGCAATGTTGTATAACGATTGCTTGGCTCCAGTTGAAACTACAATTTGAGAAGGTTTGTATTCTAAATTATTGTCTCTTTTGAATTTTCTACAGATTGCTTCTTTTAGTTCAGCATATCCCTCTACTGGAGAATAGGTGCTGTAGTTTTCGTCAATCGCTTTTTTTGCCGCTTCTTTAATGAAGTCAGGCGTATTGAAATCAGGTTCACCTAAGCTTAAACTGATAATGTCTTTTCCTTGGGCTTTTAATTCTCTGGCCAAAGCAGCCATTGCTAGTGTTTGAGAAGTAGCTAAGTTGTTAATTCTGTCTGAAAGTGGATTGTTCATTAAAAAAGGTGTTGAATGCCCTTAATTCCTATTGTAGAAATTATGGGAGGTTAATTATTATTTTTTTAGTTTGATTTTCTGCAGAGATGCACAGCAGTGCATCTCTACGTGTTGTATGTTTATACAAGTTCTGGTTTCATTCCCAATTCTTTCAAATGTTTGAAATGAGCGATAACAGCACTTCGCATCGTTTTATATTCGTAATACGGCAAGTTGCATTCTTGAGCAGTTTCTTTTACAATTTTTGCGATTTTGCCATAATGTACATGACTAATGTTTGGAAAAATATGGTGTTCGATTTGGTGATTTAATCCTCCGGTGTACCAATTTACAATTTTGTTTTTTGGAGCAAAATTGGTTGTGGTAAACAATTGGTGAATTGCCCAAGTATTGTCCATTTCTCCTAATTCATTAGGCGAAGGATTAGTGGTTTCTTCAACTACGTGTGCCAATTGAAAAACAACACTTAGTATTAATCCTGCAGTATAATGCATTACAAAAAATCCAATTAGTACTTTCCACCATGTGATTCCTATAACAATTGGCAAAACAATCCAAATCGAAACATAAATTACTTTTGTGATTATTAAAGTAGTCCAAAGGATTTTTGGGCTTTTGGCTTCACCGTAAGATAATTTTCTTTTCAGGTAACTTCTCATTTGTCTAAAATCAGTCGTAATAGCCCAGTTGAAAGTTAATAATCCATATAGAAAAACAGAATAATATTGTTGAAAACGATGAAAATTATACCATTTAGCTTCTTTTGTAAAACGAATGACACGTCCAGCATCTAAATCTTCATCATGACCGGGAATATTAGTGTAGGTGTGGTGCAAAACATTGTGTTGCACTTGCCAGTTATATACATTTCCTGCAAGAACATAAATAGTTCCTCCCATGAATTTATTTACCCAATTTTTATTAGAATAAGAGCCGTGGTTCCCATCGTGCATTACATTCATTCCCACTCCGGCCATTCCAATCCCCATAACGATTGTCAATAAAAGGTGGACCCAAAATGGCATGTCCATGGTGAGTATTAAAAAATATGGCGCAAGAAAAACGGTGAACAGAATTATGGTTTTCAAATAAAGTTTCCAATTTCCTGTTTTTTGAATATTGTTTTCCTTGAAGTAGTTGTTTACCCGCGAGTTAAGTGTTCTGAAAAATTTCAGACTGTCTTGCTTTGCAAATGTAGGAGCGCTCTTGTTCATAGAATTGAATAATAATCTTCAAAGATAATTATTATAAATTTTCAATTTGCAAAATTGAGTTAAATATTTACAATCTAAAAATAGTACTTTTGTTAAAAAATTAGAGCATGGACGAGATTCTTAAGTATTTTCCTTATTTAACAGATATTCAAAAAGAACAATTCACAAAATTGAATTTGCTATACCACGATTGGAACGAAAAAATAAATGTCATTTCGAGAAAAGATATTGATGCTTTATACACCAAACATATTTTGCATTCGTTGGGAATTGCCAAAATCATAAAATTTGAACCGGGAACATATGTTTTGGATGTTGGAACTGGCGGTGGATTTCCTGGAATTCCATTGGCGATTCTTTTTCCGGAAACCCGTTTTTTTTTGATTGATATTATTGCCAAAAAAATCAAAGTAGTTCAAGCTGTTGCCGAAGCATTAGAACTAAAAAATGTAAAAGCAGAACAATTGCGTGCCGAATTAGTGAAAGGGGATTTCGATTTTATCGTGAGTCGCGCCGTTACCAATATGCCTGATTTTGTTTCTTGGGTGAAAACCAAAATAAAGAAAAATAGCAAGCACGAACTGAAAAACGGTATTCTCTATCTAAAAGGAGGCGATTTAACCGAAGAGTTAAAAGATTTCCCAAAAGCCACAGAATACAATTTAGCTGACTTTTTCGAAGATGAGTTTTTTGAAACCAAGAAAGTGGTGCATGTGCCGTTGAAGTTTGTGGTGTAAAGTTTGTTTTGCGATATCGAATTTGTGTCTGTAAATTAAAAAAATACATTACAGATGGAATTTTCATAATGAAGTGAATATCGAAATTTTAATTTCGCAGGAGATCTCGAATAACTGCTTATTAGGACAGGGTTAGGTTATAATTTATCTGAAAATAATAATAATGTGTTGCTTGGCTATGCTTATATTTATTCCGAACCTTATATAGCGGTAACAAATGATAAGTTACGAACGGGCGAACATATAATTTTTCAGCAATTCATTGCGAAACAACAGTTTGGAAGAGTGAGTGTTTTACATAGATATCGTTTTGAACAACGATTTCTTCAAGATGATTTTAAAATGCGTTTGTGTTATTCTCTATCATTGAATATTCCAATTAATAAAAAAGTGATGGATAAAAATGCTTTTTATGCCTCGTTGTCAAACGAAGATTTTATCAATGCACAACAAAAGCAGTATGATAGGGACCGTATTTATGGTGGTGTAGGATATTGTTTAAGTAAATATATTAAAGTTGAGGCCGGTGTGATGTTACAACTTTTGCCGTCAAAGAGGAGAACTCAATTTAAATTATGATTTTAATAACTGGCCTTTTTAATTTGTTTATGTAAGAAGAATAGGAAAAACGACTATAGCGTATATAGTCTAAAAAAACCCCACAAGAACTCAAAATAATTTGAATTCTTGTGGGGTTTTAAGTGTCATACTTCGTGTATCCTACTCAGTAAATCAAAACTATTCTCCCAAAAACGGATATCTGTAATCTTCAGGAGTAACAAAAGTTTCTTTGATCGTTCTTGGCGAAGCCCAACGTAATAAGTTCAATGCTGAACCTGCTTTGTCGTTAGTTCCTGATGCTCTTGCACCACCAAAAGGCTGCATTCCTACAACGGCTCCTGTTGGTTTGTCATTGATATAGAAGTTACCGGCAGCATTTTGCAATTTGGTAGTCGCTTGCTCAATAGCATAACGGTCTTGACTAAAAACAGCACCCGTTAACGCATATTCTGAAGTGGTATCAACTAGTTCTAAAGTTTCTTCCCATTTTGCATCTTCATAAACGAAAATCGTCATCACTGGTCCAAATAATTCGGTTTCCATTGTCGTGTAATGAGGATTGGTAGTTACGATTATTGTTGGTTCAATGAAATAACCAACAGATTTATCATAATTACCCCCAACGATAATTTCGGCATCAGTAGCTTTTTTAGCTTGATCAATAAAACTGACTAATTTGTCAAATGAACCTTCGTGAATTACCGCAGTAATAAAGTTACTAAAATCTTCTGGCGAACCCATTTTCATGGATTTTGTATCAGTGATTAGTTGTTCTTTAATTGCTGGCCATAAACTTCTTGGAACATAAGATCTGGAAGCGGCAGAACATTTTTGACCTTGAAATTCAAAAGCGCCACGTACAATTCCTGTTGCCACTTGTTTTGCATTTGCACTTGGATGCGCGATGATAAAATCTTTTCCTCCAGTTTCACCTACAATTCTTGGGTAGGTTTTATAATGGTGGATGTTTGTTCCAATTTTTGACCAAATATCTTTGAATACCTGCGTTGAACCTGTGAAATGGATTCCTGCAAAATCACGGCTTGCCAAAATTGTATCAGTAATCATCAAAGCATCACCAAAAACTACGTTGATAACGCCATCAGGAACTCCCGCTTCTTTAAATACTTCAATTATGATTTGTGCCGAGAAAACTTGGCTGTCGCTTGGTTTCCAAATCACAACATTACCCATCATGGCAGCGCTTGCAGGAAGATTTCCAGCAATGGCAGTGAAGTTAAAAGGGGTAATCGCGTATACAAAACCTTCAAGCGGTCTGTATTCTAATCGGTTCCACATATCCGAATTGGAGTTAGGCTGATCACTGTAAATTTGAGTCATGAATTCTACGTTGAAACGTAAAAAATCAATCAATTCACACGAAGCATCAATTTCGGCTTGATGGATATTTTTAGACTGCGCAATCATTGTTGCGGCATTGATTCTTGCTCTGTAAGGTCCGGCAATCAATTCAGCTGCTTTTAGGAAAATAGCGGCTCTTTGTTCCCAAGCCATATTCGCCCATGCAGTTCTTGATTCTAATGCATTTGAAATCGCTTTTTCAACATGTGCTTTTTCAGCAAGATGGTACGTTCCTACGATATGTTTATGATCGTGAGGAGCAGTCATGTTTTTTGTATTACCAGTTCTAATTTCTTCGCTTCCAATATATAATGGTACATCGATTTTAGAATTCCACATTTTTGCGTAGGCGGCTTGAACAGCTGCTTTTTCTGGTGAATTTGGTGCATACCCTTTTACTGGTTCGTTTACCGCTTTTGGTACATGAAAAAATCCTTTTAACATATTTATAAAGTTATAAAATTAGAAATCCTTGTAGTGTATTTTAAATAATGCACAAAAGTACGAAGGATTGTTTGAAAAAAAACCTTTTTTGCTGTAAACTAAAAGGGATAGTATAGATTGTAGTGTTTTAGCCCAGATAGAAATGGAAAGCTTTTTGTAGTCTCGTTATATTTTTTCTTGTGAAATAAGAGCGACTTTAGAAGCTCCTTATTTTACTTAGAAAAAAATAAACAGGGCGACGAAAACTTGAAATAGATAGCTGGATGTGCTACAAAAAAAATGGAGATAAATTCTAATTCAAGGCAAATGGTGCGCACAATCTAAAGGTAGGTACAATAACTTTGAAATTCTTTGTAGAAGTAAAATTAATCATATTAAAATGCCCTTTCATTGCGCCATAAGGAGACGATAATAAACAACCTGAACTGTAGGTGTGGAATTCACCTGGTTTTAAAACGGGTTTTTTTCCAATTATACCTTCGCCATCTACTACTTCTATGTCATTAAGAGAATCGAAAATTTCCCAATGGCGAGAAATTAACTGAACAGAATCTTTACTATGGTTTTCTATTGTGATTTCATAACTAAAGGCAAAGTGAATCTTATAGTTTTTGAAGTAGGTTCCTTCAAAACTAGTCATTACTGATATCTTTATGCCTCTTGTTATTTGAGAAACCATGATAAATAAGTGAATAGGTGCTTAATAGTGACAAATTTACAAAAATTTGATTTCGTAAAGTCATTTTTAGAAAAGTTTTTTTTAGTTGATGATATTTAATGAATTAGCCGTCCCTTTTCCGATGGCTCTGTCATAACGATCAGTGTTTTCGCGATAATAAACCATTATGAAATAATCATTTTCTGTTTGGTAAAAATTTCCGTCAATTGCATTTTCATGATCAATAATTCCTGTGTTGTCTGCAATGGTATATTGGAAATTTGTAAATCCTTGTTTTATTAAAACTGCTTTTTCATAAATGCCCTTTTTTTCATTATAATCCATTTTATATTCGGGTGTGAGATTGTAATTATTAAACATACCGTTTATATAAATGTCTTTATTCATTCTAAAAGTAGGAGCCGAAAGACTAAAATACACCCAGGCATAATCGGATTCAATTTCATTATTGGTCGCATTTATGTTCTTGACAACAAAATTTCCGTTTACATCTTGTGTTACGGAATAGGGGTAATTCGTTCGTGCATTACTGGTATATAAATACGAACTGTAGATTTCATTGTTCGAATTTACACGGGCTACATAATTATTAGCCGCTCTAATGTCTTTGTTTTCAAAATACAAAAACTCGTTTCCTGCCCAAAATTGGGTTTGCGTATCGTATTTATAAATCAAATCATTTCCAATCGTGTATTGAGGGACAACATTTGTAATCGCATCATTGAATTGTCCATTTTGAAATAAAACTACTTTTACATTTTTCAATGGATTTTGGAAAGTTATGGTGCTGGATTTAATAGTAAATTCCAGATTGTGTTTAAATTCTAAATTATTGACGGTTCGGGCTCTTTTTACTTGGATAGGAATTGTGACAACATCTTCATAAAGAATAAATTTTCTGGAGAAAACGGCTTCTTTGTTGTTGTTTAAAATTTTCAGGATGTAATTACCACTGATCAATAATTGTGTAAACTGATTTGGGATAGCCAGTCTATAATGGGAATAGAGTTGTAGGGCATTGAAGGAATTGGTGTAATCTGAAATTCTTTGGTTGTCAAACCCTCTTAAATACTCGCTTTTAGGGATTTCTGTTGGTTTCCAATTATAATCACAATGGGTAATTTCGTAATAATAATCAGCTTCATTACCGAAAAGATCGTCAAATTGCAACTGAAATCCTTCTCCTAATTTGAAAATTGGAATTACATTTTGTTCACTTTGTACAAAAGAAATCGTCTTAATATTATAGGGTGGAGCAATCTCTTTTTCTACTTGTGCAGTAGCCGAAGTGATTATTAAAAGCAGAACTATTTTTTTAAAAAAAGCTTTAGACATAATATATTGGATTGCTAATCTGTAAATATAACGAATTAAGCAATACTATTATTATGCCAATTATAAGGTAGCTTTATTTGATTTGTCCCAAATTTATTTAAAACAAACAGGGATGATTTCACCTTTTGCCAAACAATATTTTTCTACTAATTCCGGTGCTATTTTATTCGTATAATCTTCCTCAATTACTTTGAAACCAATGCTTCTTAATTTGTCAAAATAATCACGGCCATAAATACGAACATGATCGTATTGTCCGAAGATTTTTGCTCTTTCTTTCTGGTCAGTAATGGTATCATCAGCAAAAGTAGTGGCTCTGGATATATCTTGTGGGATTTGTAAAATGGCCATTCCACCTGGTTTTAAAACGCGATATAATTCCTGCATTGCTTTCGTATCGTCTGGAATGTGTTCCAAAACGTGATTGCAAAGAATAACATCATATTGATTGTCCTCGAAAGGCAAATCGCAAATATCCGCTTTTACATCTGCTAAAGGCGAAAATAAATCGGTTGTGGTATATTCCAGGTTTTTTTGATTTCGAAACAATTTATAAAAGGCTTGTTCCGGCGCAAAATGAAGGACTTTTAATGCTGAATTCGTTTCAGCATCTCTTAATTTTATTTTTTTAGTATTTGTAACTGAAGAACCTGTTACAAGTTCAGGTTTAAAAAAATCAGTTTCTTGATTCAAATACAACCACAACAAACGGTGTCTTTCCAATGAAAGTGTACTTGGTGAAAGAACGTTATTTCGTTGTGTTCCATACCCGTAAGGCAGGAACATTTTGAAACTTTTGCCGTCAATAGGATCAGTAAATGTATTTCCTTTTAATGCTAATGCAAGAACTGGACGGGCCACGTAACTTAAACGAATAAGTATAGGACGCGGAATGGTATTGAGTATAAGTTTAAAGAGTTTTTTCATTACAGAACTAAAGGTGTTTTTCTAAACTCTTCTTCTTCATTACTCACAATTCCTAATGCTTTGTAGATGTATCCAAAAGTCGATAAAATCTCCGGTTTTCCATCGATAATGGCAACATCATGTTCAAAATGTGCACTTGGTTTTCCATCGGCAGTGAGGATTGTCCAGCCGTCTTTTAATTGTTTGATGTTTCGGGTTCCCATATTAATCATAGGCTCAATGGCCACAACCATCCCCTCGACAAAAAGTTTTCCTTTTCCTTTTTTACCATAATTAGGCATTTCAGGATCTTCATGCATTTTTTGTCCTACTCCGTGTCCTACTAATTCACGAACGACACCATAACCATGTGCTTCAGTATATCTTTGAATCGCATTTCCAACATCTTCCACGCGGTTTCCTAATTTTAATTCTCGGATTCCTACGTATAAAGATTCTTTGGTTACTTGCAGTAATTTTTTGGTTTCGGGAGCTACTTCGCCAATTTCAAAAGAATACGCGTGATCCCCATGGTACCCATTTTTGTAAGCACCACAATCTACCGAAATAACATCACCACTTTCTAATGGTTTGTTATTTGGAATTCCATGAACCACTTGTGCGTTTGGACTCATACAAAGTGAATTTGGGAATCCGTAAAGTCCCAGAAAACTTGGCTCGGCACCGTGATCACGAATGAATTCTTCGGCTAATTTGTCTAAATATAAAGTGGTGACTCCTTCTTTTATTTCAGAAGCAATCATTCCTAATGTTTTTGATACGATTAATGCGCTTTCTCGCATCAATTCTATTTCTTCACGTGATTTTACAATAATCATAATTTCGAATTTTCAGTTTGCAAAAGTACAATTTTATAAATTATTTAATCCGGATTGGCCATAATTTTAAAAAGCTCAGAATTAGAGATATAAAATCGGTTTTCTAAGGCAATTTTAGAAAGTTGTGAGCTGACCAAATTATTTTCCCGTGTATTAATTAAAAATAGGGAACTTTCTCCAAAAGAAAATAAGCGCTCTTCAGAATTGAGCATTGTGATGTTATCCTGAACTAAATCTTTAGTGAGTTCTTTTTGTTTTAAAAGGGATGTAATCTCAAGTTTCTGCGCATTAATTTTATTAGATAATTGTACTTTTTCTAAATCTAATATAAATTCAGTTTCCTGAACCTTGTATTTTGCCAGTTTCAAATTGCCGCGTTCTTTTCTTAGAAACAAAGGGAAATAAAAATCCAATCCTATCTTATAATCCTGAAATTGATAATTATCAATATAACTGGGTTCGGACAAATAGGAGTAGCCCACATCAATTTTTGGTAAAAGCATGTTGGCTTTTAGTTTTCTTTCCACATTCAGAATGTCAATTTTGCTTTGCAGTGCATTTATTTTTGGATGATTGATGATGGAAAAATTGGAATTCAATAAATCATTCGTTTTTAAACTTTCCTGAATCGTAAATTCTAATTGGGTTTCAGGGATAAGGGTGTCAGAAATTTCTAAAGGAATGTTGTTTTCCAGCCAAAGGAAATTAGAAAGTTCAAGCTTGGCTTTAGCTAATTTTAGATTTGAATCTTCCAAGTTAAGCAGTCTGTTTTTTACAATAATTCCTGCTTCGATACTGTCAATTGCTGGCTTGTCCCCTTGCTTGATTAAGGATTGAATTCCTTTGAAACGAATTTGTGCATTCCTACTATACTCTTGGTACAACTGAACCTCATTAAAGTTTTTCTTCCAATTAAAATAGGCTAAAGAGGCATCATACAAAACAGCGATAGCTTGAAGTTTTCTTTCAGATTGGCTTAATTGTATTTGCATCTTTGCTTTTCGTAAATCAGCCATTCGTTGATTTATAAACAATCCTTGTCCAAGGGGAATGGTGATTCCCAGTGAAGTCAATCCTTGATTAGGAATTGTGTTTTGAGGGTTTAGATATATTCCTTCGTTGTTGTCAAAGCCTGCTTTAATCTCAATTCCGTACCAAGTTGGTATTTTGAAACTGCTATTTAAAAGAGAATAATACTCTTTGTCTTTGAATTGTTTTTTGCTAAAATCAACCTCAATTTTTGGATCAAAACCACCACGAGCCATCATTAAATTGGCTTGTGCTTTATTTATTTCTAAATTAGCATTTTTAACTAACGGATGGTATTTTTTTACATACCCTAAGAATTCCGTATACGAAAGCTGTTCTGATGTGTTCTGTTGCGCTGTGGCAGAAAGTGCAAAGAATAAAAATGTGAAAAGTAGCTGTTTCATTATTTTTTTTCTTTGGTTGTTTTTGTTGCCGGTTGGTAATAATTAGGCGGAAAACCATTTAATGTTCTCCATAATTCGAACCAAACGGGAACTGTATTCAATAAGGCAATAGTTTGGGCGCCTGCTCCTATGCTTAGTTGTTTAGGCCAATTGGCTTCGTTTTTGTCAGGTGTTATTAAGACTCTGTATTTTCCATTCTGGCTAATGAAGTTTTCAATTGCTACAATTTCTCCTCCAAAAGTTCCATAAGACATATCTGGCCATCCAGAAAATACGATAGTTGGCCATCCATCAAACCAAACCCGAACTTTCTCTCCTTTGTTCAACAACGGCAAGTCCATAGGGTTTACAAAAGTTTCCACAGCAATATCATATTCTGATGGCATAATAGTAACAATTGGTGTTCCTTCTTTTATAGTTTCGCCTAAACCAGATTGTAAAGCTCTATTGATGTAACCGTTTTGAGATGCTTTTATATAATACATGCCATTACGGATGCTGTAATTTACATATTGGTTTTCAAGTTTGTTAACTTGTGCATCAGTTTCGTATTGACTGCTAAGTGCCGTAAATTTATCACTATTGGCTTTAGAAACTTTTTCAGCATATTCAGCGCTAATTCGGTTTATTTCAACTTTCGCATTTATAAACTCGTTTTTACTGGTTAAGTATTTGTTTTCCTGAGTTATAATTTTAGCTTCTACTTCTTGTAATTTCAATCTTTTTTCCTCAATATCAGTTAATGGTTTTAAGCCTTCTTTGTTCAGCTGAACAGAACGATTGTATTGTGTGTCTGCAATTCGGAGCTGTGTTCGTACTGCCACTAAATCCATACTGTCACTTTTAATTTTTAAAATAGACTGTTTGATTTTATTTTGTGCTTGTTCTAGTTTCAACGTTTTTTCGGTTTCAATAGCCTTAATTTGATTAGAAAGCGTACTTACTTTTGAGCCATACGACTGCAAAGATTGTTTCTTGGCATTAATCTGTTTTTTAGTATTTCCTACTAAATTTGGATCCATGTAATCTTCTTTTATTTCTGATATGAAAAGAATCGTGTCTCCTTTATTAACAAAATCACCCTCTTGAACGTACCATTTTTCTATTCGACCAGAAATTACACTCTGAATGGATTGTGGCCTTTGGCTAGGTTTTAAAGTGGTTACGGCTCCTGATCCGGAAATGTTTTGTGTCCAAGGCAAGAAAAGAGCAACAAGGCCAATTATTGAAACAATGGCTATAATTCTGTTTAAAATTTTATAATGAGGTCTGTTGGATAAATTTCTGACAGTTGAATACCGATCAAGAGACGGCAGTTTCAATTTATTATCGGATATGTTTAGCATGCTAATTGTTTTTTAAATCAAGTTGTATGAGACCATTTTTCATCGTTATCTTTCGATTGGTTTTGGTTTTCCAATAAGGGTTTTTAGAGGAAACAATGATCGTCCATTTGTTCTTATCGGAAGTGATAAAATCAATAATTTCATTGGCTACTTTTTCATCCATAGTATCTGTCGGGTCTTCATAAAAAAGTATTTTTGGCTTGTGAATAATACTTCTTGCCAACAGTATTTTTTGAGCGTTGGAAGAGGATAATTGTTTTCCTTCCGGATAAATATTTCTTTCTAAACCCTTTGGGTATTGTTTTATAAAAGAGGAAAGTTGCACCCCATCAATTGCCCATTTCAAATCTTCTGAACTTACCGAAGCATCATTAAAAGTAATGTTTTCTAAAAGTGTTCCTTCAAAAGGTTTTTCTCCATGGATTATGCTTCCTATTTGAGATCGATATTGCTTCAGGTTTATTTTTCGGAAGGTATCGTCATTGATATAAAAAGAACCAGAAGTGGAGTGGAGTAACCCAGATAATATCCGAATTAGAGTTGTTTTTCCAGAACCATTTTCCCCGTCAATTACTATTTTTTCTCCTTGCATAATTTTCAATGAAATATTGTTCAGTATTTCTTTATCATTATCAGGGAATTTGAAGCTTAGATTTTCAATTTCCAGTGAGATATTGGCATAGCAAACATCACTAGCAAAGCTAGTTTCTTCTTCTAATGTTAGGTCAGTTACTTGTCCTATTTTTTCAATAGAAGTTAACACATCATAGAAAGTTTCCAGTCCAATAATTATTTTTTCTAAGGAATTAATTACCAGTAAAATGATGATTTCTGCAGCAACAAATTGCCCGATATTCATTTGTTGTGACAACACTAAAAATCCTCCTATTGACAATAAACTAGTAGTAACTATAATTTTAAATATGATCAACTGACTGAATTGTTTCTTGATAATATTAAAATGTTTTTCCCTATAATTCAAATAATCTGCAACTAGAGCATTGTTTTTTTGAAGCGCATAATCGTAATTGAGTTCGTTTTTGAAACTATTGCTGTTGCGCGCCATTTCTTGTAACCAGCTAGCTACTTTATATTTGAATTTTGATTCTTTTAAACTGGTTTCTAACCCTGATTTATAAGAAAATCTGAAGATGAAATATAAAAGGAAAAAAAGTAGAAAACCAAATACAATAAAATAAGGATGATACAAGGACAATAAAATTACTCCAAAAACAATTTGCAACAAACCTGCCGAAAAATCAATCAATAATTTTGAAGTTCCTTTTTGAATGGACATGGTATCAAAAAAACGATTGGCTAACTCTGGTGGGTAACTGTTGTGTAATTCTTCTGTTTTTATTTTTGGCAATCGAGCTGCAAATTCAAACGAAGAGCGAACAAATATTTTTTGTTGTAAATTTTCGGTAATTCGAAGCTGCATCAAAGAAAGAATCCCAACTAAGGCTACACCAAAAACGACTAGGATGATCAATACAATCCACGAAGCACTCACTCTTCCGGACTGAATAAAGTTCGTGATTGCCTGTATTCCAAGCGGTAGTGATAAACTGATCAATCCAGCAAATATGGCGTAAAAAAGTATTTGGGAGACATCTTTTTTGTCTAATTCAAGTAAGTTGTAAAAACGTTTTAGAGGAGTCATAATGGTATTGGTGTTTTCTTTTTGTTTTTATTTCAAAACGTTTTCTGCAAGATTCAAGTAAAAATTTGTAGTGCTAACGGAGTCATTACAGTCTGTAATAGTTTTTAAATGTTCTTTTAGAAAATGTTGATGTAAACTGCCTTCAACTATTGTAGAAATAAGTGATTTAGCATACGGATATTCTGGATTTACCTCAGTAACAATGGCTACAATTCGATTGATTACCCTTTTGTACATCAAGAAAAAACCTTCGTTGTTTTCCTGATCTATTTCCTTAATGTATAGCGTTTTTGTGAACTCAGCAATAATAATTTTGTTTAGAACGGCCTCATTGATATACTCTGTATTGTTATCATCAATTACTTTTTCAGTTACAATAGTTATCGCTTTTTTTAGTTTTTCCTTTGGATCCAAAATATTTGTAGTAGCAAAAATCAGTTTGTATTCCATCCAGCTCCAGTACCAAGAGGATAAATAAACTAATAGTTTATGTTTGTTTTCAAAGTAACGGTATATGGAGCTTTCGTTCGATCCAATTTTGTCTCCTAATTTTTTAAAAGTGAAATTGTCGAATCCAATTTCGTCTATTAAAAGGATGCTTTGTTCTATAATTTTTTTACCTAAAGAGGAAGTTTCAGGATCCTTAACGTATATTTTTTCGTTGACTTGTATTTTTAAATTGGATAAGATTACATTCACAATTGATATTATTTTTTGCAAATATAATAGTATTACTATCAATAATTAGATTTTAACTTTTATTTATAAAAAAAGCTACTCGAGTGGAGTAGCTTTTTAAGAAAAATCATTTAATTATTTATAGTAGTGAATGACAAGTCATTACTTCAGGTTTCTCGATCCCCATCAATTCCAAGATAGTTGGAGCAATATCACCCAAAACTCCATCATGAATTGTTTTTAAGTCTTTGTCTACCAGAATAATTGGAACTGGATTTGTTGTATGAGCAGTATTCGGACTTCCGTCAGGATTTATCATTGTTTCACAATTTCCGTGATCGGCAATTACTATGGTAGTGTAATTGTGGGCTAATGCGGCTGTAATTACTTTTTCTACACATTTATCAACAGCTTCACAGGCTTTTATCGCAGCACTCATAATTCCGGTATGACCTACCATATCACCATTAGCAAAATTAAGACATACAAAATCTACGTCGCCTTTTTCAAGTTCAGGAATCAAGGCGTCAGTCAATTCAAAAGCACTCATTTCTGGTTGCAAATCATAAGTGGCCACTTTTGGGGAATTTTTCAAAATGCGACTTTCGCCAACAAAAGGTAATTCTCTCCCACCGGAAAAGAAGAAAGTCACGTGGGGATATTTCTCTGTTTCGGCAATACGGATTTGTTTTTTATGAGCTTTTTCTAGAACTTCACCAAGAGTTTCGGTAATGTTATCTTTATTGTAAACGACTTTTACGTTTTTATACGTTTCATCATAATTGGTCAGCGTTACATAATACAAATTCAATTGGTGCATGTTTTGCTCATGGAAATCTTGTTGCGAAAGCGCTTCGGTCAATTCTCTCCCTCTATCCGTTCTGAAATTGAAGAAAATAACGACATCATCTTCCTCAATAGTCGCAAGGGGTTTATCGTTATCATCAACTACAACCATGGGATGAATAAATTCATCGGTTACATTAACTTCATAACTTTCCACTATCGATGCAACTGGATTTTTAGTGTGAGCACCGGTTCCATTTACTAATAAATCGTAAGCTAATTTTACTCTTTCCCAACGTTTATCACGATCCATGGCATAATAACGTCCAATTACAGAAGCTATTTTCACGGTAGTATTTGCGATATAATCTTCTAAATCCTGAAGGTAGTTTTTACCTGATTTTGGATCAACATCACGACCATCAGTGAAGGCGTGAACGAAAACTTTTTGTAATCCGTATTGTTGTGTTGCATCAATCAAACCTCGTAGATGAGAAGTGTGGGAATGAACACCACCATCAGAAACGAGGCCTAAAAAGTGTACTTTTTTATTGGTTTCTTTAGCATAAGTAAAAGCTTCGACCAATACTTGTTCTTTTGCCAAAGTATTATTCGCTACGGCAAGATTTATTTTAGCTAAATCCTGATATACTATTCGTCCAGCGCCAAGGTTCATATGTCCTACTTCGCTGTTTCCCATTTGCCCTTCTGGTAAACCTACATTTAAACCATCAGTTCTCAGTTGAGCACTTGGATAATTTTTATAAAGGCTATTTATAAAGGGTACATTGGCATTATCAATTGCAGATACCTTAGGTTCAGGAGATTTTCCCCAACCGTCTAGAATCATAAGAATTACTTTTTTGTTCATTGGAATATATTTTGAGCAAAGATAAAGCATTTCTAAAAATGGCAGAGCAATCGAAATCACTATTATTCATTCGTAAGATAACAATAACAAATAGTGTTAATTTTGTTGTAGAAAATGAGGTATGCTAAAATTACTGCAACTTAGAATTTGTTTTTCACCTCGTTGTAATCTATAAAATAACGAATACTTATGGAGAAAACATGTTTTAGCTGATCATTGGTTAGTAAAGTAGTAACTTTTTTTCCAAAATCTTTATCGATTTCTCTTTGAAAATTAGCGGCATTATTTCTATATAAAATTGAAATTTCACTACCTGGGGCAAACCACCAGGAATAAGATACATCACCATTCCAGGAGAAAAAACTTGAATTTTTGTTTTCAGTATAATTGGAATAGTCGGTTAGTCTACCATTTTGTTCTAATGATAAAAAATTCTTGTTCTCGGCAAAAGACCAATAATGGCGCAAGGAAAGATTAAAAGTCATTTTACTGTTGATAGAGTATTTTCCGGAAAGAGAGTTGGAGTAGGTAATCACATTTCTATTGGTAAAAATAATAGTATTTGGCGTTGTGGTATTTAAATCATCATCAATACTGTCTATATATCCTTTGTTATTGTTTTGTCTAAAAAAACTAAAATTATAATTTAATGAAAATTTATCATTGAAACGGTATCTTGGACCAATGTCGAAACCATACGAATTTCGTCCTGGTTCACTCAAAACAGCAAATGATGGGTTAATATCAATTGCAAATTTATTATTATAATTAGAAGAAAACATAAACCATCCTCCAAATCGTTTTGGGAAAATTAAATACCTGCTTTCTGTCCTAGGCTCATAATAATCATGAGATTCAATTGGATTGGTGTTTATTCCTAATCCAAAGTAATGGTTTTGTTTGTTGTTTGAATTAATATTAAAATTGATATTATTCCCTTGAATTTTTCCTGTCTCTTTTTGAAACTGGGTGTACATATTGAAATTTGTATTAAAAGTATTGAAATATTTGGTAGGGTTTAATATTCTATAATTTACATTTCCATAAATGGCATAATAGTTAGTTTCAAAATTGATTCCTAAATCATTGTTGTCGAAATTTTTTGATAGAATTTCGGTACCTAAACTATACCTGTATTTTCCAGAAGTCTCAGCAAAATTTAACGATGTAGCAGTTCCTTTTTTGTCCTCGGTGTCGTTTATATAACTGTATTTGAAGTTTCCGGAAAGATTATAGGTATTTTTCTTTGTATTTAAATCCCAAACTAACGCGGAAACATTACCGTCGCGAAAACTCCCGTTTCGGGTAACATTAGTATTCACAAACGAAATTGAGGAATTTTTTCGAAAACGCTGATCCAGAACCAAAACATTATAATTTGCTAATGGTTCTACCAATTCTTTTCTTATTTCTTGAGTAACCTTGTTTTGTATTGACGCATACGTTTTTTCAGTAACAGCATTTAAAATTCCTATTCCCAAACCATCTTTTGTTCTGCCGGATACTTTTAAGGCATTGATAAGATTAACGCTTGATGGATTATCAATAATCTCTTCGTTACTTGCAGCAGTTGGATAATTTGACGGTTTTCCACCAATTCTTCGTGAATAAAGCAAATTTCCTTTGCTGAATAAATCGGTTCCTTCGGTAAAAAAAGGCCTGTTTTCATTGAATTGTTGTTCGAATGGACCTAAATTTAAAATCTGATCATCGTATTTTGTCTGGCCAAAATCAGGAATAAGTATAGCGTCAAGTGTAAAAGCATCATTTATGCCATACTTTATATCCAGACCACCTTTGATTGTTCCGTATGTTTTTTGCTGTGAATTTGCATTTACATAAAAGGAAGAATAGGGTAAAAGAAACAGTCGGGTAGGGGGCTTTATATTTTCAATTCCTTCCAAAACTCCAGTTTGTTGTGTGAAAGTCCCAATTTTTGAATCAATAAAATTCCAACTGTATTTATGTTTATCACGTTTTATTTCTCTGAAAAAATTGAGACCCCAAGTTTGTTTGTTTTCACCAGAAAATCTTAAAGCCGCATATGGGATTCGCATTTCAACCACCCAACCAAAATCGGTAATACTAGCTTTGCTTTTCCAAACAGCGTCCCAGGAATAATCTTCACCATTGGTGTCGGTCGTGATACAATCCGCTTGTCCATCAGAGGCCGAGACATAAAATTGAAAATCTTGTTGCCCGTCATTAAAACCATTTACAAAAACTCCAAAAAGATCCGCGGCACCAAAGTTGTCTCTTTGTGCTATTTCCTTCATTATTTTATTAGGCTCCTCATCATACATTACAGCAGCGACATAGATGGCATCATTGTCATATAAAACTTTTACTTCTGTTCTTCTATTTTCAGGAATACTCTTTCCGTTATCTGGTGCAAACATGATGAAATCCTTCGCTACTGGTACCGATTTCCATATGCTTTCATCCAGTTTTCCATCAATGATTATGTTATCTGAAATGAATTTAGTTTGTAATATTTTTTTTTGGCTGTAGCCAAGAACACAAAACAAGAGGAAAGGTAGGAAAAGTATTTTTCTCATGATTTTTTTGATTGATGATAAAACGATGTAAAAATATAATTTCAATAATAGACTGTGTAATTAACAAATTGTTACAGATTTTAGAAAAAAAAAGCAATAATTACATTACTAAGTCTGTTTTATAGATTTGAAAACGATAGTTTTTGAATTTTATTTTGACAGAGTGGCGAGTTACAAGAAACTTTAAAATTTATTTTTCACCACATTATAATCAATAAAATAGCGAAGACTAATTGAAAAAATATTGGTTAGGTTACTATCGAAAACATTTTTGAAATTTGTTGATAACTCTTTTTGAACATTTCGAGTACTTTCGAGTGCGTAGTTGCGGTATAAAATTGAGATTTCACTACCTGGGGCAAACCACCAAGAATACGATAAATCAAAATTCCAGGAATTAAAATTCCTGTTTTTATTTAATGAATATGTATTATTTTGGACCAAATAACCATTATCCTGTAAAGTAAGGAATCCATGATTTTCAGAATAAGACCAGTAATAACGAGCCGTTAAGTTGAGCGTCATTTTATTGTTTATGGCATATTTTCCAGTAAGGTCATTTTGTACTATTTCTCTGTTGCGCTCCGCAAAAATGATTCCCGTGTTGTTTTGGTCTACCCAACCTCTATCACTTGCTTTTCGAGTATATTGGATGCCATGTCCTATTGAAAGTTTATCGTTGAATCTGTATTTGACACCACCATTTAACAGATAAGTTGCTCTCTGATTTTCATCAAATTTAGTTATTGATGTTTCGAGTTCATAAGTAAATGGTTTGTTTTGATCACTAACAAATGCAACATATCCCAAAACACTTTTAGGAATATACACATATCTTCCCACTTCTCGAGGTTCATAAAAATCATATCTATTGAAAGGGTTTATTCTTAAAAATAATTCAAAATAATTATTTTTTAAGGTTGTTGACTTTATTTGGGTAATAGAATAGGCTTCCTGTGTTTTTCCCGTTGTATTTTGGGTTTCTAAACTTAATTCTTGATAAACTTTAAAGGTGTTAAATTTATTTGTTGGATTCAATATTCTATAACTCCCATTTGCAGCAATGCTGTTATAATTCGTGTAAAAAATGATTCCAAGGTCATTTATATCATAATTTTTAGAAATGTATTTTCCCGAAAGTGCATATCTATATTTTCCACTTGTTTTTGCGAAATTTAATTCTGTTTTAAAGCCATCGTAATCTTCAATGGTATTGATAGAGCTGTACTTGAAATCACCATATAAATTATAGGTGTTTGGTTTTGTTTTCAAATCAAATAATGCTGCTGAAACATTAGCATCTCTAAAGCCACCATTACGAGTTGTATTTGTATTTATAAATGAAACGGACGAATTTTGATTAAAACGTTGGTCTAGTACCAATACGTTATAATTTGTAAGAGGTTCTATAACTTCTTTTCTAGTTTCATTCGTATCATTATCACGAATAGTAGCGTACGTTTTTTTTGTGACAGCATTCAAAAGACCAATTCCTAAACCTTTTTCTGTTCGTCCAGAAATTTTTACTGCATTTAGTAAATTAACAGTACTTGGGTAAGTTATGATTTCTTCATTAGCATCAATTGTGGGTTCTGTACTTGGAGCCCCACCAATTCTTCTGGAATAAAATAATCCTCCTTTATTGAATAAATCGGTACCTTCTGTAAAAAAAGGTCGGTTTTCATCTAGCTTTTGTTCAAAGGGTTCAAGGTTTAAAATAGCATTGTCAAATTTTGTTTGACCAAAGTCAGGTACTAAAATGGCATCCAATGTAAAGGAATCGTTGATGCCGTATTTTATATCTAAACCAGCTTTAAGCGTTTTATCTGAACCTAAATCATTTTGCTGATAGTATGTTGAGGTATAGGGTATAAAAAAAAGTCGGGTAGGCGTTTTTATATTTTCAATTCCTTCGAGTATCCCTGCTTGTGGAATTACAGCACCAATTTTTGTGTCCACTCGATTCCAAGTGTATTTTTGATTGTATCGTTTTATTTCACGCATAAAATTCAGCCCCCAAGTTTGTTTTTGTGCATTTGAAAACCGTAACGCTGCATAAGGGATTTTCATTTCTACTACCCAGCCAAAATCGGTTATGGTTGCTTTGCTATCCCAAATAGCGTCCCATGTGAAATCTTCATTGTCTTCTATTGCTAAACAATCCATTTGAACACCTGCTGAACTCACAAAAAAGCGAAAATCTTGTTGTCCGTCATTAAATCCGTTGATACTAACAGAAAAGTTATCCGAAACCCCAAAGACATCACGGTTTGTAATTTCTTTTTTTATTTTATCAGGTTCATCATCATACAACAAAGCAGCAATATAAATGGCATTGTTGTCATATAGCACTTTAATTTCTGTTTTCTTTTTAGAACTTATAGGTCTTCCATTATCAGGTTCAAACATTATAAAATCGGTAGCAACGGATTCTGTAGCCCAAACTTCCTCGTTAATTTTGCCATCAATAGTGATATTTTCTGTAGTGGATTTTGCTGAAAGCACCTTTTTTTGGCTATTGGCATGGAAACTAAAGAATAGTAAAAAAATTAGTGCTGTAGAGTGAAATTTGGACATAAATTGTGAGTGTATCAAAACAAAAATAACAAAATTAACATAGTAAGTGATTTTTTTAGGAACTTTTACTCAATATTCCTCTGTCTTATCCGTTGTAATTGAACTAAAGTTTTGTTAAATTATTTTCAATTGCTATTTTTTGACGTACGTTTGCAATCCCAAATTAATCTATAACTTAAAGAGAATCAATGATTTATAAGACATTTCCTGCTATTTTGTTTATGCTGCTTTCGTTCTCACCAAGTAAAGCAAGTTTTTCTGAGTCCAAGACTGTTAAGTCTGTCGTTTATGCCAAAAATGTAAAATCTAGCGTTGACGCTAAAATTGAAATGGCCTACAATAATTTACATTCCAATGAATTTGTTCTGCCTAAATTAGAAAGTTTTTCAGAAGCTTTAAAAGGGTATTATTTGTTAAAAGATAAAGGTTTAATCCAGAAGGATATTTTAACCTTAGTCGATTTTAGTTTGTCATCCAACACTAAAAGACTTTGGGTAATTAATTTGACAACAGGTGAAATCTTGTTCCATACTCTTGTTGCACATGGAAGAAATACTGGAGATGAATTTGCTTCTGCTTTTTCAAATTCAGCTGAATCTTATAAAAGTAGTTTAGGTTTTTATGCAACAGGTGAAATTTATAGCGGTAAACACGGAATGTCACTAAAATTAGATGGCTTAGAAAAAGGTGTTAATGACAATGCAAGAGCAAGAGGTGTAGTTATGCATGCAGCAGAATATGTTTCTAATTCATTTATAAAAAACAATCATAGATTAGGAAGAAGCCAAGGCTGTCCAGCTGTACCAGTAGAATTCTCAGAAGAAATTATCAGCACAATAAAAAATAAATCGTGTTTGTTTATTTATCACCCTTCAAGAGCTTCTAAATTGGTTTCAGTGTCAGTTTCTTAATTTGTTATACAAATTGGCATCAAGATTATAAATATCATCTCTGAAGATCAATTTATTATTCTCACTCCAAGCTGTCCAATACAATAAATGAAAGGAAATATCTTCTTTTATTTTGACAAATTTTGTTCTTTCGTTTTGTAATATGGCTGTGATTTTTTCCAGATCCCAATTGACAGGGTCGTTCAGTAAATATTCTGTTAATTCCAGAGGATTGTCAACTCTGACGCAACCGGAACTCAACGAGCGATCTATTTTGTCAAAATAATCCCTGTGGTTTGTATCATGTAAATAAACAGAGAAGCGATTTGGGAAAATAATTTTCACCATACCCAGCGAGTTAAAAGTTCCCGGACTTTGAACATAGCGATACGTTTCGGCTTGTGATAATTGCCACTCATAAGGATCTACTATTCTCCCATTATCATCATATACTTTAATGTTTGAATTTGTTAAATAGCTTCGGCTTTTTAAAATTGCCGGAATAACATCTTCTCTCAAAATAGTTGGCGGAACTGTCCAAGTTGGATTAAAAACGACCTGAGTTAATTTTGAACTTAGGATTGGTGTTTTTCTTTTTGCTCTTCCTACGATTACTCGATGTGTTCTCAATGTATCCTTGTCCTTAACTAATGTCAATTTATAGTCTGGGATATTAATGATTACGTATTCTTTTCCCATATCTTTTGGATACCATTTCCAGCGCTCGAGATTAGCAATAATTTGATGGATCCGTTGTTGTTTTGAAAAATTGAGTGAAGCAATTGTTACTTCTCTAATAACTTCGTCAGTAGCTAAACCATGTCGAGTTTGAAATCTTTTTATTGCCTTTAAAGTTTCTTCGTCATAAACGGGTGTTAAACTATCATTAAGCTGTAAATCTTTCCAATAAATCAATCTTTTTTTGATATCAATTAGGGAAGGATTAGTATCATTTGGAGAAATGTTTCCTGTAATTTTTAAGTTTTTAAAATTTTCTTTGGGGAAGGTATTAATGAGTTGAAGTGCTTTTTTTAATTTCTTGTAAACAAGATGATTGGGTTTCAATTGTTCGATTTTATAGAGTAACGAATCGGTTCTTAATAATTGGGCAACCGTTTCATTTAGATCAATGTGGTTTTCTTTTAACTCCCAGTTTTTATATAATTTTCTTGGGTCTAATGTTCCGTTAGTTAAATGTGAAATGTATTTTTGTAAACTAGAAGTCAATAAAATGTCATATTTAGCTATATCCACAGAGTCTAGAGTCACTAAATCTTTTTCGAAATTACTTAATACCTTTACTTTGTAATCTTCCGGATTTAATCCCTCTTCATCAGATGTAAGGAGTTCCTTTAAAATTATATTTCTCTTCTTGTCAGATTGCCAAACGGTTCTATATTCAGTAGATTTATAGAAATCAGTGAGTATTTTGTTATTAATGGAAATTAGTAAAGCAGAGTCAATTTTAATTGATTTACCTTCAGGTTGAACACGGGGTTTTGAAGCCTCTTTTTCTAAGACCACTTCGCTTTTTAGTTCTTGTTTTTTACAACTAATCACGATGCATAACAACAGTATTAGAAATAATTTATTCACAATTCATTTTTTTAAACATGATAACGTGTTCTCCAACTCCTTTTATTTCAAAAGGCGATCCTTTTACTTGATATCCCATTTTTTCATAGAAACGAATCGCTTCTTTTCTGGCATTGAACCAAATTAAATTTACGTTTTGGTCGGAACAATGTTTCTCGGAATTGCAAATGAGTTTTTTGCCAAAACCTTTTTTCTGATACTCTTTCAAAACGGCCATTCCCCGAATTTGAAACTGTTTTTCTGCAGTAAATAAATCATTTTTTGCTTCGAATATTGAAATAACACCAATCAAATTGTTTTGGTCAAGCAAACCAAAATGTATAGTAGCTTTTAAATTGTCTCCATCAAAATGACAACTATCTATCGATTTGTTGGCTCGAAGGACAGGATGTCTTACTGGAAATGTCTCCAATGCGGAGATTTGTTTGATGTTTTGCATTTTTTTTTAAATATTTTTTTCGGCTTAATAAAGGTATAATATTTTCATAATAAATTCTTTATGATTTACAGATGCTTTTTTAAAAAGGATTGTGAGGAGAAGTTTGTTATTTTTCAGAAAAAAAACTTGCATTGAAGCAGAATTATTATTTATATTTGCACCGTTGTTAATGCGAAAGTAGCTCAGTTGGTAGAGCTCCAGCCTTCCAAGCTGGTTGTCGCGAGTTCGAGCCTCGTCTTTCGCTCTAAAACCTCAAATTTTGGTTTGAGGTTTTTTATTTAAATTTTGTCATGCGAAAGTAGCTCAGTTGGTAGAGCTCCAGCCTTCCAAGCTGGTTGTCGCGAGTTCGAGCCTCGTCTTTCGCTCTTCAAAGCCGAAACTTAATTGTTTCGGCTTTTTTATTTAGTATCAATTCGTTTTCTATATTATTTTATAAAACTCAAATCACTTCCGCTTTCTAATTCCTCAGGAGCGTGGTTTTGTCTAAAAAGTCTGGCGGATAAATTGCCTCCTAAAGTTGTTTTGTCGCCTTGAACATCTAACCAGCTTCCTTCTCGTAATCCTAGAACAGGAATAGTATTAAAAGCATGAAATTCTTTGATTCGTGTTTCTCGCGTTTCACCCATATGTGTCGATTGTTCATCAGCATCTAAATAATGCGGATTCAAATTAAAAGGAATTAATCCCAATGTTTGAAAACTCGGCGGATAAACAATAGGCATGTCATTAGTGGTTTGCATCGTCAGTCCACAAATATTACTTCCGGCACTTGTTCCTAAATAAGGAGTCCCTTTTTTAACGGTATCAGCAAGAACGATCATGATTTTGTTTTTATACAATTGTGAAACCAGTAAAAAAGTATTGCCGCCACCAGTAAAAATTCCTTCTGCATTTTGCACTGCTTCAGCTGCATCCTCAAATTCATGAATTCCTTTTACGGTTTTGTTTATTTTGGCAAAAGCCAACGCAACTTTACAAGTGTATTCTTCATGTGAAATACCGCCTGAACGAGCATAAGGGATAAAAAGTATCGTTTTACAATTTAGAAAATGTAAACTTAATTTAGGTAATAAATAGTCTAGATAGTCCCCGTCATGAAGGGTGGATGTACTGGCGATAAGTATGTTTTTCATTGCGTTTCTTCTGGTAAAAAATAGTTTGTGTTAAAGGTATAAATTGTCTATTCTAAAGTTGTGTTTTGCGGTTTTTAATTAACATATTTTTACCAACTCATTAGTAATTAATTTTGAAGAGAGTAAGATACTTTTACAAGATATCAATAATCGAAATTTGATTATCAACTGATGAGTAGAGTTGTTTGCCTTTTTTTTATTTTAGTTGCTTCTAAAGCTTTCGCGCAAGGACCTATTCCAGTTAAACTAAACGGAAAAGTAATTGCAGAGATGTCAGATCTTGAAGGTATTTATGTTATTAATTTAAAAACTGAAAAAGCGACAATTACTGAAAAATCCGGTTATTTTTCGATATCAGCTGTTGTAGGAGACATACTTATGTTTTCGGTAGTGCAGTTTAAAGAACTCCGAATTGTCTTGACCCAAAAACATTTTGAAAATGATTTTCTTTTTGTGAAAATGGAACCGATCATGAATGTATTAAAAGAAGTTGTCGTTAGAAGAGGATATGATAATATCAATGCAGTTTCGCTGGGTATAATTCCAAAAGGTCAAAAATCCTATACAGAGGCGGAACGCAAATTATATACCGCAACAGATCTTAATGCATCAGCAAGTTTGTCAGGAATGGCGGGTGGTTCAGTTTCGGCAGATCCTTTACTCAATTTTATTTCTGGAAGAACGGGTATGCTAAAAAAAACAATTGGAAGTGGAGAGAAAAGAGTCTTATTTAAAACAACTGGAGCGACTGTTTGATGTGGATCATTTTATAAATAAATTAAAAATTCCTTCTGAATATGTAAAAGGATTCGAATATTTTGCTGTTGAAAATAGTAAATTCACAAAAATTTTGGATTCAAAGAATGTAACGACAATTGAATTTTTATTAGGCGAATTAGCCACAAAATATAACGAAATAATAACCAGTGAAATTAAATAAGATACTACTGCTCATTTTATTTTTTATAGTTACGATCACCTTTGGTCAAACTAGTGTTAAAAAAGAAATTCGAGGGAAAATCTCTGCTGATACAATTGGTGTTGAAGGAATAAATATTGTTAATTTATATACTGAAAATGCTACTGTAACGGATAAAAATGGCTCTTTTTTACTATTTGTAAAAGAAGGGGATGTTTTGGTTTTTTCTGCTGTAAATCTTGTAACTTTACATAAGAGAATAAGTAAACAGGACTTAGTGCAGGATATCATTAAGATTCAAATGACTCCTAAAAGCATTGAACTTAAAGAAGTTGTTGTCAATGAAAATTCACAAATAACCGCTGAGAACCTTGGGATTATTCCTTACGGTCAAAAAAAATATACACCAGCAGAGCGGAAATTATATACTGCAACTTCCGGTGGTGGAATCGATGGATTGCTAAATACGATTTCGGGTCGTAAAGCAATGCTTAAAAAAGAAATAGTGGTAGAGAATAAAGAACAATCACTAAATAGACTTGCGCCGCTTTTTCAAGATAAATATTATACAGAAACCTTAAAAATTGCTGCTGATTACATCAAAGATTTTCAATATTATTGTGTTGATGATGACAATTTTACTGCGGCATTGAAATATAGAAACAAAACATTAATTGCATTTTTGATTGTTGGATTGTCTGAAAAATATAATAAAATAATTACAAATGAAAAATAAAATCGTAATACTGGTTTTGTGTTTGTGTTGTCAATTTTGTTTTAGTCAATTGATAAGAAAAACGTTATATGGTCAAGTGGTAAATGATTCAATTAAGTTAGAAAATGGGATTGTTTTTAACGTGAATTCTAGGAATGGAACTGTAATAAACCAAAAAGGGTTTTTTAGTATTTTGGCAAAAGCCAAAGACACATTGGTTTTTTCTGGCTTAGCCTTTAAATCCAAGAAAATAGTTATTACTGAAAAAGAAATGTCAACTCCATTATTAAGAGTGAAATTGAATGCGTTTGTCAATCTGTTACCGGAACTATTGGTTTCCGGAAAGAAAAACCTAAACCCAATTTCAGAGAATACACAAAAGTATGTTGATAAGCTGTATTTTGACGACGAGAAGTCTTCCCCAAAAAACAGTACCATGCCATCTGACGGAAGTATTGAATACGGCATGAATTTTGTTAGAATTTACAAAGATGTATTGAAGATTTTAAGAAAGAACAATCCTGAAAGAACTGATTTCACAACCGAAAAAAGTTTTACGGAGCTAACAATGAATAAAGTTGGCTATTCCTTTTTTACCAATACATTGAAGTTAAATGATGATGAAATAGGTCTTTTTCTTATTTTTTGTGAAAATGATTCTAAATCAAAAGCATTTATGAATTCAGACAATGAATTCCAATTTATGGATTTTCTCGTTACAAAAAATAAAGAATTTAAAAGAATTACTACTTTTGAAAAATGAAATCGCCATATTCCAAAAGATAAATAAGATTGAAGAAAGGCGATACCATAATTCCGATAAAAACAAATAGAATCTTCGCATGAAAAAAACAATCGTATATACTTTCATTGGAATTTTATTCCTGAGTTTAACCGCCTTTAATGTTCATAAATTTTATATAGCAGTATACCAGGTAAATTATACTCCTGAAAAGAAAATGCTCCAAATTACATCTCGGATTTTTGTTGATGATTTGAATAAAGCGTTAGAAAAAAAATATAATAAAAAACTGTATTTAGGATCTGAAAAAGAATCACCCGAAGAAATACTTTTGGTTAAGAAGTATTTTTTGGAGAAATTTTCTGTAAAAGTTAATGGGCAAATAAAAACTGTTAATTTTTTAAGTAAAGAGCTTGATGGCGATATTCTTATTTGTTATTGTAATGTAAAGGAAATCAACAAGATTAATTCGATAGAAATTTTTAATTCAATTTTGATAGATTGGAATGATGAACAGCAAAATATCACTCATGTGACCGTGTTGGGAGATAAAGAGAGTATTCTTTTTACCGATTCTAATAGAAGTGAAATGTTAAAATATTAATAGAATGTATAAAATTTGTTAAAAAATTATTATTTTCACGCTCTAAAATAATTTGCATTCCACACATGAAAAAAATCACTTTATTATTTCTTTTTCCAGTAATTCTATTTGCTCAAGAAAAAACCACTACGGTAACCCCAAAACAATCAGAAAAGTACGATACGAACAAGTTTAGCCAAATGTACGATTTATTAGCAACACCTAATATGTTTCGTACAGCATCTGGAGCTCCAGGGCCGGCTTATTATCAGCAACAAGCTGATTATAAAATAGACGTAGAGCTAGATGATAAGAATGCGAAGTTGAGCGGATCTGAAACGGTAACATATTATAATAATTCCCCGGACAGTTTAGAATATTTATGGGTACAATTAGATCAAAATCAGGCTGCAAAAAACTCACAATCACCTTTAGCTGAAAATGAGAAGATTGAGCAAGTATTACCTGCTGAAAAGTTTGCCAATCGATATTTGAAGAAAGGATTGGAACGTGGATTTAACATTGAATATGTAAAAGATGCAAAAGGAACCTCTTTATCATATATCATCAATCAAACCATGATGCGTATTAATCTGGTTACTCCTCTTAAACCAGGTGAAAAATTTATATTTTCTACTAAATGGTGGTACAATATCAATAACTACATTCAAGATGGTGGACGCTCCGGTTACGAACCATTCGAAAAAGAAGGAAACAAATTGTATGTGATTGCTCAGTTTTATCCTAGAATGGCAGTTTATAATGATGTAGAAGGTTGGCAAAATATGCAATTTTGGGGAGGTGGAGAATTTGCTTTACCTTTTGGAAATTTTGATGTAAATGTTACAGTTCCTGCGGACCATGTTATGGATGCAACAGGAGAGCTGATGAATAGAAGCGAAGTATTTACAGCTGCTCAGGTAAAAAGATATGAACTGGCTCAAAAATCATTTGATAAGCCAGTTGTTATTGTAACTCAAGCTGAGGCTGAAGTTACAGAAAAAGGATTTTCTAATAAGAAAAAAACCTGGAAATTTAGCGCTAAAAATGTCAGAGATTTTGGTATAGCCACTTCAAGAAAGTTTATTTACGATGCTATGGCCGTACAATTGAGTACTAAAGTTGTAATGGCTGAATCATTATATCCTAAAGAAGCGAATCCGCTTTGGGGTGAAACTTCTACAAGAACGGTTGCGCATACTTTAAAAAGCTATTCTTCGCATACTTTTGATTATCCTTATCCAAAAGCAGTGTCAGTTTCGGCAGAAGATCAAGGAATGGAATATCCTATGATTTGTTGGAATTTTGGTCGTCCAGACGAAAATGGAGTGACTAGCGAGCGTACTAAAAATGGAATGATGGGAGTAGTGATTCATGAAGTTGGTCACAATTTCTTTCCTATGATTGTTAATTCAGACGAACGTCAGTGGACTTGGATGGATGAAGGATTGAACTCGTTTATGCAATATATGGCAGAACAGGAATTAGGAACTAATTTTCCTTCTAATCGTGGAATTCCAAGTAAAATTGTTCCTTATATGAGTGGAGATCAAAAATTCTTGGAGCCTATTATGTCTAATTCAGAGAATATAATTCAATTTGGTAATAATGCTTACGGGAAACCGGCAGCTGGACTTAACATTTTGAGAGAAACCATTATGGGAAGAGAGTTATTCGATTATGCTTTCAAAGTATATGCAAATAGATGGAAATTCAAACATCCTACACCAGAAGATTTTTTTAGAACAATGGAAGATGCTTCGGCAGTAGATTTAGATTGGTTCTTCAGAGGTTGGTTTTACTCTACTGATTTCGTTGATATTGGTATCAATGAAGTAAAACAATATTATGTTTCTGAAACTCCATCGGCAGATTTAAAAGATGTCAAAGTGAGAAAAGGACGTTTTGGTTTGGATAAAGGTCCATTTGTATATTTAGTTTCAGATAAAAACACTGAATTAAAAGTATCAGATAAGAAAGCTTTGAAGATAGAAGAAGTAAAATTGCTTTCAGAATATGTAGACCAAAAATTTACGCCAGAAGAACGCTCCACTCTAAAAACACCTAAATATTTCTACGAAGTTGAATTTAATAAACCCGGAGGAATGCTGATGCCTATTATTGTTGAAATTACTTATGAAGATGGCACAGTTGAAAATTTCAAATATCCAGCTCAAATTTGGAGAAAAAATAATGATACCGCCAAAAAAGTATATTCCACTGAAAAAGCAATTAAAAAAATTCAGATTGATCCAAAGCTTGAAACCGCTGATGTAGATATAACCAATAATAGTTGGCCAAAAACAGAAGTGAAATCAAAATTTGATTAATCAATTGAAATAAAAGCAAAAAGACTCCAAATGGAGTCTTTTTTTATGAAAAAATTAAAATACTGCGATTCAAAATTTGATATATTTGTATCCAAGAAAAATCTAAAATTATGTTTGGTATAGGTGGAGGTGAATTAATTTTTATAATGTTTATTGTACTCATGCTTTTTGGCTCAGATAAAGTGCCTGAAATAGCGCGTACTATGGGAAAAGCGATGGCGCAAATAAAAAATGCAACTAACGATATAAAAAGTGAAATTCAAAAAGGAGCAGATGCTAATGGTTTTGATACAAAATCATTGAGCGATATAAGAGGGAGTATTACAGCAGAAATCAATAAAGCCAAAGATAATCTATTAGGAGATACAAGCTCGTTGACCGATATGACCAGTAATATAACGTCAGAAATCAATAAGGTCAAAGACAATCTTTTGAGCGAAACAACAACTCAAGTAGAACCAACAAAAGAAGAAATTGACGATAGTACAGGACCGATAAAACGTCAAATGTAATGTTGGAAAAAATACTGTCTCTTGATACTGAGTTATTTATTTTTCTTAACGGTCTGGGTTCTGAAACCTATGATGGATTATGGCTATTTATTACCAAACAAAGCAATTGGATTCCATTATTTTTACTGTTAGCATACGTGCTTTATAAAAAATTAGGAGCAAAACAAACGCTGTACATCCTTTTGTTTATAGCTGTTTTGTTGACAATTACCGACCAGACAGCTAATTTGTTCAAAAATGGATTTCAAAGATTACGACCGTGTAATAATCCAGAAATAAATTCATTTATACGCGTGGTTCAATTTCGTAATTCCTTTAGCTTTTTCTCTGGACATGCGGTAAATTCTATGGGAGTAGCTACTTTTTTATTTTTCAATTTTAAACACAAAATCAAATACTTCGGCTTTCTGTTTTTATGGCCGTTAATATTTGCCTACAGCCGCATCTATCTAGGTTTGCATTATCCATTAGATATTCTTACGGGGTATTTGGTTGGATTTATTTTTGGATTCTTCATGTTTAAGATATACAGAGCAGCACAATTAAAATATTTTCCTAGAACAGATAAGTAGTCACTTTTGGAGCTGTTTCTATCTTTATCCGCTGAAAAAGCGGATAAAAAAAATTTTCGTTCCAAATGAAATTCACTGAATCCCTATAAAAAGTAAAATAATCGGGAAATAATCAGGGCTTGGGTATTTGTTTCCAAAAAGTATAAATTTTTTTAATTGGCACTATTTGAATGGAGCATTGTGCGCCAAGTTATAGCACCCGGCTCACTGTCAATCCATCGCGAATAGGCAATAAAACCGTTTCTACTCGGGGATCATTTGCTAGCAATTTGTTGTATTCCAATAATACTTTTGTACTCAAATCTTTAGAATTTAACGGTTCTAGAACTTTACCACTCCACAAGACATTATCCGATAAGATAATTCCGCCTTTATTCATTTTTGGAACAATCAATTCAAAATAGTTGAGGTAGTTTTCTTTATCGGCATCAATGAAAACCAAATCAAATTTCATGTCAACCGTTGGAATGATATCCGTTGCTTCTCCTAAATGTTGGAAAATTTGCTTTGCCCAAGGTGATTTATCAAAATGTTTTCGCTGAAAATCAACTAGCTCTTCTTTAATGTCAATTGTATGTAGGGTGCCGTTTTCCTGCATTCCTTCACACAAACACAAAGCAGAATAACCAGTGTAAGTCCCAATTTCAAGAATATTCACAGGCCGAATCAATTTGGATAACATACTCAAAACCCGACCTTGAAAATGACCACTCAACATTCTTGGTAATAAGATTTTTTGATAGGTTTCTTTGTTTAAAGCAGCCAATAATTGTGGCTCTTTTTCAGAATGTTGTTCTATGTAATCTTCTAATTCTTGGGAAATGAAATGCATTTTTTATTTTTTTTTCAATAGAACGCAAAGTTATCAAATTATCAAATCAACAAATCAACAAATTGTCATTAAATTTGCAGCATGCAAATCGATAAAAAAGACATACGAGCCTTATCAAAAGAACAATTACGTGATTTTTTTGTGGCTAATAACGACAAAGCCTTTCGTGGAAATCAAGTTTATGAATGGTTGTGGAGTAAAGGAGCGCACAGTTTTGAGGATATGACCAATGTTTCTAAAGGAACTCGGACTATGCTTGAAGCTAACTTCGTTATCAATCATATCAAAGTAGATACGATGCAGCGCAGTGAAGATGGAACAGTGAAAAATGCGGTTCGGTTACATGACGGTTTGGTAGTAGAATCTGTTTTGATTCCAACAAATACGCGAACAACAGCTTGTGTTTCCAGCCAAGTGGGTTGTAGTTTGGATTGTAATTTTTGCGCGACAGCGCGATTAAAAAGAATGCGAAATCTGGAACCTGCAGAAATTTATGATCAGGTTATCGCTATCGATAAAGAAAGCCGTTTGTATTACAATCATCCGTTATCCAATATTGTTTTTATGGGAATGGGAGAGCCGCTTATGAATTACAATAATGTGTTGAAGGCAATCGAAATGATTACTTCTCCAGAAGGTTTGGGAATGTCTCCCAAACGTATTATGGTTTCAACTTCGGGAGTTCCTAAAATGATCAAAAAACTAGCAGATGATGAAGTGAAATTTAAGTTGGCTGTTTCCTTACATTCTGCAATTGATGAAATTCGTTCTAGAATCATGCCTTTCAGTGAAAATTTTCCTTTGGCAGATTTACGGGAATCATTGGAATATTGGTACAGAAAAACTAAAAGTAAAATCTCATACGAATATGTGGTTTGGAAAGACATCAATGATAATAAAGCTTCGATTGATGCCTTAGTGAAATTCTGTAAATATGTTCCTTGTAAAGTTAATTTGATAGAGTACAATCCAATCGATGATGGAGAATTCCAACAAGCTTCCGAAGAATCTATTAATGCCTATATAAAAGCACTTGAAGCTAATGGTATTGTTGTTAAAGTACGCCGAAGCCGTGGAAAAGATATTGATGCTGCCTGTGGACAACTGGCAAATAAAGAAGCATAAAAAAGGAGTTCAATTTTGAACTCCTTTTTTGTATTATAATTGGGAAGTCTTTTAATTACCTAAAGTAATTTGTGTTGCTGTACCACCATCAATGGATAGCATGGCTAAATTATCACAATCACCTGTTCCGTAATCGATCGTTGCGTAGTGTGAATTTTTTGAAAGTTTCACAATTCCAGATACAGGAAATGGCATAGGGACGGACATTAAACTACAAGCTATTTTATGAACTAATGGAGTCGTTAATTCTATTAACGAAGTAAAATTAGTCCCATTTGGATGTGTTGTTGTAAATGTTCCGTAAGTTTTATATACATCATCCGTTGGACTTAAACGGGTTGTAAACCCAGCAGTCATTTCTCTTATGCGATCTCCATTACGGGTATAAACTCCAGTTGTACTGGTTAGTTTCATATCAGTCATGGTAAATGTGGTTTTAGGATGTAAGTTTTCCCCACTACCTAGCATTTCTCTTTTCCAAGTTGATGTTCCTTCTAGTTTGTTATCATTAAAGTGAAAATTATTATAGGTAACGGTCATGGTTTTAGGAAAGGTGGTTCCAATAGTTCGGGTTAAAATAATTTGTCCTTTTAGGGAATGGCCTCTAAAGACGCAAGGTGAAACTGCAGTTCCAAAAGTAATAGTTATGACTCTAACAGAAACGGTTGAGCCTAAATCACTAATTGTAGCGCAGCTTGGCAGAATTGAATAATAATTCCCATAACTTTTTCCAGTTGTGGAGCCTTCACTTACTTCATATTGATTATCAGCAATAAGAGAAACATCATCAATGGCATCATCCATTTTCTGAGTTGCGGCGACATCATTGCTGGTAACAGCTTCTTTAGTTGTAGAATTAGAGTCTTGCGAACAGCTTGTGAATGCAAGAATACTCAAAATCATTCCAAATAATAAAATTTTCTTTTTCATAATAAATAGGTTTTGGTTAAAGCTTTGATTTGTAAAAGCATAAAAGGTTTAAATGGGGGATAAATAAGATATAAAAATACAAAAAATCATCTAGATAATTATCGTTTCATAAGTTTAGTTCTATAAGAGCGCTATTCATACTTTTGTAAATGTTTAATGTGTAGTTACTCTCTAAATTTTAATTGTCATAATTATTATGTTTTCTCACGAAACCGAACTAAAATTCAAATTAATTTAAAATAGAAATTGAGTAAAAAAAACATATAACTACAGGAAATAGATAGAGATTTTTATTTAAAATAGTATATTTGAAATCTAATGAATGTCACCTCTAAAATAAAACAGCCCATTTTCAATGAAATGGAACTTTTTGAAAAAAAGTTCTACGAATCGATGACCTCAAATGTGGCTTTGTTAAATAGAATTACCTATTATATCGTAAACAGAAAAGGAAAACAAATGCGTCCCATGTTTGTTTTTCTAACTGCCAAAATGGTTTCGGAAGGTATTGTAAACGAAAGAACTTATCGAGGAGCTTGTGTTATTGAGCTTATTCATACTGCTACATTAGTTCATGATGATGTTGTTGATGACAGCAATCGAAGAAGAGGTTTTTTCTCTATCAATGCACTTTGGAAAAACAAAATTGCAGTTCTAGTTGGGGATTATTTGTTATCCAAAGGATTGTTACTTTCAATTGATAATGGTGATTTCGATTTACTTCGAATTATTTCTGTCGCCGTTCGCGAAATGAGTGAAGGCGAGTTACTCCAAATAGAAAAAGCCCGAAGACTTGACATCACAGAAGATATTTACTACGAAATCATTCGAAAAAAAACAGCCACACTCATTGCTGCCTGTTGCGCGCTTGGTGCAAAATCAGTTATTGAAGATGAAGTGCAGGTGGAAAACATGCGAAAATTTGGAGAACTCATTGGAATGGCTTTTCAAATAAAAGATGATTTGTTCGATTATACAGATGATGCCATTGGTAAACCAACAGGCATTGACATCAAAGAACAGAAAATGACTTTGCCTCTTATTCATGTTTTGAATTCGTGTACTTCCAAAGAAAAAAGTTGGTTGATTAACTCCATTAAAAACCATAATAAAGATAAAAAACGCGTCAAAGAAGTCATTGCTTTTGTGAAAAACAATAACGGGTTGCTTTATGCAGAACAAAAAATGGTAGAATTCCAGCAAGAAGCACTTCTGCTTCTAGATAATTATCCTGATTCGGAGTTTAAAGATGCGTTGATTTTGATGGTGAATTATGTTATTGAAAGAAAAAAATAGTCTTGTTTTGTCATTCCGATTAAGGATGAATCTCACTTTTCTTGTTTTAAATTTTTGAGATTTATTTTTTAAAATTATTTTTTTTAATCTTCACGCAACCTTTTTGCAATCCATCTCGTCTAGCTAATAGAAGTAATTTATTAGTATCAGGAATCTAATATTTGAATCTGCAATCAAGAAATGAAAGTAATCTGCTTAGTTGGTAAAGCCTGTTAATAATTTAGTTAAAAATGTAAGGCCTATACATTAGGAAGAAATATTTTTATACTTGTACCTTCAATTTTATTTGAAATAATTGTAAAAACTCCATTTGATTTTTCAATAATATTTTTACTTAAAAAAAGACCGAGCCCTAATCCTTGTTGTTCTCTTGCTTCTCTATTGAATTGTTGAGTTACTCCTATTTTTTTTAATTCTTGTTCGCTAAATCCAATTCCAAAATCTCTTATGATTAGTTCATAATATTCATCATTTAAGCGTTTGCCAGATATGATTATGGCTTTATTATCTGGAGAAAACTTCAACGCATTGTCGATTAATTCAAAAAGGATAAAAGACAAGTTTTTGTTACTTATTTTTATTCGCCCTTCTTCGACTTCAAAATGGATTGTTTTTTCTTTATTTTTATAAATTTGAAAAATTTTTGTTTTTGTATCAATGAATGTTTTTAATATTTCGGTACTTGAAGTATCGTTAAAATCAATCGTATTGTTTTTTGTATTTTCATAAAGAATTAGGTTTTGGATGGTTCTATTCAATCGTTCTCCTGATGTTTTAATTGAGTCATAAAATTCTAAAATTTCTTTTTTATCAAGGATTTCTTCATTCTCTATTAGAAGGTCAATCGACCCTAAAATTCCATAGAGAGGCGTATTAATTTCATGTACAAAATATTTTTTTTTGCCTATATATAAATTATTTTGAACATTCTTTATTTTTTCAAAACGTTCTATTTTGGTTTGTATTACAGTTATTAGTTCTTTTATTTTAAATGGTTTGGATACAAAGCCGTCAACGCCATCCAGAAGGCATTTCATTATCAGATCAGTTTCTTTTTTGGCAGTCAAAAAAATAAAAGGTATTGGATTTAAAGATTCAGTTTCTTTAATTATTTCATGCAATGTGTTTCCATCCATCACCGGCATCATTATATCACATATAATTAAGTCTGGTATCCAGTATTCTAATAAATTTAAGGCTTCTTGACCGTTAGAAGCAGTTTTGACGTCATAATTTTGATAAGTAAGGAGTTCCTTTATAGTTTCTCTTAAATTCAATTCGTCATCTACTAAGAGAATTTTATTTTTGTTCATAAAGAAAAAATATTTTTATTATAAAGGTTTATCTATTTTATAGTTAGATTCTTCTGCTTAAAAAAAAATCTATAAATTTTTTGTAATTGCTGAAAATAGACCTTAACTCAATTAACGTTTTTGGATTTAAAGCCTTTATTAAAAAGGATAAAGAATTATTGATTTTATTTTCTGGAATTCCAATTCCGAAATCGATTACTTGTATTTCAATTTCTTTGTCTGAAAAGGAGTTGTTAAAAGGGCTTATTTCCTTTGTAATAATCGATAGAATCTTTTACGATATGGAGAATATAACATCCATCCATTCCATAATTTACACCAAATACTGTAATACATTATTTTGGGTAACTTCAATATCAATGAAAAATTACCAGTAAAATTTTTCATTGTTTGGAGCGATACCTTATAAAAGAATTGCTAATCTTTTATAAATATGTTAAATGGTTTTTATTTAATTTGACAATTTTACTTAGATTAGTTTATAAAAGTATTTTAATTAAAATAGTATACTTGTTTAATTACTGATAGTTTAAAATAAAAGCGGTTTGATTAAAATAGAAATTGTTAATTTAGTAAAATGGAAAAGTACAAATTAAAAATAGTTTTAATTGAAGATGATTTGGCTTTAGGAAGCGTTATTTTGGAGTTATTGATTCTAAGTGATTTCGAGGTGAATTGGCTAAAAGATGGAGCTGAAGGTCTCAAGTATTTAGAAAAAAACATACCAGATGTAATTATAAGTGATTTAATGATGCCAATTATGGGTGGAGGAGAATTATTTTTAAAAATTAGAAAAAATATTAAATTTAAAACCATTCCGTTTATTGTAATTACTGCAAATATGGATGATGAAATAAAATTTAAACAGTTAGAAAATGGAGTCAATGATTTTATAATGAAGCCATTTAACGTAAAGGAATTGATATATAAAATTAAAAATGTAATTGAACTTAAAAAAAGTATAGAAAAAAAACATACTCCTGATCCCTTTTCAAAGGTTACCATTAAATTATCCGAAAAAGATTTCTTAACCTCATTAAATGAAATTCTTGTAAAACACCTAAAAATAAAGATTGACATGAACGAATTGTCTAGTCAGCTTTTTATAAGTAAATCAACATTAGATAAAAGAGTCAGAAAACTTACAAATAAAAATGCCAGTCAATATATTAGAGAGTTTAAATTAGATTATGCGATTGAACTTATTCATTTAGGAGAAAAAAATATTCAATACCTCGTTGATCAAACCGGATTTAGTTCGTTTTCTTATTTTTCTACAAGCTTCAAATTCTATCTTAATGTTACTCCTAGGGATTATATAAAATTAATCCAAAATGAAAATTAATCCTTTTTGTGCCTATTGTAAATATTTACTTCAATAATCATCCCTTATTAAAAGTAATTTTTTTAATCTATAAAATTAATAGAGGCAAACACTTTTAAAAGAGTGTTTTTTTTATTATTTTAAATTATAAGTTTATTTTTTTAAATTATTCTTAAAAATTTATTAAATCTAAATAGATAACCTATTTTTCTTTAGAATTAATAAAATTATTTAAAAAGAAAAATAAAATAATGAGAATTAGACCCTCTGAATCTGTTTGGGATGAATTAAATGAATTATTGTCAGATAGTAAGAAGGTATTATTGGAAAACGATTTACACATAGTTGCATTGTTTATTGTTGGGATCGGATTAATTTCGATTATTTCTATTTGTATATTAAATATTTGTTTTTAAAAGAAGAATTGCCTCTAAATCCTTTGTTTTAGGATTTTTAAGTTGTTTTTTTTTTAAAATATTTCTAACTGAATAAATTTCTAGTAAAATATAAAGTATTAGTATTTTTTTTAAAGCTATAAGCTAAAAAAGAATTAAATATAAATTGATAATATATTTTTACAGAATGATTTGGGTTCTTCTTACCTAGCAGCTTGCTTAGATGTTTATTGGGGGCAATAAATTATAATTTAGTAGGATGTAAGCTGTTTTGGTAAGAATTTTTAAATTTAATTCGATTAGCGAAAACATGAATAAAAATTTTACAACTAGAACTGAACGCGAAAAAATTTTAGAGGAAAATCCTCTTTTTATAATTTCAGATTCAAAAGTTGTTTTTAAAAATGAAAAATTAAGTTTTTATTTAAATCAAATTTCAAGTGTCAGACTGGTAAAAAATAGAGATTTTAGTACTAATATTATGTTGTTAGTTTTTTTAATTTTATCATATAAATTGATTTCATCTCCTATGAATTCTATTTTTTATTTTTTGAAATTATTCTTTATTACAATTTCTCTAATTGTAGTTTGTCGTATTAAAAAAGATTCTTATAAAATCATTATAAATATAGGAAAGTATGGTTTTAATGAAATCTTAATTTCTAAAAAAAATCTTTCTTTTGCCATAATTTTTATTTCTAAGTTTATGATTGATAGTAAGGAAAATACAATCAAACTAGAAACATAACTTAATTGTTAATAGATAATAGGTTAGATTGTTTTATTGAATTCCAGTAGCTCTTCGCAATGTACTTATAAATGAAAACAGTTTTGTACTGCCCTTTACAGAGATCAGTACTTCTTTTTAGCGAAGTATAACTTAATTATGTAGTGGAAAATGCATTGTTATTTTAGTTCCTTTTCTTAGCTTACTTTCTAATTGGATGGTGCCTGAGTTTTTCTCGACAAACGTTTTTGCTATATAAAGACCTAATCCAGTACCTTGAAAACCATCGGTATTACTCGCTCTGAAAAAGGTGTTAAATAGTTTGTGTTGGTCGTGATGTGGTATACCAATTCCAAAATCAATAATTTCAAGTACAACAATACCATCAATTGTAAAAAGATTTAGATTAATGTTTTCCTCACCTTTAGTATATTTAAAAGCATTATTTAATATATTAAAAATAGAATACTCCATTAATTTTTTATCAGCAATAACAGTAAAAATTTCACCAGAAAAGCTTGTCATAACCTTTGGATGGTGTATTTCATCGAGATAGTAGGTGTCAATTATTTCAAGACAAATTTGTTTTAAATCGAATTTGGTAGGATTAAAGTTTGTTTTTCCAGAATCTTCTTTTGAAATTGTTAACACTGCATTCATTAATTCAACAATTCGGTCAATTTCTTCTGTAATAATAGTAATTCGTTTTTGTAAACGATCTCCATTTTCTAAATTCTGGTTTTCTAAGTACATAGAAATTAATTCAGCACTCGTTCTTATGGTAGTCATTGGGGTTCTGAATTCGTGAGAAATAGTAGAGACCAGGTTTATGCGTAGTTCGTTTAATTCTCGTTCTTTTAATAGTGCTTTTTTAATAGCCTCTTCTTCCTTTTTTCGGATTGTTATATCTCGAGAACTTGACTGAAAACCAGTTATTTGTCCCTCTTTTTTAATTAAATTTACTTTTGTTTCAAGCCAAATATAATTTCCGTTTCTTGCTTTGAACCTAGTAATTATACTTTCATCGTCTTTTTTAGAAATTAAACGATTAAAATTCTCCTGAAGGCGTTTTAAGTCTCTTGGATGAGCTAAATTTAAGGGTGATTTTCCTAACAGTTCTTCAGGAGCGTAATCTAAGAGTTTTTGTATTGAGGGTGAAACATATTGAAAAGTAGTGTCCAGATTATGCAAACAAACCAAGTCAACCGTATTGTCTGCAAGAAGACGGTACATGTTTCGGGCTTCGTCAAGCTGAATGGTTCTGTTTCGGTTGTTTTCTTTGGTTAGTAATTTATTTTCGTCCTCTATTTTTTTTCTTTCGGTAATGTCTATTATCTGTACTATATAATACTTAATTTCATTCGCATTATTTTTTGCTGTCGAAACAGACATGTGTGCCCATACGATAGAATTATTTTTATGGATGAACCTTTTTTCTGAAATGAAGTTAGAGATCTTGCCGGTGTCTAATTTTTCTTTATAATCCAAATCAAGAGCTAAGTCTTCATAATGGGTGATTTCTTGGAATTTGAGGAACTTCATTTCTTGACTGGAGTAACCAAACATTTCGCAAAGTCTGTCATTTACTTCGATAAAATATCCTTCGATATTTATCAAAGCCATTCCTACTGCAGAATTCTCAAAAGCACCTTTAAATTGTTCTTCACTTAGTTTTAATTGGTCTGTAAGTTTTTTATTTTTACTAATATCTCTCATGGCTCCAATCATGCGGATAGCCTTACCGTCATTATTTCGTATCATTACTGCTTTGTCATTTACATAAGCATAAGTACCATCTGATTTTAGATAACGGTACTCCTCGGACCATCTGTTAACATCTCCATTTATGAACTTGTCCATGCTTTCAAAGTAGGCTACTTTATCTTTCGGATATATAAAATTTTCGTACTCTTGCCTTTTTATAATGTTATTCTCAAAGTGATGCCCAAAAAGAACAGAATAACTTCCTCCAACAAATATTTCATCAGTAATCATATTCCAGTCCCAAATAGCATCAGATGTTGCCTTGATAGAATACACAAAACGTTCATTACTGATTTTTAAAGCGTCCTTGGCATTTTTTTGTGCAGTAATGTCATTGAAAGAGCATATCACATACAGCAATTCCCCATAATCTCCGAATACAGGTATGGCGTCTACTAATAACCAAATCAAATCATTAGACATGGGACGATACACACCCATTACGATATTATTTATTGGTTTTAATTTTTGGATAGCCTGTGGTACCGGATGTTCTTCAGATTTGAAGTTTGTGCCGTCCAGATGTATTACCTTCCAATGCTCGTCAAAAGATGTTTTGCCAAGTAATTGGTCCTCGGTGAGACCTAACATTTCACAAGCGGCTCTATTGTTTTCTAGTATTTCTGATTGAGGTCCCTGAACTAAAATTCCAACAGCTACATTTTGAATAATACTTTTTGTTAGTTGTCTGCTTTTGAGTATTTCTTCTTGAATCCTCTTGCTTTCAGTAATGTCAACACCAAAACCTACCATCATTTCTAAGGCTCCATCGTTCCCAAAAACAGGAGTGAATTTTCTGGTGTGATACGTTCTTTGACCATCCAGACGTTCAATAGTATCCTCCCACTCAATTTTACTCCTAGATTCTAAAGCTAGTAAAAAATTGGTACGTCTGCTTTTTGCAAATGCATCATCTCTACCAGTATGTTTAGCATATTCAAAATCGTTTTTTCCTATAATGAATTTTCGTAGTTGGTCATTTTTAATAGCAGCTGGATTTAAATAAATATATCTAAGATTGCTGTCAAAAACCGCAACATCTGTTGGAAGCCTGTCTAATATTTTTTCGTAAAATTCTTTTTGTACTTCAATTTTTTGTTGCGCTTCAACATATTCAGTTATGTCTCTACAATTGCCCACATAAATTTTTTCGCCCTCTTTTATCAATAATTTCAAATTGGTAGAATGCCATAGATAATGTCCTTTTTTATGTGAAATTCTGTAAGTCATTTCGTTATCACTTTTCCCATTTTCTAGTACATTATTCAAATGATTAATGCACATTTCCATATCTTCAGGATGTATAAATAAAGAAATATTTTTCCCAATAATTTCATCAGTTTGATGACCAAGAAAACTAATTAAGTTTTTAGATGCATAAGTGAATATTCCGTCAAGGTTAAGTTCATATAAAATTTCTTTTGAATTATCAATAAAAGATTGAAATTGAGTTTCTTTTTCTTTGATTTTATGGCGTAACTCTTCATTTTGAATATGCAATTTCAATAAAGACTGAATTTGTAATACAGCATGGTCTAGGGTCTTTAATTGTATTGGAGAGAGTTTTTTAGGTTTTGAATCCATTATGCAAAAAGTTCCCATGACTAAATTCTCATTGATGCAAATAGGAAGTCCTGCAAAAAAATCTAAATGGGTTTCTAATGAATTTAAATTGTCGGATGGATTACAAATACTTTTATTAAAGCCTGAAACTATAGTGATTTTATTTTCACGAATAATAGTCTCATTAAACGCTGCTATATTATGAGGTACGGTTGTAAAAGTCACACCTATTTTTGCTTTAACAGTTTGTCCAACTACATCATTAAATGAAATAAAAGAATATGGAACTTGGCATATTTCCGAAACAAATAATAGAATTTTATTGAAATCTTGTAAAAAATCCATGTTATCAAATAATTTTCTTAATTTTTTTTTATTTTTTAATAATGGCATAGGTTTTTTTTTAAGTAATTTATTATACGGCAATAAATTGCCATTTTGATTGGGGTTATCAAATACAAAATAACGTTTATTTTGCCATAAATAAAAGTTTGTAAAAATTAAAGATTTTTTTTAAATAAATTCTTCTGCAAGGAGAAAATGTTTTGTTATTTACAAATGAGTAAATCTGTTTTTTTTAAATTATCGAACGGAATGATTGAGTTGTATTATTACAGTTAATTTTATTGAAACTTCCGATAATTAGTAAAACTAAACGTTGTAACTTTGGACTTCAAAAATAAATAAATTGATTTCAAAAGCCACTATAGATACTGTTTTCGAAACTGCTCGTGTAGAGGAGGTTATTGGTGATTTTGTGCTATTAAAGCGCGCAGGAAGTAACTTCAAGGGATTAAGCCCTTTTTCTGATGAGCGCTCTCCATCGTTCATGGTTTCTCCTGCCAAAGGAATTTGGAAAGATTTTAGTTCGGGAAAAGGAGGTAACTCTGTGGCTTTCTTGATGGAACACGAAAAGTCTACATATCCGGAAGCGATTCGTTATTTAGCCAAAAAATATAATATCGAAATTGAAGAAACGGAACAAACAGATGAGGAGAAAGCCAATACTGATGTTCGGGAAAGCATGTATTTGGTTTCGGAATTTGCGAAAACCTATTTTCATAATACGCTTTTAAACTCTGATGAAGGCAAAGCTATTGGATATTCTTATTTTAAAGAAAGAGGTTTTACTAATGAAACTATTAAGAAATTTGGTTTAGGTTATTCTCCCGAAACCTGGGATGCTTTTACAAAAGAAGCTTTAGGAAAAGGATATAAATTAGAATTCTTGGAAAGTACAGGTTTAACAATCGCTAGAGAAGACAGACCATTTGACCGTTTTAAAAGTCGTGTAATGTTCCCGATACAAAGTATGTCAGGAAGAGTACTTGGTTTTGGAGGTCGTATTCTTACTAATGATAAAAAATCGGCAAAATACCTGAATTCTCCGGAGAGTGATATTTACCATAAAAGTAAAGTTCTTTATGGTATTTTTCAAGCCAAACAATCAATCGCTAAGCTCAATAATTGTTATTTGGTAGAAGGATATACGGATGTGATTCAGTTCAACCAAGCTGGAATTGAGAATGTGGTTGCTTCTTCTGGAACAGCTTTGACACCCGATCAAATCCGTTTAATAAACAGATTGACAAAGAATGTTACTGTCCTTTTTGATGGAGATGCAGCAGGTTTACGTGCTTCTATTCGAGGAATCGATTTGATTCTGGAGGAGGGAATGAATGTAAAAGTGTGTACTTTTCCTGATGGAGAGGATCCTGATAGTTTTGCCAAAAAAACATCCTATGATGAATTAGTTTTATATCTAGAAAATAATGCTAAAGATTTCATTCAGTTCAAAGCATCGCTTTTGATGAATGAAGCCAAGAATGATCCCATTAAAAAAGCAGATTTAATTCGGGATATGGTAGTAAGTATTTCGAAAATTCCAGATAGAATACAACGCGAAATTTATATTCAGGAATGTTCCCGAATCATGGATATTTCTGAGCAAGTTTTGCTGAGTACTTTAGCACAATTGGTACAAAAAGATTTTGTTGAAGTTGGGAAAAAACAAAAACAGGAGCAATTACAAAATGCTTTTGACTATATTAAAAATGAAGATACAGTCGAGACGGATAAAGTGGATTCTCTGTATCGATTTGAACGTAAAATAATTGAAATCCTTTTACTTTATGGTAATAAAACTGAAAATTTTGAAGAAGTTTTATTAAAGTCCAATAGTGATGGAGAAATTATAGATGTCATTGAAATTAAAGAATTAAAAGTTTTTCAAAAAATATATTTGAGTTTGCAAGATGACGAAGTAGAATTTGCAAGTCCTATATTTAGAGAAATTTATAAAGATTTAATCGATTATTATTTGCAAAATGAGGATTCTGGACTTGAAAAATATATAAATCATTTTCAATCAGCTATTCCAGATGAAGTTACTAATATCATTATGGAGGATGAGAAAAATGTACTCCATAATTGGGTAGGTCAAAATATTTTTCCTAAGACCAAAGAAGAAATGTTAAATCAGGATGTTTCGGACACATTACTTACTTTAAGATGGTTTTTGCTTAGTGAAATCATAGAAGAGTTAAAAAATTCCGTATCTAATGAACCAGATTCGGATAACGTAGAGTCACTATCTTTAGTGATGAATTATATCGAGCTGAGAGGGAAATTTTCAAAAAAATTGGGAAGGGTAGTAGTGCGCTATCATTAACGGAATATAGTTTTACTCCATTTTTAGCATAAAAAAACTCTGGATTAATCGGAAGTGAATTCAGATAATACAGAGTCTATGAATGGATTTTTTACATATCCATTTGTTTTCAAAAAAAATAGGTAGAGGTATGTCTAGTGGCTACTAAACAATTTCTAATGTTTTTGCCTTGTTTACTAAATCTACTAAATTAGTAACATTCAGTTTTGTTAGTAATCTTAATTTGTAAGTACTAATTGTTTTTTCGTTGAGTTTTAGAATTTCGGCTATTTCATGATTCTTTTTTCCATCACTTAAATAGCGTAATACTTCTACCTCACGGTTAGAAAGCTTTCGATACAATCGTTCGCTCTTACTTTGTTTTGCAATTAATGCTAGGTTTTTCTTAACGGTTTCGTTAATGATTATCTTTCCTTGATGTACTTTGATAATTGAAATTCCTAAAGTTTCAAGTTTTTCTTTTTTATGAATAAATCCTGAAACTCCAGCTTTTATAGCATTTGGTGCATAAATTTGTTCAGAAAGACCACTGAATATAATAATTTTTGTTTTTGGAAAGTTTTTCAAAACAGATTTTACTTCGAAAATGCTTGAAAGCCCCTCTAATTCCAAATCCAATATTAATACATCAATCTCTTTGGTAAGCAGTATATCCCGAACCATCAAAAAATTACCTACATTGGCAACTATTGATATTTCTGCGTGGTCTTTAAAGTAAGATTTTACTCCAAAATGGACTACGGGATAATTGTCGGCTAAACATACTTTAATCATGGTATTTAATTTTATTTAAGTGTTGTTTATCTTTTGGATAGTAAATTTAATAAAAAAATTCTGTAATTAATTGAAAATCAATATAAAATATGATTTTTTTTAGAGTTTTTATATCAAACAAACTGGTATAGCATTCATTTTGTGTTTGTTGGCAGTATTTAATCGTTTGTAAATTTCAAAAACCACCTTTTCTCTATTAGTAAAATCATTTGCTGATTTCCCTGCTTCATCCTCATTCATTGCCCATTCTAGCTCATCATAACTGGCTCCCAGCTGATCCTCATCTGTTCTTTCATCACCAAATAATCCGTCAGATGGAGATGCTTTTAAAATTGAATCCGGAACTTCTAAATAAGCTCCCAAACTATAAACTTCAGATTTTAATAAATCAGCAATAGGACTCAAATCTACTCCGCCATCACCATATTTAGTGTAAAATCCAACACCAAAATCTTCTACTTTATTTCCTGTACCAGCAACTAATAATCCATAAATCCCTGCAAAATAATACAATGTGGTCATTCGTAAACGGGCACGAGTATTGGCTTGAGATAAGTGAAGTTTGTGTGTGTCAATAGTGTCAGGAACTATGTTTTTGAAACTTTCAAAAACATAAGTTAAATCAGCTTGAACACTTGTTACATTTGGGAATCTGTTTTTTAATTGTTCAATATGTTCGCGACCGCGAGTTACATGGCTATGCGGCTGATGGATTGGCATTTCGACACATAAGACTTGTAATCCGGTTTGTGCGCATAATGTAGAAGTAACTGCTGAATCTACTCCTCCCGAAATTCCTATGACAAATCCGTTAACTTTTGCATTTTCTGCATAAGTTTTTAACCAATTTACTATATGAGTATTTACTTTTTCAACTTCAATTGTACTTTTTTTAGTCATAATAGTTTACGTTTAAAAAGCAGGAATGTATATTTGCAAACTGAATTAGTAGCGCATTCGTTTCCTTTGTTCGTAGGCGGCAAATTTAATTAATTAATATGAAAAAAAATCTATTTTTTGTAGTCTTTTGTCTCTTTTTTTTATCCTGTAAAAAAAAAAATAAGATAGAAAATACCGTTTCAGTAATTCCTTTAGAAGTAAAAGTAGCCCGCTTTGATAAAATATTTTTTGAAACTTCTCCGAAAGATTTAGAAAAAGTAAAGGCAGCCTTTCCTTTTTTTTTTCCTAAAGGGAATGACAATAGCGTTTGGTTGAATAAAATGCAGGATCCAATCTGGAGAGAATTATATACTGAAGTTCAAAAAAAGTATGCTAATTTTGAATCCGTAAAAGTTGAATTAGAGTCGCTTTTTAAACATATTAAATATTATTTTCCCCAAACTAAAGTGCCAAAAGTTATTACAGTTATCTCTGAAATGGATTATAAGAATAAAGTTATTTATACAGATAGTCTGGTTATTATTTCGCTCGAATTGTATTTAGGTAAAAATCATAGATTTTATCAATTTCCAAATTATATAAAACAAAATTTTGAAGAAAGACAAATGATGCCCGATGTAGTTTCGAGCTTTTCTTCTCGTAAAATTGCACCGGTTACAGATAAGAATTTGCTGAGTCAAATGATTTATTTTGGCAAACAATTATATTTAAAAGACTTACTTTTGCCAAATTATAGTGATGCAGAAAAAATGGGATATACTCCTGAACAAATAAAATGGTGTGAAGAAAATGAAAGTTACATGTGGCGTTATTTTATTGAAAAAGAAATGCTGTACAGCGATGATCAAAAGTTAATACCACGATTTATTAATGCTGCTCCATTTTCTAAATTTTATCTGGAAATTGATAATGAATCACCAGGACAAGTTGGTGCCTGGATAGGCTGGCAAATGGTGCGATCTTACATGAAAAATAATGAAGTGCCCATAGCTAATTTGTTGAAAACCGATGCTAAAGAAATATTTGTGAAATCAAAATACAAACCTAAAAAGTAATGTCAAATCAAAATACCTCAGAAATTAAGTTTCTAATCGAATTAGACGATAACCGTGTTCCGGAAAAATTAATGTGGTCTGCACAGGACGGCGGAGTAGATCAGGAGGAAGCGAAGGCTATAATGTTATCCATTTGGGATAGTAAAGAAAAAGAAACGATGCGAATTGATTTATGGACAAAAGACATGCCGGTTGATGAAATGAAAATTTTCTTTCATCAAACTTTGGTAGCGATGTCTGAAACTTTTAAACGTGCCACTGATGACGAGAAAATGGCGGACACGATGAAAGATTTTTGCGATTATTTTGCAGAAAAATTGGAGTTGACAAAATAAATACCGATTTTTTGTCCCGTCCTGAAAAAACAATACAGATTATTAGATAAAATTAAATATTAAACAGTAGCAAAAATGTTTTTGCTACTGTTTTTTGCTTTATAGGTTCTCATGTTAATTATGCTTT